>NZ_JBFBFA010000001.1:0-707607 GCF_040683915.1 Kitasatospora sp. NPDC093102 | reverse complement strand
ACCTCCGCCGCGAACGGAGCGATCTTCGCCTCGGCCAGCGAACGCACCGCCTCACGGAGCATCCCGTGCTCCTCGGAGATGCGGAAGAGATCGAAGTCAGCCGCCCCTGCGCTGCCCGCCATGATGCCTGCCTCGTCGTTCAGTGACCGACGCCCGAGCGAGGTCCGATCGACGCCCGGTCCGCGTCGAATCCGCGGTTAACTACCGTTCAGTAGAGATCCTAGGGCGCCGACCTGCGGCTGCCTAGCGTCCCGCGCGTGCAGGCGATCCCGGTGCGCACTTCGCGGACGGATAGCATCGGGGCATCCGTACTGGTCGCGTCCGCATCCAAGGAGAACCCGTGACCCTCCGCATCTCCGTGATCGGCACCGGCTACCTCGGCGCCACGCACGCCGCCGCGATGGCCGAGTTCGGCTTCGAGGTGCTGGGTCTGGACATCGACCCCGACAAGATCGCCATGCTGACCGCCGGCCGCGTTCCGATGTACGAGCCGGGGCTGTCCGAACTGCTCCTCAAGCACGTGGCCGGGCACGAGGGTTCGACGGGGCGACTGCGCTTCACCACCTCCGCCCAGGAGGCCGCCGAGTTCGGCGACGTGCACTTCGTCTGCGTCAACACACCGCAGCGCAAGGGCGAGTTCGCCGCCGACATGTCGTACGTCGACACCGCGATCGACGAGCTCGCGCCGCACCTGACCCGCCCCGTCCTGGTGGTCGGCAAGTCCACCGTCCCGGTCGGCTCGGCGGCCCGGCTGGCCGAGCGGCTGGCCGCGCTGGCGCCGGTCGGCGAGGGTGCCGAACTCGCCTGGAACCCGGAGTTCCTGCGTGAGGGCTTCGCCGTGCAGGACACCCTGCGGCCGGACCGGATCGTGGTCGGCGCCCAGAGCGAGCGGGCCGAGCGGCTGCTGCGCGAGGTGTACGCGGATCCGATCGCGGCCGGGGTCCCGTTCATGGTCACCGACTACGCGACCGCCGAACTGGTCAAGGCGGCCGCCAACTCCTTCCTGGCCACCAAGATCTCCTTCATCAACGCGATGGCCGAGGTCTGCGAGGCGGCCGGCGCGGACGTCACCCAGCTCAGCAAGGCGCTCGCCTACGACGAGCGGATCGGCGGCAAGTTCCTCAACTCCGGCCTCGGTTTCGGCGGCGGCTGCCTGCCCAAGGACATCCGCGCGTTCATGGCCCGGGCCGGCGAGCTCGGCGCCGACCAGGCGCTGACCTTCCTGCGCGAGGTCGACTCGATCAACATGCGGCGCCGCTCCCGGATGGTGGAGCTGGCCCGCGAGCAGTGCGGCGGCGGTTTCCTGGGCCGCCGGGTCGCCGTCCTCGGCGCCGCCTTCAAGCCCAATTCGGACGACATCCGGGACTCCCCCGCCCTCAACGTGGCCGCCCAGATCCAGCTCCAGGGCGCCCAGGTCACCGTCTACGACCCGAAGGCCGTGGACAACGCCCGCAAGATGTTCCCCTCCCTCACCTACGCCCACTCCGCACTGGAGGCCGCCGAGGGCGCCCACGTCGTCCTCCACCTCACCGAGTGGTCCGAGTTCCGCGAGCTGGACCCGGCCGAACTCGGCACCGTGGTCGCCGAACGCCGCCTCCTCGACGGCCGCAACGTCCTGGACGCCGAGGCCTGGCGCGCCGCCGGCTGGACCTACCGCGCCCTCGGCCGCCCGAGCTGAGGCCCTCCCGATCCCCCCTCGCCGCCCCCGGGTCTCCCCGGGGGCGGCGGCGTTCCCGGCCTGTGCGGGGTCACCCGCAGCGCTCGTATCTCTTCAAGGGACTCCGTGTGACGGTCGACAGCACCGGCCGCTTCGGCGCTCCTGCTCGTGTGACTGCGCCGCAGGTCAGCGGACCGCATGCGGTTGATCAACGACACGGGCGCGTCGAGTCCGAGATCCTCTGGCCGTTCCTGTCATCGGGTTCTGACACGTGGCCGCACAACAACGGGGGTCTCGACGGGTGCCGCCACGCACCCGGCCCCGCCGGGCAACATCCGAGGCCGGGAATGCCGAGGGGCCGCCGGTCGGAGCACAACCGGCGGCCCTCGAAGACTTCGGGATCTAGCTGAACCGGCCGGCCAGGCCGAGGCGCGGGATCTCGATGGCGGGGCACTTGTCCATCACCATGTCGAGGCCGGCCGCCCGCGTCCGCTCGTACGCGGCCTCGTCGATCACGCCGAGCTGGAACCAGACGGCCTTGGCGCCGATGGCGGCCGCTTCGTCCGCGACCTCGCCGGCGAGGTCGGACCGGACGAAGACGTCCACCACGTCGACCTCGAAGGGGATGTCCGCGAGGGACGCGTACCCCTTCTCGCCGTGCACGGTCTCGGCCTTCGGGTGCACGGGCACGATCCGCTTGCCGAAGCGCTGCAGCACCTCGGCCACGCCGTAGGCCGCCCGCCGTCGGTTGGACGAGAGGCCCACCACGGCCCAGGTGTCGCCCAGTTCGCCAAGGATCTTCCGGACCGTCTCCGGGTCGCCGTACATGCCCTGCCTCCTCGCAGCCGAGTGCCGAGAACTCACCTCACCCCAGCGCCACCGCTCCCCCGGCCATTCCCGCAGGTGCCCGGCCACCGGGATCCCGCTGCTCGGCTAGGAGGCCGAGCCGTCCAGCCGGGCGATGGTGGCGATGGACGGGCGGCGGCTCGCGCGCAGCCCGGCGGCCACCGATTCGGCGTCGCGCAGGACGCGGACGGCGTTGTGCCAGGTGAGCTTGGCCAGATCGGCCTCCGACCAGTGGCGGCCGAGGAGTTCGGCGACCAGGTTGGGGTAGCCGGCCACCGAGTCCAGGCCGTCCGGCAGGAAGGCGGTGCCGTCGAAGTCGCCGCCGATGCCGATGTGGTCGATGCCGGCCACCTCGCGCATGTGGTCGAGGTGGTCGGCGACGGTGGCCGGGGTGGCGACCGGGCGCGGGTTGGCGGCCTCGAAGGCGCGCTGGCGCTCCATGGCCGGCGGGGTGGTGTCCAGCGGGTGGAAGCCGTGGGCGCGCATGTTCTCGTCGGCGGCCCGGGTCCACTCGATGGCGGCGGGCAGGATGAACTTCGGCACGAAGGTCGCCATCGCCACGCCGCCGTTGGCGGGCAGCTGGGCGAGCACGTCGTCCGGGATGTTGCGCGGGTGGTCGCAGACCGCACGCGAGGAGGAGTGCGAGAAGACCACCGGCGCCTCGGTCACCCGCAGGGCGTCGCGCATGGTGTCGGCGGAGACGTGCGAGAGGTCGACCAGCATGCCGAGCCGGTTCATCTCCCGGACGACCTCCTCGCCGAACCGGGTCAGCCCGCCGGCCACCGGCTTGTCGGTCGCGGAGTCCGCCCACGGCACGTTGTCGTTGTGGGTGAGCGTCAGGTACCGCACGCCCAGCTCGTACAGGGCGCGCAGGGTGGCCAGCGAGCAGTCGATGGAGTGGCCGCCCTCGGCGCCCATCAGGGAGGCGATCCGGCCCTCGGTGCGGGCGGCCTCGACGTCCGCGGCGGTACGGGCCAGGCGCAGCCGGTCCGGGTAGCGCTCGACCAGGGCGTGGACGAAGTCGATCTGCTCCAGGGTGGCGCTCACCGCGTGGTCGCCGGCCAGCGAGGAGGGGACGTAGACCGACCAGAACTGCGCGCCGACCCCGCCCTCCGCAAGACGGGCCAGGTCGGTGTGCAGGCGGTCGCTCTGGTCGGCGGCGAGGTCGAGCGCGCCGAGGTCGTACCCGGCCTGCTCGCGCATCGCCCAGGGGAGGTCGTTGTGGCCGTCCACGACGGGGGCGGTGCGCAACAGGGCGCGGGCTCGGTCCAGCGGGGTGAGGGAGTCCAGGTCAGCGGTCATGCGAGCTGTTCTACCCCACCCCCGCGGGTGGGCGAACTACTTGCCGAAGCCGAAGGAGGAGGAACCGGCCACCTTGGCGCGCAGCTTCTTGCCCTTCTCGGTGGCCTGGTTGTTCAGCTCGGCCTGGAAGTCGGTCATCTTCTCGGTGAGCTCGGGGTCGAAGGCGGCGAGCATCCGCACCGCGAGCAGGCCGGCGTTGCGCGCGCCGGCCACCGAGACGGTCGCCACCGGCACGCCGGCCGGCATCTGGACGATCGACAGCAGGCTGTCCATGCCGTCCAGGTAGCGCAGCGGCACCGGCACGCCGATGACGGGCAGCGGGGTGACCGAGGCGAGCATGCCCGGCAGGTGGGCCGCGCCGCCGGCGCCCGCGATGATCGCCTTCAGGCCGCGGCCGTGGGCCTGCTCGCCGTACGCGACCATCTCGCGGGGCATCCGGTGCGCGGAGACGACGTCCACCTCGTAGGGGACCTCGAACTCGTCGAGGGCCTGGGCGGCGGCCTCCATGACCGGCCAGTCGGAGTCCGATCCCATCACGATGCCGACGAGGGGAGCGTTCGAAGCGTGGCTCATCCGGTGATCGTTCCTCGCAGGTAGGCGGCCGCGTGGCGGGCGCGCTCGCGGACGTCTTCGAGGTCGTCCCCGAAGACGTTGACGTGGCCGACCTTGCGGCCGGGCTTCACGTCCTTCCCGTACATGTGGATCCGCAGCCCGGGGTCGCGGGCCATGCAGTGCAGGAAGGGGTGGTACATGTCCGGGTAGTCGCCGCCGAGGACGTTGACCATGACGGTCCACCTGGCGCGCGGGCGGGGGTCGCCGAGCGGGAGGTCGAGGACGGCCCGCAGGTGGTTCTCGAACTGCGAGGTGACCGCGCCGTCCTGGGTCCAGTGGCCGGAGTTGTGCGGGCGCATGGCCAGCTCGTTGACCAGGACACGGCCGTCCCGGGTCTGGAACAGCTCGACGGCGAGGTGGCCGACGATGCCGAGTTCGCCGGCGATCCGCAGGGCGAGCTGCTGGGCCTCGTCGGACAGGGCCGGGTCGAGGTCCGGCGCGGGGGCGGTGACCTCGGCGCAGACGCCGTTCTCCTGGATGCTCTCCACCACCGGGTAGGCGACGGCCTGGCCGCTGGGCGAGCGGACCACGTTGGCGGCCAGCTCGCGGACGAAGTCGACCTTCTCCTCGGCCAGCACCGCGACGCCGGCCAGGAACGGGGCCTGCGCCTGCTCCTCGTCGTCGACGACCCAGACGCCCTTGCCGTCGTAGCCGCCGCGGACGGTCTTCAGCACGACGGGGTACCCGGAGCCCTCGTTCGCGAACGCGGTGACGTCGGCCGGGTCGGCGACGATCCGGTGCCGGGGGCAGGGCACGTCGATGGAGTCCAGCTTGGCCCGCATCACGCCCTTGTCCTGGGCGTTGACCAGCGCGTCCGGGCCGGGGCGGACGGCGACGCCGTCGGCCTCCAGGGCCCGCAGGTGCTCGGTGGGGACGTGCTCGTGGTCGAAGGTGATCACGTCGCAGCCGGCGGCGAAGGCGCGCAGGGTGTCGAGGTCGCGGTAGTCACCGAGAACGACGTCGGAGACCACCTGAGCGGCGGAGTCCTGGGGCGTGTCGGCGAGGAGTTTGAACCTGACCCCGAGCGGGATGCCCGCCTGGTGTGCCATGCGGGCCAGCTGCCCGCCACCGATCATGCCCACCACTGGAAAATTCATATTGCCCGGGGAAGTCACGCGGCCCAGGATATCCGGGCCGGTCGGGGGTGGTGGAGCCGCCGCCGGGGCCACCGGATCGGACGCGCGTAGATGTCAACCTGCCGCCCAAGGGGCTGAGCCGTTCGATGGAAGCGGGTAGCCTGGTCGGCCGGGTCCTGGTCTGCGCGGTCCGATCATGTGCGTGCACGCAGGACTCAAGGGGTAGCCGCACCGCCGTGGTCGGCCCTTTCGACCCGCAGGCCTATGGAGGCAGTCCGGTATGGCGACGACCGCAGCTTCGAAACGCCCGCTTGCGCAGAAAATGCGCGGGCTCACGGGCGAAGTCGTGAAGTTCGGCATCGTCGGCCTGAGCGGCGTGGTGGTCAACTTCGCCGTCTTCTGGGTCTGCATCAACGGCATGGGCCTGGCCTCGGTGCGGTCGAACATCGTCGCGACGGTGATCGCGATCGCGACCAACTACCTGGGCTACCGCTACTGGCTGTACCGGGACCGCGACGCCGCCTCCCGCAAGCGGGAGATCACACTCTTCCTGGTCTACAGCGGCATCGGCATGCTGATCGAGACCGGTGTGCTCGGCTTCTCGGTGTACGTGCTCGACCTGCGCTCGCACTACGAGCAGATCGGCGCCAAGGTGATCGGCCTCGCGGTGGCCACCGTGTTCCGCTTCGTCTCGTACCGCACCTGGGTGTTCAAGGCCGTGCCGGAGCCGGTCGGGCTGCCCTCCCAGCAGTCGGCGGCTGCCGTCGGCGGCCAGGAGCTGCCCTCCCAGCAGCCGGCGGGCGCCGTCGGCGGCCCGGAGCTGGCCGCGCAGGCCAAGCTGATGCTGGGAGCCGAGCCGATCCGCTTCGCCAAGGCCGAGTAGGCCCCGCAGCCCCGCCTCTCGCCCCTCGCAGCCCCGGCAGGCCGAACCGGCCGCCGGGGTTCGCCGTGTCCGCCGCCGGCGGAGGACGGCGGTGGCCGGGGGCGAGCACGGTTGGGCGGACGATCGCGGCCGACGGGACCGGCAGGCTCGCCACGGCGTCCGTCCGGGCCCCGTGCCCGGATCGGGACCCGCTCAGTCCTGGTGGCTGCGCCCGAGGAAGAGCGCGAACACCGCCGGCTTCAGCGAGAGCAGTTCGAGCCGCCCGCCGTCCGCCTCCGCGAGGTCGCGGGCGACGGCCAGCCCGATGCCGGTGGAGTTGCGCCCGCTCACCGCGCGTTCGAACACCCGGTTGCCGAGGTCGGCCGGCACGCCGGCGCCCTGGTCCTGGACCTCGACCACCACCGAGGTGCCGGACGGCCGGATCCGCAGGGTGATCGTCCCGGCGCCGTGCATCAGCGAGTTCTCGATCAGGGTGGCCAGCACCTGGGCCACCGTCCCCGGGGTACCGACCGCGGTGACCCCGTGCAGCCCCTCCAGGGAGAGCACCCGGCCCTTCTCCCGCAGCGTCGGGCCCCACTCCTCCACCTGCTGCTTGATCACCTCGTCCAGGTCGAAGGCGACGGCGGTGGGGCTGCGCGGGTCGCGCTGGGTGGTGAGCAGCCGCTGGACCACGTCGGTGAGCCGCTCGACCTGCTGGAGGGCGATGGTCGCCTCCTCCTTGACCGTCTCCGGGTCCTCGGCGAGGGCGGTGATCTCCTCCAGCCGCATGGAGAGCGCGGTGAGCGGGGTGCGCAGCTGGTGCGAGGCGTCGGCGGCGAGCCGGCGCTCGGCGGTCAGCATCCGGGCGATCCGCTCGGCACTGGTGTCCAGCACCTCGGCGACCCGGTCGAGCTCGGGCACCCCGTAGCGGCGGTCGCGCGGGCGGGGGTCGCCGGAGCCGAGCCGCTCGGCGGTCTCGGCGAGGTCGGTGAGCGGCCGGGCGAGCCGCTTGGCCTGCCAGACGGCGAGCGCCACCGCGGCCTGGACGGCGAGCAGCGCGACCACGCCGAGCAGCAGCAGGTTGTTGGCGATCTCGTGGTCGACGTCCTCGCGGGACTGCTCGACCGTGACGGTCTCGCCGCTGTTGCCCCGCTCGACGGCCTTCAGCAGGTGGTTCCCGGCCGGGCGCTCACCCGCGGAGACCACCGGCTGGCCGGGCACCTGCACCTCGACGTAGCTGCCCTCGGTGACCTGGCTCTCGAAGGCCCGCCCGGTGACCGGCTCGCCCGCGGCGAGCCGGCTCTCGACGAGGGCGAGCACCCGGACGGCGGCCGCGTCCACCCGGTCCTGGGCCGAGTTGACGATGGTCCGCTTCTCGACCAGGGCGAGCGGCACGCAGAACACCGCGACGACCACCAGGACGACGCCCAGCAGCGAGTTGATCATCCTGCGTTTCACGCTGCCGCTCCCCGAGGTGTTCCGTTCCACCGGACGACGTCCGGCCCCGATCTCTTACGGGGGTTGATCTCCTACAGGCCCGCACGGGCTCCCACGGGCCGACGGGCTCCTGCGGGGTCAGTTCTTCTCGAACCGGAACCCCACGCCGCGCACGGTGGCGATGTAGCGGGGGTTGGCCGCGTCGTCGCCGAGCTTCTTGCGGAGCCAGGAGATGTGCATGTCCAGGGTCTTGGTGGAGGTCCACCAGGTGGTGTCCCAGACCTGCCGCATGATCTCCTCGCGGGTGACCACCCGGCCGGCGTCCCGGACCAGGACCCGCAGCAGCTCGAACTCCTTGGCGGAGAGGGTGAGCTCCTCGTCGCCGAGCCAGGCGCGGTGGGACTCGATGTCGATCTTCACGCCGTGCGCACCGGTGGTGAGCTGGTCGACGTTGCCGCGCCGGAGCAGGGCCCGGACGCGGGCGAGCAGTTCGGCCAGGCGGAAGGGCTTGGTGACGTAGTCGTCGGCGCCGGCGTCCAGGCCGACCACGGTGTCCACCTCGTCCGCGCGGGCGGTGAGCACCAGGACGGGGCAGCTCTTGCCGTCGGCGCGCAGGCGGCGGCAGACCTCCAGGCCGTCCATCTCGGGCAGGCCGAGGTCCAGGACGACGAGGTCGACCTCCTCGGTGAGGCCGGCGGCCAGTGCGGTCGGACCGTCCTCGCGGACGAGCACCTCATAGCCCTCGCGTCGCAGGGCCCGGGCGAGCGGTTCGGAGATCGCCGGATCGTCCTCGGCAAGCAGCACACAGGTCATGTGGTGATGGTAGTCCGCCGGGGTATACCCGGACGCCCTGTGAGGTAGTTCACAGAGCGTGATCGTTATACAAGGCCCCGATCGGACTCAACGCGGCACGGCAGACCGACCGTTCGGCGAAGAATCTCCATTTGGATCTTGAAACCGAAGGGAGACGCGCCCATTTACCATCGATAGATCGGGCAGATTCGTTGCCAACGTTGCCATTCCCACACCTGATTCACGGCTTTTGTCATCTGATAAAGCCAAATGTCGCCACGTAGAGTGGTTTCGTCCACGTCCGCCGCCATACCCCTGGGCGGACGCTGTCAGGCAAGGAACCACTACTCATGGCGTCTAAGACCCTGGACGCCGACGTCACGTCGGCCTCTCCCAGCGGCAAGACCTTCCTCGGTCACCCCCGAGGTCTCGCCACCCTGTTCATGACCGAGATGTGGGAGCGCTTCTCCTACTACGGCATGCGCGCCCTGCTCATCTACTACCTGGTCTCCGGCGGCGCCGACGCCGCGACCGGTAGCCAGGGCGGCGGCCTCGCCATGACGGCGACGACGGCGACGGCGATCTACTCCGTCTACGTCTCGATGGTCTACCTCATGGCCTACCCCGGCGGTTGGTTCGGCGACCGGGTCTGGGGTGCCCGCAAGACGGTCGCCATCGCCGGGTTCGTGATCATGTCCGGCCACATCGCGCTGGCCGTCCCGGGCCAGGCGGCGTTCTTCGTCGGCCTGCTCCTGGTCGCGCTCGGTTCCGGGCTGCTGAAGGCCAACATCTCCACGATGGTCGGCCAGCTCTACAACGGCCCCGAGGACCCGCGCCGCGACGGTGGCTTCACGGTCTTCTACATGAGCATCAACCTCGGCGCCTTCGTCGCCCCGTTCGTCATCGGGACGATCGGCAAGGAGTACAACTGGCACCTGGGCTTCGGACTGGCCGCGGTCGGCATGGCCGTCGGTCTGGTGCAGTTCCTGCTGGGCAGCCGCCACCTGAGCCCCAAGAGCAGCAAGGTCCCCAACCCGCTCCTGCCCGCGGAGCGCAAGAGCCTGCTGGTGAAGGCCGGCGTGACGGTCCTCGCCGTCGCCGCCTTCTACGCCGTCATCGTCGGGCTGGGCGTCTACACGCTGAACTGGGCCCTGGTCCCGCTGACCCTCGCCGGTCTGCTCATCCCGATCGCCGTGCTGGTCCGGATCAAGCGGGACAAGAGCCTGAGCACCGGCGAGCAGTCCAAGATGTCCGCCTATATCTGGTTCTTCGCCGCGGCCGCCATCTTCTGGATGATCTACGACCAGGGCGGGTCGACCCTCTCGCTGTTCGCGGACAAGAAGACCGCGGACACCCTGTTCGGCTTCGGCTTCTCGGCCACCTGGTACCAGTCGCTGAACCCGCTGTTCGTGATGGCGCTCGCGCCGGTCTTCGCCTGGCTGTGGCTGTGGCTGTCCCGCCGCAACCAGGAGCCGAACACCATCGTGAAGTTCTCGATGGGCCTGCTCCTGGTCGGCGCCTCGTTCTTCATCTTCATCATCCCGATGAACATGTCGGACAACGGCACCATGGTCTCCCCGCTGTGGCTCGTCTCGATCTACATGATCCAGACCATCGGCGAGCTGTGCCTCTCCCCGGTCGGCCTCTCGGTCACCACGAAGATGGCGCCGCAGAAGTACGCCTCCCAGATGATGGGCGTCTGGTTCCTCGCCGTCACCGCCGGCGACTGCACCACGAGCCTGCTCTCGCTGGCCGGCATCAACCTCGACGGCACCGGGATCATCGCGATGCAGGCCTCCCTAGCGGTCCTCGCAGGGTTTGCCGTCTACACGTACCGCAAGAGGGTCCAGGCCCTCATGGGCGACGTGCGCTGACGCGCCGACCTCCGGCTCACGACTCCGGGGCCGCCGTGGATTCCTGAGATCCACGGCGGCCCCGGCCGTTTCCCGCCCGCCCCCGCTCGACCATCAATCCGTTCGACAGGGACGTGCCTGCCATGCCTATGGTGCCCGGCATGACGACCCTCTCCTTACCGCGTCAGCTGGCCCGCACCCGGCGGTTCACCCTGGGCGTCCCGGTCCAGCCGGAGCCCTCGCCGGACGGCACCACCGTGCTCTTCCTGCGCGGCCGGACCGGCACCGACCCGCTCACCTGCCTCTGGGCCCTGGACACCGCCACCGGCGCGGAACGGCTGATCGCCGACCCGGCCGCACTGGGCGCCGGCGAGGGAATCGCCGCGTACAGCACCGACGCCGCGGGCACGCTCGCCACCTTCGCGCTGGACGGCGCCCTGTGGCTGGCCGACACCGCCGGCGGCACCGTCCGCCGGATCCCCGTCCCCGGCCCGCCGGAGGACCCCCGGCTCGACCCGACCGGCCGCCGGATCGCCTACGTCAGCGGCCGCGCCCTGCGGGTGGTCGGCGTCGACGGCACGCAGGAGCGGGCGCTCGCCCGGCCCGAGGCCGAGGACGTCGCCTACGGGCTCGCCGAGTACGTCGCCGCCGAGGAGATGTTCCGCGACCGCGGCCACTGGTGGTCCCCCGACGGCACCGCGCTGCTGGTCGCCCGGGTCGACAACCGCCCGCTCGCCCGGCTCTTCCTGGCCGACCCCGCCGACCCGCACCGCCCGCCGCGCACCATTCGCTACCCGCTGGCCGGCACCGCCAACGCCGACGTCTCGCTGCGGCTGCTCGGTCTCGACGGCACCGCCACCGAGGTCCGCTGGGACCGCGCGGCCTTCGAGTACCTCACCGCCGCCGGCTGGGACGGCCACGGCCCGTACGCCGCCGTGCAGAGCCGCGACCAGCGCACCGTCCGCACCCTGGCGATCGAGCCGGACGGCGCCACCCGGGTACTCGCCGAGCGGCAGGACGCGCACTGGATCGAGCTGCTCCCCGGTCTGCCGGCGCGCACCGCGGCCGGCGCCCTGGTGGACACCGCCGACCTGGGCGACACCCGGCACCTGACCGTCGACGGCAAGCCGGTCACCCCGCCCGGGCTCCAGCTGCGCGCGGTCCTCGGGACGGAGGGCGAACAGGTCCTGTTCACCGCCTCCGACGAACCCACCGAGACCCACCTCTGGACGTACCGGCCGGACACCGGCCCACGGCGGTTGAGCAACGGCCCCGGCCTGCACACCGGCGTGCGGCGCGGCGACACAGTGGTGCTCACCACCCGGGCCCAGGGACACCCCGGCGGCCGCTCCACCGTCCTGCGCGAGGGCCGCCCGGCGCTCCCGCTCGTCTCCCGCGCCGAGCCGCCCGTCGTCACCGCACGGCCCGAACTGCTCCGGCTCGGCTCACACGACCTGCGCGCCAACCTCTTCCTGCCCACCGGCCACCGCCCCGGAGACGGCCCGCTGCCCGTCCTGCTCGACCCGTACGGCGGGCCCGCCCTGCAGAAGGCCACCACCGGCGGCCCCTGGTATGAGCAGGTCTCCCAGTGGTTCGCCGACCAGGGCTTCGCGGTCCTCGTGGTGGACGGCCGCGGCACCCCCGGACGCGGGCCCCGCTGGGACAAGACGATCCACGGCGACAAGGCGGAGCCCGCCCTCGGCGACCAGATCGAGGGCCTGAGGGCGGCCGACCGGCTGCGGCCCGGGCTGCTCGACCTCGACCGGGTCGGCATCCGCGGCTGGTCCTACGGCGGCTACCTGGCCGCCCTCGCCGTGCTGCGCCGCCCGGACGTCTTCCACGCCGCCTCCGCCGGGGCCGCCCCCACCGACTGGCGGTTCTACGACACCCACTGGCAGGAGCGCTTCCTCGGCCACCCCGACGAGCACCCCGAGCACTACGACAGCGGCTCGCTGATCGCCGAGGCGCCGAAGCTCAGCCGCCCGCTGCTGCTGATCCAGGGCCTCGCCGACGACAACGTCTACCCGGCCCACACCCTGCGGCTGTCCGCCGCCCTGCTCGCCGCCGGCCGCCCGCACGAGGTCCTCCCGCTGCGCGCCACCGGCCACCGGCCCACCGACGAGGCGGTGGTGGAGAACCTGCTGACCCACGAACTGCACTTCCTGCGGCGCTCGCTGGGCCTGGCATGAGCGAAGGCCCGTGCCCGGTCGCACGACCGGGCACGGGCCTTCCTCCGACCGCTCGTCAGACCTCGCGGACGCCGGCCCGCCAGACCGCCGCCGTCAGCGGCACGCCCGGCCGGTAGGCCAGGTGGACGTGCGAGGGCGCGTCCAGCAGCAGCAGGTCCGCCCGGGCGCCGGGCGCGACCACGCCGACGTCGCTGCGCCGCAGCGCCCGGGCGCCGCCCGCGGTGGCCGCCCAGACCGCCTCGTCCGGGGTCATCCCCATCTCCCGCACCGCGACCGCGATGCAGAACGCCATCGAACTCGTGAAGCTGGAGCCCGGGTTGCAGTCGGTGGACAGCGCCACCACCGCGCCCGCGTCCAGCAGCCGGCGCCCGCTCGGGTACTCGGCCCGGGTGGAGAACTCCGCCCCCGGCAGCAGGGTGGCCACCGTCGCCGAGCCGGCCAGCGCCGCCACGTCCTCGTCCGTCAGATGGGTGCAGTGGTCCGCCGAGGCGGCCCCCAGCTCGACGGCCAGCTGCACGCCGGGCCCGTACGAGAGCTGGTTGGCGTGCACCCGGGGGGTGAGGCCCCGCTCGATGCCGGCGGTCAGAACCGCCCGGGCCTGCTCCCCGTCGAAGGCGCCCTTCTCGCAGAACACGTCCACCCAACGGGCGTACGGGGCGCAGGCGTCCAGCATCTCGCCGGTGACCAGGTCGACGTACCCGGCCGGGTCCTCGGCGAACTCGGGGGCCACCACGTGGGCGCCCAGGTAGGTGGTCTCCGGGGTGTGCCCGGCGGCGATCCGCAGGGCGCGCGCCTCGTCCTCCACCGTCAGTCCGTAGCCGGACTTGCACTCGATGGTGGTGGTGCCCTGGCGCAGCGCCTCCCGGACGAACCCCGCCAGGTTCGCCTCCAGTTCGGCGTCGCTCGCCGCCCGGGTGGCCGCCACCGTGGTCCGGATGCCGCCCGCCGAGTACGGCTGCCCGGACATCCGGGCGTTGAACTCGGCGGTGCGGTCGCCCGCGAACACCAGGTGGGCGTGCGAGTCGACGAAACCGGGCAGCAGGGCCCGGCCCTCGGCGTCGAAGCGCTCGTCCGCCGCCGGGGCCTGCGCCGCCGGGCCGACCCAGGCGACGGTGTCGCCGTCGACCACCACGGCCGCGTCGGTCACCAGACCGAGCAGCCCGGTGCCCTGCCCAGGGTCGTTGGTGACGAGGCTGCCGATGCCCGTGATCAAGGTGGTCCTGGTGCTCAAGACAAGGCCTTCCGGAGGGAGTTGGACGATTTGGACAAGGAGCGATCAGTAGCCGAGCGCGCCGATCGAGGCGCTCAGCGCGCCCGGAACGTCGGCCACCAGCTGGTGCACGCCGTCCCGGACGACGTGCCGCCCGCCGACCACCACGTGCCGCACGTCCGCCGCCGAGGCCGCGAAGACCGCGATCTCGGCGCCGAGCCGGGGCGGTGGGCCCGCGGTACGGACCGAGTCCAGCGCGATCACCGTGAAGTCGGCGAGCGCCCCGGCCTCGATCCGCCCGGCCTCGGGCCAGCCGAGCGAGGCGTGACCGTCCTCGGTGCCGGCCCGCAGCAGCGCGTTCGCCGTCCAGTGGCCGCGGGTCCGCGTGCGCAGCCGCTCGTCCAGCTCCAGTGCGCGGGCTTCCTCGAACGGGTCGATCACCGCGTGGCTGTCGCTGCCCAGGGTGACCGGGGAGCCCGCCGAGGCGAGCCGGCGGGCCGGGCCGATGCCGTCCGCGAGGTCCCGCTCGGTGGTGGGGCACATGCAGACCGTGGTGGAGGAGTCGGTGAGCAGCCGGACGTCCTCGTCGGTCAGGTGGGTGGCGTGCACGGCCGAGGTGCGCGGGCCGAGCGCGCCGTGGTCGGCGAGCAGCCGGGTCGGGGTGACGCCGTGCGCGGCCAGGCAGGCGTCGTTCTCGGCGGTCTGCTCGGACAGGTGGACGTGCAGCGGCGCCCCGCGCATCGCCGCCCAGTGCGCGACGGTGCCCAGCTGCTCGGCCGGGACGGCCCGCACCGAGTGGATGGCGGCGCCGATCCGGGCGTGCTCGCGCGGCTTGAGCGCGTCCGCCCGCTCGGCCCAGGCCTCCGCGTCGCCGTCACTGAAGCGGAGCTGCGGGTGGGTCGGCTCGGCGCCGAAGCCGGCCGACAGGTAGCAGGTGTCCAGCAGGGTGATCCGGATGCCGGCCCGGGCGGCGGCCTCGATCAGCGCCTCGCCCATCGCGTTCGGATCGGCGTACCGGGCCCCGCCGGGCGCGTGGTGCAGGTAGTGGAACTCGCCGACGGCGGTGATGCCGGCCAGCGCCATCTCGGCGTAGACGGCGGTGGCGAGCTCCAGGTAGCGGTCCGGGTCCAGCGCGCCGGCGAACCGGTACATGGTGTCGCGCCAGGTCCAGAAGGTGCCGGAGCCGACCTGGACGTACCCGCGCAACGCCCGGTGGAAGGCGTGCGAGTGGGCGTTGGCCTGGCCGGGCAGCAGCAGCCCGTCGAGCCGGACGGCGCCGGGCGGGCAGGGGCCGCTGTCCGGCGTCACGGCGGCGATCCGGCCGTCGGGGCCGGTGGTGATCAGCACGTTCCGCTCGACCACCGGCCCGTCGGCGTGCGGCAGCCAGGCGTACTGCGCCCAGTAGCTCACTGCGGTCGGTGACACGCCAGGTCCTCCAGTACGTCGGCAAGAGCGGCGACCCCGGCCAGGCAGTCGGCCTCCTCGGCGTACTCGGCCGGGGAGTGCGAGACGCCGGTGGGGTTGCGCACGAACAGCATGGCGGTCGGGATCGCGGAGGCCAGGATGCCGGCGTCGTGTCCCGCGCCGGTGGGCAGCACCGGGGCGTCCAGCAGCTTGGCCAGCCGGTCGCGCAGCGGGCCGTCGAAGTCCACGACCGGGGTGTAGGACTCGCGGGTCAGCTCGACCCGGACGCCGTCGCGCTCGCCCCGCTCGGCGGCGGCCCGCTCGATCTCGGCGACCAGCTCGGTGAGGGTGCGCTCGTCGGCGGCCCGGGAGTCGAGCCAGCCGCGCACCAGCGAGGCGATCGCGTTGGTGCCGTTGGGCTCGACCGCGACCTTGCCGAAGGTGGCCAGCGCGCCTGCCTGCTTCGCCTTCTTGCGGGCGGCGAGCACGGTGTTGGCGTAGGTCAGCATCGGGTCGCGGCGGTCCTCGATCCGGGTGGTGCCGGCGTGGTTGGCCTCGCCGTGGAAGTCGAACCGCCAGCGGCCGTGCGGCCAGATCGCCCCGGCCACGCCGACCGGCTGCCCCTCGGCGAGGCAGCGGCCCTGCTCGACGTGGAGTTCGACGAAGGCGCCGATCCGGGCCAGCCGGTCGTCGTCCGCGCCGATCGCGGTCGGGTCGTAGCCGGCCCGCTCCATCGCGTCGGGCAGCCGGACGCCGTCGGCGTCGCGCAGCTCGTACGCCTGCTCCGGGGACAGCACCCCGGCGGTCAGCCGGGAGCCGATGCAGGCCACGCCGAACCGGGCGCCCTCCTCGTCACCGAAGTTGACGATCGCCAGCGGCCGGGTGAACTCGGCGCCGCGGGCGCGCAGTTCGTCCAGCGCGGCGAAGGAGGAGACCACGCCGAGCGGGCCGTCGAAGGCGCCGCCGTCCGGGACGGAGTCCAGGTGCGAGCCGGTCACCACGGCCCCGGCGGCCTGCGGATCGCCCAGCCAGGCCCACTGGTTGCCGTTGCGGTCCAGCTCGTACGCCAGGCCGCGGTCGCGGGCCTGCTGCTCGAACCAGGCCCGGCACTCGGCGTCGGCGGAGTTCCAGGCGAAGCGGCGGTAGCCGCCGGAGGAGGCGGAGCGGCCCACCGGGAGCAGCTCCGCCCACATCTCATGGAAGGACGAGGTCACGCGCCCGCCTCGCTACGCTCGGCGATCGCTGTGCTCAAGTCGCCCCTCTGATTGGTTCGCTCTCCCCCAGCCTCCGGCCGGGGGTACCCCCACCGCTCGCTCACAGCTCGCCCATCGGAACGCGGACGCCACGCTCGGCGGCGACCTCGGTGGCCCGGTCGTACCCGGCGTCCACGTGCCGGATGACGCCCATGCCCGGGTCGTTGGTGAGCACCCGGCGGATCTTCTCCCCGGCCAGCGCGGTGCCGTCGGCGACGGTGACCTGACCGGCGTGGATCGAGCGGCCGATGCCGACCCCGCCGCCGTGGTGGATGGAGACCCAGGAGGCGCCGGAGGCGACGTTGACCATGGCGTTGAGCAGCGGCCAGTCGGCAATCGCGTCGGAGCCGTCCAGCATCGCCTCGGTCTCCCGGTACGGGGAGGCGACCGAGCCGCAGTCCAGGTGGTCGCGGCCGATCACGATCGGGGCGGACAGCTCACCGGAGGCGACCATGTCGTTGAAGCGCTCGCCGGCCTTGTCGCGCTCGCCGTAGCCGAGCCAGCAGATGCGCGCCGGCAGGCCCTGGAAGTGCACCTTCTCCTGGGCCATCTTGATCCAGCGGGCCAGCGACTCGTTCTCCGGGAAGAGGTCGAGGACGGCCTTGTCGGTCTTGTGGATGTCCTGCGGGTCGCCGGACAGCGCCGCCCAGCGGAACGGGCCCTTGCCCTCGCAGAACAGCGGGCGGATGTACGCCGGAACGAAGCCCGGGAAGGCGAACGCGCGGTCGTAGCCGGCCAGTTGCGCTTCGCCGCGGATCGAGTTGCCGTAGTCGAAGACCTCGGCGCCACGGTCCAGGAAGCCGACCATCGCCTCGACGTGCCGGGCCATCGACTCGCGCGCCCGCTGGGTGAACTCGGCGGGCTTGGCGGCCGCGTAGTCCGCCATGTCCTCGAAGGCGACGCCGACCGGCAGGTAGCTGAGCGGGTCGTGGGCGCTGGTCTGGTCGGTGACGATGTCGATCGGCGCGTCCATCGCGAGCAGCTGCGGGACCAGGTCGGCGGCGTTGCCCAGCACGCCGATGGAGAGCGGCCGCTTCCTGTCGCGGGCCTCGGTGGCGAGCTCCAGAGCGTGGGCGAGGTCCTTGGCCTCGACGTCCAGGTAGCGGTGCTCGATCCGGCGGGCGATCCGGGACGGGTCGCAGTCGATGCAGATCGCCACGCCGCCGTTCATGGTGACGGCCAGCGGCTGGGCGCCGCCCATCCCGCCGAGGCCGGCGGTGAGGGTGATGGTGCCCTCCAACGACCCGTTGAAGCGCTTGTTGGCGACGGCGGCGAAGGTCTCGTAGGTGCCCTGGAGGATGCCCTGGGTGCCGATGTAGATCCACGAGCCGGCGGTCATCTGCCCGTACATGGTGAGCCCGAGGCTCTCCAGCCGGCGGAACTCCTCCCAGTTGGCCCAGTCGCCGACCAGGTTGGAGTTGGCGATCAGCACCCGCGGCGCCCACTCGTGGGTCTGCATCACGCCGACCGGGCGGCCGGACTGGACCAGCATGGTCTCGTCCTGCTTCAGCCCCTGCAGCGTCTTCACCATGGCGTCGAAGGACCGCCAGTCCCGCGCCGCCTTGCCCGTACCGCCGTACACCACCAGCTTCGACGGGTGCTCGGCCACCTCCGGATCGAGGTTGTTCATCAGCATCCGCAGGGCGGCCTCCTGCTGCCACCCCTGCGCCGTCAGCCCCGTCCCACGCGCCGCGCGCACCTCGCGCGGCCCGCTCGCCTGCTGCTGCACCATAGTCCCGGCCTCCCTGCGGATGGATTCATTCAAGCTAGGTTCGGCTGAATATAACTAAACAAGAGAGTTTCGACCAGACCCCGGAGCAATCCGATCAGCCGCGGCACCGGCCTACTCGGCGCGCTAGCCTGAACCCGGGCGAACACCAGCCACTCGGCCCAGCACCAGGGAGCGGAGGACACGATGACGGCCATCACCGTGCGGCCCGGCAGACTCCGGGATGCGGCGGAGGAGATCGAGCAGAGCACGGGACTTCGCGTCCAGATCATCGGAGGAACCCTGGTGATGTCCCCGACACCCCGTGGCAAGCACGCGGGAACCGTGCGACGGCTGCGCATCCGGTTGGACCCCCGGCTGCCGGCCGATCTCGGTGCCTACGAGGTGTCGTCCGTCTACATGCCGGGCAACGACGAGGACTACGCCACACCCGACCTGATCGTCCTCCCCGTCGACTGGGAGAACGATGACCGGTGGCTCGCCGACCCGCACGAGGCGGCCCTCGTCGTCGAGGTCATCTCCAATTCGGAGGGCGTGAAGGCAGTCGCCACCAAGACCGACTGGTACGCGAGCGCCGGTGCCCCGGCCCTGCTCGCGCTCGACCCGCGCAACGGCACCTGGACGCTCCACACCCACCCCCGCGACGGCGCGTACCAGGGCGTCCTGCACGGCAAGTACGGCGAGCCCGTCCCGCTGCCCTCGCCACTGCCCGCCGAACTGGACACCTCCGGTCTACCGCTGTACGCGCCGCGCGGCTGAGTCAGGCCGCCGCGCCGCCGTCCCAGTCGATGCCGATCTCGGCGAGCCAGCGGCGGTCGTCGGCGTCGGGGGCGGGTGGGGACGGCGGGCGGGGGATGTTCTGGACGGGGCCGAGGCCGTACTTCTCGGCGGCCGCGACGGCGCGGGCGTCGGGTTCGATGACGCCGACGTGGACGGCCGACTCGTCGCCCGGGTCGAGGACGGTCAGTTCGGGTTCGGGCAGGCGCCGCAGGGTGACGCGGCGTCCGCAGGCGGGGCAGGACCATTCGTCGGCACCCGAGGAGAGCCGGGCGACGAACTTCATCTCATGGATCACGTGCATGGGTGACACCCCCTGCAGGAGGGGATGCCCGGGTTGGTGGCGGCTACTCCCCCACCGTCATTCCAAGAACAGCCCACGCGCCGCCGCGGACTGCTCGATCGCCTCCAACCGCGCCTCCGCTCCCGGGAGTTCGTCGCACATGGACTGCAGCAGCACCCGGCCGAGCATCATCGGCGCGCACGCGGTGTCGAAGACCAGCCCGGTGCCGACGGCCGCCGGCAGCATCAGGTCGGACAGCTTGGCGACCGGCGCGAAGGCGCTGTCGGCCACGGTGAGCACCGTCAGCCCGCACTCGCGGGCCACCGTCAGCGCCTCCATCAGCTCCCGCGGATAGCGCGGCAGCGCGAAGCAGAGCAGCGCGCTGGCCCCTGCCGCCCGGGCCTGCTCCAGCCGGTCGGCGAGCATGCTGCCGCCCTCGTCCAGCAGCCGGATGTCCGGGTGCACCTTGGCGGCGAAGTAGGCGAAGCCGCGCGCCTGCGCCGAGGCGGCCCGCAGGCCGAGCACCGGCAGCGGGCGGGAGGCGGCGAGCAGCCGGGCGGCCCGGGTGATCGGCTCCGGGTCGGCGAGGAGTTCGGCGAGGTGGCGCAGGTGCGCGATCTCGGCGAGCACGGCCTGCTGGTGCTCGTTGCGCACCGCGTCGTCCGGGGTCTCCGGCACGGCCTGTTCGCCGCCGCCGAGTTCGCGCAGCTGCTTGCGCAGCGCCGGGTAGCCGTCGTACCCGAGCGCGACCGCGAAGCGGGTGACGGACGGCTGGCTGACGCCCGCGAGTTCGGCGACCTCCACGCTGGACAGGAACGGCGCCTCGGTGGCGTGCCGCACCAGCGAGTGCGCGATCCGACGCTGGGTCGGCGTCAGCCGGTGCCCCTCGAACAGTTGGAGCAGCCGGGCGGAGGGGCCGACGCTGCCGGTCTCGTCGGTGGCGGTCATCAGCGGTACCTCCGGGTGCGAGCGGTTCGGACGACGACTGTGCAGCAGTGCGCCGCACCTGGCAAAGACGTCTCGTACGACGGGATGCCGGGTGAGACGCCCCGCGGATCGGACGGATCGGGACTGGTTCGGACGGGCTCCGACGGCCGGTGGGCGGCCGCGCCGTGGTCGGGGCAACCCTGATTTGTCCCTGAGCCCGCCCGGATTCCTCCTGCGAACGCATGGACCGGACGCCCCGGCTGCCCCACTCTGGTTCCATGGACACTCGTCAGGACGAACTGCGGCGCGACCTCGACGCCACCCTCCAGGCCCGCAAGGAGCTCGGCAAGGAGTACGAGGACGCACTCGTCGACTCCTTCATGAAGCGGCTCGACGACCGCCTGGACGCCCGGGTCGAGCGGTCGGTGGCCGAGCGGATGGACGACTACGAGCCGCGGTCCCAGCACCGGGGCCACCCGCGCCGCTCGGGTTCCGGCAAGCGCTCCAACACCGGGCTCGCGGTGACCTCGCTGGTCCTCGGCATCCCGCTGACGGCGATCGCGGGCAGCCCGGACAGCGGCGGCTTCGCCGGCCTGGTGGTCTGCTGGGCGGGCATCGTCGGGGTCAACCTCGCCGCTGCCCTGGGCGAGCTGCGCAACCGCGGGAACCGCGGCGGGCGCTCGCCGCGGAGCGACTGGGACTGAGCCCCCGTCACCCCGCGGCGCCACCGGCTCAGGCCAGCGGGCCGGTGACCCGCTCGACCGCCCGCACCAGCTCGCCGGAGGCGACCAGCTCCGCGGCCGCCTCCAGGTCCGGCGAGAGGAAGCGGTCGCGGCCGGCGCCGCCGACCCCCGCCTCCCGGGCGACGGCCAGCGCGGCCGCGGTGGCCGGGGCGAGCCCGCCGACCCCGTCGGCCTGCTGACGGATCTCCAGCGCGCGGGCGGACGCGGTGAGTTCGACGGCCAGGATGCGGCCGAGGTTGGCCACCGCCTGGCGCAGCTTGCGCGCGGCCGACCAGCCCATCGACACGTGGTCCTCCTGCATCGCGGAGGACGGGATCGAGTCGACCGAGGCCGGGACGGCGAGCCGCTTGTTCTCGCTGACCAGCGCCGCCTGGGTGTACTGGGCGATCATCAGACCGGAGTCCACGCCCGGGTCGTCGGCCAGGAACGCCGGCAGGCCGTGCGAGCGGGCCTTGTCGAGCAGCCGGTCGGTGCGGCGCTCGGAGATCGAGCCGAGGTCGGCGGCGGCGATGGCGAGGAAGTCCAGCACGTACGCGACCGGGGCGCCGTGGAAGTTGCCGTTGGACTCCACCCGGCCGTCCGGCAGCACCACCGGGTTGTCGACCGAGGCGGCCAGCTCGCGCGAGGCGACCAGCTGGGCGTGCGCGAGGGTGTCCCGGCCGGCGCCGGCCACCTGCGGGGCGCAGCGGATCGAGTACGCGTCCTGGACCCGCGGGGCGTCGTCCTGGTGGTGGCCGGTGAGGCCGGAGCCCTTGAGGACGGCGAGCATGTTGGCGGCGCTCAGCGCCTGGCCCGGGTGCGGGCGGATCGGGGCGTGCAGCTCGGGGGCGAGCACCTTGTCGGTGCCGAGCAGCGCCTCCAGGCTCATCGCGGCGGTGATGTCGGCGGTGGTGAACAGCCGCTGGAGGTCGGCGATGGCCATCACCAGCATGCCGAGCATGCCGTCGGTGCCGTTGATGAGGGCGAGGCCCTCCTTCTCCAGCAGCTCGACCGGCTCGATCCCGGCGGCGGCGAGCAGCTCGGCGGCGGGCTTCTCCACGCCGTCCGGGCCGGTGGCGGTGCCCTCGCCCATCAGGGCCAGCGCGCAGTGCGACAGCGGCGCGAGGTCGCCGGAGCAGCCGAGCGAGCCGAACTCCCGCACCACCGGGGTGATGCCCGCGTTGAGCAGGGCGGCCATGGTCCGGGCGACCAGCGGCCGGACCCCGGTGCGGCCGGAGGCCAGCGTCTTCATCCGCAGGAACATCAGCGCGCGGACCACCTCGCGCTCGACCACCGGCCCCATGCCGGCGGCGTGCGAGCGCACCAGCGACCGCTGCAGCTGGGCGCGCAGCTCGGGGCTGATGTGGCGCACGGCGAGCGCGCCGAAGCCGGTCGACACGCCGTAGACGGGGCGCGGCTCGGCCGCGAGGGCGTCGATCCGCGCCCGGGCGGCCGCCATCTCGGCCTGGGCGTCGGGACCGATCTCGACCCGGGCGTTGCCCCGGGCGACGGCCAGGACGTCCTCGGCGCTGACGTCGGCCTTGCCGACCAGGACCAGCGGAGCGTCGGGGGCCACAGCACTGTGCATATCCATATACACCATCACATCAGGTGAATGAAGATATGACAACAGGTCCTCACCATCCGGATTCTCCGCCCTCCGGACCGGCGCCGCACGCCGCGGCCCCCGACCACCCCTTCCGTACACCTACCGCCCGAGTTCGGCCTCGATCAGGTCGGCCGCCCGGGCCGTGCCACCCTCGGCCCGGCCGGCGGCGGACAGGTCCCGCAGCCGCCCGGCCACCGCCGGATCGCCGACCAGTTCCAGCAGCGCCGCGCGCAGCGCCTCCGGGGTGGCCCGGCCGGTGTCCAGCCGGCGGGCGACCCCGAGGCCCACCAGGGCGTCCGCGTTGGCGAACTGGTCGGCGGCCTGCGGCACCGCGATCATCGGCACGGCATGGAACAGCCCCTCGCTGGAGCCGCCCATGCCCGCGTGGGTGACGAAGGCGTCCGCCTGGGAGAGCACCGACAGCTGCGGCACCCACCGGTGCACCTCGACGCTGTCCGGCACCTCGCCGAGCTCGGCCGGGTCGGTGTGCTTGCCGATCTGGAGCACGGTGTGCCAGCCCGGCAGCTCGCCGAAGGCCTGGACGCAGGCCCGGTAGAACGCCGGATGGTGGGTGAACGCCGAGCCGAGCGACACCAGCAGCACCTTCTCGGCGCCGGCCGGCCGCTGCCACCGACCCTGGTGGGCCCGATCGCCGAAGCAGGGCCCGACGAAGGTGAAGCGCCGGTCGTCGACCCGGTCGGCGTTGGGCTGGAGCGCGCGCGGGACGAGCGCGACGCACCGGTCGGGGCGGCCCTTGAAGGCCTCCACGTCGCGCTCCACCGCGCCGGCCTCGGCCAGCCAGTCGGCGAACCGGCGGTAGTGCTCGGGGCCGCCGGGGCCGTTGCGGGTGGCCTCGAAGACCGCGGCCAGGTCCTCCTCGATGCCCTCCCAGCCGACGAAGGCGGAGGACAACTGCACCACCGGCACGCCCAGCCGTTCGCCGAGCGCCCGCCCGGCGAAGCCCGCGATGTCGTAGAGCACCAGGTCCGGGCGGTCGTCCTCGAAGACCTCCAGCATGGCGGACCACATCGACAGGGTGTCGTCCAGGAAGACGTCCTGGATCGCCACCGGGTCCTCCGGCCAGCCGTCCGGGTCGTCGGCGAGCGGCAGCTTCGTCGGGTACGGCACGAAGGCCGCGCCGGTGGACTCGACGACCTCCCGGAAGGAGGGGTCGTTGACGTAGCTGACCCGGTGGCCCCGGGCGACCAGCTCGGTGATCACGGCGAGGCTGGGGTTGACGTGCCCGTGGGCCGGGACGGAGACCATCAGGATGTGTGCGGGGCGGTTCACGGGCACCTCCGGGGGCAGCGGTTGAGACGAGACGTTCCGTCTCGCATGGACCTGGGAAGACAATACGTCTCGTCTCGTCATTTCGCATAGAATTTTTCCCATGGCTTCCAGAACCGCCCCCGACCCCGCCCGCCGCAGCGAGCGCGCACGCGCCGCCGTCCTCACCGCCGCCACCGAACTCGTCGCCGAAGTCGGCTACGGCAAGCTGACCATCGAGGCGATCGCCGCCCGGGCCGGCGTCGGCAAGCAGACCATCTACCGGTGGTGGCCCTCGAAGGGGGCCGTCGTCTTCGACGCCTTCCTCGCCGTCAACGAGCACGACGGCGGCCTCGCGCTCCCCGACACCGGCGACCTCGCCGCCGACCTGCGGGCCGTCCTGCGCCCCACCAGCGACGAGCTCACCGACCCGGGCGCCGACCGCACCTACCGCGCGATCATCGCCGAGATCCTCAACGACCCCGCACTGCACACCGAGTACCGCACCCGCCTGCTGGACCCGCTGCTGGAGATCACCCGCGACCGTCTCCGCAGCGCCCGCGCGGCCGGCCAGCTCGCCCCCGACGCCGACCTCGACCTGGCCGTCGAACTCCTCTACGGCCCGCTCTACTACCGCTGGCAGTACCGGCTCGGCCCACTCACCCACGAGCACGCCGACCGCCTGGTCGACGCCGCCCTGCGGGCCCTCAACCCGACTGCGGCCGGCGGCGGCCCCGACGCCTGAACCAGAACACCGCCAGCACCACGACCAGCACGCAGACCAGCAGCACGACGGCGAACCAGGTGAACAGCCCGCCGAACCCGCCGTGGGAGCCGTGCCGGGCCCGGCGCTTCTTCGACCCGGACAGCGCGGACTCCGTGACCCGGTGCACCCCGGCGGCGGTCCGCAGCCGAGGCGCCCGCTCGGGCACCGTCCGCACCGCCCCGGCCGTCCGCACCGGCGGCGCCGTTGATGCGGGAGCGGCCCCCGCCACCGCGCCTCCGAGCAGCAGCACCCCGGCCACCGCCGCACCCGTCAACCGTCTGTGCACGCCGAACCCCCCGCCCTCCGAAAGACCGTCGCCCCACCTTCCACCGCCCCGCCCGCGCCGGGCACCCCCGGTCGGCAACCGCGACCCACCCGGGACACCCCGGTCACCGAATCCGCACACGGCGCGAGCGGACGTGCCGATCCGTCCGCCCCGGCCGCCCGCACACCGGACGCAACGGCCGCCTCAGACCACCGGCGGCGAGGCCGGCCCCGCCAGGGCGACCGCGACCAGGGCGCGCATGGCGCAGGCCGCCTGGCCCAGCGGCAGGGTGGCGTCGTCGGCGAAGAGCTCCACCAGCCAGCCGCCGGCCGGGTTCTGGCCGCCGGCGGCGACCATGCCCCGGTAGCCGGAGACGACGAGCATGGCCTCCTCCGCCGGATCGTTGCCGGCCGCACCCGCCCGCAGGGCGAAGGCACCGCCCCGGACGGCGCGGCGGGTCATCGGGTAGTGCCGGAGGTCGAAGACCGCGTCGGGGGCCTCGATCTGGGCCCGCTGGGTCTCCGCGCGGGCGCTGCTGGGGCCGCTGGTCATCCGGTAGACGGCGTGCTGGACGGTGCGCATCAGGTGGGAGCCGGGCGGGACGTACGAGACCCACCAGCCGACGGCGTCCAGCAGCCGGGCGGAGGACTCGGCGACCACGACCAGCTTGCCGAGGGTGTCCGCCGGGTGGACGGCCCGGGCCCCGGCGCTCTGGTCCAGCGAGGCGAGCACGGCGGTGAGCAGCTGCCCCGGGTCGGCGCTGCGGGCGGCGCCGCGGAAGCGCCGCCGGTCGCCCGCCCCGGCCCGGCCGTTCGGCCCGCGCCGCCCGTCCGCCCGGTGGTGCGGGTCGGCGGCGTCGGCGAGCAGCACGGTGGGGTCGGGCGAGAAGCCGGGGCCGTGGCTGCGCCCGGCGACCACGGGGTGGGCTGCCCGGGCCGCCTTGGCCCGGTACTGGGCGGCGTCGGCGAGCCGGAACAACCGGTCGGGGGTGGTGACCGGCCCGATCGAGTCCCCGGTGGAGGCGACGCCGCAGGCCACGCCCTCGCCCTCGGAGAGCGCGAGGGCCCGGGCGCACAGCTCCTCGGCGACGGCGACCACCTCGTCGGCCTTCTGTCCCTCCACCAGCAGGCAGAACTCGTCGCCGCCGAGCCGGGCGGCGAGGCTGCCGGGGAGCTTGGCGGCGGCCAGCGAGAGCTGGTGGGCGAACCGTTCCAGCAGCCGGTCGCCCATCTCGTGGCCGAGCTGGTCGTTGACCCGCTTCAGCCCGTTGACGTCGCAGACCACCAGCGAGACCACGGTGTCGTCCCGGTTGTGGGCCTCCAGCGAGCCCTCCAGCCGGGCGTCGACGGCGCGCCGGTTGGCCAGGCCGGTGAGCGGGTCGGAGAAGGCGAGCTTGCGCAGGTCGGCGAGCCGCTCGGTCTGCGCGAGCCCGGCCGAGACCTGGGCGGCGAGCAGGGTCGCGTAGTCGGCGTCGGCCTCGGTGAACTCGGGCATCCCGGCCAACCGGGCGAGGTACAGCTCGCCCCAGGCCTGGCCGTGCAGCACGATCGGCGCGACCACGCAGCAGGCCCGCCCGCGCCGGCGCAGCGCCGCAGCGCGCTCCTGGCAGTACGCGCCGGCGGTCGGGTGTGTGTGCCCGGCGTGCGGCTCGCTGTTCTCGGCGCTCTGCAGCCAGGCGCGCGGCAGCCGCCCGGTGCTCCAGCGCTCCTCCAGGTACGTGACGATCTCGGGGAAGTCGGCGACCGGGTACGACTCGTCCTCGGGCAGTTCCTCCTCGCCCGGGGCGAGTTCGCCGTGGTTGACCAGGACCCGAAGCCGACCGGACTCGCGGTCCCAGACCGAGACGGCGGCCATGGTGGCGCCGAGCGCCTCGGTGGCCCGGGCGGCGGCGGCCCGGACGGCCTCCAGCGGGGTGATCGCGGCGGCCATGTCCTGGGCCAGCTCGACCACGGACTGCAGTCTCAGGTCGGGCAGCGGATCGGGGTGCCGCCGGCCGCCGCAGTCGCAGTCGCGGTCCGTCATGATCGCCTCACTGCTCACCGGCTCGCCTCGCTCCTGTGCTCGGTCCTGCCAGACCCCCGTCGACCGGCCGCACCCGGCCGGCCGCTTGCACCAAGACTATGGCGGTTTCGTTCGGTTATGCCCCGATTGCCCGGATGGACCCGCAGCAGACCGTACGGGTTTCAACCGTTCGGCACCCGGAAGGTCGCCCTCGCCGCGCGGAAGCGCGCCCCGCGCGCCCGCCGCTACTCGGCCGTCAGCCGCCGGGTGAGCAGCCACGGCTCGACCAGCCCGAGCCCCCGCACCGGCCGCCGCCACATCGGCTGCAGGTGGAACCTGGCCCCGGCCTCCGGGCCCGGCATCGGCAGCCCGGAGGCGGGCATCCCGGCCGCGACCGACAGCGCCTCGGCCAGGCCCGGCCCCTCCGAGTCGGCCGGGGCGACGCTGCCGTTCTGCTCCAGCGCGGCGGCGAACTCGCCGTCGATCAGCACCGCGTCCTTGGGCGCGATCGAGGTGAGCCGGCTGGCCAGGTTGACGGTGGTGCCGAAGACGTCGCCCATCCGCGAGGTGACCGTGCCGAAGGCCATGCCGACCCGCAGCGGCGGGATGGTGTCGTCCCCGGCCAGCGCCTCGATCAGGCTCAGCGCGATCTCGGCGGCGGTCGCCGGGTCCTCGGAGACGTAGAGGATCTCGTCGCCGAGCGTCTTGATCACCCGGCCGCCCTGGCCGGCGATCAGGTCCGAGCAGGTGTTCTCGAAGGTCTCGACCAGCTCGCCGAGCTCCTCCTCCTCCAGCCGCCGGGACAGCCGGGTGAAGCCGACCAGGTCGGCGAAACCGACGGCGAGCCGCCCGCTGGTGATCTCGTTGTCCTCGGCGGCCTGCACCACCCGGCCGGTGACGGCCGCCAGCTGACGCCGCCAGACGTACACCAGGAACTGCTCCAGCTCCGGCAGCAGCAGCTCGACCAGCGGGTACGCGACGTCGGCGCGGGTCAGCCCGGGCTCGGCGGACTGGGTGAGGTTCTCCAGGAAGGTGTCCATCTGCCAGCCGGCCAGCCGGGCCGTGGTCTGGCCGGTGGAGCGGGCCACCTGGATCGCCATCGACTCGCTGAGCAGCCCGGACTCGACCAGTCCGGCCAGGCGCCGCAACGCGATCACGTCGCCGTCGGTGAGCGCCCGGGACTGGCCGATGTCGGGAAAGCCCATGGCCCGCCAGAAGCGGGTGGCCAGCTCCATCGGGACGTCGGCGGCGCGCGCGGCCTGGTACGGGGTGTAGCGGCGCGGCGCGTCCAGGATCAGGCGTTCCAGTTCGAGCGCGACCGTCTGGTCGTCGTTGCCCGCCGTCGCGCCGCTGCTGCCGTCCTCTGCCACCGGTCCGTCCCCGTGCGATCGCCGCACTCGCCTCGTGTCCTACCTGTCCGGGCGCGCCGTCCGCCACCCGGGCGGGCAGTGGCGCGCCTCACACCGCTGCCAGGTGGAATGTTCGCACGGAATCGTCGGATCCGGGGCATCAGCCCGGGTCAAGGGGAGGTGAAGACTGCCGTTCAGCGGGGCTCGGGGCGCACGTGGACGACGTCCCCGGCACCGACCGCCCGGCGTACGCCGTCGGGCGCACGGACCACCAGCCGCCCGTCCCCGTCCACCGCCACCGCCTCGCCGGCCAGCTCGCGGTCGCCCGGCAGGTAAACCTTCACCTGGCGGCCGAGCGTGGTGCAGCGGTCCACGTAGGCGCGCATCAGGTCGCTGGCGTGCGGGTCGCCCGCGGCGGCCGTCCACTCCCGGTACAGCACGGCGAACTCGCGCAGCAGGGCGCGCAGCAAGGTGCCCCGGTCGGTGGTCGAGGCGCCGGCCAGCGCGAGCGAGGCCGCGGTGGGAACGGGCAGCTCCTCCGCGCGCAGCGAGACGTTGAGGCCCATGCCGACCACCACCGCACCGCCGGCCAGCTCGGTGAGGATGCCGCCGAGCTTGCGCTCCGCGCCGTCGATCTCCGTCTGGAGGTCGTTGGGCCACTTCAGCCCCACCTCGACCCCGGCGACCCGGCCGAGCGTGCTGGCCACGGCCACCCCGACCAGGATCGGCAGCCAGCCGTACCGCTCGACCGGCACCTCCTCGGGGCGCAGCAGGACGGACAGGAACAGCCCTGAGCGGGGCGGGGCGGTCCACTGCCGGTCCAGCCGGCCGCGGGCGGCGCTCTGCGCCTCGGCCACCAGCACCGCGCCCTGCCCGGCACCCGCCGCGGCCCGGGCGGCGAGGTCGCTGTTGGTGGAGCCGGTCTCGGCGACGACGTCCAGGGAGGTCCACAGCCCGCCCGGGACGAGCAGGTCGTGGCGCAGCGCCTCCTCGTCCAGCGGCGGACGGTCCAGGTCGGTCCAGGGCGACGGTCCGGCGTGGCCGAAGCCGCGCAGTCCGCTGCGGCGGGGGGTCTCGGGTGCGGTCATGGGAAAACACTAGATCGGGTACGGGATGCAGGCCGCCCCATCGTCCCGCAGAAAGCCCGCCGACAAAACTGTGTCGATGGCCATAACGCCAGGACATGACGCATCGCCCTCCGCGCTGGCTACGCTACCCAGCGGTAGTTCGTAGCGCCGCCCTGCCCTCATGCGCGGGCCCACCCACCCGGCCCCGCGCGCACTCGAACAGGTCGCGGCCATGGATCAGGGAGAGCCACCGGATGACCGAGGCGCCGTACGACCCCCACACGACCGCCGGCAAGCTCGCCGACCTGCGGCGAAGGCTGGACGAGGCGGTGCACTCCGGCTCCGCGAAGGCCGTGGAGAAGCAGCACGCCAAGGGCAAGCTGACCGCCCGCGAGCGGGTCGTGGATCTGCTGGACGAGGACTCCTTCGTGGAGTTCGACGAGTTCGCCCGGCACCGCTCGACCAATTTCGGCCAGGAGAAGAACCGGCCGTACGGCGACGGCGTGGTGACCGGCTACGGCACCGTGGACGGCCGCCAGGTCGCCGTGTTCGCCCAGGACTTCACCGTCTTCGGCGGCTCGCTCGGCGAGGTCTTCGGCGAGAAGATCGTCAAGGTGATGGACTTCGCGCTGAAGACCGGCTGCCCGGTCATCGGCATCAACGACTCCGGCGGCGCCCGGATCCAGGAGGGCGTGGTCTCGCTCGGCCTGTACGGCGAGATCTTCCGGCGCAACGTGCACGCCTCCGGCGTCATCCCGCAGATCTCGCTGATCATGGGCCCCTGCGCGGGCGGCGCGGTGTACTCCCCCGCGATCACCGACTTCGTGGTGATGGCCGACCGGACCTCGCACATGTTCATCACCGGCCCGGACGTGATCAAGACCGTCACCGGCGAGGACGTCGCGATGGAGGAGCTGGGCGGCGCGCGCACCCACAACACCAAGTCGGGCAACGCGCACTACCTGGCCGCGGACGAGAAGGAGGCGATCGAGTACGTCAAGAGCCTGCTCTCGTACCTGCCCTCCAACAACCTGAGCGACCCGCCGTCCTACCCCGAGCAGGCCGACCTCACGGTCACCGAGGAGGACCTCGAACTCGACACCATCGTGCCGGACTCGGCGAACCAGCCGTACGACATGCGCAAGGTGATCGAGCACATCGTCGACGACGGCGAGTTCCTGGAGACCCAGCCGCTGTACGCGGGCAACATCATCACCGGCTTCGGCCGGGTCGAGGGCCAGTCCGTCGGCATCGTCGGCAACCAGCCGATGGACCTGGCCGGCTGCCTGGACATCAACGCCAGCGAGAAGGCCGCCCGCTTCATCCGCACCTGCGACTCCTTCAACGTCCCGGTGCTGACCTTCGTGGACGTGCCCGGCTTCCTGCCCGGCACCGAGCAGGAGTGGGACGGCATCATCCGGCGCGGCGCCAAGCTGATCTACGCCTACGCCGAGGCCACCGTCCCGCTGATCACCGTGATCACCCGCAAGGCCTTCGGCGGCGCGTACGACGTCATGGGCTCCAAGCACCTGGGCGCCGACCTCAACCTGGCCTGGCCGACCGCTCAGATCGCCGTGATGGGCGCGCAGGGCGCGGTCAACATCCTGCACCGCCGGGAGATCGCCGAGGCCGAGGCGGCCGGCACCGCCGACGAGAAGCGGGCCGAGCTGATCGCCTCGTACGAGGACACCCTGCTCAACCCGTACCTGGCGGCCGAGCGCGGCTACATGGACGCGGTGATCGCACCGAGCGAGACCCGCCGGCACATCGTCCGCGGCCTGCGGGCGCTGCGCGGCAAGCGCGAGGTGCTGCCGCCGAAGAAGCACGGCAACATCCCCCTGTAGGCCCCGTCCCTGTCGGGAGAGAACCAGCCATGTCCCCGATCCACGTGCTGCACGGGCAGCCGACCCCCGAGGAGCTGGCCACCGTCCTGGCGGTGGTCCAGGCCCGGGCCGCCGCCGCGCAGGCCGCCGCCGAGGCGGCGCGTCTGGCCGGTGTCGGCCCGGCCTCCCCCTGGAACGACCGCGCCCGCCTGCTGCGCCCCGCCGTCCGCCCGGGCGCGAACGCCTGGCGGACCTCGGGCTGGGCGCACTGAAGTCCCCTGCGTGGAGCGGGAGGTCGGCCCCGCCGGCGTCCCGCTCCACGCGGCTTTCTCCGCCCGCTTTGCCCGGAACCTGAGTACGGATACTCAGGCGCCCGCACCCCCGCCCGGCGCACTCTGGACGGGTGCTCTGGTCAGACCCCCGCGACGAGCCCTCGCCCGAGGCCCGTCGGATGCAGGAGCGGATGCAGCGGGCCGGCAAGGTGCTCGCCACCCTGGTGCTGGTCGGCGCCGTGCTGATGATGGTCGCCCGCTCCTTCACCTGACCCGTTCACCCGAATGGCGGACACCTGCACCCCCTACCCTGGTGGGCATGACCGACCAGCGCGCCCTCGTCCTCGCCTCCGCCTCCCCCGCCCGCCTCGGGCTGCTGCGCCAGGCGGGGCTCGACCCGCGCGTGGTGGTCAGCGGCGTCGACGAGGACGCGATCACCGCCGCCACCCCCGCCGAGCTCGCGCTCGTCCTGGCCGAGGCCAAGGCGAAGGCCGTCGCCGCCGGACTCGCCGACGGCGAGCTGGTGATCGGCTGCGACTCCGTCCTGGAGCTGGACGGCCAGGCCCTCGGCAAGCCCGCCGACGCCGCCGAGGCACTGGCCCGCTGGCAGTCGATGCGCGGGCGCGCCGGCGTGCTGCGCACCGGCCACTGCGTGATCGACACCACGACCGGCCGGCAGTCCTCGGCCACCGCCTCCACCACCGTCCGTTTCGGCACCCCGGACGACGCGGAGATCGCCGCGTACGTCGCCTCCGGCGAACCGCTGCACGTGGCCGGGGCGTTCACCCTGGACGGCCGCTCGGCGCCGTTCGTCGACGGCATCGACGGCGACCCGGGCAACGTCATCGGGCTCTCCCTGCCGCTGCTGCGCCGGCTGCTCGCCGACCTGGACCTGCGCATCACGGATCTGTGGACCGACTGACCTGCCGCACCCCGCAGTCGCGCCCCTAAGCTGACCGGCGTTCGAACGGGGAGGGGACGCGGCAGATGACCGACAGCGTGCTCAACGTGGTGCTCGGCCTGGTGGCCAGCGCGATCAGCGCCGGCCTGGGCTGGCTGGCCCAGATGCTGCGGCGGCGCCGCAAGGTCGAACGGGTGCGGGCGTTCTTCGGGCTGCCGAACGGCAGCGAGTGCCTGATCGTGGTGCCGCGCAGCATCGGAACGGGCTCGCACGCGCACACCGTGACCCGGCGCGACGCCTACGCGCTGATGTGGCTGGCCGGGCTGGTCGAGGAGTGCGGGGCGCGGCCCGAACTGGTCGCCCACGACGCCGCGCACCGCGGTCTGGGCACCAAGACCGAGCTGTGCCTGGGCGGTCCGGTCAGCAACGAGAGGATGGCCGCGCACCTGGCCTGGGGCCTGCCGGGCGTGCTCGTCACCTCGGGACCGGGCCCGGGCAGCAACGTGATCGTGGTGGGCGAGCGCGACTACACCGCCGACCACGACCAGGCGCACACCCTGCTGGCCCGGGTCGCCACCCCGGACGGCGGCCGCCCGGTGTTCCTGGTCTCCGGCCAGACCGGCACCGCCAACCAGGCCGGGGTGCGCTACCTGGTCGCGCACCACCGCGATCTCGCCCGGAAGTACGGGCAGGACGGCACCTTCGCGCTCGTCCTGCGGGTGGTCAACCCGGAGGCGTACGGGCCGGACATGGTCGAGGTGGCGGCCGATGTGACGGCCGAGGCGCTGCGGCGGCCCGGCGCCGGCTCCGGCGCCGTTTGAGCGGTCCGCGCGACACTGTGGCCCATGCCACCTCCCGCCGCGCCGCCGGCGTGTCACCCGCCGTGGCCCCCGCCCGATCCGGACGGACCCGCGCCGACCTGCGGAGTCGTCCGGGGGGCCGCCCGGCGGGCCGGAGAAGTCATCACCGAGCGTGTGGGATAGTTCACAACCAGGGGCTACTCGCCGGTACTGCCCAGGAATCCATAAACTCAACGAGGTTCAAGAAGGGAGCCACAGTGCGCAAGGTGCTCATCGCCAACCGCGGGGAAATCGCAGTCCGCGTCGCCCGGGCCTGCTCGGACGCCGGTATCAGCAGCGTCGCCGTCTACGCCGAGCCGGACCGGGATGCGCTGCACGTCCGCGCGGCCGACGAGGCTTATGCGCTGGGCGGTGACACTCCCGCTACCAGCTACCTGGACATCGCCAAGGTCCTCAAGGCGGCCGCCGACTCCGGCGCCGACGCCGTCCACCCCGGCTACGGGTTCCTGTCGGAGAACGCCGACTTCGCCCAGGCCGTCATCGACGCGGGTCTGATCTGGATCGGCCCGCCGCCGCAGGCCATCCGCGACCTCGGCGACAAGGTGACCGCCCGGCACGTCGCCCAGCGGGCCGGTGCCCCGCTGGTGGCCGGCACCCCGGACCCGGTCTCGGGTGCCGACGAGGTCGTCGTGTTCGCCCAGGAGCACGGCCTGCCGGTCGCCATCAAGGCGGCCTTCGGCGGTGGCGGCCGCGGCCTCAAGGTCGCCCGCACGCTGGAGGAGATCCCCGAGCTGTACGAGTCCGCGGTGCGCGAGGCCGTCGCCGCCTTCGGCCGCGGCGAGTGCTTCGTCGAGCGCTACCTGGACAACCCGCGGCACGTGGAGACCCAGTGCCTGGCCGACAAGCACGGCAACGTGGTGGTCGTCTCCACCCGTGACTGCTCGCTCCAGCGCCGCCACCAGAAGCTCGTCGAGGAGGCGCCCGCGCCGTTCCTGACCGCCGAGCAGAACGCCGAGCTGTACCGGGCGTCCAAGGCCATCCTGAAGGAGGCCGGCTACGAGGGCGCCGGGACCTGCGAGTTCCTGGTCGCGCTGGACGGCACGATCTCCTTCCTGGAGGTCAACACCCGCCTCCAGGTGGAGCACCCGGTCACCGAGGAGGTCACCGGCCTCGACCTGGTCCGCGAGATGTTCCGGATCGCCGACGGCGAGGAGCTCGGCTACGGCGACCCCGAGGTGCGCGGCCACTCCTTCGAGTTCCGCATCAACGGCGAGGACCCGGGCCGCAACTTCCTGCCGGCGCCCGGCACCGTGACGCTGTTCGCCCCGCCGTCCGGCCCGGGCGTGCGCCTGGACTCCGGCGTGGAGACCGGCTCGGTCATCGGCCCGGCCTGGGACTCGCTGCTGGCCAAGCTGGTCGTCAGCGGCCGCGACCGCAAGCAGGCCCTGGAGCGGGCCCGCCGCGCGCTGAACGAGTTCAAGGTGGAGGGCATGGCCACCGCCATCCCGTTCCACCAGGCGGTCGTCACCGACCCGGCGTTCGCGCCCGAGGTGCACGGCAGCGACGAGCCGTTCAAGGTCTTCACCCGGTGGATCGAGACCGAGTTCGACAACACCATCCCGCCGTTCGCCGGCGCGGCCGGTGACGGCGAGGAGGCCGAGACCCGGGAGACCGTGGTGGTCGAGGTCGGCGGCAAGCGGATCGAGGTCTCGCTGCCGTCCTCGCTGGGCGTCTCGACGGCCCCGGCGGCCGGTGCGGCGGGTGCCGCCAAGGCCAAGCGCCGGGTGGGGGCCAAGAAGGCCGGCTCGGCCGTCAGCGGTGACACCCTGGCCTCGCCGATGCAGGGCACCATCGTCAAGGTCGCCGTGGAGGAGGGCCAGGTCGTCGCCGAGGGCGAGCTGATCGTGGTCCTGGAGGCGATGAAGATGGAGCAGCCGCTGAACGCCCACAAGGCGGGCACCGTCGCCGGCCTCAAGGCCGAGGTGGGTGCGAGCGTCAGCAGCGGCGCCGCGCTCTGCGAGATCAAGGACTGACGCCGTCCCCTGGGACGGGCCTCGGCCCTCGGACCGGTCCGTACGCCCTTCGGGGGTGTGCGGACCGGTCGCGTTTCCGAGGTCCGTACGGGCTCAGCGCCCGCGCGGCAGGCCCAGCTCGGCCAGCCGGACCGGCATGCCGCCCGGACCGGCCGGACCGCCGTGCGCACCGGGACGGCGCTGGCCCGGCAGCGGGGCGCCGCCGGCGGGCGGAGCGCCGCGGCGGGCCATCGGGCCGGGCTGGGTCTGGTGGACCGGGCCGCTGCCGGTGCCGTGCACCGGGGCGTCGCCGCTCGGGGCCGCGCCCAGCGGGGCCAGGTCGACCTGCACCCCGCAGTCGGCGAGCGCGTCCAGTTCGCGGGCGGTGGTGTCGTCCGCGGTGGCCTGCTCGTCGGTGACCAGCCGGGTGATGGTCTCGGTGGCGACGGTCTGGAACATGCCGGCCGCGCCGAGCTTGGTGTGGTCGGCGAGGACGATCACCTCGGCGGCCGCCAGCACCATTGCCCGGTCCACGCTCGCGGACAGCATGTTCGCCGTCGACAGCCCGCGCTCGGCCGTCAGCCCGCTGCCGGAGATGAAGGCCTTGGTGACCCTCAGCCCCTGCAGCGACTGCTCCGCGCCGCTGCCCACCAGCGCGTAGTTGGAGCCGCGCAGGGTGCCGCCGGTCATCACCACCTCGACCCGGTTGGCGTGCGCCAGCGCCTGGGCGACCAGCAGCGAGTTGGTGACCACCGTCAGCCCGGGCACCCGGGCCAGCCGGCGGGCCAGCTCCTGGGTGGTGGTGCCGGCGCCGACCACCACCGCGTCGCCCTCCTCCACCAGGCCGGCGGCAAAGTCCGCGATGGCGCTCTTCTCCGCCGCGGACAGGTGGGTCTTCTGCGGGTATCCGGGTTCGCGGCTGAAGCCGCCGGGGAGCACCGCGCCGCCGTGCCGGCGGTCGAGGAGCCCTTCTGCCTCCAGCGCCCGCACGTCACGGCGCACGGTCACTTCGGAGGTCTGGACGACGCGGGCCAACTCCCGGAGCGAGACGGCTCCGTTGGCGCGCACCATTTCGAGGATCAACTGGCGACGTTCTGCTGCAAACACAGAACCGACGGTAACCTGCGTGACCGTCTGCTTTCAGGCGTTTGCAGCTAGTAGCGGGAATTGCTCACGCACGAGCGGCGCGTGACCGTACAATACGCGCCGCCACCGGCCCGGAACTGCGCCCGCCGTCCGGGTGACAGCCATGCCCGCGCGAAGGGCGGCCGCCGATCGGCAGCCGCCCCCAACTGTGCGCCGGACGCTCAGGATTCGCCGTCGGCCCGCCTGCGGATGTGCAGCTGCCGGGCGGCCTCGGCGGTCGAGCCGGAGACGGACGGGTAGACGGTGAAGGCGCTGGCCACCTGTTCGACCGTCAGATTGGCGTCCACCGCAAGCGAGATCGAGTGGATCAGCTCGCTGGCCCGCGGGGCGACGACCACGCCGCCGACCACGATGCCGGTGCCCGGGCGGCAGAACAGCTTCACGAAGCCGTCCCGGATGCCCTGCATCTTCGCCCGCGGGTTGCCGCGCAGCGGGAGCTTGACCACGACGGCGTCCATCTTGCCGCACTCCACGTCGGCCGCCGTGTAGCCGACGGTGGCGATCTCCGGGTCGGTGAAGACGTTGGAGGCCACGGTCTTGAGGTGCAGCGGCTGCACCGCGTCGCCGAGCGCGTGGTACATCGCGATCCGGCCCTGCATGGCCGCCACCGAGGCGAGCATGAAGACGCCGGTGCAGTCGCCCGCCGCGTACACGCCGGGGGCGCTGGTGCGGGAGACCCGGTCGACCTGGATCTGGCCCCAGTCGTTGAGCTTGACCCCGGCCTCCTCCAGGCCCATGTCGGAGGTGTTGGGGATCGAGCCGACCGCCATCAGGCAGTGGGTGCCCTCGATCACCTTGCCGTCGGCCAGCATGACCTCGACCCGGTCGCCGATCCGCTTGACGCTCTCGGCCCGCGAGCGGCCCATCACGTTCATGCCGCGGCGGCGGAAGACGTCCTCCAGCACCTCGGCGGCGTCCGGGTCCTCGCCCGGCAGCACCCGGTCACGGCTGGACACCAGGGTCACCTTGGAGCCGAGCGCCTGGTACGCGCCGGCGAACTCGGCACCGGTCACACCGGAGCCGACCACGATCAGCTCGCGGGGCAGCTCCTCCAGGTCGTACACCTGGGTCCAGGTGAGGATCCGCTCGCCGTCCGGCTGGGCGTCCGGCAGCTCGCGCGGGTGGGCACCGGTGGCGATCAGCACCGCGTCGGCGCGCAGCGACTGCACGGTGCCGTCGGGCGCGTCCACCAGCACCTCGCGGGAGCCGTCCACGGCCTGCCCGCCGCCGCCGAGCCGGCCGCGGCCGCGCAGCACGGTGACGCCGGCCCGGGTGACGGACTGGGTGATGTCGTGGGACTGCGCGATGGCCAGGCGCTTCACACGGCGGTTGACCTTGCCCAGGTCCACGCCGATCACCCGGGCCGCCTGCTCGATCGGCGGGGTGTCGTCCGCGACGAGGATGCCCAGTTCCTCGTACGAGCTGTCGAAGGTGGTCATCACCTCCGCGGTCGCGATCAGGGTCTTCGACGGAACGCAGTCCGTGAGCACCGCCGATCCGCCCAGACCGTCGGTGTCGACGACGGTCACCTCCGCGCCGAGCTGTGCGGCGACCAGGGCCGCCTCGTAGCCGCCGGGTCCGCCACCGATGATCACGATCCGAGTCACGTTCCCCATTGTCCCGCACGCCGGGACCGGGGCCACGCCGGGGTCCGGGCTTCCGTAGCTTCGCCCAGTCGCCCCGGCCCGCCCGTCGCCCGGGCTACGCTGGCCCCCATGCCCCTTTACGCCGCGTATGCCACCAACCTCGATGCTCGGCAGATGACCCGCCGAGCCCCGCACTCCCCGCTGCGCGGCACGGGGTGGCTAGCCGGTTGGCGGCTCACCTTCGGCGGCGAGCAGCTCGGCTGGGAGGGCTCGCTCGCCACCGTGGTCGAGGACGAGAAGGACCAGGTCTTCGTCTCGCTGTACGACGTCGCGCCGATGGACGAGGAGGGCCTGGACCGCTGGGAGGGCGTCCAGCTCGGCATCTACCGCAAGATCAAGCTGCGCGCGCAGACCCTGGACGGCGACATCCCGGTCTGGACGTACGTGCTCAACGACTACGAGGGCGGCCTGCCCGCGGCCCGCTACCTCGGTCTGGTCGCCGACGCCGCGGAGAGCGCCGGCGCCCCGCACGACTACGTGATGGACCTGCGCCGCCGCCCCTGCTGAGGCCTCAGGGCCTCGGCCCCCAGCTGCGCGCGGTGTCCGCCAGCACCCCGGCCACCACCGCGCGCCGGGCCGGCTCGGTGCGCAGGCCGTTGCCCAGCTCGACGTGCAGCCACGGCACCCCGACGCCGGCCGCGAACCGGCCCTCGACGTTGGTGGTGCCGCCCAGCTGCCCGCACTTCTCCCGCCAGGCCCGGCAGACCGCGTACCCGGCCCGGCCCAGCCCGGTGGCCGTGAGCTCGGCGGCCGGTCCCGGCTGCCCGGCGCCGGGCGAGACCACCGCGTCCTGACCGGGCAGGCTGCCCTCGTCGAAGCCGTGCACCTGGATGCCGGGCAGTCCGCGCCCGGCGAGCGCCTCGACCACGGCGGCGAAGGCGGTGTCGGTGCGGTGCGCGACGTCCGAGGAGCCGTCCGCCCCGGCCCGGCGGTGCGCCCCGGCGAGCACCAGGACGCCGCCCGGCGCGGCCCGGAACACGTCCACCCCGAGCGCCTCGGTGCGGGCGTCCGATATCGGGTGGGGCACCTGCACGGACCAGGCCGAGCGGACCGAGAGGTCCAGGTAGACCCGGCCCCAGCCGCGGCTCGACTCCGCGGTGGCGTCGGCGAGTTCGGCCACCCGGCGGCCGGTGGCGGCCTCGGTGAACTCGGTGCGCCGGTAGCCGACCCGGGCCAGCGCGCGGTCCGCCTGCTCGGCCTGCCCGTCCAGCAGGCCCAGGACGCCCTCGGCCAGCGCCCGGCGCTGCCCGGCGTCCGGCGCGGTGTACGCGCTCTGCCCGAAGCCCCCGGTGTACTCGTCCACCCGGGCCGCCAGGTCCACCGGGGCCGGACCGGTGGGCGTCGTCCCGGACGGCTGGACGGCGTGCGGCCGCTCCGCCCGGCCGCGCGCGGCCAGGGTCAGCACCCCCGCGAGCGCGGCCAGCACCAGCAACACCGTCACGGGCAGCACCAGCGAGCGTCGCGAACCCCGAATCTCCATGGCGGACGAACCTACCCTGCCGGCCGTGATGGCCATGATCCACTCCGGTGCCGAGTGGATCGACACCAAAGAGACACCTCATGGAGACCACTATGTGACAACTTTTTCGAAACATCTTCGTACGCTGATGCGGCTTGACCAGCTCTTGATCACTGCTTGACCGAGAAGGCCGGCCACGGACCTCCCGGAACGGGCGCCGGGCCCGGAGGAGAACGAGGCCCTTGTGAGCAGCACGGCACCCAACCCGCCGCGGCAGCACCGCTCCCGCCGCCGGGCCGACATGCCGCTGCTCGGAGGCATCCGTCCCCCCATCGCGCTGCTGCTGGTGCTGCTGCTCGCCGTCGCCGCGATCACCGCCCTGGCCGTCGGCGGACTGCGCGTCGACGACACCCCGCAGGCCGTCCGGGAGTCCCACCAGTTCGCTGCCGAGGACACCGCCGCCTCGCTGCGCGCCGGACTCCACGAGAGCGCCACCGACCTGCGCCGGGCCGCCGCCCGGTACGAGAGCGCCCCCGCCGAGCCCGCCGCGGTGCTGAGCTCGCTCGGCCAGGCGTACCACAAGTGGCGCGGCACCGTGGTGGTCCGCCCCGACACCGGCCGCCTGCTGGCCGCCCGCGGCGAGACCGTCCCGCTGGCCGGGCTGGACCTCACCAAGGTCACCGACACCGCGCCCGCGCCCGTCCTGGTGCCCTCCACCACCGGCACCCGGCTGCTCACCTTCGCCCTGGTCGCCACCAAGGCCGACGGCCGCGCGCTGCTGGTCGCCTCCGACAACCTGCGGCTGCCCGGCATCGCCACCCGCAAGGAGCAGACCATCCAGGTCCTCGACGCCTCCGGCGCCGTCCTGGACACCACCGGCGCCGCGCTGGACTCCGAGGCCGACCGCAAGGTGGTCTCCGCCGCCCGCGAGCGCGCCGCCCGGGAACGCCCCGTCCCCGGCGAGACGGCCTCCGGCAGCCTGACCGGCGGCGCGGACGACAAGGGCGTGCGCCGGGTGGCCGGCTGGTCCGCCGTCGCCAACCCCGACGGGCGCGACCTGGCCGCCCCGCTCGGCCTCACCGTGGTCTCCACCAGCACCGTCGACGGCAAGCCCGGCGGCCTGCGCCACCCCACGCTCGGCCTGGCCGCCGCCGGCGCCCTGCTCGTCCTCGCCCTGCTGCTCGCCTGGTACCTGATCCGCAGCCTCCAGCGCCCGTTGCTGCGGCTGTTCCTGGAGTCCCGCCGGCTCACCCGGGGCGACCGGCTGGAGCAGCCCGTCCGGGGCCCGAAGCGCGGCGAGGCGGCCCGGATCGCCCGCGCGCTGGAGGAGCTGCGGCGCCAGCTGCTCGACCCCGCCCGCCCGCCGGCCCCGGCCCCGGCCGCGAAGCGCCGCCCCGGCACCGCGCTGCCGCTCGCGCTCTGCGCCGTCCTGGTGCTCGGCTGGTCCGGCCCGCTGCTGTTCCTCGGCGGCAACGACTCCGGCGTACGGGTGCCCACCCAGGTGGTGGCCGGCCAGCGAGACCGCACCGACACCGCCGCCGACCGGATCCGCCAGGCGCTCAACGAGGGCTACGCGGACCTGCGCTCGCTCGCCCCCTCGCTGACCGAGACCTCCGTCGGCAAGGCCGAGAACCTGCTGCGCGCCACCCTCGCCGAGCACGACCGCTACCGCGCGCTCTACGTCCTCGGCGCGAACGGCGAGGTGCTCGCCCGGGCCGGCGAGACCCCGCACCGCACCGGTCCGGAGGCGCTCGGCGCGAACGGCGTGCTGCTGCTCAACAGCTCCGGCAAGGAGCCCCGGATCGCCGCCCGGGCCGCCCTGACCGCCGCCCCAGCCGAGACCGGGGCCGGGGCGGACGCCGACCAGGAGGCCGCCGCGGAGCCCAAGGGCCCGGTGCTGATCGGCGAGTTCAAGACCGACTTCCTCGGCTCCCTGCTGGCACGCCCCGGCCTCGGCCGGGTCTGGCTGGTCGACGACCGGCAACGGGTGCTGGCCGCCAACGAGGGCTACAGCTCCTTCGGCGAACTGCCCGACGACCGGGCCCGCAAGGTGCTGGCCGACGCCAAGAAGTCCGCCGCGGCCGACGTGCTGCGCGACGGCGGCGACCCGGCCCTGCTCGCCGCCGCCCCGCTCGGCGGCAACGGCAGCGTGGCCAGGCTCGGCTGGTCCGTGGTCACCGCCCACCCGGTGGCCTGGCTGCACCTGGACCAGAACCGGGCCGACCGGCGGGTGGTGCTGGCCGGCATGCTCGGCCTGGCCGCCGCCGCGCTCTGCCTGGGCTGGCTGTTCATCGCCGTCGGCCTGCCGCTGCGCCGGCTCGCCGCGAGCGCCGAGTCGCTGGCCGCCGGCGACCGCCGCACCGTGCTCTACCCCGTCCACCACGACGAGGTCGGCGCCGTCGCCCGCAGCCTGGAGCTGATCCGCCAGGAGCTGGTCCGCGCCGAACAGGCCGAACGCGCCGGCCGCCGTACCCCCGCAACCGCAACCGCCCGCTGAGCCCCGCCCGAAGGACCTCCCGTGCTCTTCCTCTACGTCGTGCTGCTGGTGTGCTGCACCGTGCTGTTGGTGGCCGGCATCGTCGAACAGCGCCGGCACTTCACCGCCCTGGACCAGATCCCGACCCGGGTGCTGGTCAACGGCATCCGCGGCAAGAGCTCGATCACCCGGCTGTGCGCGGGCGCGCTGCGCGGCGGCGGGCTGGTGACCGTCGCCAAGACCACCGGCACCGCGGCCCGGTTCATCCACCCGGACGCCACCGAGGAGCCGGTCTACCGCAAGTTCGGCATCGCCAACGTGGTGGAGCAGATCGGCATCGTCCGCCGTGCCGCCACCTACCGGCCGGACGCCCTGGTGATCGAGTGCATGGCCGTCATGCCGGCGCTCCAGGAGGTCAACCAGACCAAGCTGATCCAGTCCACGATCGGCGTGCTGTGCAACGTCCGCGAGGACCACCTCGCCGAGATGGGCCCCACCCTGGACGACGTCGCCCGCTCGCTGTCCCGCTCGATGCCGGTCGGCGGGGTGTGCGTGACCGCCGAACAGGAGCGCGCCCACATCCTGCGCGAGGAGGCGGCCAAGCGGGACTGCCGGCTGATCGTGGTGGACCCGGAGTCGGTCACCGACGAGGAGCTGCGCGGGTTCAGCTGGTTCACCTTCAAGGAGAACGTGGCGATCGCCCTCGCCGTCGCCGAACTCCTCGGCGTGGAGCGGCAGACCGCGCTCCAGGGCATGTGGGCGGCCCCGCCGGACCCGGGTGTGCTCTCCGTCGAGCGCTACCGGACGGCGGACGGCAAGCGGCTGCGCTTCGCCAACGTCTTCGCCGCCAACGACCCCGAGTCCACGCTGATGAACGTCCGTCAGCTGGAGGGCCTCGGCGCGATCCACCGACCGCTCAGTGTGGTGATCAACTGCCGCCCGGACCGGGTGGAGCGCAACGGCCAGATGGGCCAGATCGTCCCGGACCTCGATCCGGAGACGGTCTTCCTGATCGGCCACCCCACCAAGAGCGCCCGCGACGGCATCCCGGCCGGCTGGTCGGGCCGGGTGGTCGACCTCGGCGGCGACAAGCGCGACCCGGCCTCGCTCACCTCCGAACTGCTGGCCGAACTCGGCCCGGACACCTCGCTGGTGGCGGTCGGCAACATCCACGGCCAGGGCGAGCTGTTCCTGGAGGAGCTGGCCCGGCTGGAGCCCGACGAGGACGGGGGGACGCCGGAGTTCGCGTACCACGAGCCCGAGCCGCTCTACCCGGAGCCGGACTACGACGACTCCGCGTACAGCGAACCCGCCTACCTCGAACCGGCGTACGGCGAACCGGCTCACGCGTGGACGGCGTACCCGGCACCGGACCACACCGAGCCCGGGCACGTCGAACCCGGGTACCCGGAGCCGGGGTACGCCCAACCCGGATACCCGGAGCCGGGGTACGGCCGTCCCGCCCACGACGCGCCCGCCCACGCCGAGCCCGTCTACCGCCCCGAACCCGTCCCCGACTCCTGGTACGACCCCAGCCACCGCACGACCCACTACGGAGACCAGCAGTGATCCCCACCGAGCTCACCCCCGAGATCGCCGCCATCGGCATCGCGCTCGGCCTGGTCTTCTCGCTGGTCTGCTACCTGACCACCAACCTCTCCCCCGGCGGCATGATCACCCCCGGCTGGCTGGCCCTCACCCTGGTCGAGGACCTCCAGCGGGTGGCCATCGTGATCGGCGTGACGGTGCTGACCTTCCTCGCCACCCGGGTGGTCCAGAAGCTGGTGATCCTCTACGGCAAGCGCCTGTTCGCCGCCGTGGTGCTGATCGGCGTGCTGCTCCAGGCCACCGTGATGCTGGTCCTCCAGCGCGAACTGCCCACCCTGTACGCCAACCAGACGCTCGGCTTCATCGTCCCCGGCCTGATCGCCTACCAGCTGGTCCGCCAGCCCCGGGCGGCCACCCTGATGGCCACCAGCACGGTGACGCTCGCCAACTACGTCGTCCTGACCGCCGGCGTGCTGCTCGGCGCCCTGCCCGGCACCTGATCCCCACGGAAGCCCCCATGCCCGTCACCCGCAAGTCCCTGCTCAGCGGCGGCCTCGCCGTCACCCTGCTGGCCGCCAGCGGCTACCTCACCGTCCAGCTGCGGGACCGTGACCGGCAGCCGGCCGCCGGCAGCAGCGCACCGCTGATCACCGCCCCGGCCCCCACCGCGGCCGGGACGGCCTCGCCCGCCGGCCACCGCTACGAGCGGCTGACCGGACCGGACCGCACGGTGGTCCGGGACGCCCGCGGCGGCGTGGTCGCCACGCTGACCGACGGCGCCCGCACCGCCGTCCTGGCCGGCCCCAGCCGCACCTTCGCCGAACCGAGCACCACCACCGCCACCGTGGTGACCGACGCCTGGGTCCGGCTGATGCCCCAGCCCTGGAAGCCGGGCGCCGAGCAGGAGGGCTGGTTCCGCACCTGGTTCCAGCAGTCGCTCGGCTCCACCTCCGACGACGTGCTGGCGGTGGCCACCCAGTACGTGTCCGGCGCGCCCGCCGAGAAGGACGCCAAGGGCGTGCGCTTCAAGGGCGACGCCTCGTTCGGCCCGCTCAATCCGAACGGTTCGGTCGGCAACGACCTGCGGCTGGAACAGACCGATTTCTTCGACTACCTCGGCGTTCCGTACACGTTCGCCGACAAGGTCGCCAAGCAGCCCGACAAAACCCGCTACGGCGCCTTCGACTGCTCGGGCTTCGTCCGGATGGTGTACGGCTACCGCTCCGGCTACCCGATGCTCTCCAAGGACGTCGCCGGGCCCGGCCTGCCGCGCACCGCCAACGGCCTGGCCCGGGTCGGCCCCGGCGTCCCGGTGATCCCGCTGACCACCGCCCCCGGCTCGGAGACCACTCTGCGCCCGGCCTCGATCGACCCGTTGCAACCCGGTGACCTGGTGTTCTTCGAGATCGACGCGCGCACCGGCGCCCGGCTCGACCACACCGGCATCTACCTGGGCCTGGACACCGACGGCCACCCCCGGTACATCTCCAGCCGCGAGGAGGCGGACGGCCCGACCTTCGGCGACAAGGGCGGCACCTCGCGGCTCGACGACAACGGGATGTACGCGAAGGGGCTGCGCAACGCGAAGCGGCTCTGAGCCGCGCGCGGAAGGGGCGGGCGCGGGAGCGACGGGCGAGAACAGGGCGGCCCCGGAGGGTACGGGCGCGCGGGGGCGGAACGTCCTCCGTGTGGGAACCGACGACCCCGGCGGCCCGGACACACCACCGAGCTGTGCTTTCGGGTCAACCGGGTAACGATCCGGCATGCTGCGGCTGAATTTCTACGCGCGTAGCCGAAACCCGTCTATCCTCGGACCCGTGAACGCTTCTCCTCAGTCGGTCGTCTCCGCCGACCCCTACGCCGCCGCCCAGGCCGCCGCCGAGCGCCTGCGCGAGCTGACCGGTGCCGAGCGGCACGACGTCGCCCTGGTGATGGGCTCCGGCTGGGTGCCGGCCGCCGACGCCCTGGGCGAGACCGTGGCCGAGTTCCCGGTCACCGAGCTCCCGGGCTTCCCCGCCCCCGCCGTCGCCGGCCACGCCGGCAAGATCCGTTCGGTGAAGATCGGCGACAAGCGCGCCCTGATCTTCCTCGGCCGCAACCACTACTACGAGGGCCACGGCGTGGCCACCGTCGTCCACGGCGTGCGCACCGCCGCCGCGGCCGGCTGCGGCATCATCGTGCTGACCAACGGCTGCGGCGGCCTGCGCCAGGGCTGGACCCCGGGCCAGCCGGTCCTGATCAGCGACCACATCAACCTGACCGGGGACTCCCCGATCGTCGGCGCCAACTTCGTCGACCTCACCGACCTGTACTCCAAGCGTCTGCGCGAGCTCTGCCGCGAGGTCGACCCGTCCCTGGACGAAGCCGTCTACGTCCAGTTCCGCGGCCCGCACTACGAGACCCCGGCCGAGGTCAACATGGCCCGGGTGATCGGCGGCGAGCTGGTCGGCATGTCCACCACCCTGGAGGCCATCGCCGCCCGCGAGGCCGGCACCGAGGTGCTCGGCATCTCCCTGGTCACCAACCTGGCCGCCGGCATGACCGGCGAGCCGCTCAACCACGAAGAGGTGCTGGAGGCCGGCAAGGCCTCCGCCGAGCGCATGGGCGAGCTGCTGGCGAAGGTCCTTGAGCGGATCTGACGCCCTCGAGGCGCAGAATCATGACTGACGGGGCCCACGGGCGGTGTGATCCGCTGATCACACCTTCCCGTGGGCCCCGTCCGCATAAGCGACTCCCTACTCTGCGGAATCCTCCGGTCACAGCGGAACCCTCCCGACCCGCAGCGGAACCTCCGGCCGACACACCGACGCACTTCCCGATGGAGCTGGTATGACGCAGGCACCCACCACCGACCTCCTCGCCCGGGCCCGGACCTGGCTGGCCGAGGACCCCGACCCGCAGACCCGCGAGGAGCTCAGCGCCCTGCTGGCCCGGGCCGAGGGCCCGGAGGCCGAGACCGACAGCAAGCTCGCCTGGGCGGAGCTCGCCGCCCGCTTCTCCGACCGGCTCCAGTTCGGCACCGCCGGCCTGCGCGGCGAACTCGGCGCCGGCCCGATGCGGATGAACCGCGCCGTGGTGATCCGGGCCGCCGCCGGCCTGGTCTCGTACGTCAAGCAGCAGGGCCTGGGCGACCTGGTCGTCATCGGCTACGACGCCCGCCACAAGTCGTACGACTTCGCCCGCGACACCGCCGCCGTGGTGGTCGGCGCCGGCCTGCGCGCCGCGCTGCTGCCGCGCCCGCTGCCGACCCCGGTGCTCGCCTTCGCCGTCCGCCACCTGGGCGCGGCCGCCGGTGTCACCGTCACCGCCAGCCACAACCCGCCGCAGGACAACGGCTACAAAGTCTACCTGGGCGACGGCTCGCAGATCGTCCCGCCGGCCGACGCCGGGATCGCCGCCGGGATCGACGCGATCGGCTCGCTGAACGAGGTCCCGCGCGCCGAGGAGGGCTGGGAGGTGCTCGGCGAGGAGGTCGTCGAGGCCTACCTGTCCCGGGCCGTCTCCATCATGGACGAGCACGGCCCGCGCGACCTGGAGGTGGTCTACACCCCGATGCACGGCGTCGGCCGCGACACCCTGGTCGCCGCGTTCCGCCGGGCCGGCTTCCCCGCGCCCACCGTGGTCGCCGAACAGGCCGAGCCCGACCCGGACTTCCCGACCGTGGCCTTCCCCAACCCGGAGGAGCCGGGGGCGATGGACCTCGCCTTCCGCACCGCCGTCTCGGTCGGCCCGGACATCGTGATCGCGAACGACCCCGACGCCGACCGCTGCGCCGTGGCCGTCCCCGCCAACGGCAACGCGGCCGGCAGCGGCAGCGGCTCGGCCGGCTGGCGGATGCTGCGCGGCGACGAGGTCGGTGCGCTGCTCGGCTCGGCCCTGGTGGCGAAGAAGGCCGAGGGCACCTTCGCCACCACCATCGTCTCCGCCACCCTGCTGGGCCGGATCGCCGAGGCGGCGGGCCTGGGCTACGCCGAGACACTGACCGGCTTCAAGTGGATCTCCCGCGCCGAGGGCCTGCGCTACGGCTACGAGGAAGCGCTCGGCTACTGCGTCGACCCGCAGGGCGTCCGGGACAAGGACGGCATCACCGCGGCCCTGCTGGTCGCCGAGCTCGCCGCCACCCTCAAGAAGTCCGGCCGCACCCTGTCCGACCTGCTGGACGACCTGGCGCTGGAGCACGGCCTGCACGCCACCGACCAGCTCTCCGTCCGGGTCCAGGACCTCGCGCTGATCGCCGACGCCATGCTCCGCCTGCGCGAGCAGCCGCCGACCGTCCTGGCCGGCCTCCAGGTCACCCGCGCCGACGACCTGTCGACCGGCTCCGCCGACCTGCCGCCCACCGACGGCCTGCGCTACTGCCTGGCCGGCGAGGACGTCCGCTCCGCCCGCATCGTGGTCCGCCCCTCCGGGACCGAGCCGAAGCTCAAGTGCTACCTGGAGGTCGTCCTCCCGGTCGCCTCCGCCGCCGACCTCGCCCCCACCCGCGACCGCGCCGCCGCCCTCCTCGCCACCATCAAGCAGGACCTCGCCCGGGCCGCCGGCATCACCCCCTGACGCCCACGGACACGAAAGGGCCCGCCGGTCACCGACCGGCGGGCCCTGCACTCGTACTCAGACCGCGATGACCGTGATCAGCGCGATCAGGCCGGCCAGGGTGGGGGCGATGACCCACCAGCACCAGCGGACCTCGACCGGACCGGCGGCGGCGGGGCGGCCGGCGTTGCGTTCGGCCATGTCCTGGAGGACGGCGGTGACCTGGTCGGACCAGGCACGGGTGGGGTCGGGCGAGCCCTGGACGACCGGGTTGGTGCGCTTGGCGGCCGACCCCAGTCCCAGGCCGATCCGGGAGGCGTGCTCGGCAGCGCCGGCCCCCTGCCCCCGGGTGGCCCGCTTGCGCTGCCGCAGCGACACCGGCACCGCCCAGACCTGGTACTTCTTGCCGTCCGCGAGCAGTTCGACCGAGTACCCCGCGTGCAGCGCGTCCACCGAGGCCCACGGCGCGACGATGGTCCGCCACGGGTTGCGCACCACCAGCCGGTCGCGGCCGGCCGACACGGCCGGCCGCAGCGTGTACGCGATCACCGGGAAGGCGAACACCGGCACCGCCGCGAGCGAGACGTACGGGGTCTTCCCGGTCCCGCTCACCACCGCGTCGCCGATCAGCCAGGCCGCGACGACCAGCAGCAGCACTCCGGAGATCACACCGGGGACAGAGCGGTACACGCGGTCCGCGTACGCAGGATCCCCGTCGGGGGCGGCTGGGCCCTGGTGGGGCTTGCCGTCGGAATCGGTCATGGCGTCGATTCTGCCCCATACCGCTCGCCCTGAGGTCTCGGTCCGGCCACGAATGGTGGGCGCCCTGGCGGCCCACTACGCGCGTAGATATGCTGCTCTGGTGACTATGTCCACTGTTGCAGCCAATGCCCTCGGCGTTGCGGGCAGCGGCCTTCAGGACGTTGCGGCGTCCGAGGCCTCGCTCCGCCGGTTCCTGCACGGCCTGCCCGGCGTCGACCAGGTCGGCCTGGAGGCGCGTGCCGCCGCTCTCGGTACCCGCTCGATCAAGACCACGGCGAAGGCGTACGCCATCGACCTGGCGATCTCGATGATCGACCTGACCACGCTGGAGGGCGCGGACACGGTCGGCAAGGTGCGCGCGCTGTGCGCCAAGGGCAGGACCCCCGACCCGACCGACCCGACCACCCCCCGCGTCGCCGCCATCTGCGTCTATCCGGACATGGTCGCCACCGCGAAGGCCGCCCTGAAGGGCACCGACATCCAGGTCGCCTCGGTGGCCACCGCCTTCCCGGCCGGCCGCGCCGCCCTCCCGGTCAAGCTCGCCGACACCGCCGACGCGGTGGCCGCGGGCGCCGACGAGATCGACATGGTGATCGACCGCGGTGCCTTCCTCTCCGGCCGCTACCTCGACGTCTTCAACGAGATCGTCGCGGTCAAGGAGGCGTGCAAGCGCGCCGACGGCAGCTACGCCCACCTCAAGGTGATCTTCGAGACCGGCGAGCTCCAGACCTACGACAACGTCCGCCGGGTCTCCTGGCTGGCGATGCTGGCCGGCGCCGACTTCATCAAGACCTCCACCGGCAAGGTCGCCGTCAACGCGACCCCGCCGGTCACCCTGCTGATGCTGGAAGCGGTCCGCGACTTCCGCGCGGCGACCGGCGTCCAGGTCGGCGTCAAGCCCGCCGGCGGCATCCGCACCACCAAGGACGCCATGAAGTACCTGGTGATGGTCAACGAGACCCTCGGCGACGACTGGCTGACCCCGCACTGGTTCCGCTTCGGCGCCTCCAGCCTGCTCAACGACCTGCTGATGCAGCGCCAGAAGCTGGCCACCGGCCGCTACTCCGGCCCCGACTACGTGACGGTGGACTGATCACCATGGCCAAGAAGAAGAACACCGAGGAGCCCGCGGCCAAGCCCGCCGGCGGCCTCTTCGCCTACGCCCCGGCCCCGGAGTCCCCGGCCGCCGCGGGCGACATCGCCACCTCCTACGGCCACTTCATCGGCGGCGAGTTCGTCGACTCCTCCGGCAACGAGGCCCTGAAGACGGTCAACCCGGCCACCGAGCAGGTGCTCGCCGAGTTCGCCCAGGGCACCGAGGAGGACGTGGACCGCGCGGTCGCCGCCGCCCGCAAGGCCTTCGCCGACTGGTCGGCGCTGCCCGGCAGCGAGCGCGCCAAGTACCTGTTCCGGATCGCCCGGATCATCCAGGAGCGCAGCCGCGAGCTGGCCGTGCTGGAGTCGATCGACAACGGCAAGCCGATCCGCGAGACCCGTGACGTCGACCTGCCGCTGGTCGCCGCGCACTTCTTCTACTACGCGGGCTGGGCGGACAAGCTGGACTACGCCGGCTTCGGCCCGAACCCGAAGCCGCTGGGCGTGGCCGGCCAGGTCATCCCGTGGAACTTCCCGCTGCTGATGCTGGCGTGGAAGATCGCGCCCGCCCTGGCAACCGGCAATACGGTCGTCCTGAAGCCGGCCGAGACCACCCCGCTGACCGCGCTGCGCTTCGCCGAGATCTGCCGCCAGGCCGGTCTGCCGAAGGGCGTCGTCAACATCGTCACCGGTGACGGCCGCACCGGCGCCGCGCTGACCGCGCACCCGGACGTCAACAAGGTCGCCTTCACCGGCTCCACCCCGGTCGGCCGCGCCATCGCCAAGCAGCTGGCCGGCACCCGCAAGAAGCTCTCACTGGAGCTGGGCGGCAAGGCCGCGAACATCGTCTTCGACGACGCGCCGATCGACCAGGCGGTCGAGGGCATCGTCAACGGCATCTTCTTCAACCAGGGCCACGTCTGCTGCGCGGGCTCGCGCCTGCTGGTCCAGGAGTCCGTCCAGGACGAGCTGCTGGACGCCCTGAAGCGCCGGATGGCCACCCTGCGGGTCGGCGACCCGCTGGACAAGAACACCGACATCGGCGCCATCAACTCGGCCGAGCAGCTGGCCCGGATCACCGCGCTGACCGAGGCCGGCGAGGCCGAGGGCGCGGAGCGCTGGTCGCCGGCGTGCGAACTCCCGGGCACCGGCTTCTGGTTCAAGCCGACCCTGTTCACCGGTGTGAGCCAGGCCCACCGGATCGCCCAGGAGGAGATCTTCGGCCCGGTCCTGTCGGTGCTGACCTTCCGCACCCCCGCCGAGGCGGTCGAGAAGGCCAACAACACCCCGTACGGCCTCTCCGCCGGCATCTGGACGGAGAAGGGCTCTCGCATCCTCTGGATGGCCGACAGGCTCAGGGCCGGCGTGGTCTGGGCCAACACCTTCAACAAGTTCGACCCGGCCTCGCCGTTCGGCGGTTACAAGGAGTCGGGTTACGGCCGCGAGGGTGGCCGCCACGGTCTGGAGGCCTACCTCGATGTCTGATGTCGCGACGCGTCTTGACGTCTTCAAGACCTACAAGCTGTACGTCGGCGGGAAGTTCCCGCGCTCCGAGAGCGGGCGGGTGTACGAAGTGACCGACTCGAAGGGCGAGTGGCTCGCCAACGCCCCGCTGGGCACCCGCAAGGACACCCGCGACGCCGTCGTGGCCGCCCGCAAGGCGGTCAAGGGCTGGGCCGGCACCACCGCGTACAACCGCGGCCAGGTGCTGTACCGGGTCGCCGAGATGCTCCAGGGCCGGCGCGAGCAGTTCGCCGCCGAGGTGGCCGTCTCCGAGGGCATCGGCCCGAAGAAGGCCGCCGCGCTGGTGGACGCCGCGATCGACCGCTGGGTCTGGTACGCGGGCTGGACCGACAAGGTCGCCCAGATCGCGGGCGGCGCCAACCCGGTCGCCGGGCCGTACTTCAACCTCTCCACCCCGGAGCCGACCGGCGTGGTCGGGATCGTCGCCCCGCAGGCCGGGTACGGGCACTCGCTGCTCGGCCTGGTCTCGGTGATCGCCCCGGCGATCGCCACCGGGAACACGGTCGTGGTCGCGGCCGCCGCGGACGCCCCGCTGCCCGCGCTGTCGCTGGGCGAGGTGCTGGCCACCTCGGACGTCCCGGGCGGCGTGGTCAACATCATCTCGGGCAACACCGCGGACATCGCCCCGACCCTGGCCTCGCACCAGGACGTCAACGCGCTGGACCTCACCGGGGCCATCGCCGCCGACGGCCCCGGCGCGGCGCAGGCGCTCGAAGCGGCCGCCGCGGATACCCTGAAGAGGGTGGTCCGTCCGGTGCTGGACCCGTTCGCCCAGGACTGGACCAATGCGCCCGGTACGAACCGGCTACTCTCGTTCCTGGAGACGAAGACGGTCTGGCACCCGAAGGGGATCTGACCTCCGCCGCTCCGAGCAACAACTCCACAGACTGGCCGTCCCCAGTGCCCTCACCCCCCCCAGGGCCCGGACGGTCATCGGACGGACCCGCGCCTCTCCCCCCCTGGCGCGGGTCCGTCGCCCTTCCGGCGACTTTCGTCGCCGCCCGGGCCGACTTTCGGGGCTCCCGGCCCGTGTGCGTCCTGACCAGAATCGCCGGTACGGGAACGGCCGAGGGGGCGCAATGGAAGAGCTGGGCGAGCTGATGGCACTCGTCACGGACGGCGTGCTGCGCCGGTGGCAGGTGGCCCGGGCCCGGCGCCGGCTGGCCGCCGGGAAGGCGGTGCGGCTGCCCTGCTCGGCCCGGTCCGACCGGCCGGGCCGACGACCCGGCTACGTCAACGGGAAGCTGGGGATCACCCCCGGAGCCGCCACCGCGTGCTTCCGCGCGCGCGGCGCCGAGCCGCTCGAACTGCCCGTCGGGGGCACCTTCCACGAGCCCGAGCCCGACACCTGGCACGACCAGGACTGGGCCGCCACCGCGTACCGGCCGCCCGGCACCGGGGAGCCGGTGTACCTCCAGGTGGACAGCCGCTGCCTGCCGATGCTCCGGGCCGCCCTCGCCGGCCCGCCGCCGCAGAAGGTCTGAACCGACCGGTTTCGGCAACCGGCCGGGATGCGTCAGACTGGTGTCCCGTGAGTGACTCCCCCATGAACCCCGCACCGACCGGGCATGCCCGGGTGATCCTGCTCTCCGGGCCCTCCGGGTCGGGGAAGTCCTCGCTGGCCGAGCGCAGCGGCCTGCCGGTGCTCCAGCTCGACGACTTCTACAAGGACGGGGACGACCCGACCCTGCCGCGACTGCCGGACGGCGCCGTCGACTGGGACTCCCCGCTGGCCTGGCACCGCGACCAGGCCGTCGCCGCGATCCGCGCCCTGCACGAGCACGGCCGCGCGGACGTGCCGGTGTACTCGATCCCGGACAACGGCCGGGTCGGCACCCGCGGCCTGGAGCTGAGCGGGGCGGGCGCGTTCATAGCGGAGGGCATCTTCGCCGCCGAGATCACCGCCGAGTGCGCCGACCAGGGTCTGCTCGGCGATGCCCTGTGCCTGCGCAACGGCGCATTCACCACGGCCTGGCGCCGGCTGCGCCGGGACGTCCGGGAGAGCCGCAAGTCGCTGCCGGTGCTGCTGCGCCGGGGCCTGCGGCTGATGCGGGCCGAACGGTCCATCGTCGGACGGCAGGTCGCGCTCGGCTCGTACGCGTGCGCCGGGCCCGAGGCCGAGCGGCGGATCCGCGCCACGGCCCGGACCACCGAGCTCTCCGCCGTCTGAGACCGCCGCCCGGACCCGCGGTCCGAAACCGCGGTCCGGACCTGTCGTCCGGACCCCAGGGCACGACGAAGGCCCGGTGCGTCTCCCCCGCACCGGGCCCTTCGCCTTCCCCGAACGGTCCTCGGCTCCCCCACGGGCATGCTCCCCCGAGCCGCTGCCCCCGGACCGTGACCGTCCGCTTCCCGTCCCCCGACGGGAGTCCTCGTCAGGCGACCAGCTCGCCGAACGCCCGGACGGTGTCACCCGACTTGTTCAGGTGCTCGTCCTCGCGCAGCCGGCGCAGGGCGCGCCAGATGCTGCTCTTGACCGTACCGACGCTGATCCCCAGCACGTCGGCGATCTCCGGGTCGGTCTTGCCCTCGTAGTACCGCAGCACCAGCATGGTGCGCTGGTTCTCCGGCAGCTTCGCCAGCGCCTGCCAGAGCACGGTGCGCAGCTCGGTGCCGCCCATCGCGTCGGTGTCGCCGGCCGTCTCCGGCAGCTCCTCGGTCGGGTACTCGTTGACCTTGCGGCGCCGCCAGGCGGAGATGTGCAGGTTGGTCATGGTGCGGCGGAGGTACCCGCCGACCGCGGCCTTGTCGGTGATCCGGCCCCAGGCCCGGTAGGTGCTGAAGAGCGCGCTCTGCAGCAGGTCCTCGGCCTCGTAGCGGTCACCGGTCAGGTGGTAGGCCGTGGCGTACAGGGAGGCGCGGCGCTCGCGCACGTACGCGGTGAACTCCGTGATGTGGTCCTCCGCGACGGCCGGGTGCTCCCCCTGCGCGCCTCCCTGCCCGGCCTCGGTGGTGCGGGCCGCGGCGGGGTTCAGCCGCAGCAGCGTCGCACCGGCGGCCTCGCGACCGGCCGGTTCCCCCGAACCGACCGTCCGCAGACCGTTCCCCCCGGTCCCCCGGTTGTTCCCCGGGGCGTCCTTGCCCTCGACGCGGACGGGGAGGATCCCCCGCAGCGTGAGGGTGTTGGCGGAGTCGGTCGAACTCCCCAGCCGACCGATCCCGTACAGCTCCCCCGTCCTGCCGCCGCCGCTCACCCGACGGGCGCCAGGGTTTCCACCGGTGCTGTGCGCGCACCCCCGCACGGTCACGGCACCGGAGTTCTCGTCGGTCCTGACCTCGTACCGGGTCCGGTGGGACGTGGCTGACGAACGCGCGGTGCGGACAGCCGGGTTGGTCCGGGTCTGAAGCATGGCGTTCATCGTGCGCCCCCTGGGTCGGTACGAGCGGTTCCGGTGGCCGCCCTTCAGCCGGCCTTGCGGCCCGCTGTCCTGCGGCGACATGGAAAATCCTGCCCGCCGGTTGTGATGGCGCTGTCCGCCGACTGTCACAGGGGTGTCACAGGAGCGGGCCGAATGTCCCGGTCCGCCTCCCTCCGTACCGGACGCCGGTGGCACCGGTTCCGGTTCCCGAGGGGACGGTGAGCGATCCGGGGGGTGATTCGGAGCTGCGGGTGGGCCAAAATGGGGCCGTGCCTTTCCTCCTACTGATCGAGGACGACGACGCCATCCGGACCGGCCTCGAACTCGCCCTCACCCGCCAGGGCCACCGCGTGGCCACCGCCGCCTCCGGCGAGGACGGTCTGAGGCTCTTCAAGGAGCAGCGGCCCGACCTGATCGTGCTGGACGTGATGCTGCCCGGGATCGACGGCTTCGAGGTGTGCCGCCGGATCCGCCGCACCGACCAGCTGCCGATCATCCTGCTGACCGCACGCTCGGACGACATCGACGTGGTGGTCGGCCTGGAGTCCGGCGCGGACGACTACGTGGTGAAGCCTGTGCAGCCACGCGTGCTGGACGCCAGGATCCGGGCGGTGCTGCGGCGCGGCGAGCGGGAGAGCTCGGACTCCTCGGCCTACGGCAGCGTGGTGATCGACCGCGCGGCGATGACCGTCACCAAGGACGGACAGGACCTCCAGCTGACCCCCACCGAGCTGCGGCTGCTGCTGGAACTCAGCCGGCGCCCCGGCCAGGCGCTCTCCCGCCAGCAGCTGCTGCGGCTGGTCTGGGAGCACGACTACCTCGGTGACTCCCGCCTGGTGGACGCGTGCGTGCAGCGGCTGCGGGCCAAGGTCGAGGACGTGCCGTCCGCGCCGACGCTGATCCGCACCGTCCGCGGGGTGGGCTACCGGCTGGACCCGCCGGCCTGACTTCACGCCGCTCGGCCGCCGGCCCCTCCCCCGACCTCTGAACTCCCGTACGACGACAGGCTCTTGTGACTGACCATCAGACGACTGCCCGGCGGTTCTCGACGGGCCGGTGGCGTCGGCTGCGCTCCCTGCGGGTGCGGCTGATCGCGGTGTTCGCGGCCGTCGCGCTGCTCGCCGCCGTCTCGGCCTCCGGCATCGCGTACTGGCTGAACCGCGACGCGGTGCTCAAGCGCGCCCAGGACACCGCGCTGAACGACTTCCGGCTCTCGCTCACCCGCAACGTCTCCGAGCTGCCGCTGAACGCGAGCTGCCCGGAGCTGGCCACGCTGGCGTCCAACGTGGCCAGCTCCGGTCTGACGTACGACGTGGTGGTGGTCGACCAGGCGCACCCGGAGTGCACGGCCTCCTCCGACCCGGCGCACTTCACGCTGGCCGACGTCCCCACCGCGCTGCAGTCCACCGTCGCCAAGCCGCGCGAGGTCAGCGAGAGCAACCCGTACCCGTACCACCTGTACTGGCAGCGGCAGAACCTGGAGGGGCGGCCGTTCGTGATCGGCGGTACCAAGGTGGTGCCGAACGGCCCGACGGCGTACATGTTCAAGTCGCTGGAGAACGAGCGGGCCGACCTCAACACGCTGGGCTGGTCGCTGGCCATCGCCACGCTGCTCGCGCTGATCGGCTCGGCGCTGCTCGCCCAGGCCGCCTCGGCGACGGTGCTGCGGCCGGTCAAGCGGCTCGGGGACGCCGCCCGGCGGCTCGGCCAGGGGCACCTGGACACCCGGCTGGAGGTCGAGGGCTCGGACGAACTCGCCGACCTGGCGCGGACCTTCAACCGGGCCGCGGAGTCGCTGCACGAGCAGGTCGAGGAGCTGAGCGCGCGCGAGGCGCAGAGCCGGCGGTTCGTCGCCGACATGTCGCACGAGCTGCGCACCCCGCTGACCGCGATGACCGCCGTGACGGACATCCTGGAGGACGAGGCCGAGTCGCTGGACCCGATGATCGAGCCGGCCGTCCGGCTCGTGGTCAGCGAGACCCGGCGGCTGTCCGACCTGGTGGAGAACCTGATGGAGGTGACCCGCTTCGACGCCGGCACCGCCAAGCTGGTCGCCGACGAGGTGGACGTCGCCGACCTGATCATGTCCTGCATCGACGGGCGGGCCTGGTACGACGCGGTCGAGCTGGACGCCCCGCGCGGCATCCTCGCCGTGGTCGACCCGCGCCGGCTCGACGTGGTCTTCGCCAACCTGATCGGCAACGCGCTGAAGCACGGCGGCTCACCGGTGCGGGTGAAGGTCCGGCAGGACGGGAAGTCCGTCGTGGTCGAGGTCTCCGACAGCGGCCCCGGCATCCCGGAGGACGTGCTGCCGCACGTCTTCGACCGCTTCTACAAGGCGGACCGGGGCCGGGCGCGCTCGGAGGGCAGCGGCCTCGGCCTGTCGATCGCCATGGCCAACGCACAGATACACGGGGGGACGATCACGGCGGCGAACGGGGAGGTCGGCGCGGTGTTCACCCTGACCCTGCCGCTGACCCCGCCACCTCCGCCGTCCGAGGGCGAGGCCGAGGGCGGCCCCGCCGGCGACGCCGCCGAGGACAAGGACGCCACGTGACCGCCCGCGCCAACACCGCTGCCACCCGCACCGCCCTGCGCCGAGGCGCCGGCGTGCTGCTGCTGCTCGCACTGGCCTCCGGCTGCGGCATCCGGCCGACCGCCGTACCGGTCGACGCCGGCGCGCCCGCGAGCCGGACGGCCTGCCCGACCACCCCGCACATACCGGCGGCCCTGGCCACCCCTCCGGGCCCGACCGCGACCCCGGCCCGCGGCGCCAAGGCGGTCGCGAGCCCGAGTCCCTCGCCCACCCCGGTGGCGCCGGGCAGCCCGCCGCCGGACAACGTGTTCGGCGCGGTACCGACGGCCTCGCCCTGCAAGTAGCCGCCGGGGAGGGGTGAGGGGGGCGCGTTCTGGAATGTTCACGCCCGGTGTGGAACCGACGTGCCGTCGACGCACGTCCTTCCCCCCGTGCAGCGAGATGGCACCAGGACACGCCACGAGCGTTCCGGCGCGGGGACCGAGAGCAGCCCGGCGGCGGCCGTCCACCGTCCCCTCCGGTTGGCCGGGCTGGCGGGCCTCACCGGCCACCTGGCACTGGTGCTCTGGCTGGTGCTGAGACCACTGCCGGTGGCCTGGGTGTACGACGCCAACCTGACGCCGCTCGCCTCGCTCCGCTCCTCCACCGGCTGGCAGGTGCTCGGCGAACTCCTGCTGCTGGCCCCGCTCGGAGTCCTGCTGCCGCTGGCCGGCGGTCGGCTCCGGGCCCCGTGGCTGCCATCCTTCCTGCGCACCACCGGCGTCTCCGCGCTGCTGGCGACCGCGCTGGAGTTCCTCTCCTCCTGGGCGCCCGGGCACATCCTCAACGTGGACCACATCCTGCTCGCCGTGATCGGCGTGGCCGTCGCCCACCTCGCGCTCGTGCCCGGTCTGCGGCACCTGCTGCGGGACCGGCGGCCGCGGGCGCCCCGGATGGCGGTGCTCTCCGTGCCGCCGGTGGCCGCCGTCACCTCGGTCTCAGCCGTCACCTCGGTCGCGGTCGTGGCCCCGGTCGCGGCCGTCGCGCCCGCCGCCCACCGGCGCGCCTACGCCGAGCCGACGCCGCCGGCCGGCTGAGCCGGGCCCGGGGCCCGGACCACCCGGCCGCCGACCTCGACCAGTCCGCCCGGGCGCGGCCCGGCCAGCAGCTGCGAGCCCCGGCCCTGGGTGACGGTCAGCGCCCGGCCGAGGCGCGCGGCCAGCAGCAGGGCGGCCGCACCGGTCGCCTCGTCCTCGTCGATCCCGTCGCCCCTCCCGGGGAAGGCCCTGGCCCGTACGGTGCCGGCCGCCTCGTCCTGCCAGGCCCAGGCGTAGACCCACTCCCCCGGCGGCGGCACCTCCAGCGCCTCCACCTCGGCCGCCGAACCGTACTGCCGCAGCGTGCGCCCCGGGGCCCACTCGGGCCGGGCCTCGATCCGGGTCAGCCCGTCCTCGTGCCGCACGGCCACCTCGCCGGCGGCCGTGACCAGCCGGTCCACCCCGAGCAGCCAGGCGGCACCCACGCACGGGTGGCCGGCGAACGGCAGGCGCACCGACGGGGTGTAGATGTCGATCTCCCCGCGCCCCGGGTCGTCGACGAACACCGTCTCGCTGAAGCCGAGTTCGCGCGCGATCCGCTGCCGGTCCGCACGCTCCGGCACGGCGGCGCCGTCGCGCACCACGCCGAGTCCGTTCCCGTGGCTCCCGTCGGGCCCGCAGAAGACCCGCAGCACCTCGAATTCCGTCATTTCCCACCTCGTCGACTGCCGCTCCGACACAGCACGATGACACCGTGACACAAAGGCAGCGACGGCTGCCGGCCGCCCCCGGCACTGTGCCCCCTCGTCCCCGAACGGTGCCACTCCGAGGTGTTCGTCCTGCCGGTGCCGGTGATCACCGCCTCGGTGAAGGCACCCGTCGAACGCAGCAACGCCAAGAAGCCGCCGCGCAGCCGGCCGCCCCGTTCGACCCCAACGCCCCGCAGGCGCCGTTCAACCCCAACGCCCCGCAGTCGCCGTACGCCCCGCAGTCGGGCGCCTCGTCGTACCAGCCGGGCGTCCCGCCCCAGCCGGTGGCGGACAATCCGTACGCGCAGCCGCAGCCGCCGCACAACCCGGCCGGCTGACCACGCCGCAGCCTCGGCACGAACACCGGGAGGCCCGTCCGTCACCGCTGTGCAGCGGTGACGGACGGGCCTCCGGCGTTTCCGGGTCAGTTCCCGCTGCCGCCCCGCACGCGGTGGCGGCGCCGCGCCACCACCAGGGTGCCGACACCCATGGCGATCGCGGTCACCCCGGTGATCGCCATCGGCTCAGCGGCCGTGCCGCCACCGGTGGAGGCCAGCCGGGTGCCGGCGGCCGGAGCCGCGGCGGCGACCGCCGACGGGCTGCCCGCCGCCGGGCTCGGGGCCGTCGGCGCGGCCGCCGCCGGGACGACCGCGGCGGTGGCCGGCTCCGGCGCGTCCGGGTCCGGGCCGGGGTCCGGGAAGGCCGGACCGGGTGCGACGGTGGCGCCCGTCGCGGTCACGGTGATGAAGTCGACCGCCGGGCCGGCCGCCTCGGCCGCGCTCTCGCCCGGCTCCGGCAGGGTGCCCGAGACGGGGACCAGGGACTCGAACAGGACCGGCGCGTCCTTGGTGAAGGCCAGCCGGAGGTCGACGGCGCGGCTCTCGCCCTTCGCCAGTGCGATGACATCGGCGTTCCGGTCCCCGGTCCGCAGCTCGTAGGAGAGCCGTTTCGGGTGCTTCGAGCTGCCGTCCGGGGCGGCCTCCCGCCACTGTCCGTCAGCGGTACGGAACTCGAACTTTACGGTGTCCGAGGGGAGTTCGGCCGCCCCCTGGAACACGACCGCGGGCACGACCCGCAGGTCCCTGCCGCTCCGGTTGGCGAGGACCAGCTTGAACGGCTTCGCCTCCGCGCCCACCGCGAAGGAGGTGGGCACGCCGTCGAACCCGACCTCCGCGGTGGCCGCCGGGGTGGTCGGCACAGTGGTCGGCGCCGCCGCCGGGGCGATGACCAGGTCCTGGTAACCACTGCCCGCGGAGGTGGTGCGCCGCTCGGGCGGCAGGGCCGGGTCCGAGACCACGGAGTTGAAGCCCGGCGTCACCCGCCCGGCCGGGGCGTCGGCGGTGACGGTGAGCCGCAGCCGGTAGGTGGCCTCGGCGCCGGCCGCCAGCGACAGCACGGCGGGCTGGTCGAGCACCCAGAGGGCGCCGGTGTCCGCGGCGTTCGCCCTGGCGTCCTGCCACTGGGCGGTGCCGGGCGACCGGTACTCCAGCCTGAAGTGGCCCTGCCTGGTACCGGCACCGGTGTCCGCGATGACGAGGGCCGAGGACGGGACGTCCAGCCGATGGTCGGCGGTGTTCCTGAGTGTCGCGGCGAACTCCACCGGCGCGCCGCCCGCCTCGACCGTGCCGGGAAGGCCGCTGAAGGTGATCTCGACCGGCGAGGTGCGGGCCTGGGCGCCCGGGGCCGCCGCGACGGCCTCCGGTGCGGCGAAGGCTGCCGGGGCCCCGGCGACGGCCAGGCCGGAGGCCAGTGTGACGGCGGCGGTCGCGGTCAGGAATCTGCGATGCCGAATGCGCAATTCAACCTCACGAGAGAATGCGGGACGGAACCCGTCAGGACGTGAAATCGCTTGCACGAGAGGTTGTTTCACACCAATGTCGGGCTGTTCGTCCGCCCCCCGGCCGACCGCGATCGGCAGCATCCTACCGAGCCGCCTCCGGGCGTCCGGACAGGCCCTGCCGGACGCCCGGCCTCGGGTCCTCAGGGTCACCCTGAGGGCGACCCCGACATCCGGCTACGACTACCCGGTGACCCTTCGGGGCCGAGAATCACCTGCCGGACGGAGGACCCGGAGCCGCCCACGGCGGAGTATGGAAACAGCCCGCCGGACCGGCCGGACCGGGCCGCCACCACACGGAGCTGATCATGAGTGCGCGCCTCGTCCGTCCCCGCCACGACCGCGTCATCGCCGGCGTCTGCGCCGGGATCGCCGAACGCTTCGGCCTGACCCCGTGGACCGTCCGGCTGATCTTCCTGCTCTCCTGCCTGCTGCCCGGTCCCCAGTTCCTGCTCTACCTGGCCCTCTGGCTGCTGCTCCCCCAGGAGCCGTGAGCCGGGCGGCCCAGCGGACGGCGACGGGCCGCCCGCCCCGGAGATCCCGGGGTGGGCGGCCCGTCGCCGTGCGGTGGGCTCCGGCTCAGCCGGTCAGGCCGGGGAGGCCCGGGAGAACGCCGGTCAGCCCGCCGATCGGGGTCTTGTCCAGACCCGGGATGGTCGGGACGGCGGCACGCTGCTGGGTGATGCCGGCCAGCGGGGTGTCACCGGCGGGGACGGCCTTGCCGACGGTCGGGGCGAGGGTGCCCAGCGTGCTGGTGACCTTGTCGGCGGCGGGCAGCTTGGCGGCGGTGTCGGCGACCGCACCGGTCACCGCGGGGTTCGTCAACGCGCCGGTGGGCAGCCCGAGGCCGCCGGCCGCCTGGCCGTCGGCCGCGGAGGCGGTACCGGCGCCGACCGCCGCGATGGCGATGCCGAGCGCCGCGGTGCCGGCGGCCTTGAGAGCCTGCTTCATGGTTGGTCCTCTTCGGGTCCTCGTCGGTGGCCGACTTCACGCACGGAACCGGCGGACGGGCGACCGCCGCCGCGGCGTGTCGGCATGACGGGCACACCGTAGTGAGTCGGTCCCGCGGGAGCCAAAGAGCGTTCACTCACCCGAGTGAGTAGTCGGATGAACGCCAACTCCTTTGCAGGAACGTGGCGTTCATCCGACCGCAGGGCCCGGCCGCGCTGCCCCGGCGGCTCAGTTGGAACCGGCACCCACGCTGAACAGCCACTCCGCCTTCAGCTCGGCGTAGCCCGGCTTGATCACGTCGTTGATCATCGCCAGCCGCTCGTCGAAGGGCAGGAACGCGGACTTCATCGCGTTCACCGTGAACCACTCCAGGTCGCCCAGGGTATAGCCGAAGGCCTCCACCACGTGGCCGAACTCCCGGCTCATGCTGGTGCCGCTCATCAGCCGGTTGTCGGTGTTCACGGTGACCCGGAACTTCAGTCGGCTGAGCAGCCCGATCGGGTGCTCGGCGTACGAGGAGGCGGCGCCGGTCTGGATGTTGGAGGTCGGGCACATCTCCAGCGGGATGCGCTTGTCGCGCACGTACGCGGCCAGCCGGCCGAGCTCGACCGCGCCGTCCTCGCCCACCGTGATGTCGTCGACGATCCGCACGCCGTGGCCGAGCCGGTCGGCGCCGCAGCACTGCAGGGCCTCCCAGATCGACGGCAGGCCGAAGGCCTCGCCCGCGTGGATGGTGAAGTGGTTGTTCTCGCCCTTGAGGTAGTCGAAGGCGGCCTGGTGGCGGGTGGGCGGGTAGCCGGCCTCGGCACCGGCGATGTCGAAGCCGACCACGCCCCGGTCCCGGTAGCGGTTGGCCAGTTCGGCGATCTCGGTGGAGCGGGCGGCGTGCCGCATCGCGGTCAGCAGGGTGCCGACCCGGATCCGGTGGCCGACCTCGCGGGCGTTGGCCTCGCCGAGACGGAAGCCCTCCTGGACGGCTTCGACGACCTCGTCCAGGCTCAGCCCGGCCTCCAGGTGCTGCTCGGGCGCGTAGCGGACCTCGGCGTACACGACGCCGTCGGCGGCCAGGTCCTCGGCGCAGTCCGCGGCGACCTTGATCAGCGCGTCACGGGTCTGCATCACGGCGCAGGTGTGCGCGAAGGTCTCCAGGTAGCGGACCAGCGAGCCGGAGTCGGCGGCCTCGCGGAACCACTCGCCGAGCTCCTTGGGGTCGGTGGTGGGCAGGCCCTGGTAGCCGCAGGCGGCGGCCAGCTCGACCACGGTCTCCGGGCGCAGCCCGCCGTCCAGGTGGTCGTGCAGGAGGACCTTCGGCGCGCGGCGGATCTGGTCGGAGGTGGGGATGCGCGGGCCGGTGCCCGCGGTGGTGACGGGGATCTGCTGTTCCATTGCGGAAATATAGCCCCTACGCGCGTAGACCGACCACTGCGAACACCGCCGGATGGTCCAAACTCCATCCGGAATTCCACCGCCCGGTCCATACGATCCACCAAAGCGTCAGTCGGCCGGAGCGGCACCGTCAGTCGTGCTGCAACAACCGCCCGCGCCGGGAGAGCACGAAGTCCCGGAACGCCTCCGCCGGCGGGGCCAGCGGCCGCCCGGCCGCCCACGCCAGCCCGATCGCCCGCCGGGTGCGCGGCGACGTCACCTCCAGCTCCACCACACCCGGCCGCGGCACCAGCGCCGGCGGCAGCAGCGCCACCCCGAGCCCCGCCGCCACCAGCCCGCGCAGCGTCTCCGCCTCCTCCCCCTCGAACGCCAGCCGGGGGACGAACCCGGCCTGCGCGCAGAAGCCGTCCGTGATGACGCGCAGCCCGTACCCCCGCTCCAGCCCGACGAACGGTTCCTCCGCCACTTCGGCCAGCCGGATCCGCCGCCGCCCGGCCAGCCGGTGGTCCGCCGGGACGACCAGGTGCAGCCGCTGCTCGTCCAGCGGGCGGGCGGCGAACGCCGGGTCGTCCGGCAGCGGCGCGACCAGGCAGAGGTCCAGCTCCCCGGCCCGCAGCCGCTCCAGCATCGCCGCACCGTAGTCCTGCACCAGCTGGAACCGCACCCGCGGGTGCGCCGCGCGGAAACCGCGCAGCAGCGCCGGCACCGCGTCCGGCCCCATGGTGTGCAGGAAGCCGAAGGCCACCAGTCCCACCGCCGGGTCCGCCTCCGCCCGGGCCGCTGCCGCGCCGCGCTCGACCTCGGCCAGCGCCCGCTCCACCGAGGCCAGCAGCAGCCGGCCCGCCCTGGTCAGCCGGACGGTCCGGCCCTGACGGGCCAGCAGGTCCACCCCCAGCTCCTCCTCCAGCCGGGCCACCGCGCGCGACAGCGTCGGCTGCGGCACCCCGAGCAGCGCGGCCGCCTGGGTCACGTGCTCCAGCCGGGCCACCGCCGCGAACTGGGCCAGCCGGGGCGCCAGCAGCACGGCCGGCTCCTCCGGCCCCAACTCGGCCGCCCGGTACCGCTGCTCGCCACCGTCCACCTGTTCCGGACCGGACATCGCGCCACCACCTCGACTCATACGCCAGTGCATCGATCATCCATGCTTCATGCATTGGACGCATCAACGACGGCGGGCCTACGGTCGATGTCATGCAGCCCGCCGATACCAGGGCATCCGTGACCTCCCCGGATGCCCCCGCCACCGTCCCCTCCGCCGCCGCGGACGACCGCCACCGCCCCGGCCAGCGCGCCTTCCGCCGCGCCAACCTCGCCCTGTTCGCCGCCGGGGTCGCGACCTTCGTCCTGCTCTACTCCACCCAGGGCCTGCTGCCGATCCTCTCGGCCGACCTCGGCCTCACCCCCGGCCAGGCCAGCTGGACGGCCTCCGCCGCCACCCTCGGCCTCGCCCTCGGGCTGCTCCCGGCCAGCGCGCTCTCCGACAGGTACGGCCGCACCGCGGTGATGACGGTCTCCACCCTCGCCGCCTCCGCACTCGCCCTCGCACTGCCCTTCGCGCCGGACCTCACCGCCCTCGTCGCCCTGCGGGTCCTCCAGGGCGCCGCCCTCGCCGGACTCCCGGCCACCGCCATGGCCTACCTCGCCGAGGAGGTCCACCCCAGCGCGCTGCCCTCCGCGATGGGCCTGTACGTGGCCGGCAACAGCATCGGCGGAATGGGCGGGCGGCTGCTCTCCGGCTGGACCGCCGCCGGGCTCGGCTGGCGCTGGGGGCTCGCCGCCTCCGCCGTCCTCGCCCTGCTCGCCACGCTCGCCTTCCGGCTGCTGATCCCCGCCGCCCGGCACTTCACCCCGGCCCCGGTGGACGCCCGCGCGCTCGCCCGGACCGTCGGACGGCACCTGCGCAACCCGCTGCTGGTGCGGCTGTACGCGCTCGGGATGCTGTTCATGGCGGTGTTCGGCGCGGTCTACAACACCGTCGGCTACCGGCTGATCGCCGCGCCGTTCCACCTGCCGGAGTCGATCGCCGCCTCGATCTTCGTGGTCTACCTGGTCGGCACCGGCACCTCCGCCGTGGCCGGCCGGCTCTCCGGCCGCCTCGGCCGGCGCGGCGCCCTCTACGTCTCCATCGGCGTGACCGCGGCCGGCCTGCTGCTCTCCCTCGCCGAGTCCCTGGTCTGCGCCCTGCTCGGCCTGGTCCTGATCACCGCCGGCTTCTTCGCCGGCCACGCCACCGCCTCCTCCTCGGTCGGCCGCACCGCCACCGAGGGCCGCGCCCAGGCCTCCGCCCTGTACCTGATCGCCTACTACCTCGGCAACAGCCTCGGCGGCACCCTCGGTGCCGACGCCTACCACGCCACCGGCTGGCCCGGCGCCGCCACCGTCGGCCTCACCGCCATGGCCCTCGCCGCCGCCGTCACCCTCTACGCCACCCGCCGGGCCCACGCCGCCCGGCGCCCGGGGCAGCTGGGCAGACTTTCCGCCAGGTAGACTTTCCTCATGGCAGACCTCAAGCGCCGCCGTCGCCCCCACCTGGTGTCCACGCCCGTGCGGAAGAAGGGCGTGGTCACCATTCCGCAGGAGATAAGAGAGCAGCTGGACCTCCAGGAGGGCGACCAGCTGGTGGTCGCGGTGGAGGACGGCCGCATCGTCCTGACTCCGGCCTCGGTCATCCCGGACGACCAGGCGTGGTTCTGGAGCGGCTCCTGGCAGGAGAAGGAGCAGGAGGTCGACGAGGCGATCGCCGCAGGCGAGCGGGGCGAGGTGTTCCAGGACGGGGACGCCTTCCTCCAGTCGCTCGCCGACGAGGCCGGCCTCGACCTTGGGGAGATCAAGCGCCGTGCCGACGCATGAGTCACTGGCTCACTTCCTGCACGACTGGAAGGGCCTGACCGCCGCGCAGAAGGCCGCATTCCTGGTCGCGGTGGCCCAGTTCGTCGCCGACCTCCGAGCCGGAAAGGGCTTCCGTCGGGGCCTGCGGGTGAAGAAGATGCAGGGCCACCCGGACATCTGGGAGATGAGCTGGGCCCCGGACGGCCGGGCGACCTTCAGTTACGGAACCCCGGTCCAGGACCACGAGCCGCACATCGTCTGGCGCCGGATCGGCACCCACGACATCGTCGGCCGCCCCTGACCGGCGAAAACGCCGGGCCGCCCGCCGGTGCACCGGTGGGCGGCCCGTTTCACGACCGCGCTCAGGCGATGCGGTCCAGCACGATCGGGTTCGGGGTGAACGCCGTGCCCGCCGGGGCGACCTCGATGCCGCCCGCCAGGGCCTCGATGGCGTAGTCGAAGCGCTCCGGGGTGTCGGTGTGCAGGGTCAGCAGGGGCTGGCCGGCCACCACGGTGTCGCCGGGCTTGGCGTGCATCTCGACGCCGGCGCCGGCCTGCACCGGGTCCTCCTTGCGGGCGCGGCCGGCGCCCAGGCGCCAGGCGCAGACGCCGATCGCGTAGGCGTCCAGCGCGGTGAGCACGCCGGAGGCGGGCGCCGGGATGACGTGCTGCTCGCGGGCGACCGGGAGCGGGGCGTCGACGTCGCCGCCCTGGGCGGCGATCATGCGGCGCCAGTGGTCCATCGCGGAGCCGTCGCGCAGCGCGTCCGCCGGGTCCTTGCCCTGCACGCCGGCCGCGGCGAGCATCTCGCGGGCGAGCGCGAGGGTCAGCTCCACGACGTCGGCCGGGCCGCCGCCGGCGAGCACCTCCAGGGACTCCCGGACCTCCAGCGCGTTGCCCGCGGTGAGGCCGAGCGGGGTGGACATGTCGGTGAGCAGGGCGACGGTGTTGACCCCGGCGGTGGTGCCCAGGCCGACCATGGTGCGGGCGAGCTCGCGGGCGTCGTCCAGGTTCTTCATGAACGCCCCGGAGCCGACCTTGACGTCCAGGACCAGCGCGCCGGTGCCCTCGGCGATCTTCTTCGACATGATCGAGGAAGCGATCAGCGGGATGGCCTCGACGGTGCCGGTGACGTCGCGCAGCGCGTACAGCTTCTTGTCGGCCGGCGCGAGGCCGTCGCCCGCCGCGCAGATCACCGCGCCGGCGCCGCGCAGCACGTCCATCATCTCCTCGTTGGAGAGCAGGGCGCGCCAGCCGGGGATGGACTCCAGCTTGTCCAGGGTGCCGCCGGTGTGGCCGAGGCCGCGGCCGGACAGCTGCGGGACGGCGGCGCCGCAGGCGGCGACCAGCGGGGCGAGCGGCAGGGTGATCTTGTCGCCGACGCCGCCGGTGGAGTGCTTGTCGCTGGTGGGCAGCGGCAGCGAGGAGAAGTCCATCCGGACGCCGGAGCGGATCATGGCGTCGGTCCAGCGGCTGATCTCGCGCGGCTGCATCCCGTTCAGCAGGATCGCCATCGCCAGCGCGGACATCTGCTCGTCGGCGACCTCGCCGCGGGTGTAGGCGTCGATGACCCAGTCGATCTGAGCGTCGCTCAGCTCTCCGCGATCGCGCTTGGTCCTGATGACGGAGATGGCGTCCATGCGTGCTCCAAGAGGGGTTTCAAAAGCGAAGAGTGTCGCGAGATGACCGGGTTCCGGCCCACTCGCGACACTCTACGCGCGTAACAAACAGAGAGGCTAGAGCCGCTCCGGCCCGAACGCGTCGGGCAGGACCTCGCTCATCGGCTTCACGCCCGAGGCCAGTTCGATCAGCAGCCCCGGCCCACCGTGCTCGTACAGCAGCTGGCGGCAGCGCCCGCACGGCATCAGCAGTTCGCCGGCGCCGTCCACGCAGGTGAAGGCGACCAGCCGGCCGCCGCCGGAGGCGTGCAGCGCGGACACCAGCCCGCACTCGGCGCACAGCCCCAGCCCGTACGAGGCGTTCTCGACGTTGCAGCCGGTGACCACCCGGCCGTCGTCCACCAGCGCGGCCGCGCCGACCGGGAACCTGCTGTACGGCGCGTACGCGTGGCCCATCGCCTCGCGCGCCGCCGCGCGCAGCAGCTCCCAGTCGATCGCGGACGGCGCCGGAGACGCGGGGGCGGTCACTTGCCCTGGCCCTTGCGGTAGATCTGGCCGTCCGCCTTCGGCATCCGCAGTCGTTGCGAGGCCAGCGAGAGCACCACCAGGGTGATCACGTACGGCGTGGCGACGATCAGCGGGCGCTGCACCTCGTCGGTGAACGCGTACCAGCAGAGCAGGCCCGCGGCCGCCGCGACGGTGAGCGCCGTCGAGACGTACTTGCGGCGGTACAGGTGCCACAGCGCGAGCAGGATCAGCGCGATGCCGACGATCAGGATCAGCACGTGCACCGACTCGGGGTCGCGCAGCTGGAGGCTGTCGGTGAAGCCGAACAGGCCGGCGCCCATGGCGAGGCCGCCGGGCATCCAGTTGCCGAAGATCATCGCCGCGAGGCCGATGAAGCCGCGGCCCGCCGTCTGGCCGTCCTTGTAGAAGTGCGCCGCGACCAGCGAGAGGTACGCACCGCCGAGGCCCGCGAAGGCACCGGAGGCGACGACCGCGAGGTACTTGTACTTGTAGACGTTGACGCCCAGCGACTCGGCGGCGGTGGGATTCTCACCGCAGGAGCGCAGCCGCAGGCCGAACACCGTGCGCCAGAGCGCGAAGTAGCTGACCACGATCAGCGCGGCGGCGAGGAGCACGACCACCGAGATGTTGGTGACCAGGCCGCCGAGCACGCCCGCGACGTCCGAGACGAAGAACCAGTGGTGGCTCTCGATGCTCTTCAGCCCGGAGGACAGACCGGGGACGGTGATGTACGGCAGCGGGTCCGCCGGCGGGGACTGGTTCTGGCCGGCACCGACCGAGACGTAGTCCTTGTAGTAGATCCGGTTGACGTACGCGCAGATGCCGGGGATCAGCAGGTTGATGCCGACGCCGGAGACGATGTGGTCGACGCCGAAGGTGACGGTGACGAGTGCGTGCAGCAGACCGCCGAGCGCGCCGCCGGCCATCCCGGCCAGCAGGCCGACCCACGGGTTGACGAGGTAGCCCGCCCAGGCGCCGCAGAAGGTGCCGGCGACCATCATGCCTTCGAGGCCGATGTTGACCACGCCGGCCCGCTCGGACCAGAGACCGCCCAGACCGGCCATGCCGATCGGCACGGCAGCGCCGAGCGCGGCGGTGATCTGTCCGGAGGAGGTCAGCGAGTGGTTGCCGGTGGCCATGCCCACGGCGGAGAACAGCACCAGGGCGCCCGCGATCAGCAGGAGCACCACCGGCCAGGACAGCTTGCGCTTCTTCGCGGGCGCGCCCGACGCCTTCGGACGGGCAGCGGTGGCCGTGCTCATGCCCACACCTCGCTTCGCTCGGCGCGTGCTTCGCACGACACGCTGTGCTTGATGGATCGCTCGCTTCGCTCGCTCACGAGGCCACCTCCTTCTTCTCAGCGGCCGCGGCGGTCTGGGCGGCGAGCTCGGCGCCGACCCGCTTCTGCTGGCGGGTCAGACCGTAGCGGCGCACCAGCTCGTACGCGACGACGACGCAGATGACGATGGTGCCCTTCATGACGTCGACGATCTCGAAGGGGAACTCGCCGTTCAGGGGCAGCGGCAGCACCGAGCCGGCGGCGTCCAGGAAGGCGAACAGCAGCGCCGCGAAGGCGATGCCGATCGGGCTGTTCCGGCCGAGCAGGGCGATCGAGATGCCCAGGAAGCCCAGGCCGGGCTGGAAGGTCTGGCCGAAGTAGTACGAGTTCTGCAGCAGTTCGGGCAGACCGATCAGTCCGGCGATCGCACCGGAGACGACCATCGAGACGACGACCATCTTCTTGACGTTCACGCCGGAGGCCGTCGCGGCGCTCTCCGAGCGGCCGGTGGCGCGCAGGTCGAAGCCGAAGCGGGTGCGGGTCAGCACGAACTGGAAGACCACGCCGACCACGACGGCGACGACCAGGAAGCCCCAGAGCTGCCCGCCGTCCGTCTCGATCGAGAAGAAGCGGCTGGACTGCGAGACCGGGTTGGTCTGGATCGAGTTGCTGGTGCTGCTGACCTTGGGCGCGAAGATCCCGGGGACGAGCAGCACACCGACGATCGCGGTCGCGATCGAGTTCAGCATGATGGTCGAGATGACCTCGCTGACGCCGCGGTAGACCTTCAGCAGACCGGCGATGCTCGCGTACAGGCCGCCGACCAGCATCGCGGTGATGAGCAGTAGCGGGATCTGGATGAACGCCGGCAGGTCCAGCTGGCCGCCGACGAAGGCCGCGAACAGCGCCGCGACCTTGTACTGGCCCTCGACGCCGATGTTGAACAGGTTCATCCGGAACCCGAACGCGGCGGCCGCGGCGGCCAGGTAGTAGGTGGTGGTCCGGTTGAGGATTCTCACCTGGCCGTCCGACTTGGTGGCGTACGTGATCATCACGTTCCACGCGTCGAACGGGTTCTTGCCCGAGGTGGCCAGCAGGACGGAGCAGATCGCGACGGACAGCACGATCGCGAGCACCGGCGCGGCCAGCGCGAGCGTGATCCGCTCGCCGCTGAACCGCTGCGCCAGGCCGGGCTTCGCCGCGGCGGGGTTGGGACTGGTCATGGGTTACTCCCCCGCCTGCGGGTCGTCGGCGGTGTCGGTGGGCTGGTGCCCGGCCTCGGCCGCGGCCTCGGTGCCCTCGGCCGCGACGGCCTGCGCCTCGGCGACGGCCTCCGGCTCGGACTCGATGTGGCCGCTGGCGGCGCCGGTCATCGCGGTGCCCAGGTCCTCGGCGGTCACGGTGGCCGGGTCGGCGTCGGCGACCAGGCGGCCGCGGTAGATGACCCGGATGGTGTCGGAGAGGCCGATCAGCTCGTCCAGGTCGGCGGAGATCAGCAGGACGGCCAGGCCCTCGCGCTGGGCGGAGCGGATGTGCTCCCAGATCTGCGCCTGCGCGCCGACGTCCACGCCGCGGGTGGGGTGGGCGGCGATCAGCAGCTTGGGCTGGTGGCTCATCTCGCGGCCGATGATCAGCTTCTGCTGGTTGCCGCCGGAGAGCGAGGCCGCGGTGACCTCGATGCCGGGGGTGCGGACGTCGTACTCCTCGACGATCCGCCAGGTGTCCCCGCGGGCGGCGGACGGGTCGAGCAGCACGCCCCTGGAGTTGGGCGCCTCGGTGACGTGACCGAGGATCCGGTTCTCCCAGAGCGGGGCCTCCAGCAGCAGGCCGTGCCGGTGGCGGTCCTCGGGGATGTAGCCGATGCCGGCCTCGCGGCGGGCCCGGGTCCGGGCGCCGGAGAGGTCCTTGCCGTCCAGGGTGACGGTGCCGGCGTTCAGCGGCAGCATGCCCATGATGGCCTCGACCAGTTCGGCCTGGCCGTTGCCCTCGACACCGGCGATGCCGAGGATCTCGCCCTTGTGGATGCGCAGCGAGATGTCGTCCAGGACGACGCGCTCGATGCCCTCGGCGTCGGTCTTGGCGATCCGCAGACCGTCGACGTCGAGCATCACCGTGTCGGTGACGGTCGACTCGCGGCTCTCCGGGGAGGGCAGCTCGGCACCGACCATCAGCTCGGCCAGCTGACGGGCCGTGACGGCCTTCGGGTCGGCGTCGCCGACCGTGGTGCCGCGCCGGATGACGCTGATCGCGTCGGCCACCGCGAGCACCTCGTGCAGCTTGTGCGAGATGAAGATGACGGTGACGCCCTCGGACTTGAGATCCCGCAGGTTGTCGAACAGCGCGTCGACCTCCTGCGGGACGAGCACGGCCGTGGGCTCGTCGAGGATCAGGATCTTGGCGCCGCGGTACAGCACCTTGAGGATCTCGACGCGCTGGCGGTCGGCGACGCCGAGATCCTCGACCAGGGCGTCCGGGCGCACGCCCAGGCCGTACTGGTCGGAGATCTCCTTGATCTTCGCCTTCGCCTTGGCGCCGATGCCGTGGATCTTCTCGCCGCCGAGGACGACGTTCTCCCACACCGTGAGGTTGTCGGCGAGCATGAAGTGCTGGTGCACCATGCCGACGCCGCGGGAGATGGCGTCGCCGGGAGTGTTGAACTCGCACAGCTCGCCGTTGATCGCGATGGTGCCCTCGTCCGGCTTCTGCATGCCGTAGAGGATCTTCATCAGCGTCGACTTGCCGGCGCCGTTCTCACCCATCAGGGCGTGCACGGTTCCGGTCTGGACGGTGAGGTTGATGTCGTGGTTGGCCACGACACCCGGGAAGCGCTTGGTGATGCCGCGCAGTTCGACGGCCGGTGTCGCCGTCCCCGCGCTGGGGGTTCCGTCCTTGCGCAGGGGGACGGGGTCGGATGCGGTGATGGCGATCTCCTGGTGGTCTGGAGGCGCGTCGTTGCGCTCGGAGGGCCAAGGGGGAACGTGGGGACGGAACGGGGCCCGGGGGTACGCGTTGAGCGCACCCTGCCGGGCCCCTCCCGTGAACTGTGTCGTCACATCGCACTGCCGGACAGCCGGCAGGCGCTGCGGCGTCCCGGACGCGCGGTCGTTACTGGACCGGCGCGGTCGGGATGGTGGTGGCGCCGGACGTGATCGCGTCGGTGGCGGCCTTCAGCTTGTCCTGGATGTCGTCGATCTTGCCGCCGGTGGTGGCGAGCGAGACGCCCTGGGCCTTCAGGTCGAACAGCTTGATGCCGGTCGGGTTCTGGCCCTGCTTGACCGACTGGATGTACGAGAACACCGCGGTGTCGACGTTCTTGACCATCGAGGTCATGATGCTGTTCTTGTACTTCGCCAGGGCCGGCTGGTTGGCCTGGTCGGAGTCGACACCGATGGCCATGGCGCCCTGCTTGTTGGCGACGGCCTCGATGGCGCCGTTGCCGGAGGAGCCGGCGGCGGTGTAGATGACGTCCGCGCCCTTGTCGAGCTGGCCCTGGGCGGCCTCCTTGCCCTTGTCGGGCGAGGTGAAGCCGGTGAAGTCCGGCGGGGTGGTCAGGTAGGTGGTCTCGACCGTGATGTTCGGGTCGACGGACTTCACACCCGCCTTGTAACCGGCCTCGAACTTCTTGATCAGCTCGGACTGCACACCGCCGATGAAGCCGACGTGCTTGGCCTTCGACTTGTTCGCGGCGGCGACACCGGCCAGGTACGAGCCCTCCTGCTCGGCGAAGAGCAGCGAGGTGACGTTGGCCGGCTGGTCCTTGTCGTTCGAGTCGATGATCGCGAACTTGACCGACGGGTTGTCCTTGGCGATCTTGTTGACCGCCGGCTGGTAGACGAAGCCGACCGCGACGATCGTCTTGTAACCCGCGTCGATCAGGTTCTTGAGGCGGGTCTCCTTGTCGGCCTCGGCCTCGCCCGGCTTGGCCTCGGCCTCGGTCACGGAGACGCCCAGCTCGGACTTGGCCTTGTCCAGACCGCGGGCGGCGGAGTCGTTGAACGACTGGTCGCCGCGGCCGCCGATGTCGTAGGCCATGCCGACCTTGAGCGAGCCGTCGCCCGAGCCGGCAGAGGAGGAGTCGGTGCTCTTTGCGCCGCAAGCGGCGAGCGAGGCCATGCCCAGGGAACCCGAGAGCACAACCGCGGCGAGCTTCATTGAACGGCGCAAGGGGATATCTCCTTCTACACGCAACCGTTTGGCGTGGTCGGACGCCACCGTAACGCGCGTAGAACACGGTTGTGTTACGAGCCGCTGGCGCATATGGGTTGTTATCAAAACGTGGTCTCGTGTCGTTGTCGACAACGAGCGCCCCGGCCCGTATAGGAGAGCGACCCGCGCGTGGACAGGTTGGCTCAAAGCCCTCTTATCTTGATCGCGCGCATTCAAGTCGAATGGCAGCCATGGCTCTCATACGAAGGACCGCGTCCAGCGTAGCCGTTGCCGCCATGGCCCTTGGCCTGAGTCTGGGCATCGGTGGCTCCACCATGGCGAGTGCTCAGACGACCGGCGTGACCTGCGGTGCCGTCACCTCGACCTCGGACGGCCACACCATCTACGTGACGTGTTACGGAGGCGGCGGCATCTATCGCATCGTCGCGAAGTTCTGCAACACCAGCTCCTGCCAGTGGGTCGCCAGCAACTGGGTCTACGCCGGCCAGGCCGCGACCATCAGCACCGGCGGCTACTACTCCGGCGAGTGGCACCTCGAAGAGGGCTGATCCGGAGCGGCCCGACCATCGACGGGTGGCGCGGCCCCGGCCGCGCCACCCCCTTCCGCTAGAGCGCGTCCGCCTCCAGGGCCAGCGCCGAGAACAGCTCCACGCCGATGCCGATCGCGCGCTCGTCCACGTCGAACCGGCCCTGGTGCAGGTCCCGGACGGTGGCGTCGCCGGGCGCACGGACGCCGAGCCGGGCCAGGGCGCCCGGGGCGTGTTCCAGGTACCAGGAGAAGTCCTCGCCGCCCAGGCTCTGTTCGGTGCCCTCCACCACCTGCGCCGAGTCCTGGCCGAAGCGGGCGTTCATCGCCTCTTCCAGCCGGGCGACCGAGACCGCCTCGTTGACCACCGGCGGCACCCCGCGGTGGTAGTCCAGCGTCCACTTGGCCCGGTAGGTCTCGGCCACCTTGGCGATCAGCTCGTGCAGCAGGTCCGGCGCCTCGCGCCAGCCGTCCAGTTCCAGGCAGCGGACGGTGCCCTCCAGCTCGGCGTGCTGCGGGATGACGTTGGGCGCGGAGCCGGAGGCGATCCGCCCCCAGACCAGGCTGACGCCCCAGCGCGGGTCCATCCGGCGGGCCAGCGCGCCCGGGAGGTCGGCGGCCATCCGGGCGACCGCGGTGACCAGGTCCGTCGTCAGGTGCGGACGGGCGGTGTGCCCGCCGGGGCCGTCCAGGTGGAGCACCAGGCGGTCGCAGGCCGAGGTGATCGCCCCGACCCTCAGGGCGATCCGGCCGACCTCCACCTTCGGGTCGCAGTGCACCGCGAAGATCCGCCCGACGCCCGCCATCCCGCCGGCCTTGATCACGTCCAGCGCACCGCCCGGCATGACCTCCTCGGCGGGCTGGAACACCAGCCGGACGGGGCGGCGCAGCTCGCCGGTGCGGACGGCGTCGGCCAGCACCAGGCCGGTGCCGAGCACCACCGAGGTGTGCACGTCGTGGCCGCAGGCGTGGGCCCGGCCGGGGACGGAGGAGCGGTACGGCACGTCGGTCTTGGCGTCGTCGATCGGCAGCGCGTCGATGTCGGCGCGGAAGGCCAGGAACTCCGTACCCGGGGCGGTGCCGGGCGGGACGATGTCGACGAGCATGCCGGTGCCGCCCGGCAGCACTCGGGGTTCGAGGCCGGCGGCCACCAGCCGGTCGCGCAGCAGCCCGGTGGTTCGGAACTCCTGGCGGCCCAGCTCCGGGTGCCGGTGCAGATCACGGCGGAAGGCGATCAGCTCGGACTCCAGCGCCCGGACCCGGTCGCGCAGTTCGGCGGCGGGACGTGCGAGGGCGAGAGTGGCGCCCGACTGAGCGGGCTCAGGACGGTTCATCTCCCCAATCGTAGGCCTGTTGGGGGGATTTGGCCCGACTTCTGGAAAACTAGTCCCCGGATGGGTGCATACCGGCCGGACAGGTGGGTATGACATCTCGTTTCAGCCGCCTTCCCCGGGTTGCGTGACCTGTGCAACGATCGCCCCGGCCGGTGGTCACGGACGCCACACGCTCCACCGCACCGGCCGGTTGACAGCCGTTCAGCGGAACGTCAGAAGCGCTCCACCGGGGCGTACGTCCCCCAGACCCCGCGCAGCGCGTCGCACACCTCGCCGACGGTGGCCCGGGCGGCCAGCGCCTCCTTCATCGGATACAGCACGTTCCCCGCCCCCTCGGCGGTGCGGCGCAGCGCGTCCAGCGACCGGGTGACGGCGCCGGCGGAGCGCTCGGCCCGCAGCCGGGCCAGCCGCCGCGCCTGCCGCTGTTCGATCGCCGGATCCACCCGCAGCGGCCGGTACGGCTCCTCCGCATCCGACCGGAAGCGGTTGACGCCGACCACCGTCCGCTCGCCGGAGTCGGTCTCCTGCTGGAACCGGTAGGCAGTGCGCTCGATCTCGCCCTTCTGGTAGCCGCGTTCGATCGCCGCCACCGCGCCGCCCTGCTCCTCGATCCGGTCCATCAGCGCCTGCGCGGCGGCCTCCACCTCGTCGGTGAGCGACTCGACGGCGTAGGAGCCGGCGAACGGGTCGACGGTGGCGGTCACGTCGGTCTCGTACGCGAGCACCTGCTGGGTGCGCAGGGCGAGCCGGGCGGCCTTCTCGGTGGGCAGCGCGATCGCCTCGTCGAAACTGTTGGTGTGCAGCGACTGGGTGCCGCCGAGCACCGCGGCGAGCGCCTGCACGGTGACCCGGGCCAGGTTGACCTCGGGCTGCTGGGCGGTGAGCTGCACTCCCGCGGTCTGGGTGTGGAAGCGCAGCATCTGCGAGCGCGGGTCCCGGGCGCCGAATCCGTCCCGCATGATTCTGGCCCAAATCCTGCGCGCGGCACGGAACTTGGCCACTTCCTCCAAGATGGTCGTGCGGGCCACGAAGAAGAACGAGAGCCGGGGGGCGAAGTCGTCCACGGCCATCCCGGCGGCGAGCGCGGTGCGGACGTAGGCGATGCCGTTGGCCAGCGTGAAGGCGATCTCCTGCGCGGGGTCGGCCCCGGCCTCGGCCATGTGATAGCCGGAGATGGAGATGGTGTTCCAGCGCGGGATCTCGGCCCGGCAGTACCGGAACACGTCGGCGACCAGCCGCAGCGAGGGCTGCGGCGGGAAGATGTAGGTGCCGCGGGCGATGTACTCCTTCAGCACGTCGTTCTGGACCGTGCCGGTGAGCGCGCCCGGCGCCACCCCCTGGGTCTCGGCGACCAGTTGGTAGAGGAGCAGGAGCAGGGCAGCGGGCGCGTTGATGGTCATCGAGGTGGACACCTCGCCGAGCGGGATGCCCTCGAACAGCACGGCCATGTCCTCGATGCTGTCCACGGCGACGCCCACCTTGCCGACCTCCCCGGCGGCGAGCGGCGCGTCCGAGTCGTAGCCCATCTGGGTGGGAAGGTCGAAGGCGACCGACAGACCGGTGCCGCCGCCCGCGATCAGCTGCCGGTAGCGGGCGTTGGACTCGGCGGCGGTGCCGAAGCCCGCGTACTGGCGCATCGTCCAGGGGCGGCCGGTGTACATCGTCGGGTAGACGCCCCGGGTGTAGGGGTACGCCCCCGGCCGGCCCAGCCGGGCGCCGGCGTCCCAGCCGGCCAGGGACTCGGGGCCGTACAGCGGCTCGATCTCGAAGCCCGACTCGGCTCGGCGCGGCTCGGCTGCCATGGGGTCCTCCGGAGCTGGGGATCAGGGTCCTCGCAATATCGGGGTCCTCGCAATGTAGGACGCGACCGGCCCGCCGGGGCGGCGACGCGGTTGAGATGATCGAGTGAACGACCGACCGACGAGCCCCAGGGAGTGGCAATGACCGAGCAGAAGGTGGCCGTGGTCACCGGTGCCAGCAGCGGAATCGGCGCGGCGACCGCCCGCCGGCTGGCCGCCGAGGGCTTCGACGTGGTGCTGGCCGCCCGCCGCACCGACCGCATCGAGGAACTGGCCGAGGAGATCGCCGAGCGGGGCGGTTCGGCCCGCGCGGTCACCCTGGACGTCACCGACCGCGCCGCGGTGGACGCCTTCGCGGCCGCGATCGGCCGGGTGGACGTCCTGGTGAACAACGCGGGCGGAGCGATCGGCGCCGAGACCGTCGAGCACGGCGACCCGGCCGACTGGCGGGCCATGTACGAGGTGAACGTGCTCGGCGTGCTGCACGTGACGCAGGCGCTGCTGCCGGCCCTGCGGGCCACCGGCGACGGCACGGTGCTGGTGCTCTCCTCGACCGCCGCACTGGCCGCGTACGAGGGCGGCGGCGGGTACGTCGCCGCCAAGCACGCCGCGCACACCATCGCCGCCACGCTGCGGCTGGAGCTGTGCGGGGAGCCGATCCGGGTGATCGAGATCGCGCCCGGCATGGTGAAGTCCGAGGGCTTCGCGATCACCCGCTTCCGTGGCGACGAGGAGAAGGCCGCCGCGGTGTACGCGGGCGTGGCCGAACCGCTCACCTCGGAGGACGTCGCGGACACCGTGGCCTGGGCGGTCACCCGGCCCTCGCACGTGAACATCGACCTGCTGGTGGTCCGCCCCCGGGCGCAGGCCGCCAACCACAAGGTCCACCGCGGCTGAGCCGGGCCCGGCGGGCGGCCCCGGACGGGGGTCAAGATCGAACACGTCACACCTCGGTGGTACACACGTGCGATGAGAACCTTCCGGGCCGCCCGCCCACGGGTCCTGCTGACCGCGGTGGCGGCAGGCACCCTGCTGCTCACCTCAGCCTGCAACGACGCCGCCAAGCCGGCCCAGGACCAGGCCGCCGGCAGCACCGCACCCGCCGCCGCGACCCCCGCAGCCGTTCCGACGCCGACGCCCAAGCCCACCGGCGAGGCCGACCCGGCGCTCAAGCCCTTCTACGGCCAGCAGGTCACCTGGGCCGACTGCCCGGCCGACCCGCAGGCCCGGAAAGCCAAGATCGACATATCCGGCATGCAGTGCGGCAAGCTGCACGTCCCGCTCGACTACGCGAACCCCGCCGCCGACGCGCTCGACGTCGCGCTGATCAAGTACCCGGCCGCCAAGCCGGACCAGCGGATCGGTTCGCTGATGGTCAACCCCGGCGGCCCCGGCGAGTCCGGCGTCGGGATGGTCAAGTACGGCGCCAAGCAGTTCGCCGGCACCCTGCACGACCGCTTCGACGTGATCGGCTTCGACCCCCGCGGCACCGGCGACAGCTCCCCGATCGTCTGCTACGACGACAAGCAGCACGACGCCGTCAACCAGACGGACGCCCCGCTCGACCCGGCCGCCCGCAAGGCCGAACGCGTCAAGCAGTCCGCCGAGCACGCCGCCGCCTGCCAGGCCAGGTCCGGCAGGCTGCTGCCCTTCGTCGGCACCCGCAACACCGCCCGCGACCTGGACGTGCTGCGCGCCGCGGTCGGCGACAAGCAGCTCAACTACCTCGGCGTCTCCTACGGGACCTACCTCGGCGCGCTCTACGCCGAGGAGTTCCCGAAGAACACCGGCCGGCTCATCCTGGACGGCGCGGTCGACCCCGGCCAGGACCAGCTGGACCACGGCGTCGACCAGCAGATCGGCTTCGAGAAGTCCTTCGAGCGCTTCGCCGTCGACTGCGTGGAGAACCACGCCGACCAGTGCCCGCTCGGCAAGGACGGGACCAAGGCCGCCAAGAAGGCCGCCGACTTCCTCGACGGGCTGTACGACCACCCGCTGACCACCAAGGACGGCCGCAAGCTCGGCCGCGACCAGGCCTGGACGGGCACCATCTCGCTGCTCTACGGCGACGAGAAGACCTCCTGGGAGTACCTGCGCGCCGCCCTCGGCTGGGCGATGCTGCGCAACAAGGGCGACTACCTGCTGGCCTTCGCCGACGACTACAACGGCCGGGACGAGAACGGCCACTACAGCCCGCTGGACGAGGCCAACGCCGCGATCGGCTGCGCCGACGCCGCCCGCCCCGCACCCACCCCCGAGCACGCCAAGGCCGCCGTGGACCGGCTGCTCACCGAGGCACCGCTGCTGTCCAGGGGCATCACGGTGGACGACTACACCGAGCCCGGCTGCGCCGACTGGCCGTTCAAGACGCAGGAGAAGCCGCACACCGTCCGGGCCGAGGGCAGCGCGCCGATCCTGGTGGTCGGCACCACCGGCGACCCGGCCACCCCGTACGCCTCGGCCGAGGCGCTGGCCAAGGGCTTCGCCAACGCCACCCTGCTCACCCGGGTCGGCGAGGGCCACGGCGCCTTCGGCAAGGGCAACACCTGCATCGACCGGGCCATGGAGGCCTACCTGACCGAGGGCACGATGCCGGCCGCGGGCACCCGCTGCACCTGAGCCCCCGGCCCGGATGACCTGGATGTTCGGCGGACGGCAGCGCCGAACATCCAGGAGGGGGCGGGGAGGGCGCTGACGCGAAAGTGTCAACGTCACAACTTGATAGCTCGTCCGGATGAATTCGGCGCGCGCCCTCCCCAACTGATGACCGCTCAACTACCTTTGAAGCGCTGCCCGACCGGCGCGCACGCGCCCCTCCGCAGCCCCTAATCCACCTGTTCACCACCCCACTTCACCGGCACCTTCCCGCCCTCACGAGGAGGACCCGCTGGCCAGCGACATCCCGTCACAGCGGCTCGACGCCAGAACAGAGCCGACCCTCCTCGGGTTGCACCGCTTCAACGAAGCCGACGCCGGCGCCGCCGAGGAGGCCCTGCTGGCCTGCTGCGGCAGCCACCGCTGGGCCCTGCGCCTCACCGCGCACCGGCCCTACCCCGACATCGAGTCCCTGCTGGCCGCCGCCAGCGAGGCCTCCTACGACCTGCGCCCGGCCGACCTCACCGAGGCGCTGGCGGACGAGGGCTGGATGCCGCAGCCGCTGCTCGGCATGCGGGCTCCCGGCAGCCAGGCCGCGCACACCGCACTGCGGGCGGCGCACGCCGCGTACGAGGCCCGGTTCGGCCACGTCTTCGTGGTCTGCCTGGAACGGGTCGCTCCGGAGGAGATGCTCGACACCGTGCTCTCCTCCATCCGCACCCGCCTCGCCAACGACCCGGACGAGGAGCGGCTGATCGCGGCCGACGAGCTCCGCCGGATCGCCCTCACCCGCCTGGAACACCTCGTCGCCACCCCGTCGGAGGCCGCGGCACGCTGAGCCCCCATCGCGCCCCCTTCATCCGTCCGGGTGACTTCACCCGTGAATCCACCCGGACGAGTGAGGCCGGACCGCCACTGGATCCGAACCGCCACCGAATCCGTACCACCGCGCCCCGCACCCTCCGGTGCGGGGCGCGAGCACGCCGTCACCCATCGTGACGACAGCCGGCTTGGTTCCCGCTCCGCTAGGCCAGAAGTGCCTGATTGATCACACCTGGGGCCCCCGGAGGCGGTTCACGACAAGGCGTCGATAGGATGCTGGCGGCCGGTGGACCGTACCCGGCCGGGCTGACCGACACCGAAGCCGGCCGAGCCCCCAATCGCTTCCGGAGGGTTTTTCCGTGCCGGCTGGAACGCTGTACCGCGGCCGGGAAGGCATGTGGAGCTGGGTGGCTCATCGAGTCACCGGCGTCCTCATCTTCTTCTTCCTGTTCGCCCACGTCCTGGACACCGCCCTCGTGCGAGTGTCGCCGGAGTCCTACGACACCGTCATCCAGACGTACAAGACTCCGCTCGTGAACCTGATGGAGTACGGCCTGGTGGCCGCCATCCTGTTCCACGCCCTGAACGGCCTGCGCGTCGTCGCAGTGGATTTCTGGTCCAAGGGCCCGAAGTACCAGAAGCAGATGCTCTGGAGCGTCGTCGGCGTCTGGGTCGTCCTGATGGCCGGTTCCTTCTACGGGATCCTCCAGCACACGCTGATCTCCTGGTTCGGGAAGTGAGCCGAGACATGTCCACGGAAATCTCCGACGCCATCGTCGTCCCCTCCAAGCAGGCGCACACCGGCAAGGGACTGGGCACCGGCAACCCGGCCGACGCGTTCGTCATCGAGCCTCCGCGCAAGCGGACCGCGAAGACCCCGCGCCGCACCCGCACCAACTTCGAGATGCTGGCCTGGCTCTTCATGCGCCTGTCCGGTGTCGTTCTGGTCGTCCTGATCCTCGGTCACCTGCTGATCATGCTGGTGCTCGACGGCGGCGTCTCCAAGATCGGCTTCGCCTTCGTGGCCGGCCGCTGGGCCTCGCCGTTCTGGCAGGGCTGGGACCTCCTGATGCTCTGGCTCGCCATGCTGCACGGCGCCAACGGCATGCGTCAGGTGATCAACGACTACGCCGAGAAGGACTCGACCCGGCTCTGGCTCAAGGGGCTCATGGGCACCGCCACGGTCTTCACCGTGCTGCTCGGCACCCTGGTGATCTTCACCTTCGACCCCAACATCTGAGCCGCGAGCACCATCGACCATCGGCAGAGGCCAGAGGCGAGTTAACCCCCCATGCAGATTCACCAGTACGACACCGTCATCGTCGGCGCCGGCGGCGCCGGCATGCGCGCGGCCATCGAGTCGACGCAGCGCAGCCGCACCGCCGTCCTGACCAAGCTCTACCCGACCCGGTCCCACACCGGCGCGGCCCAGGGCGGCATGTGCGCCGCCCTCGCCAACGTCGAGGAGGACAACTGGGAGTGGCACACCTTCGACACGGTCAAGGGTGGTGACTACCTGGTCGACCAGGACGCCGCCGAGATCATGTGCAAGGAGGCCATCGACGCCGTCCTCGACCTGGAGAAGATGGGTCTGCCCTTCTCCCGCACCGAGCAGGGCCGGATCGACCAGCGCCGCTTCGGCGGTCACTCCCGCAACCACGGCGAGGCCCCGGTCCGCCGCTCGTGCTACGCGGCCGACCGCACCGGCCACATGATCCTCCAGACGCTGTTTCAGAACTGCGTCAAGCACGGCGTCGAGTTCTTCAACGAGTTCTACGTCCTCGACCTGCTGATCAACGAGGGCAAGACGGCCGGCGTCGTCGCCTACGAGCTGGCCACCGGCGAGATCCACGTCTTCCAGGCCAAGTCGGTCGTGTTCGCCTCCGGCGGCACCGGCAAGTTCTTCAAGGTCTCCTCCAACGCCCACACCCTCACCGGTGACGGCCAGGCCCTGGTCTACCGCCGCGGCCTGCCGCTGGAGGACATGGAGTTCTTCCAGTTCCACCCGACGGGCATCTGGCGCATGGGCATCCTGCTCACCGAGGGCGCCCGCGGCGAGGGCGGCATCCTGCGCAACAAGGACGGCGAGCGCTTCATGGAGCGCTACGCCCCCGTCATGAAGGACCTCGCGTCCCGTGACGTCTGCTCCCGCGCGATCTACACCGAGATCCGCGAGGGTCGCGGCTGCGGTCCGGACGGCGACCACGTCTACCTGGACCTGACCCACCTGCCGCCGGAGCAGCTGGACGCCAAGCTCCCGGACATCACCGAGTTCGCGCGCACCTACCTCGGCATCGAGCCCTACACGGACCCGATCCCGATCCAGCCCACCGCGCACTACGCCATGGGCGGCATCCCGACCAACGTCGAGGGTGAGGTCCTGCGCAACAACACCGACATCGTCCCGGGCCTGTACGCGGCCGGCGAGGTCGCCTGCGTGTCCGTGCACGGCGCCAACCGCCTGGGCACCAACTCGCTGCTGGACATCAACGTGTTCGGCCGTCGCGCGGGCATCGCCGCCGCCGACTACGCCAACGCGAACGAGTTCGTCGAGCTGCCCGAGAACCCGGCCGAGAAGGTCCAGGCCCTGGTCGACGGCCTGCGCGAGGGCACCGGCACCGAGTCCGTGGGGCAGATCCGCAAGGAGCTGCAGGAGACCATGGACGCCAACGCCATGGTGTACCGCACCGGCGCCACCCTGAAGCAGGCGGTCGAGGACATCGCCGCGCTGAAGGAGCGCTACAAGAACATCTCCGTCCAGGACAAGGGCTTCCGCTACAACACGGACCTCCTGGAGGCCGTCGAGCTGGGCAACCTGCTCGACCTGGCCGAGGTGCTGGCCGTCTCCGCGCTGGCCCGCGAGGAGTCCCGCGGCGGCCACTACCGCGAGGACTTCCCGACCCGTGACGACGTGAAGTTCATGCAGCACACCATGGCGTACCAGGAGGTTGCCGCCGACGGCACCACCTCCATCCGCCTCGACTACAAGCCGGTCGTCACGACCCGCTACCAGCCGATGGAGCGTAAGTACTGATGAGCACTCCGACCGTGGAGAAGCACTCGGCCGCTCTGGACGCGGTCGAAGCCGGTGCCGTCCAGCCGATCACCGTCACCTTCCGGATCCGCCGGTTCAACCCGGAGGAGCACCCGGACCCGGTGTGGGTCGACTACCAGCTGACGATGGACCCGAAGGAGCGCGTCCTGGACGCGCTCAACAAGATCAAGTGGGAGCAGGACGGCACCCTCACCTACCGCCGTTCCTGCGCGCACGGCATCTGCGGCTCCGACGCCATGCGGATCAACGGCCGCAACCGGCTGGCGTGCAAGACCCTGATCAAGGACGTCAACCCGGAGAAGCCGATCACGATCGAGGCCATCAAGGGCCTGACGGTCCTCAAGGACCTGGTCGTGGACATGGACCCGTTCTTCCAGGCGTACAAGGACGTCATGCCGTTCCTCATCACCAAGGGGAACGAGCCGACCCGCGAGCGCCTGCAGTCCGCCGAGGACCGCGAGCGCTTCGACGACACCACCAAGTGCATCCTGTGCGCCGCGTGCACGTCGTCCTGCCCGGTGTTCTGGAACGACGGCCAGTACTTCGGCCCGGCCGCCATCGTCAACGCGCACCGCTTCATCTTCGACTCGCGCGACGAGGGCGCCGAGCAGCGTCTGGAGATCCTCAACGACCGTGAGGGCGTGTGGCGCTGCCGCACCACCTTCAACTGCTCCGAGGCCTGCCCGCGTGGCATCGAGGTCACCAAGGCGATCCAGGAAGTGAAGCGGGCGCTGGTCACCCGCCGCTTCTGATCCCTGCCTGACAGGCCGAAGGCCCCGCCCGATCGCTCGGGCGGGGCCTTCGCGCTTCGCACGGGTCGGGTCAGTTCAGCGCGCCGAGGTCGTTCTCGTCGGTCCAGCCGCTGTACATCACCAGGTGCCGGTCGGCCGTGACGGCCCACAGGTCCGGCTTGCCGTCGCCGTCCGCGTCACCGGAGCTGCCGAGCGTCGGGTACGCGGCCACGGTGAAGCCGCTCGCCACGACGTCCGCCTTCGGGTCCGCGAGGGCGGAGAAGTCGAAGGTGCCGTCGGCCTTCTTCGGGACCGGGTAGGCGTGCAGCTCGCCGGTGGCCCGGTCACGCGCCCAGAGGGCGAGGTTGCCGGCCGCGTCCGGGCCGGGTGCGATCAGGTCGTAGCCGTTCCAGGCGCCGGAGGTGGTGAGCTTGGTGACCTTGTAGAAGCCCCAGGTGGCCCCGTCGAGCAACCAGAGGTTCCCGCCCTCCAGCGTCAGCAGCGACGGAGAAGTGCCCCCGCTCACCGGGCCGAAGGCGACGATCTGGTCGGTCTTGGACCAGTCGGCGGCGTAGCCGTCCGGGCAGGACGGGTCGTCGAAGGGGTCGCCGCACTTGCGGTCGCTCAGAACCATGGACCCCTTGGTCATGCCCCCGTAGTCGAAGTTCCGGTAGACCGTCAGGGCGGCGTCGCCCGGCTGGTGGATGAACAGGTCGTCCGAGGACGGCGCGTGGGCGCTGCTGTCCCACCCCCGGTGGGCGATCTGGTAGGGCGCCCAGCTCTTCCCGGACGGGGAGCGCCGGGCCTGGATGACGGTGGTCGGCGTGGCGTCGGTCCCGTTGACCGGGATGTACTGCAGGTTGCCCTGGGCGTCCGGCAGCAGGATGTCCGCGACGCCGTCGCCGTCCACGTCGCCGAGGGTCTTCGGCGGGTTGGGGTTCGTCGGGGCGTAGAAGCTGTAGGTCGTCCGGCCGACGTTGCCCGCACTGTCGATCACGTTGACGACGAGGTTGTTGGTGCCCCACTCCGGGACCTTGATGTCGATCTTCGCCGTCCCGTCGGCGTCCGGCTCGACGGCGTCCGGCGAGTTGCAGTCACTCCCGGCGTACGTCCAGCCGTACCGGAAGCAGGCGACGCCGGAGGCCTCGCCGCCGGCGGGGACCGCGTCCGCCCCCTTGAGGACGAAGGTGCCCTTCTGGCCCGCGTACTTGGTGGCGGTGCCGCTCGCCGGGAAGTCGGTCGAGGAGACCGTGGCGGTCGGGCTGGTGGTGTCCACGGTGAAGTGGCAGTCCGCCGACGGGGCGGAGGTCTGGGTGCCCTGCAGCGCCCAGGCATGCCAGGCATAGCTGTGCCCGTCCACCAGCTCGGGGACGCTGAGCGAGGCGGAGGGCAAGCCGTAGGTCCGGGCCTCACCGGTGAACACCGGGTCCTCGGCGCCCGTGGTCACGTCCCAGACGCCGAACCTGACGGCCTCCCCGGTGACCTTGGCGCTGAGCGCCGGGCCGTTCATGGTCCGCCCGATCCAGGTCGGATCGCCGGTCGAGTCGCAGGCGGCGGTCGCGTAGTCGGCGCCCTGGCTGGTGCCGAGGACGGCCGGCGCGGTGTCGGCCACCGCTGCGGCCGGCGCGAGCAGTCCGGCGGCCAGGGCCGCCGCGGTGACCCCGCCGAGTCTGCGGGCACGCGAAAGTTCCATGGAGATTCCCCACCCCTTGTGATCAGCGCGTCCGGTACGCGCGTGAGAGCGGTGAGGATCCTGCCAGGAGGCACCGACAGCGGCAACGGTGATTTCTCAGTCGGTGACCGGGGCGCGGCGGGTGGCGCGCAGGCCGCGCAGGCCGATGCTGCCGACGGCGATGCCGAGGACGAAGGAGGTGACGGCGAGCAGGAGGTGGATCCAGAAGAAGGCGGTGGGCTGGGAGTGGTCGCCGTTGGTGAAGGCCTGGCCGCCGGAGTCCTTCCAGAGGTTCTTCACGAAGGTCGTCCAGATGATGATCGACCAGACCCCGAAGGCGGTCAGGAACCAGGAGGTGCGGCGGCTGAGCTTCATGGGGGTCCTCGGCGTGTGAAGGCGGTGTGCATCCCCAGTATGCGCAGGCCGCCGATCGGCGTACGGCGGGCCCCTCCTGCGGAGGACGGTCCCTCGGGAGCGGGCGCCGGAAGCCGGGAGTGGGTACGGTCTGCGGGTGCCCACACCCCGTCATGCGTTCGGTCGCCTGTGCGCCGCGGTCACCGCGGCCCTGCCGGTCCTGCTCGCCGCCCCGGCGGGCGCGGCCCCGCAGCAGCCGCCCCCGTCGGCCGCGATCGGCGGCGAGCGACTCGGGCTCCCCGGGGTGCAGGTCGCCCCGATGGCGGGCGCCCCGCCGCTGCCCGCCAACCTCACCGGCCGGTCCTGGATAGTCTCCGACGCGGCGTCGGGCGAGGTGCTGGCGGCCAGCAATCCGCACCTGCGGCTGCCCCCGGCGAGCACCCTGAAGATCCTCTTCGCGGACACCGTGCTGCCCAAGTTCGACCGCAACGCGGTGCACCGGGTGGCCGACCAGGAGATCCAGGGGATCGGTCCCGGCAGCAGCCTGGTCGGCATCAAGGAGAACCTGGACTACCGGGTCGAGGACCTGTGGCGCGGGGTGTTCCTGAGCTCCGGCAACGACGCGGTGCACGTCCTGGCGCACATGAACGGCGGCGTCCGGCAGACCGTCGCCGAGATGCAGGCGCGCGCCGACGCGCTCCAGGCCCGGGACACCAAGGTGATCTCCCCGGACGGCTACGACATGGACGGCCAGGTCTCCTCGGCCTACGACCTGTCGCTGTTCGCCCGGGCCGGCCTGCGTAACGCGGACTTCCGGACGTACTGCGCCACCCGGGACGCCATGTTCCCGGGCGCCATCGACAAGAACACCGGCCAGCGCGGCAGCTTCGGGATCGCCAACACCGACCGGCTGCTGGGCAAGTACCCGGGCCTGATCGGCGTGAAGAACGGCACCACCACCAACGCCGGATCGACCTTCGTCGGCGCCGCCGAGCGCGGCGGCCGGACCCTGCTGGTGACGGTGATGCACCCGGTCAGCTACCAGAAGGTGTACGACGAGACGGCCGCCCTGCTGGACTGGGGCTTCGCCGCAGCCGGCAAGGTCCAGCCGGTGGGCAGGCTGGTCGACGAGCTCCCGCCCGCCGGCGCCGAGCCGACCGGCCAGGTCGCCACTGCCGAGCCGACCGGCCAGGCCGGCGGCGCCGACGGCACGCCCGGGCCGCCGCCACAGCCCTCGGCCGCCGCCGCACCGGCACCCCCCGCCGCGGCCGCACCGGCACCCCCCGCGGCGGGCGGGCGCGACGGGCTCGCCATCGGCGGCTGGTCGGCCGTGGTGCTGGTCGGGGCCGCGCTCGGGTACGGCGCGGTGCTGCTGCTGCGGCGCCGCCCCACCGACTGATCCGCCGACCGGTGGCAGGGCCCGGCCTCAGTCCCGGGGCCGGGCCCGCCCCTTTCCCTTCTTCTCGGCCCGGACGGCCTGCTCCTCGACGTCCGCCGCCTCCGCCTTGTCAGCTGCCTCCAGCAGTGCCCGGCCGTGCGCCCTGGTCCGTTCCCGGGCGGCCGCCGGGTCGGCCGTCGCCGTCCAGGCGACGCAGTACATCAGCAGCCGGGAGACGAAGTTGATCCACAGCAGCAGCGCCACCGGCGTCGCGAACGCCCCGTACAGGCTCCGTCCGGCGACCGAGCCCAGGTAGGAGGCGAGCAGGAGCTTCAGCAGCTCGAAGCCGACCGCGCCGATCAGCGCGCCCCGCACGAGGTCCCGGCGGCGCTGGTCGGTGATCCCGGGGAAGGGCGCCAGCAGGTAGGCGAAGAGCAGCATGTCGCACGCTATGGCGATCAGCACACCGACCGTGGTCAGCAGGTAGCCGTTGCCCAGGCCGATCGCGTCGGCGGTCCGGCCGGCGAGCGTGGTCCCGGCGGCGGAGGCGGCCAGCGAGAACAGCGACACCAGGCCGAGGCCGGCCAGCACCGCCACGTCCCAGGCCTTGCGCAGCACCGGGTTGCCCTCCTCGTGGGGCAGCTGCCACAGGTCCCGGATCGAGGTGCGCATGGTGTCCACCCAACCGAGGCCGGAAACCAGCAGCAGCGCCCCGCCGACCAGCCCGACGGCGCCCGCGTTGGACACCAGGGCGGGCAGGTTGAGCGCGTCCGAGAGCCCCGGCAGCTGGTCGGCGATGTGCTCCTGCAGGTCGTGCACCTGGCTGTCGCTCAGCGTCGCGGCGGCGATCGCCAGGCCCACCGTGAGCAGCGGGAAGAGGGCGAGGAAACCGAAGAAGGTGACGGCGCCGGCCAGCCGGTTGCCCCGGGCGGCGGAGAAGTACTCGTACACCCGGTACGGACGGCTGCGCAGCACCCGGGCCACGAGCGGGCCGACGACCGGCAGTCGGGTCAGGAAGTCCACTCACCGGTTATACCGGGGTGTCCCCCGAACGGGCGTCAGGCCGTGCCTACCGCTTGACGATTCGACGGGCCTTGGCGAGGGCTCGGACCGCCTGGTACGCGCCGTAGCGGCCTTGGCTGAGCAGCTCGGTGCGCACGCCGTCCACGCCGGCCGGCGGCCGGTAGCCGGCCGGCCGCAGCCGGGCGCAGTGCGCGGCGGCCCGGCGGAAGTACTCGCGGCGGTCGCCGGACGGGACCCGGCCGGGCTTGGAGACCACGGTGTTGAGGTGGTGCAGCATCCGGCCGTAGACGACCGGGCGCCAGCGGTCCAGGTCGGGGCGGCCGTCGAGGAAGGCGAAGACCAGGTCGTACTGGGCGAACACGTCGAAGTGCTTGCGGCTGGCGGTGGCCAGGATGTTGCCGCCCTCCTGGCGCTGGCGGTAGTGCACGCCGACCTGGTCGAGCAGGGTGATCCGGGCGGCGGCGAGCAGCGCCGGGTACGTCCAGGGGGTGTCCTCGTAGTAGCCGGCCGGGAAGACCAGCTGCTGCTCGGTGACGAAACCGCGGCGGTAGGCCTTGTTCCAGACGACCTGGAGCAGGTCGAGCAGGTCGGGGCGGGCGTCGAGGTCGAAGACGTCCGGGGAGGCGGCGCCGAAGACGTGTGCGGAGGCGGCCCGGGCGATCCGGCCGTCGGCGTAGGTGCGGGCGTAGTCGTAAACCAGGATGTCCGGTTCACCCGTGGCGGTGAGCCGCTCGTCGATGCTCTTCAGCAGTCCGGGGGTCAGTGTGTCGTCGCTGTCGAGGAAGATCACGTAGTCCCCGGTGGCGGCCTCCAGGCCGGCGTTGCGGGCCCGGCCGAGGCCGACGTTCTCCGGCAGGTGCAGCACCCGGACCCGGGGATCGGCGGCGGCGGCCTCGTCCAGCATGGCGCCGCAACGGTCCGGGGAGCGGTCGTCCACCGCGATCAGTTCGAAGTCCGGGCCGTCCTGGCCGAGCACCGAATCGAGGCACTCGGTGAGATAGTCCTGGACCTGGTACACGGGGACGATCACGCTGAAACGGGACACGGACCCAGCGTAGTGGTCCCGAGGTCGGAGAGGTCCCCGGAGGTAGGATCGGGGCGCACGTACGCACCGATCCAAGTGCGGTCAGGCCCCGTACGGGCTGCCACGCTCCTCCAGAGAAAGGCCTGCGTAGCCGATGGCTCCCCGCCTCTCCATCGTCGTCCCGATCTACAACGTCGAGCGCTACCTCATCGAGTGCCTCGACTCGATCGCCGCCCAGACCTTCACGGACTTCGAGTGCGTCATGGTCGACGACGGTTCGAAGGACGGCAGCGCGGCGCTCGCCGAGGCGTACGCGGCCGAGGACTCCCGGTTCCGGCTGGTCCGGCAGGTGAACAAGGGCCTCGGCGCGGCCCGCAACACCGGCATCCGGCACATCGACCCGGACTCCGAGTTCCTGTGCTTCGTGGACAGCGACGACTCGATGCCGCCGAGTGCGTACGAGCTGATGATCAACACGCTGGACGAGACCGGCTCGGACTTCTGCACCGGCAACGTGCTGCGCTTCCGCGCCGTCGGCTACTACCAGTCCGGCGGCCACCTGAAGCCGTTCAAGGAGACCAGGCTCAAGACCCACATCACCGAGATCCCGGCGCTGGTCACCGACCGCACCGCGTGGAACAAGGTGTACCGCCGCTCGTTCTTCGACGCGGCCGGCCTGCTCTACCCCGAGGGCATCCTGTACGAGGACGCGCCGGTCAGCGTGCCGCACCACTACCTGGCCAAGAGCGTGGACGTGCTCTCCGAGCCGATCTACCACTGGCGCGAGCGCGAGGTCGGCGAGATGTCGATCACGCAGATGCGCACCAACCCCAAGGGCCTGATCGACCGGGTCACCTCGGTCGAGCTGGTCCGCGGCTGGCTGACGAAGCAGACCGAGCCGCGCTTCGCCGAGTACCTGCGCTCCTACGACGAGAACACCCTCGTCGAGGAGATCCCGATGTTCTTCCTGTCCCTCGTGGAGGGGGACAAGGAGTACCGGGACGCCTACCTCCAGCACGTCGGCCGGCTGCTCCGGGCGATCGGCTCCGAGCAGGTCGGCAGGCTGCGCGCGCCGCTGCGGCTGAAGTACCACCTGACCCTGTCGGACCGGATGGACGAGCTGGTCGAGCAGATCACGTACGAGCGCGAGAGCGGCGGCGGTGTCCAGGCCCGCGGTCTGCTGCGCCCGTACGCCGACTACCCGTTCCTGCGCGGCGGGCGCAAGAGCGTGCCGGCCGGGGTGCTCAAGCTGGACAACTCGCTGGTCATCCGCAGCCGGCTGTACCGGGGCTCCTGGGAGGACGGGAAGCTCCGGCTGACCGGGCACGCGTACCCGGAGCAGCTGGGCGCGGCCGGCAAGCACGACATGGTCCGCACCCTGGTGCTGCGCGCGGCCAAGGGCCGCCGGGTCATCGCGGTGCCGATGAAGACGACGTACAGCCCCGAGGCCACCGCGACCTGCCACCACGACCTGTACAGCTGCGACTGGTCCGGCTTCACCGTCGCCGTCGACCCGAAGAAGCTCAGGCACCGCGGCCAGTGGAAGGACGGCAACTGGCGCGTCCTGGTGGCCGGCGCGGGCAAGGGCGGGGTCTACAAGGGCCGGATCTCGGCCGGGTGGAGCGACAGCGGGCAGTTCCTCCCCTCGCACTGGGTCGAGCCGGACGTGCGGATCGTGCCGTGGGTCCGGGACAACTTCGTCTACCTCCGGGTGGAGACGGTCAAGGCCCGGGTGACCGGCCTGGCCGCCCACGGCGACCGGCTGGAGGTCTCGGGCGCGGCCCGCTCCGGCCCGAGCTTCGCCGGGGCGCGGCTGCGGCTCACCCACGCAGAGTCCGACCGCCACGTGACCTTCCCGCTGGAGCTGGGCACCCCGGTCGGCTCGCTCCAGCCGTTCAGCGCGGCCGTCCCGGTCGCCGAGCTGACCGCCGTCCGCGAGGCCTGGGCCGAGCTGGACCCGGTGGCCGCCGAGCGCAGCCGCGACCACTGGGACGGCGCGCTGCTGCTGGCCGACGGCAGCACCGTCCCGCTGGCCTGGGACGACCGCAACGCGCCCGAGCGGCTGCACCTGGCGCTGAACCCGCAGGCGCCGGTCGCCGAGCGCCGGGCGCTCTACTCCAAGCCCTCCCCCACCGGGCACCTCCAGTTCACCGACCAGGTGCTCCAGCCGCTGGTGGACGAGGTGTCCGGGCGCGGCGCCGACGGCTTCCTGCTGAGCGGCTCGTTCCCGCTGCCCGGCGCGCACCGCTGGGAACTGGTGGTCCGTCACGAGTGGCGCGAGGAGGAGCACGCCTACCCGGTGGAGATCTCGGACGGCCGGTTCCGCACCGCGCTGCCCGCCGTGCCGACGGCCTCCTTCGCCGGCCGGGTGCCGCTCTCCAGGGGCACCTGGAACGTCACCTTCCGCCCGGTCGGCGTGCCGGTGCCCGAACTGCCGGACGCCGCCGCACTGGTCACCCCGGACTGCTTCGACGTCCTGCCGGTCGAGGTGGAGTCCCGTGGCAAGCGGATAGTGCTGGAGCGCCGCAACCACGACGGCCTGTCGCTGGAGTCGCACTCGGTGCTGCTGCCCGAGGAGTCGGCCGGCTACCGCCAGCGCCAGTTGCAGAGCGTGGACTACCCGGCCGCCCGTCGGCTGCCGGTGCGCAACACGGTGGTGTACCACACCGGCAAGTACGGCACGTACGCCGGCTCGCCGCGGGCGGTCCACGAGGAGCTGGTCCGCCGCGGCCTGCCGCTGGAGCACCTGTGGGGCAACGACGACATGCAGGCCGAGCTGCCGCGGAGCGCGACCGCGCTCCGGTACCGCAGCCCGGAGTGGTACGAGGCGCTGGCGACCGCCAAGTACGTCGTGGCCAGCACCCACCTGCCCGACTTCTTCGTCCGCCGCCCCGACCAGGTGGTCGTCCAGACCTGGCACGGCACCCCGCTGAAGCAGATCGGCTTCGACTTCGAGAAGGTCTGGTTCACCGACTCCAAGTACCTCAAGAGCCTGGCCCGGGAGGTCCCGAACTGGAGCCTGCTGGTGGCCGGCAACAGCTGGTCCGCCCCGGTGCTGCGGCGTGCCTTCGACTTCAAGGGCGAGATCCTGGAGAGCGGTTCGCCCCGGAACGACCTGCTGTTCGCGGCCGACCGGGAGAAGACCGCCGAGCAGGTCCGGGAGCGGCTCGGCCTGCCCGAGGGCAAGAAGGTCGTGCTCTACGCGCCGACCTGGCGCGAGGACCGGCGCCGGCCGCAGGACGGCTACCAGATCGACCTGCGGATCGACCTGGCGGCGGCCAAGGCCGCGCTCGGCGACGACCAGGTGCTGCTGGTGCGCCGGCACCACCTGATGTGCGGCCAGATCCCGGGCGCCGGCAACGGCTACATCTGGGACGTCGGCACCTACCCCGACATGGCGGAGCTGCTGCTGATCGCCGACGTCCTGGTGACGGACTACTCGGCCAGCGTGTTCGACTTCGCGTCGACCGGCAAGCCGATCGTGTTCTTCACCTACGACCTGGAGCACTACCGGGACAACCTGCGCGGCTTCAGCCTGAACTTCGAGGCCGAGGCGCCCGGCCCGATGCCGGCCACCTCCGAGGAGCTCGTCTCCGTGCTCGGCCGGGTGGACGGGATCGCGGCCGAGTACGCGGACCGGGCCGCCGCGTTCCGCGAGGCGTACTGCGACCTGGACGACGGCAAGGCCTCCGCCCGGGTGGTCGACGCGATGCTCCGCAAGGAGTAGCCCTCCGCGCGCGATCCGGCAGGCGCCCGGCACCGGTGGTGCCGGGCGCCTGCGCATGTCCGGGAGCCACCCGGCGGCCGAGCGGAAACCGTCCGGAAACCGGCGGCACCGGAATGACCGGAACACCGGATCCGCTCTCGAAACGGTGTTCCCCGGAATGAATTCCCCAGGGGAATTCGAAAATGCGTGCAATTGACCCTGGCGCCATTTCCGGATGGGATGTGAATTTCCCTTCCGGAGGACTCCCACTGACATGCCTGTGCTCACGCGGCTGGTCCTGCCGCACGCCGCTCCCCGGGTGGCCGTCGCCCGCCCCGCCGACGACGAGGACGTCGTCTTCGGACTGCTGCGCGCCCGCTGGCACGGCCGCGGCCTGGAGCTCACCGGCTTCGCCCGCCCGAACGACCAGGACACCGGCCGGCCCGGCTCCGCCTGGACCTGGCTGACCCTGCGCCACCGGAACCGCTCCCAGCCACCGCTGCACCTGCGCTCCCGGCCCCTCCGGCTGCCCGAGGTCACCGACGACAGCGCCCAGCCCGGGCACAACCACGACTGGTCCGGCTTCACCGCGCTGATGGCCCCCGGCCGGCTCCGACGCGGGGGCCACTGGCTGCTCGGCGACTGGCGGATCGAGACCACGCTCTTCACCCGCCCGCGCCCCACCCGGGTGCGCCGCCGGTACGGAGCCCTCGCCCCGCACTGGTGCGGTTCCGGCGAGTACCCGCCGGCCCACTGGGTGGACCACGACGTCCGGCTCCAGCCGTTCTTCGCCGACGGCCGGCTGCGGCTGCGGCTGGAGCGCCCCGCCGTCCGGATCACCCGCGCCGCCCCCGCCCCCGCCGGCCTGGAGCTGGGCGGGTTCGCCGACGCCTGCCCCTCCGGCACCGTGCTGCGGCTGCGCCACCGGGAGAGCGACGCGGCGGTCGAGCAGCCGCTCGCCCGCACCGGCAACACCTTCACCGTCCGGGTGCCGTACCGGCCGTTCACCGCCGACGGACGGGGCGGCGGAAGGCTGGAGCACTGGGACGCCGAACTGCTGCGCCCCGACGGCGGAACCGAGCAGCTCTGCCTCGACGAGCGCGGCGGCCCGGTGGCCGGCCAGCACCCGCTGCCCGGTGCCCCGGACCGGGTGCTCTACCTCAAGCACCTCGCCGACGGCCGGCTCCAGCTCTGCGTCCAGCCCGCGGCCGGCCTGGTCGACCGGATCGCCGTACGGCACGGCGGCTTCGAGCTGTCCGGCCACTGCCCGGGCCCGGCCTCGGACCGGCTGGAGCTGGTGCTGCGGCACTCCGGCACCGCGAGCGAGGTCCGCACCCCGGTCGACACCGCCCCGGACGGCCGCTTCCGGGCCCGGGTGCCCGCCACCCGGACCGGCTCGGACGGCGTCGCGCTGCCGCTGCGCAAGGGCCTCTGGGAGGCCGCGCTGGAACCGGCCGGCCGGCCCGGGGACGGCCGGCCGCTGTTCGCCGCCCCCGCCGTGCTGCCCGCCGTCCCCGCTGCCACCACCGCCGGCGGCAAGCGCATCCTGCTGCAACGCCGTTGGCACGACACCCTGCTGGTGGACTCCACCCCGGTGCTCACCGCCGACGAGCGCAGCGCCTGGACGCAGCACCGGCTGCGCACCGAGCGCTACCCGGCCGCCCGCCGCGCGCCGCTGCGCGAGGCGGTGCTGTACGACGTGTTCGGCGGCCGCGGCTACGCCGACTCCCCGCGCGCGGTGCACGCCGAACTCGTGCGCAGGCAAGCCCGGTTGGAGCACCTGTGGGTGGTCGACGACGCCCAGGCCGAGGTGCCGCCCGGGGTCGTCCCGGTGCGGAGCTGGAGCCCGGAGTGGTACCTCGCGCTGGCCACCTGCCGGTACCTGGTCGGCAACACGCACTTCCCGGACTTCCTGGAGCGCCGCCCCGGCCAGGTCGTCGTGCAGACCTGGCACGGCTCACTGCTGAAACGGATCGCCCACGACGTCGAGAGTCCCTGGCTGGCCGACCACGGCTACCTGGAGGCGCTCGACCGGGAGACCCCGCAGTGGAGCCTGCTGGTCTCCCCCAGCCCGTTCGCCACCCCGATCCTCCGGCGCGCCTTTCGCTACGGCGGCGAGCTGCTGGAGTCCGGCTACCCGCGCAACGACGTGCTCGCCCGCCCGGACCCGCGGACCACCGCGTCCGTCCGCCGCCGGCTCCGCATCCCCGAGGGCAGGCGGGTCGTGCTGTACGCGCCGACCTGGCGCGAGGACCAGCAGCGCGGCGACGGCGACGGCTTCCGGCTCGACCTGCGGCTGGACCTCGACCACGCCCGACGCCTGCTCGGCCCGGACCACGTGCTGCTCGTCCGCCCGCACGCGCACGTGCGCGAGCAGCTGCCCGGCGCCGGTGACGGCTTCCTGTACGACTGCGGGGACTACCCCGACCCGCAGGAGCTGCTGCTGATCGCGGACGTCCTGGTGACCGACTACTCCTCGATCATGTTCGACTTCGCCGTCACCGGCCGCCCGATGTACTTCTTCACCTACGACCTGGAGCACTACCGCGACACCCTGCGCGGCTTCTCCTTCGACTTCGAGCGGAACGCCCCCGGCCCGCTGGTGGCGACCTCGGCCGCACTGCTCGGCGCGCTGCGCGAACTCGCCGACGGCGACGCCGGACTGCCGCCCGGTTACGCCGAGCGCTACCGGCGCTTCCGGGCCGAGCACTGCGCGCTGGACGACGGCGGCGCGGCCCGCCGGGTGGTCGACCGGCTGCTCGAACTCGGGCGGGCCGCGACGCGGGCCGGGATGCGGACCGGCCCGGACCGGCCTCAGCCGAAGGAGTAGCTCCGCCAGGGCCGCCAGACCTCGTCCGCGTCGAAGCGGGAGAGGCCGAAGCCCGGTACCGGGAAGGCCGCGTGGAAGCCGCGGGCCTGTTCGTACGCCTGGTCCAGCACGTCGTCCGACAACCCGTGGGCGACCGTCACGTGCGGGTGGTACGGGAAGGCCAGCTCACGGGCCAGCGGGCCGGAGCGGACGTCCGCCTCCAGCAGCCGGCACTCCTGCGCGCCCTCCTCGACCCGGACGTACACCACCGGGGAGACCGGGCGGAAGGTCCCGCTGCCGCGCAGCAGCATCCGGAACGGCCGGTGCGCGGTCGCCACCGCCGCCAGGTGCTCCTCGATCTTCGGCAGCTCCTCGGCGGGCACCTCGGTCGGCGGCAGCAGGGTGACGTGCGTGGGTATCGACCGGGCCAGCGGATCGCCGTGCCCGGCCCGGGCGTCCTGGATCGCCGTGCCGTACGGGTCCGGGACGCTCACGGACACGCCGATGGTGACGACCTCGGGGAGGTCGTCACCACCGGGCAGGTGCGTGAGGGGAGTCACCGCTTGGCGGCCGGGAGGAAGCCGATCCGGTCGTACACCGTCTCCAGCGTCACCGACGCCACCTCGCGGGCCTTCTCGGCGCCGATCGCCAGGACCCGGTCCAGCTCCGCCGGGTCGTCCAGGAACATCCGGGTGCGCTCCTGGAAGGGGGTGACCCACTCGGTGAACAGCTCGGCCAGCTCGGTCTTCAGGGCGCCGTACATCCTGCCCTCGAAGTGCGCGACCAGCTGGTCGATCGACTGGCCGCTGAGCGCCGAGTGGATGCGCAGCAGGTTGGAGACGCCCGGCTTCTCCTCCTCGTCGTAGGACACGACGGTGCCGGTGTCGGTGACGGCGCTCTTGAACTTCTTGGCGCTGGCCTTCGGTTCGTCCAGCAGGCTCACCAGGCCCTTGGGCGAGGAGGCCGACTTGCTCATCTTGACGGCCGGGTCCTGGAGGTCCTGGATCTTCGCCGTCTCCTTGAGGATGTACGGCTTCGGCACCGTGAAGGTCGGGCTGTAGCGGGTGTTGAAGCGCTCGGCGATGTCGCGGGTGATCTCCACGTGCTGGCGCTGGTCCTCGCCGACCGGGACGGCGTCCGCCTGGTAGAGCAGGATGTCCGCGATCTGGAGGATCGGGTAGGTGAACAGGCCGACCGTGGTGCTCTCGGAGCCGTACCGGGAGGACTTGTCCTTGAACTGGGTCATCCGCGAGGCCTCGCCGAAGCCGGTGAGGCAGTTCATCACCCAGGCGAGCTGCGCGTGTTCGGGCACGTGCGACTGGACGAAGAGCGTGCAGTGGTCCGGGTCCAGGCCCGCACCGAGCAACTGGGCGGCGGAGACGCGGGTGTTCTCGCGCAGCGTCACCGGGTCCTGCGGCACCGTGATCGCGTGCAGGTCGACGACCATGTAGAAGGCGTCGTTCTCCTTCTGCAGGTCGACCCACTGGCGTACCGCGCCCAGGTAGTTGCCGAGGTGGAACGAGCCGGAAGTGGGCTGGATGCCGGAGAGCACCCGGGGACGGTCCTTGACCGGACCAGTGACCGCTGCGTTGACCATGCGGGCCATTGTTCCAGTTCCACCGCTCGCTCAGGAAACCTCCGCCCCGAGCGGTTCGGCCAGTGTGACCGCACTCACCCCCACCCGGGCGATCCGCCGGCCCTCGACCTTGGCCACCGTCAGCAGCACCTCGCCGCCGCCCTCGACCGGGACGCGCACCTGGTCGCCGTCCCGGGGCAGCCGGCCGAGCGCGGCGACCAGGCAGCCGGCCACCGTCTCGTACGGACCCTCGGGCAGGGTCACTCCGGTCTCCTCGGCGAAGTCGCCGAGGTTGAGCAGGCCGTCCAGCTCCATGCCGCCGCCGGCCAGCCGGCGGGTGGGGGCGGCCTCCGGGCGGTCGTACTCGTCCCGGATCTCGCCGATCACCTCCTCGACCAGGTCCTCCAGGGTGACGATCCCGGCGGTGCCGCCGTACTCATCCACCACGATGGCCAGGTGGTGCCCCTCCCGGCGCATCTCCCCCATCGCCTCCAGCACCAGCTTGGTGCCGGGCAGCAGCTTGACCGGCCGGGCCAGGTCGCGGACCTTGGCGGCCTGCTCGCCGCGCGCGCCGTACAGGTCACGGACGTGGACGAAGCCGACCACCGCGTCGGCGCTGCCCTCGACCACCGGGTAGCGCGAGTGCGGCGAGGTGTCGGCCTGGTGCCGGACGGCGGCCAGCGGACGCTCGGCGTCCAGGAAGGTCACCTCGGTGCGCGGGACCATCACCTCGCGCAGCTGGCGCTCTCCGGCGGAGAACACATCGGCGATCAACGCCCGCTCGTCGCTTCCGAGTTCGGTGTTCGCGGCGACCAGGCCGCGCAGTTCCTCGGAGCTCATCGAGCCGCGGCCCGCCGCCGGGTCCCCGCCGAGCAGCCGGACCATCAGATTGGTGGAGTGGCCGAGCAGCCAGATCACCGGCCGCAGCACCACCGACATCACGTCCACCACCGGGGCGGCGACGACCGAGATGGACTCGGCGCGCTGCAGGCCGATCCGCTTGGGGGTCAGCTCGCCCAGCACCAGCGAGGCGTAGCTGATCACCAGGGTGAGGCCGACCAGGGCCACCGCGTCGGACATGCCCTGGGACAGCCCGGCCCGGACGAACAGCGGGGCGACCTTGCCGGACAGGGTGTCCGCGCCGAAGGCGGCGGACAGGAAGCCCATGCAGGTCACCCCGACCTGGACGGCGGCCAGGAAGCGGTTGGGGTCGGCGGCCAGGTGCGCGGCCCGGGCCGCGCGCCGGGTTCCGCGCCCCTCCAGCGTCCGGATCTGACCCTCGCGCAGCGAGATCAGCGAGATCTCGGCGACGTTGAACAGCCCGCCCAGCAGGATGAAGACGAGGACGAGCGCGGCGTCCCCGAGTGTTTCGTTCACAGCGGGCCAGTGTAGGACGGCCGGTACCGGCCGGGGCCGGACACGGCGGCGGCCCGCCGCTTCCGGGAGGGAAGCGGCGGGCCGCCGGTGAAGCCGTGCGGGGCGGGCTCAGATGAGGCCCAGCTCCTGGACCGCGTCGCGCTCCTCGGTCAGCTCCTTGACCGAGGCGTCGATGCGGGCGCGGGAGAAGTCGGAGATCTCCAGGCCCTGGACGATCTCGAACTTGCCGTCCTTGGTGGTGACCGGGAAGGAGGAGATCAGGCCCTCCGGAACGCCGTAGGAGCCGTCGGAGACGACACCCATGGAGGTCCAGTCGCCCTCGGCGGTGCCGTTGACCCAGGTGTACACGTGGTCGATGGCGGCGTTGGCGGCCGAGGCGGCCGAGGAGGCGCCGCGGGCGTCGATGATGGCGGCGCCACGCTTGGCGACGGTCGGGATGAAGTCGCTCTCCAGCCAGGCCAGGTCGCTGCCGATGGCCTCGAAGGCCGGCTTGCCGGCGATCTCGGCCTGGAAGACGTCCGGGTACTGGGTCGCGGAGTGGTTGCCCCAGATGGTGACGCGCTTGATGTCGGAGACCAGGGCACCGGTCTTGGCGGAGAGCTGGCCGACCGCGCGGTTGTGGTCCAGGCGGGTCATCGCGGTGAAGCGCTCGGCCGGGACGTCCGGGGCGTTGCGCTGGGCGATCAGGGCGTTGGTGTTGGCCGGGTTGCCGACGACCAGGACCTTGATGTCGTCCGCGGCGTGGTCGTTGATCGCCTTGCCCTGCGGGCCGAAGATGCCGCCGTTGGCCTGGAGCAGGTCCCCGCGCTCCATGCCCGCGGTGCGCGGACGGGCGCCGACCAGCAGCGCGACGTTGGCGCCGTCGAAGGCCTCGTTCGGGTTGTCGGTGATCTTGATGTCGCGCAGCAGCGGGAAGGCGCAGTCGACGAGCTCCATGGCGGTGCCCTCGGCGGCCTTGAGGCCCTGCGGGATCTCCAGGAGGCGCAGGTTCACCGGCACGTCGGCACCGAGCAGGTGGCCCGAGGCGATGCGGAAGAGCAGCGCGTAGCCGATCTGGCCGGCCGCTCCGGTGATGGTGACGTTGACGGGGGTGCGGGTCATTTCTACCTTCTCCAGCAAATCGCCAGGCGCCCCAGGCACACCGGCACTGGAGCCAGGATGATCTCTCGACATCGAGAGACCGGCGTCAGGTTATCGCAAAGGGAAGCGTACGCCGGGTGTCCTGACGTGGCTGATGCGTCACAGAAAAGGACGGCCCCCGCCCGGCCCCTGGACTTCCAAGGTGCCGGGCGGGGGCCGTCACGGGCCCGCGGATCAGTGCCTGGGCCGGCCCATCAGCTGGCCGATGTTGTCGAGCAACGGGATCTGCAGCCACGGGTTCGGCTGCGCCACCAGGGTCAGCAGCACGATCGAGGTGCCCAGGAAGCTCAGCACGATCACGTCGGTGAAGCGGCTGCGCACCGCCAGCATCCCGACCTCGGGCAGCACCAACCGCAGCACCGCGCCGAGCAGCACGCCGCCGCCGAGGATCAGCAGCCCGTACTTGAAACCGTCCTTGAAGTCCGCGAACCAGGTGACCGCGAGGCCGGCGCCGACGACCAGCAGGACCAGCGTGATCGGCCACTGCCGCACGGGCAGCGCGTGATCGCGTCCGAGGGCCGCGGCCGAGCCCTCGGGCGGCACGGTGCCGGTGGTCCTGGCCGGCCTGCGGGGGGACCGCGCCGGGCGCGGTTCAGTCATGCTCGCCGTCCCTGGGGTGTCAGATGCCGGCGCGGCGCTCGGCCGCCTCGACGATGTTGTTGAGCAGCATCGCGCGGGTCATCGGGCCCACGCCGCCGGGGTTCGGGGAGATCCAGCCGGCCACCTCGGCCACGCCCGGGTGCACGTCGCCGACGATCTTGCCCTCGCTGCGGCTGACGCCCACGTCCAGCACCGCCGCGCCCGGCTTGACGTCCTCCGGCTTCACCAGGTGCGGCACGCCGGCGGCGGCCACGATGATGTCGGCCTTGCGCAGGTGGGCGCCGAGGTCCCGGGTGCCGGTGTGGCACAGGGTGACGGTGGCGTTCTCGCTGCGGCGGGTCAGCAGCAGGCCGATCGAGCGGCCGACGGTGATGCCGCGGCCGACCACGACCACCTCGGCGCCGTTGATCTCGACGTCGTGGCGGCGCAGCAGCTCGACGATGCCGAGCGGGGTGCACGGCAGCGGGCCCTCGATGCCCAGGGCGAGCCGGCCGAGCGAGGTCGGGTGCAGGCCGTCGGCGTCCTTGTCCGGGTCCATCAGCTCCAGGACCGGGTTCTGGTCCAGGCCCTTGGGCAGCGGCAGCTGGACGATGTAGCCGGTGCAGGACGGGTCGGCGTTGAGCTCGCGGACGACGTTCTCGACGTCCTCCTGGGTGGCGGTGGCGGGCAGCTCGCGCTGGATCGAGGCGATGCCGACCTCGGCGCAGTCCTTGTGCTTCCCGTTCACGTACCAGCGGCTGCCCGGGTCGTCACCGACCAGGACGGTGCCGAGGCCGGGCGTGACGCCCTTCGCCTTGAGGGCCGCCACGCGGGCGGCGAGTTCGGACTTGATCGCGGCGGCGGTGGCCTTGCCATCGAGAATCTGGGCAGTCATGACCCCATTCTCCCGGATCGCCGGGGGTCTCCGCACCGAGGGCCCGACCGGCGCGGGACGGTCCCGGACGGATGGACGGGCGGGTGAACGGATGGGTACGAAGGTCCGCCGCACGTTGCGGTTGCGCCACAGTCTCGGCGCGGCGCGCCGAACCGGCTGGACAGGGCGCCGTCGTCCGGATGACGATAAGCGCATTCCCGCCGCGAACCGGCCCGGTGACGGGCCGACGGCCCTCGCGGCGGAGCGTTGTACCCGGGGGAAAGAGCCAGTGAGCCGACCACAGCAGAACGAGCAGTCCGACCGCGGGGGCACCGTCCCGCCCCCGCCGTACCCGTCGGCTGCCTCGCGCCCCTGAGGCTCACCACGCTGCCGCGCCGCGGCGCCCGTCACCGCCGCCTGGCTGTCACCCCGCTCCGCTAACGTCCCCTTCGGTCGGTGACCCGACTCACCGACCGGCACCGGGCCGCCAGCGTCCCGTCCCCGCGTCCCCGTAACTGCCCGGAGGCATCCATGAGTTACCCGCCCGACCCGAACAACCCGAACAACCCGTACGGCCAGCCGCCGGCCGCCCAGGGCTACGGCTACCCCCAGCAGGCCCCGCCGCCGCCCGCCGCGGGCTACGGCTACCCCCAGCAGGCCCCGGCCTACGGGCAGTACGGCTACCCGCCGGTGGCAGCCCCGCCGCAGTCCATGCCGGGCCTGATGGTGACCGCCCGGGTGCTGCTGTTCATCGTCGGCGGCACCCAGGTGCTGGCGGCGCTGTTCTGCCTGATCGGGGCCGCGGCCGCCAAGGACGTCGTCAGCAACAGCGACTCGAGCGACGAGGGCCTGCTCGCGCTCGGCAACGCCGCCGCCGGCGTCGCGGCCGTCATCGGCGTCGTGTTCGCGCTGGCCGCCGCGCTGTCCATCACCCTCGGGGTGAAGTTCGGCAAGGGCGGCAACAGCGTCCGGATCATCACCATCGTCTACGGCTCGATCGGCGGCCTGCTCGGGCTGCTCGGCCTGCTCGGCTCGTTCGGCGCCGAGAAGGGCCAGGCGGCGAACCTCGTCGTCGCCCTGCTGTGGGTGGCCATCAGCGTCATCTGGATCACCGCCGTGTGCACCCGGGACGGCGTCAACTGGTTCAACCGGCCGCGTTACTGACCGGCCCGCACGACAGAGCGGCCCGGCTCCCTCCTCGGAGGGGGCCGGGCCGCTCTGTCACACCGTCACGCCGTCGGCGGGATCAGTGGAAGAAGTGCCGCGCACCGGTGAAGTACATGGTCACGCCGGCCTCGGCGGCCGCCGCGACGACCTCCTCGTCACGGATCGAGCCACCCGGCTGGACGATCGCCTTGACACCGGCCGCGATCAGGATCGCCGGGCCGTCCGCGAACGGGAAGAAGGCGTCCGAGGCCGCGTAGGCGCCCTTGGCACGCTCGCCGGCCCGCTCGACCGCGAGCTTGCAGGAGTCCACCCGGTTGACCTGGCCCATGCCGACGCCGACCGAGGCGCCGTCCTTGGCCAGCAGGATCGCGTTGGACTTGACGGCCCTGCAGGCCCGCCAGGCGAAGGCCAGCTCGGCCAGCTCCTCCGCGGTCAGCGCCTCACCGGTGGCGAGGGTCCAGTTCGCCGGGTCGTCGCCCTCCGCGTGCACCCGGTCCGCGTCCTGGAGCAGCACGCCGCCGGAGATCGGGCGCACCTCCTGGCGGTTGGCCGGGGCCTCGGGGGCGAGCAGCACCCGCAGGTTCTTCTTGCGGGTGAGCACCTCCAGGGCGCCCTCCTCGTAGCCGGGGGCCACGACGACCTCGGTGAAGATCGGGGCGATCTGCTCGGCCAGCGCGACGGTGACCGGGCGGTTGACGGCGATCACGCCGCCGTACGCGGAGACCGGGTCGCACTCGTGCGCCTTGCGGTGCGCCTCGGCGACGTCGCTGCCGGTCGCGATGCCGCACGGGTTGGCGTGCTTGATGATCGCGACGGCCGGGGCGGCGTGGTCGTAGGCGGCGCGGCGGGCTGCGTCGGTGTCGACGTAGTTGTTGTACGACATCTCCTTGCCGTGCAGCTGCTGCGCGCCGGCCAGACCGCCGGTGCCGTCGCTGTACAGCGCGGCGCCCTGGTGCGGGTTCTCGCCGTAGCGCAGCACGTTCTGCCGCTCCCAGGTCGCGCCCAGGAACTCGGGGAAACTCTCGTCGCTCGGCGCGTAGCCGGCCTCGAACCAGGAGGCGACGGCCACGTCGTACGCGGCGGTGTGGGCGAACGCGGCACCGGCCAGGCGCTTGCGGGTGGCCAGGTCGAAGCCGCCCTCCCGCACCGCCTCCAGCACGTCGCCGTAGCGGGCCGGGTCGACCACGACGGCCACCGACGGGTGGTTCTTGGCGGCGGCGCGGACCATGCTCGGGCCGCCGATGTCGATCTGCTCGACGCACTCGTCCGGGGTGGCGCCGGAGGCGACGGTGGCCTTGAACGGGTAGAGGTTCACGACGACCAGGTCGAAGGGCTCGACGCCCAGCTCGGCCAGCTGCGCGCGGTGCGACTCCAGCCGCAGGTCGGCCAGCACGCCGGCGTGCACGCGGGGGTGCAGCGTCTTCACGCGCCCGTCCAGGCACTCCGGGAAGCCGGTCAGCTCGGAGACCTCGGTCACCGGGACACCGGCGGCGGCGATCCGGCCGGCGGTGGAGCCGGTGGAGACGATGGAGACCCCGGCGGCGTGCAGGCCCTGGGCCAGCTCCTCCAGACCGGTCTTGTCGTACACGCTGATCAGCGCACGACGGATCGGACGGATGTTCTCCGAAACGGGGGGCGTGGTGGAGCTGGCACTCATGCTCCCACCTCGCTGCGGTCGGCGGGCGCTGCGCGCCAGGCACCCCTGTCGATGACTCGTTCGCTGCGCTCACTCATGTGCCGGAATCCATACCTTTCGGTCCTCGATGCGGTGACCTTCGCGGGCCAGCCGACCCACGACGTCGACGAGCAGCTTTCGCTCGACAGTCTTGATGCGCTCGTGCAGCGCTTCGCCGCCATCGGCGTGGTCGGAGTCGACGACCTCGACGACGCCCTGCGCGATGATCGGCCCGGTGTCCACGCCGGAGTCGACCAGGTGGACGGTGCAGCCGGTGACCTTCACCCCGTACGCGAGCGCGTCGGTGACGCCGTGGGCGCCGGGGAAGGCGGGCAGCAGTGCGGGATGGGTGTTGACGATCCGCCCGGCGAAGGCGGTGATGAACTCGGGGCCGAGGATCTTCATGAAGCCGGCCGTGACCACCAGGTCCGGCTGGTACTCGGCGACGGAGGCGGTCAGCGCGCGGTCCCAGGCGGCCCGGTCCGGGTGGTCCTTCACCCGGTGGACGAAGGTCGGCAGGCCCGCCTTCTCGGCGCGCTCCAGACCGGCGATCCCGTCCCGGTCCGCACCGACGGCGAGGATCTCGGCTCCGTAGGCCGGATCGGCGACGGCGTCGATCAGCGCCTGCAGGTTGGTGCCGGAGCCGGAGACCAGCACCACCAGGCGGGCCGGTCCGGGCGTACGGGGCGGGAAGTGCTGGGCGGGGGCGGCGGCCACTGCGCGTTTCTCCGTAGGTCGGGCGCCGTCCGCTGGTACGTCCACCGGCGGTGGGGCCACTACGAACGGCAGGTCGAGCGAGGGGGAACTCCGGGGAAACCCGCCGCGACGCGGGCCCCGGGGAACCTCTGTGGGCTGCTGACCGTCACCACGATAACGGCTGGTCGGACGGCCTCCGCACCCTCCCGGCGGCGCTACGCGCGTAGTTGAGACGGGGATCTCCTCCGGCCCACCGCACCGGAGTTGCCCCGGCCCGCAACGCCCGGCCCGGCCCCGCGGCACGGGCCGCCGGTGGCCCGCCGGACGACTGCGGGATCATTGGGGCGCGGGAGACCGCTCCGACGCGAGAACCTCCGAACGAGCCCCGACCGAGAAGGAATGGCTGAACCATGAGCAGCGGCGACGACACCGGCGAGCGCAACCCCTTCGCGCCGCCGCCGGCGGATGCCCCGGACCAGCCGTGGCAGCCGCGCAGCCCCTGGGCCGGCGGAGGCCACGGATCCGACGGGCAAGGGGGGCCCGGCGGCCAGGGCGGCGAGCGCCCCCAGCTGCCGCCGCCGTGGGGCTCCGGTGGCGACGGCCGCCCCGGTCAGCGGCCGCCGGCCCCGCAGCCGCCCCGGCTCGACCTCTCCGATCCGGCCCACCGCAAGGCCCGCAACGCCGCGCTGGCCGGGCCGTTCGCACTGGTCTGCCTGTTCGCGGGGCTCCACTGGATCGCCCTGCTGGTCGGGGCGCTCGGCATCGTCTGGGGCGTCGGCGCGCTGCGGGACCGGCGGTCCGCCCCGGCCGCCACCGCGGTCGCCGGGCCGGGCGGGCCGCTCCCCGCGGCCCCGGCACCGAACCCGCTCACCCCGGCCGCGCTCGCCGGCATCCTGACCGGCGCGATGACCGTCGTGGTCGCCACCTCGGTGATCGGCCTCGGGTACCACTACCGCGACTACGTCACCTGCGTCCAGGACTCGCTGACCGCCGTCGGCGCCCAGAACTGCGACCGGTACGCACCGCAGTGGTACGTGGACTTCACCGGGAACGCCGAGTAGTCGGACCGCCGGATCCGCTCAGACGTCCGGGTCCCACTCGTCGGGGCCCGGCTCGTCGGCGTTGCGGACGGCCGGCCCGGAAAGCCGCACCACGAGGGCGTTCGTACGGGCGCGCAGTCCCAGCACGCCCCGGTGGACCTGCCGCGCGAGCCGGGCGTACACGCCCCTGCCGTCCGCCGGGCCCAGCATGCGGTACCGCACCAGCAGCGCGCCGGGAACGGCGACCAGCGCGATCCAGCCCACCGCCGCCGGACCCGACCACGGCACCGGCCCCACCCAGGCCAGCCGCTTCCCGGCCAGCGCCCCTCCGGAGAGCCAGCCCAGCACCGCCGCCCCGGCCCCCACCGACAGCGCCGCCGCCAGCGCGGCCACCACCGTCGCGGCCGGCCGCCAGGGCTCGGGCCGCGGCCCGGCCCCGGCGGCCGGAAGCCGCCGGCCCGCCGCCGCTCGGCCCAGCAGCACCGCCGGCACCACCCCGGCCAATAGCGGCAGCGCCAGCGCCACGAGCCGCCAGCCACCCGGTCCGTCCGCCGGCAGCAGGGCGAACAGCGGGAACTCGGGCACCGGGCCCAGCACCGTACCGGCCGGCGACACCACCGTCCCGGCGCCCACCGCGAAGCCGGGACCCAGCGCGTACGCCGCGCCCCACAGCACCGCGTTCGGCAGCAGCGCCACCGTGAGCAGCAGCAGCCCCGACAGCGCGGCGGACCCGCCCCCCAGCAGAGCCATCCCGCGCCCGCCGCCGGCCACCGCGCCCAGCAGCGCCGAGAACACCACCAGCAGTCCGCCCGCCGCGACCAGCCCGGCCCCGGCCGCCAGCGTCGCGGCCCGCACCACCGGCCCGGCGCCGGCCGGACGGTACGGCGGCGGGAGCCGGTCCAGCAGGGAGTCTGCCGGTACGCCGAGGACGGTCACCGAGCGGGCTCCGGCAGCCGTCGCCAGGCCCGCCACCAGCGTCACCACCAGGACGTCCAGCAGCACCCGGCTGCGGAGCGGACCGGTGCCCGCGCAGTGCAGCGCCACCGCGACGGCCACCACGCAGTACCCCGCCCACACCGCCACCGGGCCGCCCCAGCGCGAACGCAGCCCGCGCCGCGCCGCCACCCCGGCGCCCATCCGGTAGAGCTGGACCACGGCCAGGGCTCCGAGCAGCAGCGGAGTGACGGTCAGCGGGGCGTCCGCCGCCCCGCGCAGCACCGGTGCACCGTGGCCCAGCAGCCAGAGCACCCCCGTCAACCGGGTGACAGCGGCCGCGCCGCCGTCCGCGTACGGCGTCACCAGCCAGAGCCCGAGCACCGGCGCCCCGACCACCGCCAGGCCGACCAGCGCCGTCCGCACTCCCGTCAACAGGTCGGCCAGCGCGGGGCGTCCGCCCAACTCGCCGGGCAACTCCAGGATCGGACGGCCCATCAGCTGCGTCATGCGCCACATGGTGCCAAGGCGACTCGCCATGCTCCGTGAAGCGCCAAACCACCGCCGTGTCCCAGATTATTGGCTTATGCGCATTTTCAGACCCCACCCCCAAGCCGCCGGCGCCCCGGCCCGGAGCGTCTGATGACCACGCCACCCACCGCCGACTCCCCCACCCCGGAGCGCCACCGCAAGCGCGCCCACGCCGCAGCCGAAGCGGGCTGCCCGCCACGGAAACTGACCCCCCGTGAGGCGCAGACCCTGGCCCACCTCGTGGCCGGCCACGACCTCCCCCGCACTGCCGCCGCCCTCGGTGTCACCCCCACCACCGCCCGCAGCTACCGTCGGCGCGCGCTGCGCAAGCTCGGCACCCGCACCGAGGCGGAGGCCCTCGCCCTGCTGGGCGGCACGCTGCCGCACCCCTCGGGCCCCGGCCCGACCGGGCACCCGGCGAACTGCGCCGACCTCGACCCGGCCGGCCCGGTACCGGCCTCGGCCGCCCCCGGTCCCGTACCGGCAGCACCGGCAGCCGCCGGGAAGCCCGCCCCGGGAGCCTCCGACGGCACTCGGCGGGCAGCCCGGGACGCGCGCGTGCGGGTGGCCGCCCGGCCCGCGCGGGCCGTGAACGGCGGCGCAGGCCCCGGGACTCCGGCCGAGAAACCGCGCCAGGCCGCCGGCACGCCGCCTTCCACCGGGAAGTGCGCCGCCCCGGGGCGCGCGCAGGACCAGCGCACGCCCGTCGACCAGCCGGAACACGTCACCACACCTCCGGTGTGCCAGGCCGCACCGGCGGCGGGCGACGGGCAGCGCCGGCCGTCCGACGCGAGCCGCGAGCCGGTGGCCCCCGCAGGCCCCGAGCAGGCCCGGCCGGAGAGCACCGCGAACGCGGGCGGTGGCAGTGGGCCGGCGGCCCCCGCCGCCGCGGCCGCCGGCAGCGGCGACACACCGCCCCGGACCGCGGCCGCGCAGGGAGCGGACGGCAGGCACACGCAGGCCGCCGGCCCCGACCGGGCCCGGAAGGCCCGGCCCGCACAGGAGGAACGCCACACCACCGCCGCACCCGCGGCACACGCCCAGGACCCGGCCGGCCGCGAAAGCGCCACGCCCCCGCCCGTCGGCCCCGGCCGGGCGGCGTTGGCCGCCGCCGCTCCCGCGGGTGCGGACGACGACCTCGACGCGGAGCCCCCGGCGGTGAGCTTCGAGGAGCTCTACGAGACCGCGCACACCCGCCTGGTGCAGCAGGTGTTCCTGCTGACCGCCTGCCGGTACCGGGCGGTGCGCTGTGTACGGCGGGCGTTCGGGGAGGCCCGGCGGCGCTGGGGCGCGGCGGTCGCCTCGGGGAGCCCGGAGGGGTGGGTACGGGTGCGCGCCTGCGAGCTGGCGCTGTCCCCGTGGCACCGGGGCAGGCCCCGGTGGGCGCACGTGTGGAGGCTGCCGCACCGGCGGATCAAGGTGCGTCCGGCCGACGAGGCGCAGGCGGTGCTGCCGGACCACGACCGGCTGACCGACGGGGACCGGGCGCTGCTGAAGGCGCTCAAGCAGTTGTCCCGGCCGCAGCGCCGGGCGCTGGTGCTGCACGACGGGCTGGGGCTGCCGGCCGCGGCGGTCTCGGTGGAGGTGGAGTCCACACGGGCGGCGGCCGAGGGACGGGTGTGGGCCGCCCGTACGGCGCTGGCGCAGTGGGTGCCGGAGCTGGTCGGGCCGGACCCGGCGGCGCCCGGCTTCGCGGACGGGCTGAGCGGGCTGCTGTACCGGGCGGCGGTGCGCGGCTGTCCGGAGCCGCACCGGACGCCGGTGCCGGTGCTGCGGGCCCGGCACCGGCTCCTGACGGCGAGCCGGACGGGCGCGGCGGCGCTGCTGACGGTCGCGGTGGGCGGGGCGACGCTGGCGACCCTGACGGGGGTGCGCCCGGCGGCGCTGTTCCGGTCGACCACCCCGCCGACACCCGCGCTGTGCCTGCCCGCGACCGGGGAGCGGGCGGCGGAGCCGGGCGTGCCGCTGGTGCCCGGCGGGGCGCCGAACGGCATCACCAGCATCTGGTGCAGTCCGGCACCCGGCCGGGAGGCCGTCCTGGTGGAGCCGCACCCGCAGGCGGCCGCGCGCTGGCGGCTGCCGACGGCGGGCCGGATCGGCGCTCCGCCGCCGCAGGGCCCGATGGCCTGTCGGCCGTGGTCGCCGCTGCCCTGCACGACGGGGCCGAGCGGGCGCTGAACGCGCCGGGGACGACGAGCGCCCCCGCCCGGGGAGGGCGGGGGCGCTCGTCACGCGCGGGGCGGGATCAGCCCTGGGCGGCGATGATCTCGCGGGCCAGGCGGGCGGTCTCGGACGGCGTCTTGCCGACCTTGACACCGGCGGCCTCAAGGGCCTCCTTCTTGGCCTGGGCGGTGCCCGAGGAGCCGGAGACGATGGCGCCGGCGTGGCCCATGGTCTTGCCCTCGGGGGCGGTGAAGCCCGCGACGTAGCCGACGACCGGCTTGGTGACGTGCTCGGCGATGTAGGCCGCGGCACGCTCCTCGGCGTCGCCACCGATCTCACCGATCATGACGATGATCTCGGTCTCCGGGTCCTCCTGGAAGGCCTTGAGCGCGTCGATGTGGGTGGTCCCGATGACCGGGTCACCGCCGATGCCCACGGCCGAGGAGAAGCCGATGTCCCGCAGCTCGTACATGAGCTGGTAGGTCAGGGTGCCCGACTTCGAGACCAGACCGATCTTGCCGGAGCTGGTGATGTCGGCCGGGATGATGCCGGCGTTCGACTGTCCGGGGCTGATCAGGCCGGGGCAGTTCGGGCCGATGATGCGGGTCTTGTTGCCCTTGGCACCGGCGTGCGCCCAGAAGGCGGCGGTGTCGTGCACCGGGACGCCCTCGGTGATGACGACGGCCAGGCCGATCTCGGCGTCGATGGCCTCGATCACGGCGGCCTTGGTGAACGCCGGCGGCACGAAGAGGACGGAGACGTCGGCCCCGGTCTTCTCCATCGCCTCGGCGACGGAGCCGAAGACCGGGATCTCGGTGCCGTCGACGTCGACCGTGGTGCCGGCCTTGCGCGGGTTGACACCGCCGACGATCTGGGTGCCGGAGGCGAGCATGCGGCGGGTGTGCTTCATGCCCTCGGCGCCGGTCATGCCCTGAACGATGACCTTGCTGTCCTTGGTAAGGAAGATAGCCATGGTGTGAAAGTCCCCTTCCTTACTTGTTGGCCAGCTCGGCGGCGCGGTCAGCGGCGCCGTCCATGGTGTCCACGCGCTGGACCAGCGGGTGGTTGGCGTCGTCGAGGATCTTGCGACCCAGCTCCGCGTTGTTGCCGTCCAGGCGGACGACCAGCGGCTTGGTGACGTTCTCGCCCTTGCTCGCGAGGAGCTCCAGGGCCTGCACGATGCCGTTGGCGACCGCGTCACAGGCAGTGATGCCACCGAAGACGTTGACGAAGACCGACTTGACGTCGGGGTCGCCCAGGATGATCTCCAGGCCGTTCGCCATGACCTCGGCGGAGGCGCCGCCACCGATGTCGAGGAAGTTGGCGGGCTTGACGCCGCCGTGGCTCTCACCGGCGTAGGCGACCACGTCGAGGGTGCTCATGACGAGGCCCGCGCCGTTGCCGATGATGCCGACCTGGCCGTCGAGCTTGACGTAGTTCAGACCCTTGGCCTTGGCGGCGGCCTCCAGCGGGTTGGCCGCGGCCTTGTCCTCCAGGGCCTCGTGCTCCGGCTGACGGAACTCGGCGTTCTCGTCCAGGGAGACCTTGCCGTCGAGCGCGATGATCTTGCCGTCGCCGGACTTGATCAGCGGGTTGACCTCGACGAGGAGGGCGTCCTCCTTGATGAAGACGGTCCACAGCTTCTGCAGGACGTCGGCGACCTGGTCGGCAACCTCGGCCGGGAACTTCGCCGCGGCGACGATCTCGGCGGCCTTCTCCGGGGTGCAGCCCTCGTTGGCGTCGACCGGGATCTTCGCGAGCGCCTCGGGGTTCTGCTCGGCGACGACCTCGATCTCCACGCCGCCCTCGACGCTGGCCATGGCCAGGAAGGTGCGGTTGGTGCGGTCCAGCAGGAACGAGACGTAGTACTCGTCCTTGATGTCCGCGGTCTGGGCCAGCATCACCTTGTGAACGGTGTGGCCCTTGATGTCCATGCCGAGGATCTGCTCGGCCTTGGCGACGGCGTCCGCCGGGTCGGCGGCGAGCTTGACGCCGCCGGCCTTGCCTCGGCCGCCCACCTTCACCTGAGCCTTGACGACGGCGCGGCCGCCGAAGCGCTCCGCGATGGCGGCAGCGTCTGCGGCGGTCTCGATGACATCGCCGTCAAGCACGGGCACGCCGTGCTTGGCGAAGAGGTCCCTCGCCTGGTACTCGAACAGGTCCACGTGTTTGTCCTTGTTCGTGGTCGCGGATTGTGTCTCTACGAGCGTGCCACGGCAGGATCTTCGCTGCGGGTCGTCGGGGCGGTGCGGGTACGCAGAGGTACGGCCTTGCGGCCCACACAGCCACGGGCGCACACGTCAATCAACACGCGCGTCACGTCCGTCTGGCAGGTTATCCCCGCGGGACGGGACTGTTCCGCCCGGGGCCTGCCCGTCTTGGGTGAGAACCGTCACAGAAGGCCCGGAGGGGCGGGGCCGGGCGGCCGGTCCACCGATCGAGCGGATTAGCGCGTTCGGGTGAACCCTTCAGATCCCCTGTGCGGCCCCCTTGATCAGGTGCTGCGGGATCGGGCGCTTCTCGATGGCCGCCGCCATGATCTCCGGGAACGCGTCCGGGGTGCAGGCGAAGGCCGGCGCCCCGAGCGAGGCCAGGGCGGCGGCGTGCGCGTGGTCGTACGCCGGGGCCCCCTCGTCGGAGAGCGCGAGCAGGGCGATGAACTGGACGCCGGCCGCCTTCATCGCGGCGACCCGCTTGAGCATGCCGTCCCGGATGCCGCCCTCGTACAGGTCGCTGATCAGCACCACGACGGTCTCGGAGGGCCTCGTGATCTTCGACTGGCAGTAGGCGAGCGCCCGGTTGATGTCGGTGCCGCCGCCGAGCTGGGTGGCGAACAGGACGTCGACCGGGTCGGTGAGCTGTTCGGTGAGGTCGACCACCGAGGTGTCGAAGACGACCAGCCGGGTGTCCAGGGTGCGCATCGAGGCGAGCACCGCGCCGAAGACCGCCGAGTGGACGACCGACGGCGCCATCGAGCCGGACTGGTCGATGCAGAGGATGACGTCCTTCTTCACGGCGCGCTGGGCACGGGCGTAGCCGACCAGTCGCTCGGGGACGACGGTGCCGTGCTCGGGCAGGTAGTTCTTCAGGTTGGCCCGGATGGTGCGGTCCCAGTCGATGTCGCGGTGGCGGGGACGGTTGACCTTGGCGCTGCGGTCGAGCGCGCCGCCGAGCGTGGACCGGGTGCGGTCGGCGAGCCGGCGCTCCAGGTCGGCGACCACCTTGCCGACCACCGCCCGGGCGCTCTCCCGGGTGGTCTCGGGCAGCGCGTGCTTGAGCGAGAGCAGGGTGCCGACCAGGTGCACGTCCGGCTCGACGGCCTCCAGCATCTCCGGCTCCAGCAGCAGCCGGTCCAGGCCGAGCCGGGTGATCGCGTCCTGCTGCATCAACTGCACGACGGTGGACGGGAAGTACTCACGGATGTCGCCCAGCCAGCGGGCCACCTGCGGGGCCGAGCCGCCCAGCCCGGCGCTGCGGCGGCCGGTGCGGCCGGACCGGCTGCCCTCCTCGGGGGCGCCCCGGTAGAGCGCGGCGAGGGCGTCGTCCATCGCCGCGTCGCGGCCGCGCAGGGTGCAGCCGGTACCGTCGGCCTCACCGCCGAGCACCAGCCGCCAGCGGCGCAGCCGTTCGTCGGTCGTGGGCGCTGCCATCTCGTCCTCCTTCAGCGGGTCCTGCGGTGGGGCAGGTGTTCGGTGCGGTGAGTGTCACTGCGGCGGGTGTCAGGTGTCGGGGCCGGCGGCCTGCCGGGGGATCTTCGGTCGTACGCCTAGCAGCAGGGCCACCACGGGGACGGCAGCGTCGGCGCGGGTCCGGTCCAGCTCGCCGGCCGCGGCCTGCGCGGCCGGGGGCTCGCCGAGGGGGCCGGCTGCGACCCGGCCGCCGATGGTGGTGCGCACGCCCGCCTCCAGTCCGGCGAAGGTGCGGCGCAGCAGCGGCAGGACGTCGGTGAAGACCTCGCCGCTCACCCCCGTCAGCCACTCGTCCAGCAGGGCGAGCAGCCGCGGGTCGTGCAGCAGCAGGGCGCCGCCGCCGGTCAGGAAGCCCTCGACCCAACCGGCCGCGTCCGCCGGGGCGTTGGCGACGGAGAGCACCAGCCGGAGCCGTCGCCCGGCCTCCTCGGAGTCGAGCCGGCCGTCGTCCAGCAGCAGCCGCACGGCCCGGCCGCGCAGCAGCCCGGGGGCGCCGGTGGCCGGTCCGCCGGCCGGCTCGCGGCGGGCCAGCGAGCGCAGGGCGGCGGCCCAGCGATCGGCCAGGCCTGCCAGGCCGTCGGGGTCCGGCGCGGGGCCGGCCGGGGTGTCGGCCGGGGTGTCGGTGCCGGCGGTCAGCAGGCCGATCGCGCCGTGCACCTCGTCGAGGCGGCCGCGCATCGCCGCCGCGCTCTCCGCGTCCAGGCCGACGCAGGCGGGCGGCATCCCGACGCAGATCCGCTCGGCCAGGCCCGAGGCCGCCTCGGCGAGCGCGCCGTGGTCGGTGCCGCGCACGTCCCCGTAGCGCAGCGCGCGGACCAGTGCGGGCAGCGCGCCCGCGAGGTGCGCGACGTCGGCGTCCAGGGCCGCGCAGTCGGCGAGCACCCGCATCACGGCGGGCAGTGCGCCGGACAGCCCGGCCAGCAGGCAGGTCTCCACCAGGCCGGTCAGCTCGGCGAGCTCCTCGGCGGCGCGGGCGGTGCCGACGGCCTTGTTGACCGCCGCCTCCTCGACCGTGGTGCCCCACTGGGCGGCCTCGGCGATCCGGACCGCGAACTCGGGCTGCCAGCACAGCCGCCAGCTCTCCCGGAACGTCCCGGTCGAGTTCACCGAGGAGCGCGCGGGCACGCCCCAGTCCACGCCCAGCAGCCGCAGCCGGTGCAGCAGCCGGGAGCGGGCCGCGTCGGTCTCCTTGCGCAGGTCGAGGTCGACGTCCTTCGGCGCGGCCTCGGGCTTGAGCCGCAGCGAGCGCTGCAACCGGGTCAGGTCGCGCTGGAGCGGCACCGCCGGAGCGGTGTCCGGGACCTCGCCGAGCGCGTCGCCGACCACCAGGCGGTCCCGGACCAGCTCCAGGGCGACGTCCGAGCCCTCGCAGAGCACCGCGCGCACGGCGTCCAGGGTCTCGGTCAGCCCGGCGAGCGGGCGGCCGCGCAGCACGGCCAGCGTCTCGGCGAGCCGGACCGCCTCGATCACGTGCGCGGAGGAGACCGGGTGGTCCTCGGCGCGCAGCAGGTCGGCGGCCCGGGTGAGCCAGCGCGGCACCGGGTCCCCGTCGGTGGTGAACAGGTGGTGGTACCAGCCGGGCGACTGCACGCCCGCGCCGTAGCCGGTGGCCTGGGAGAGCCGGCGGTGCGTCCACGGCACCCAGGTGATGTCCGTCCGCACCTTCTTCGGCAGCCCGGCGAGCAGCGCCCGGTCGTGGGCGACGGTGGGCATCCGCTCCAGCGCGGGGACGTGGAAGGCCCCGCAGACCACGGCGATCCGCTGGTGCCCGGCGCGGCGGGCGGCGCGGATCTGCTGGCGCATGTACGCCTCGCGCAGCAGGTCCCGGCGGGATCCGCCGAGGCCCTCGGCGCGCAGCGTGCCCATCGCCTCGGCGACGGCGGCGAACGGCGCCAGCGCGTCGCCGCCGGGCGCGCGGTGCTCGACCACGTCCTCCCACCAGCGCTCCGCGTCGTCGTGCCCGGCCGCCTCGGCGAGCAGCGCCAGCGGGTCGGCGGCCGGCTCGGCGCCGTCCTCCTCGGAGCCGCCCTCCTCGGCCGCCGTCTCCGGGGCCGCGTCCTCCCCCGGGGCCGGCGCGAAGCCGTACCCGGCGGGCAGGTCGATGAAGCGGACCGGCAGGTCGTGCTCCACGGCGTGCCGGATCGCCACCCACTCCGGGGAGAACTCGGCGTACGGCCAGAAGGCGGCCTTCGCCGGGTCGTCCACCGCGTGGGCGAGCAGGGCCACCGGCGGGACCAGGTCCTTCTCGGCGGCCAGGTGGACGATCCCGTCGGCCTCGGGCGGGCCCTCGATCAGCACCGCGTCCGGCCGCCACTGCGCCAGCGCGGCGGCCACCGCCCGGGCCGAGCCGGGGCCGTGGTGGCGGATGCCCAGCAGGGCGACCTCGGAGGTTGTCATACCGCCACCTCGCGGGCGGCGCGGTAGAAGTCCTTCCAGCCGTCGCGCTCGCGCACCACCCCTTCGACGTACTCGCGCCAGACCGCCTGGTCCGCCACCGGGTCGCGGACGACGGCGCCGAGGATCCCGGCCGTCACGTCCCCGGCGCGCAGCACGCCGTCGCCGAAGTGGGTGGCCAGGGCGAGTCCGTTGGTCACCACCGAGATCGCCTCGGCGGTGGAGAGGGTGCCGCTCGGGGTCTTGACCTTCGTCCGGCCGTCCACCGTGATCCCGGCCCGCAGCTCGCGGAAGACGGTGACCACGCGCCTGATCTCCTCGGCGCCGCCGGGCAGTTCGGGCAGTTCCAGGGAGCGGCCGAGCTGGTTGACCCGGCGGGTGACGATGTCGACCTCCTCGTCCAGCGAGCCCGGCAGCGGCAGCACCACGGTGTTGAAGCGGCGGCGCAGTGCGCTGGACAGCTCGTTGACGCCGCGGTCGCGGTCGTTGGCGGTGGCGATCACGTTGAAGCCGCGCACCGCCTGCGTCTCGGCGCCCAGCTCCGGGATCGGGAGCGTCTTCTCGGACAGGATGGTGATCAGACTGTCCTGTACGTCGGCCGGGATGCGGGTGAGCTCCTCGACCCGGGCGATCTTCCCGTCGGCCATCGCCCGCATCAGCGGCGAGGGCACCAGGGCGTCCCGGCTGGGCCCGTGGGTGAGCAGCTGGGCGTAGTTCCAGCCGTACCGGACGGCCTCCTCCGGGGTGCCGGCGGTGCCCTGCACCAGCATCGTGGAGTCGCCGCTGATCGCCGCGGCCAGGTGCTCGGACACCCAGGTCTTCGCGGTGCCCGGCACGCCGAGCAGCAGCAGCGCGCGATCCGTCGCCAGGGTCGTCACGGCGACCTCGACGACCCGGCGCGGACCGATGTACTTGGGGGTGATCCGGGTGCCGTCGGGCAGTTCGCCACCGAGCAGGTACGTCGCCACGGCCCACGGCGAGAGCTTCCAGCGCTCGGGGCGCGGACGGTCGTCCTGCGCGGCCAGCGCGGCCAGTTCACCGGCGAAGGCGTCCTCGGCGTGCTGCCGCAGAACGTCGGTCATGGGGGCTCCTTCAGGTCGGCCGCCGGGCACACGGGTGCCCTGGGCGGCAGGGTGATCGGGGGGAGCCAGGTCGGCGTCCCGGCCTGTGGGAACCACCCTGCACCGGACCACTGACACCGGCCGCCGACCCGGCGGGGGCTGCGGACGGACCGTCAGCCGCTGTCAGTGCCGCCGCCTACGGTCGGTCGCATGGAGGAACGCTGGAGCACCGAACACGTCCTGTCCCTGGCACCTGACGCCGCCTCGCAGAAGGCGGCGGGCAAGCTCTCCTCGCCCGCGCCGTGGTCCGGCACCGGCACCGACGGCACCGCGCTCTGGGGCGAGTGCAAGGGCAGCGGCCGCACGCCGTACCGCACCGCGATCGAACTCGCCACGCCCGCCTACCAGTGCAGCTGCCCCAGCCGGAAGTTCCCGTGCAAGCACGCGCTCGGGCTCCTCCTGCTGTGGAGCGGATCCCCGGAGGCCGTCCCGGCCGGCGAACCCGCCGACTGGGTGGCCGAGTGGCTCAAGTCCCGCCAGGAGCGCGCGGAGAAGCGCGTCGAGAAGCAGGCCGACCCGGAGGCCGCCCGCCGCCGGGCCGCCCAGCGCGGCGCCCGGGTCGCGGCCGGCGCGGCCGAGCTGCGGCTGCGGCTGGCCGACCGGATCCGGCACGGCCTGGCCGACCAGTCCACCGCCGGCCCCTGGGAGGAGGTCGCCGCCCGGATGGTCGACGCGCAGGCCCCCGGCCTGGCCACCCGGGTCCGTGAGCTGGACGCGCTGCCGCAGGAGCGACTGCTGGAGGAGTACGCGATGCTGCACCTGCTGGCCACCGCCGCCACCCGGACGGACGAGCTCCCGGCCGAGCTGGCCGCCACCGTCCGCACCCGGGTCGGCTACCCCGCGGACACCAGCAAGGCGGGCCCCACCGTCCGCGACCGCTGGCTGGTGCTCGGCACCCGCGACACCACGGACGAGCGGCTCACCACCCGCCGGGTCTGGCTGCGCGGCGCCAAGACCGGCCGCCCGGCCGTGCTGCTGTCCTTCGGCCACCAGGGCCAGGCCCCCGCCCTCGCCCTGCCCACCGGCCGCCTGGTGGAGGCCGACCTCGCCTACTTCCCCGCCGCCCACCCGCTGCGCGCCACCCTCGGCGAGCGCTACGGCGCCCCCGAGCCGGGCCCCGCCGACCCGCCGGCCGGGCTCACCGTCGCCGAGGCGGTGGCCGGCTACGGCACCGCCGTCGCCGACGACCCGTGGCTGGAGAGCCGGCCGACCGTACTCGGCGACGTCGTCCCGGTCCGCACTCCGGACGGCTGGTTCCTGACGGACGGCCACCACACCGTGCCGGTCCGCACCTCGGCCGTCCCGGAGGCCGCGCTGTGGCGGCTGGCCGCGGTCTCCACCGGCCGCCCGCTGACGGTCTTCGGCGAGTACGGCCACCAGGGCTTCGCCCCGGTCACGGCCTGGGCCGCAGGCCGGCACCCGGTCGGCCTCACCAACGCCTAGGGCGTCTCTTGTGGATCCCCGCCGGGCCCGTGACGCCGCGGCACGCACCTCGCCGCGTCGTCGCCGGTCACCCATGGCCCCCGGCCCGGCGGCCGGGAGGTGCCCCCACCGCAGTGACTCCGCCCCCAGCCTCCGGCCCGGGAGGCACCCCACCTCCGCCTCGCGATGCACGCACCCTGACGCCGCGGCCCGATCCGCCGAAACCCACACGACACGCCCAGGAGAACTCGGCATGACGATCACCCAGGACCCGTGGGAGACCCTGCACACCAGCGCCCTGCTCGGCACCGACCGCCGCCCGCTCCCGGCCACCGCCCTGCCGCTCGCCGACGCCGTGGACCGGAGCGATCCGGCCACCGCGCTGCTGGAGCTGGCCGCGCTGGCCGCCGTCCGCCGCCGGGCCGGCGCGCTGCCCGTACCGGCCGCCGAGCCGCCCGGCCCGCCCGCGGCCGAGGACACCCGCCCGGAGCTGCCCGAACCGGCCGCCCGCCGACTGGCCGTCCTGCTCTCGGGGAGGACCGGCGGCAGCAGCAGCGGCACCCTGGCCAACCTGGCCGAGCTGCTGCCGCAGTGGCTCGGCACCGCCCGGGCCCGGGGCCTGCGCCCGCCCGCCGCCCTGGTACCCGGCCTGCTCGACGCCGCCCGCGCCCGCAGCGAACTGCGCGCCGACGCCGCGGCGTTGGCCGGTCCGCTGGGCCGCTGGCTGGCCGAGCAGAACCCCGACTGGCGGTTCGTGCTGCGCACCACCACCCCCGAGGTGCCGCAACAGCCCACGGACGACCGGCTCTGGCACGAGGGCCTGTTCGCCGAGCGGGTCACCCATCTCACGCTGCTGCGCCGCCGCGATCCCGCGGCCGGCCTGGAACTGCTGCGCGGCACCTGGTCCACCGAGCGCGCCGAGGACCGCCTGCTCTTCCTGGACGCCCTCCAGGACGGCCTCTCCCCCGCCGACGAGCCGTTCCTGGAGGCCGCCCTCGGCGACCGCAGCAAGAACGTCCGGGCCACCGCCGCCGAACTGCTCTCCACCCTGCCCGGCTCCGCGCTGGCCCGCCGGATGGCCGAGCGGGCGCGGGCCGCCGTCCGGCTCGCCGGCACCGGCACCCACCTGCTGGTCACCCCGCCCGCCGAGTGCGACGCGCAGATGCAGCGCGACGGGATCGCACCCAAGTCGCCCACCGGGCGCGGCGAACGGGCCTGGTGGTTCGGCGAGGTGGTGGCCGCCGCACCGCTGTCGGTCTGGCCGAAGAGCACCGGGCTGACTCCCGAGCAGCTGCTCGCCCTGCGGGTCGGCGACAGCATCGACGAGACCAGCAGCAGCTGGGCCGACGACCTGCGGGAGGCCTGGGCCCGGGCCGCCGTCCGCCAGCAGGACGCCGACTGGGCCCGGGCGCTGCTCGGTCCGGCCCCCGTCCCGCCCGGCCGCGGTACGCGGGCCCGGACTCCGCGCGCCACCGGCGCCCCGGCCAAGCTGCTGGCCGTCCTGCCGCCCGAGGAGCGGGTCGCCTGGACGGCCGCGTTCATCGAGGTGCACGGGCTGGGCGAGGCCTTCCAGCTGCTCGGCGCCTGCACCACCCCGTGGACGCCGCCGCTGTCCACCGCCGTGGTGACCGCCCTGGCCCGGGCGGCGGCCTCCGGTGCGTACCCGTGGAGCCACAGCGGGGTGCTCGGGATGACGGAGCGCGCGCTCGCCCCGGAGACGGCCGCCGCGGTGGAGGAGCTGGCCGCCGGGGCCGCCCCGGACTCCGCCTGGTCCGAGACCTTCACCCGACTGGCCGGCACCCTGCGCTTCCGGGCGGCGATGCTCGCGGAACTGGCGGGCTGACGCGGGGCTCCCGCGCCCCGGAACGAAGGAACAGGCCGGGACGACGGAGCGGGCCGGCCCCGGGAAGGACCGGCCCGCTCGACGCTCCGTGGCTCAGCCGGCCCGCAGGTTCGACTCGACCCAGGCGACCACGTCCCGGGTCGGCGTGCCCGGGGTGAAGATGTCCGCGACGCCCATCGCCTTGAGCTCGGCGATGTCCTCGTCCGGGATGATCCCCCCGCAGAAGACCTTGATGTCCTCGGCGTCGCGCTCCTTCAGCAGCTCCAGCACCCGCGCGCACAGCGTCATGTGGGCGCCGGAGAGGATCGACAGCCCGATGCCGTCCGCGTCCTCCTGGATCGCGGTGTCGACGACCTGCTCGGGCGTCTGGTGCAGGCCGGTGTAGATGACCTCCATACCGGCGTCGCGCAGGGCGCGCGCGATGACCTTGGCACCACGGTCGTGACCGTCGAGCCCGGGCTTGGCGACCACCACACGGATCGGCCCCGACACACTCATGACTGCCTCCTGGACCTCGTCGTCCACCATCCGACCGGACCTCGTGGGCCGCCGGCGCGGTTAACGGTCAATAACAACCTGAGGGGAGGTTAGCGCCACCGGACGCGGTTGACCGTGCCGCCTCCGAAGAGGAGGGCAAAGTCACAGCTCCGGGCCTTGCTACCAGCGGGTATCCCCTCCTCCCCGCAACCTCCGCACAGACCCCCGGCCGCCCCCTTGACATCCGCGGGTTTTTCCGGGGCATCGGCGATCGGGCTACAGTCACGGCTGATTTCCCTCGACCGACGACGTCCGAGGCCCACCGAGGAGGCAGCCCCCGATGGCTCCCGATGCAGCCGCCCGCCCGACCCGTGCGGAGCTGCGCCACGCGGCCCGCGAGCAGTCCCGTGCCCAGCGCCGCGGCGCCGCCAAGGCGGCCACCCGGACGGCGCTGCTGCGGGTCGCGCTGCCGTCGGTGGCCGCGCTCGGGGTGGCCGCGGCGGCGGCGATCACGGTGCAGGGGGAGGCCGACCAGCAGCGCACCCAGGCCTCCGGGCAGGTGCCGCAGGCCGCAGCGGAGGACACCGCGACCACGCAGGCGGCGGCCGCCCAGGCGATCGCGGCCGGCGCCCCGGCCCAGGCCTCGCGCGGCGACGCCCGCAAGCCGCTGGCGGGCGCCCAGCCCGCCGAGGCCCCTGCCGGGGCCCCCACCGCGCAGCCCACCGCCGAGCCGACACCCGAACCGGTCAAGCCCAAGGTGGCCATGCCGGTCGCCCGGCACGGCCTCGGCGAACTGTTCGGCGAGGCCGGCACCCACTGGGCCAACCGGCACACCGGCATCGACTTCCCGGTGGACGGCGGCTCCGAGGTCTACGCCGTGACCGACGGCACCCTTCGGACCCAGTGGAACCCGTTCTACGGCTACATGACGATCATCAAGATGCCCGACGGCACCGAGGCCTGGTACTGCCACCTGCGGGCGTACAAGGTGCGCAAGGGCCCGGTGAAGCAGGGCGACGTGATCGCCTTCGTCGGCAGCAGCGGCAACAGCACCGGCCCGCACCTGCACTTCGAGATCCGGCCGCCGGGCAGCGGGCCGATCGACCCGCTGCCCTGGTTCCTCTCGAACGGGCTGGACCCGCGCTAGCGGATCAGAGCTTCTCCACCGGCGCGTAGCGCAGCAGCAGCTGCTTGCGCCCGTCGGTGCCGAAGTCGACGGTGGCCTGGGCACGGTCGCCGACGCCCGTGACGGCCACCACCGTGCCCAGCCCGAAGCTGTCGTGGGTGACCCGGTCGCCGACCGCCAGCGAGACGGCCTCGCGCTCCACCACCTGGCCGCCGCGCCGCGCCGACTGCCCCCAGCCGGCCTTCGGCGAAGCCGACGAGGAGGAGCGCGAACTCCCGCCCCCGGACGAGGACTTGCCCCAGGACGAGCCCGAGGAGTAGCCGCGCTGGACCGGCGCCTGGGCCGCCCCGGTGCGCTTCCACTCCACCAGCGTCTCCGGGATCTCCTCCAGGAACCGCGAGGCCGGGTTGTACGCCGGCTGCCCCCAGGCGCTGCGCAGCACCGAGCGGGTCAGGTACAGCCGCTCGCGGGCCCGGGTGAGCCCGACGTAGGCGAGCCGGCGCTCCTCCTCCAGCTCCTTGACCTGGTTGAGCGCCCGCATGTGCGGGAAGATCCCGTCCTCCATGCCGGTCAGGAAGACCACCGGGAACTCCAGGCCCTTGGCGGTGTGCAGGGTCATCATCGTGATGACGCCCTGCCCGTCCTCGTCCTCATCGGGGATCTGATCGGAGTCGGCGACCAGCGCGACCCGCTCCAGGAAGTCGGCCAGCGAGCCGACCGGCGGCGTGCCCTCCTCCCCGGCGTCCGGCCGCTCGCCCGGGTCCTGCTCGTACTCCAGCGCGACGGAGGCGAGCTCCTGGAGGTTCTCCACCCGGGTCTCGTCCTGCGGGTCGGTGGAGGCCTGGAGCTCGGCCAGGTAGCCGGTCTCCTCCAGGACGGCCTCCAGCACTGCCGCCGGGCCCGCGCCCGACTCGACCACCTGGCGCAGCCCGGCCATCAGGGTGTTGAACTTCCTGACGGCGTTGGCCGAGCGCGCGGCCATCCCGTACGCCTCGTCGACCCGCAGCAGCGCCTGGGCGAAGGAGATCCGCTCCCGCGCGGCCAGCGCGTCGACCATCGCCTCGGCCCGCTCGCCGATGCCGCGCTTGGGCACGTTGAGGATCCGGCGCAGCGGCACGGTGTCCTCCGGGTTGGAGAGCACCCGCAGGTACGCCAGGACGTCCCGGACCTCCTTGCGCTCGTAGAAGCGCACCCCGCCGACCACCTTGTACGGCAGACCGACCCGGATGAACACCTCCTCGAACACGCGGGACTGGGCGTTGGTCCGGTAGAAGATCGCGACGTCGCCCGGCTTGGCCTCGCCCTTGTCGGTGAGCCGGTCGATCTCGTCGGCGATGAACTGGGCCTCGCCGTGCTCGTCGTCCGCGACGTAGCCGATCACCTTCTCGCCGTGCTCGCCGGCCGTCCACAGCTTCTTCTCGCGGCGGTTGGCGTTGCGCTCGATGACGGCGTTGGCGGCGCTCAGGATCGTCTGGGTGGAGCGGTAGTTCTGCTCCAGCAGGATCGTGGTCGCGTTCGGGTAGTCCTCCTCGAACTGGAGGATGTTGCGGATGGTCGCGCCGCGGAAGGCGTAGATCGACTGGTCCGCGTCACCGACCACGCACAGCTCGGCCGGCGGCACCTCGGCCAGGCGCCCGGCCGCCGGGTTCACGAGCTCGCCGTCCACGGTCCGCCTGGGGGCGTCGGCCACCGAGCCGCCGGTCAGCTCGCGCACCAGCGTGTACTGGGCGTGGTTGGTGTCCTGGTACTCGTCGACCAGGATGTGCCGGAACCGGCGCCGGTAGTGCTCGGCGACGTCGGGGAAGGCCTGCAGCAGGTTCACCGTCGTCATGATGATGTCGTCGAAGTCCAGCGCGTTGGCCTCGCGCAGGCGCCGCTGGTAGAGCGCGTACGCCTCGGCGAGCTTCTTCTCCATCGGGTTGACGGCCTGGTCGGCGAAGGTCTCCTCGTCGATCAGCTCGTTCTTGAGGTTGCTGATCTTCGCCGTGAAGGACTTCGGCGGGAACTGCTTCGGGTCCAGGTCGAGGTCGCGGCAGACCAGCGACATCAGCCGCTGCGAGTCGGCCGAGTCGTAGATCGAGAAGCTGGAGGTGAAGCCCAGCTGCTTGGACTCGCGGCGCAGGATGCGCACGCAGGCGCTGTGGAAGGTGGAGACCCACATCGCCCGGGCGCGCGGGCCGACCAGCGCCTCGACGCGCTCGCGCATCTCGCCGGCCGCCTTGTTGGTGAAGGTGATCGCCAGGATCTCCCCCGGCTGCACCCCGCGGGCGCCCAGCAGGTGGGCGATCCGGTGGGTCAGCACCCGGGTCTTGCCCGAGCCGGCGCCGGCCACGATCAGCAGCGGCGAGCCGGCGTGCAGCACCGCCTCGCGCTGCGGGTCGTTCATCCCCTCCAGCAGCTGCGCCGGGTCCACCACCGTACGCGCGGCGCCGTTGCGGTACCAGGCGTCCCGCTCCGCCTCGGCGGCATGGTCGGTCCGGAACAGCCCGTCCGGGATGGCCTCCTCGTACGCGTCGTACGGGACGTCGTCCTCGAACGGCGGGGGCTCCTCGTCGATGGGCGCGTCGGGCTGCTTCGACCCGGCGGCGGGTGCCTCGAAACCGGGGAGCGGAAGGTCGTCAAAGAGGCTACTCATGGCACATCGAGTCTATGGCCACTCACCGACAAGCCCGCCCGCCCCGGAGAATCCGAGCGGACGGGCTCGTCGGCGTCAGTGCGATGGAACCACGGTCCGGAACCGGGGTTGTCAGACCAGGCGGCGGGCGGTGGCCCAGCGGGTCAGCTCGTGGCGGTTGCTCAGCTGGAGCTTGCGCAGGACGGCGGAGACGTGGCTCTCGACCGTCTTCACCGAGATGAAGAGCTGCTTGGCGATCTCCTTGTAGGCGTAACCGCGGGCGATCAGCCGCAGGACCTCGCGCTCGCGCTGGGTGAGCCGGTCCAGGTCCTCGTCCACCGGCGGGGTGTCGGTGGCGGCGAAGGCGTCCAGCACGAAGCCGGCCAGCCGGGGCGAGAACACCGCGTCGCCGTCGGCGATCCGGAAGACCGCGTTCACCAGGTCGGTGCCGGTGATGGTCTTGGTGACGTAGCCGCGCGCGCCCCCGCGGATGACGCCGATGACGTCCTCGGCGGCGTCCGACACCGACAGCGCCAGGAACTTCACCCCTCCCTGCTCGCCCATCACCCCGACCGAGCGGCGCAGCACCTCGACGCCGCCGCCGCCCGGCAGGTGGACGTCGAGCAGCACCACGTCCGGCCTGGTCTCGGCGACCACGCGGACCGCCGAGTCCACGTCGTCGGCCTCGCCGACCACGTCGATGCCGGTCACCTCGGTGCGGCCGATCTCGGCCCTGACCCCCGTCCGGAACATCCGGTGGTCGTCCACCAGCACGACCCGCGCCGTGCGCTCCGGAGCTGCCTCAGTCATCCGTTCTCTCCATCTCCAGCTCGACCTCGGTGCCGCCGCCCGCCGCCGGCCGCACCCGAGCGGTGCCGCCGTTGCGCTTCATCCGGCCGATGATCGACTCCCGTACGCCCATCCGGTCCTCGGGCACCGTGTCGGGGTCGAAGCCGGGGCCGTGGTCGCGGACGAACACCGACACCGTCCTCCCCTCCACCTCGGCGTAGACCTGGACCGGTCCCCCGCCACCGTACTTGGCCGCGTTGACGGTCGCCTCCCTCGCGGCCTGCATCTGTGCCGCGATCCTCTCGTCCATCGGGCAGTCGCCGACGATCACCAGCTCGACCTGGACGCCGTGCCGGTCCTCGACCTCGGCGACGGCGGCCCGCAGGGTCTCCGCCATGGTGTCCGGCGCGGCCTCGGCGGCGGCCTCCGGGCGGTACAGCCACAGCCGCAGCTCGCGCTCCTGCGAGCGGGCCAGCCGCAGCACCTCCTTGGGGTCCTCGGCCCGGCGCTGGATCAGGGTCAGGGTGTGCAGCACGGAGTCGTGGATGTGCGCGGCGATCTCGGCCCGCTCCTGGGCACGGATGCGGGCGGTGCGCTCGGCCCCGAGGTCCTGCCAGAGCCGCAGGCCGTACGGGCCGAGCAGCACCAGCACGCCGGCCAGCACCGCGAGCGAGGCCTCGATCACCGAGCCGAGCGTGGAGCCGCTGCCCTGCATGGCGAGCAGCGCGATGGTGCCGGCCACCGCGAGCAGTACGCCCGCGCCGACCCGGGTGTAGGCGCCGCGCCGCTTCTCGCCCTCCTCGATGCCGAACCAGCGCTGCCAGCGCGAGTCGTCGGCCTGCCGCCAGACCAGCGCCACGCCGACGCCGATCGCCAGCAGCGGCCAGGTGTACGGCTTGGCGGTCTGCAAGCCGAGCACGTTGAGCAGGGCGATCAGGCCGATCACCGTCATCACCAGGGCGGCGAGCTGGCCGAGGCCGCCCTGCCCGCCCTTGCCGGCCGGCGCGGCCTCCTCGCCCTCCGCGGGGGCGGCCACCGGCTCGCCCTGCAGGGTGTGCTGGAGCAGCTGGCGCATCCGGCCCACCCAGCCGCCGGCCTGGCCGCCCTTGCTCAGCAGGCCGCCCTGCATCCCGGGCGACGCCGGGACGAACACCCCGTTGAGGTACACCCACTGGGCTCCGCCGCGCTGCGAGGGCTCGCCGATGCCGATCGGCACCACGAACCAGAACGCGGCGTACAGCAGCGCGCCGATCCCCTGCGCGAAGAACAGCACGACGAAGGCGAGCCGCACCCATCGCACCGGCAGCCCGAGGTGCACCGCCAGGCCGTGCGCGACCCCGCCCAGCATCCGTCCCTGCGGACTGCGGTAGAGCCGCCGGTAGGGCGGCCTCCCGCCGTCGGGCGCGCTCGGGTCGGCGCCGGCCGACGACGCGGTGTCGGGGGCGATGGATCGGGGATCGGTACCGGGGGCTGCCACGCCACCGATGGTTCCACGCGGGCAGCCACGGACGCATCAGGGTGTGTCCCCATCCCGTATCAGGGACAAGTCAGGGTAGGAGCAGGGGTCGCCCCGGTTGGGCCGGCCCGTCCTCTGCCGGAAGGATGGTGCCCATGACCGAGGACCCCCGCATCGAGGAGGCCGGGCCCGCCGCCCAGCCGGAACCGGACCGCCCGCCACTGACCCGGGCCGAGCACCACCGCGTGGTGGCCGGCGTCTGCGGCGGCCTCGGGCGGCACCTGGACATCGACCCGGTGGTCTTCCGGATCGTCACGGTGGTGCTCTGCCTCTCCGGCGGCCTCGGGCTGTTCCTGTACGGCCTGGCCTGGCTGATCGTCCCGACCGACGACGAGGCCAAGGGCCGCGGCGGGCGCACCGAACTCCAGCGGGTGCTCACCGGGCGGGTGGACGGCCAGTCGGTCGGCGCGGTGCTGCTGACCGTGATCGGCACCGGGGTGTTCTTCTCCTCGATGGGCGACGGGGACCAGATCTTCCCGCTGCTGCTGCTCGCCGCCCTGGTCTTCCTGGCGGTGCGCTACGACCCGGAGCGCCGCCGGGACCACGGGCGCGAGCGCCGCGGCGGCGGCCCGTACGACCGCCACTTCCCCGAGCCCGAGGGCCCTGTGGTCACCGGCGGCGCCGGGGCCTACCAGTGGCCGCGGCCTGAGCAGGACGAGTCGGCCCGGACCGAGCCCGCCGCCGCCCGGGCCGCCGGGAAGGTCCCCGCCGACAGCCCGGCCCCGGGCGCCGGCGGCTACCTGTGGGACCCGCGCCACCCCGAGCGCAACCCGTACGGGGGCGCCACCTCGGCCACCCCGACCCCGCCGTTCGGCACCCCGACCCCGCCGTTCGGCACCCCGGTGCCGCCGGCCGGCGGCCCGGCCCAGCCCTGGTGGCAGCGTGCCGACCTGCCGGAGGGCGACCCGCTGCGCAAGGAGCGTGCGAAGCGCGGCCCCGAGCCTGCCGTCGTACGGCACCCCCGGGAGCGCTCGGCGCTCGGCTTCTTCGGCTTCCTGCTGGCGGTCGGCGCGGGTGCCGCGGTCTGGGCCGTCTCCTCCGACCACCACAACCCCACCGTGCTGAGCGCGACGGTGGTGGCCACCGCGCTGCTGGTGGTGGGCCTGACGCTGCTGGTCGGCGCGAAGTTCGGCCGGGCCCGCCGGCTGGCGGTGACCGGTCTGCTGCTCACCCTGGCGCTGGCCTTCGTCGGCCACTCGCCGGACTCCATGCGCAACGCGGTGGGCGAGCGCGACTGGACCGTCGCCTCGGCGGCCGACCTGCACGACCGGTACAACCTGGGCGCCGGGCAGATCAGGCTGGACCTGTCCGCGGTCGACCCGGCCGGGGCCACCCTCGCCACCAAGGTCGACCTCGGCACCGGCGACATGACCGTCACCGTGCCGGACGACGTCACGGTGAACCTGGTGACCCGGGTCGGCCTGGGCAACGTCACCGTCCCCGGTGAGCGCAACGACAGCACCGGGCGGCACAACTACCTGATCGGCCCTGCCGGCGGGCAGCCGGCCAAGGGCACCCTCAATCTCGAACTCGGAATCGGGCTCGGCAACATCAAGGTGGTCCAGCAGTGAGGAAGCACCGGCTCGACCTGTTCTCGCTGATCGCGGGCGCGCTGTTCACCGTGATCGCCGTGCTCTACCTGGTCGCGGCGGTCAACGACCAGTCGGTGAACGGGCGGATCGTCATCCCGGTCACCTTCATCGTGCTCGGCGTCGGCGGCCTGGCCGGCGCGGTCGCGGCGGTGGCCCGGCGCGGCCGGCCCGACCGCGAGGAGTGACCGCGCGGAGAGGCCCCTGGCCGGCCCCGGGTCCTCAGGTCTGCTGCGGGCCCAGGGTCAGCTGGTCCCCGTCCTTGCTGACGGCGTACCTGGGCAGCGGCTTGACCGCCGGCCCGTTGATCACCGCACCGGTCGCGGCGTCGAACCGGGAGCCGTGGCAGGGGCAGTACAGCCGGCCGTCCTTCGGCGCGTCCACGGCGCAGCCGGTGTGGGTGCACACCGCGGAGAAGGCGCAGTACTGGCCGGCCTTGGGCTGCACGATGTAGACGGCGTCACCGGTGACCGGGTCCTTGACCTGGGCCGAGCCGCCGACCGGCACGCTCGCGGCGGGCACCGCGGGGCCCGGCGCCGGGGCAGCGGAGACCGGAGCGGCAGAGACCGGAGCGGCGGAGACCGGGGCTGCCGGCTGCTCGGCGGCGGCGGACCTGCCCCGGCCGAAGGTCCGGGTCAGCGAGCCGGTGAGCAGCCCGGCCCCGCCGATCGCGACGGCCGCGATCCCCCCGTCCACCAGGGCCCGGCGCTTGACGTGGTCCTCGCCCAGCCCGCGCGTGCGGTCCCGCTCGGCCCGGCGGGCCAGGTAGCCGTCCACCGACAGGTACGGCGTGCCGGCCAGCAGCAGCGGGGTCCAGGCCATCAGGTAGGCCAGGTCGTTGCCGAGGTAGTACGGCGCGACGCTCCAGCTGATGGTCAGCCACAGGCTGAGGTTGAGCAGCGCGCCGCCGAGCGCGGCGACCCGGCCCCAGAGGCCGAGCAGGGTGCCGAGGCCGATCGCCAGCTCGCCGAAGGCGAGGGCGAGCGCGAACAGGGTCGGGTGGTCGAGGGCAGGGCCGAGCAGGAAGGAGATCGGGCTGCCGCCCGCCTTGGCGGCCTGGGTCTGCGAGACGAAGGAGGCCGGGTCGCCCGCCCCGCCCAGGAAGTGGGCGTCGGAGAGCTTGTCGAGGGCTGCGTAGACGAAGGTGACGCCGAGGAAGAGCCGCAGCGGCAGCAGCGCGTACGTCGACGCGAGCGCCCCCCATCGCGCTGCCCGGTCGGCCGGGCCGACCGCTCCCCCACCGGCCGGCACCGAGTTGCTGGCCTCCGACATCCCTCACACCTTCCCTCGCCGCCTGCCACTGCCTGACAGGTCCGGTCCGCATTCTGCCCGCTCCCGGCCGCTTTCGGTGGGAGGACCTCCCGGAGGGCGGCGCCCGCACCACGAACGGCCGCGCCGTCGTTCCCCTGCTGGAGGGAACGACGGCGCGGCCGTTCAGGCATCGGCCTCGGGACGGGAACGCGCCCCGGCCGGTGGGAGTGCTACTCCCACTCGATGGTGCCCGGCGGCTTGCTGGTGACGTCGACGACGACGCGGTTCACGTCGCGGACCTCGTTGGTGATCCGGGTGGAGATCTTCGCCAGCACGTCGTACGGCAGGCGCGACCAGTCGGCGGTCATGGCGTCCTCGGACGAGACCGGGCGCAGCACGATCGGGTGGCCGTAGGTGCGGCCGTCACCCTGCACGCCCACGCTGCGGACGTCGGCGAGCAGCACGACCGGGCACTGCCAGATCTCGCGGTCCAGGCCGGCCGCGGTCAGCTCCTCGCGGGCGATCGCGTCGGCGTCGCGGAGCAGGTCCAGGCGATCCTTGGTGACCTCGCCGACGATCCGGATGCCCAGGCCCGGGCCCGGGAACGGCTGGCGCTGGACGATCTCCTCCGGCAGGCCCAGCTCCTGGCCGACCATCCGGACCTCGTCCTTGAACAGCTTGCGCAGCGGCTCGACCAGCTGGAACTGGAGGTCCTCGGGCAGGCCGCCGACGTTGTGGTGGGACTTGATGTTGGCGGTGCCGGTGCCGCCGCCGGACTCCACCACGTCCGGGTACAGGGTGCCCTGGACCAGGAAGTCGACCGACTCGCCGTGCTCGCCGGCCTCGGCGATGATCTCGGCCTGGGCCTGCTCGAAGACCCGGATGAACTCACGGCCGATGATCTTGCGCTTCTCCTCGGGGTCGGTGACCCCCTTCAGCGCGTTCAGGAAGCGCTCGGAAGCGTCGACCACCTTCAGCTGGACGCCGGTGGCGGCCACGAAGTCCTTCTCGACCTGCTCGGTCTCGCCCTTGCGCATCAGGCCGTGGTCGACGTAGACGCAGGTCAGCCGGTCGCCGATGGCCTTGTTGACCAGGGCGGCCGCGACCGCGGAGTCCACGCCGCCGGACAGGCCGCAGATCGCGCGCTTGTCGCCGACCTGCTCGCGGATCAGGGCGATCTGCTCCTCGACCACGCTGCCGGTGGTCCAGGTCGGGGCGATGCCGGCGCCGCGGTAGAGGAAGTGCTCCAGGACCTGCTGGCCGTGGTCGGAGTGCAGCACCTCGGGGTGGTACTGGACGCCGTACAGCCGGGCCTCGTCGTTCTCGAAGGCCGCGACCGGGACCAGGTCGGTGGAGGCGGTGACGACGAAGCCCTCCGGGGCGGCGGAGCAGGCGTCGCCGTGCGACATCCACACCGAGTGCTGCGCCGGGACGCCCTCGAACAGGGTGGAGCCGGTGCGGGAGACGGTCAGCGGGGTGCGGCCGTACTCGCGGGCGCCGTTGTTGTCGACGGTGCCGCCGAGCGTCTTGGCCATCAGCTGGAAGCCGTAGCACATGCCGAAGACCGGGACACCGGCCTCGAAGATCGCGCGGTCGATCTGCGGCGCGCCCTCTTCGTAGACCGACGACGGGCCACCGGAGAGGATGATCGCCTTGGGGTTCTTGGCGAGCATCTCGGCGACCGGCATGCTGCTCGGCACGATCTCGCTGTAGACCCGCGCCTCACGCACCCGACGGGCGATGAGCTGGGCGTACTGGGCGCCGAAGTCGACCACCAGGACGGGGTCGTTGTCCGGCGCGGACTGGACGGGAATTGCAGAGGACACAGACGGCCTTCCGGCAGCGGTATCGAGGTGTCACGCGTGGCCGCCTCCCGGGTGGGGGCAGCGGCGGCGGACGGTGTGGGGTGTCTGGACTCCGATTCTACCGGGCTGTCCGGTTTCACTCGTCTGCCCGTCCAATGGACCGTGACCGGGCGGGGCGGCGGTTCGTTGCTTCTGACGAACGTACGGCCGCGCCGCGTCCGCCAGACGCGCCGCCCGTCCCCGCGGGGGCACCGCCGTACGGCAGCAGGACCACGCGTGGAGCTCCATCCCAGTCCACCGGCGCACGTGGTGCCGCCGCCCGGCCCGCCGGGCGCACGGCTCCGTGGGACCGTGCGCGGGTGCCGCGGCCGGCCAGCAGGGGACAGCGACCCCGGCCGCGACTGGGCCGAGAGGTGGGACGGCCGGAGTCCGGGGACGCCCGGGACCGGCCGTCGCACCCCCGGTCCGACCCGGTGCACGCCCGGCGCACGCCCCCGAACAACCCGCGCCGCTACGCGCGTCCCCGTGCGCCGCAACCACCAGAACCACTACGCACCGTGATCATCGATGGCGGCCCCGGCGGGAAATGCTCTCTGCCCAACTGTGCCGAACCGGTTGCAGAGCGAGCCCTTTGTCCAGCACGATGCTCGTTGTAAGCGGTTCTCCCGGCGCCTCGCGGCTCACCGAGGAGGCCCGTGCCGTGTTCTCCGCAGCCGCGCCGCAGGGAGGTGGCAAGCGGTTTTCAGTTCACGCTCCGTGAGCACGGGACCAGCGCACACCTGCGCGCCGACCCGCCGCACACGAGCGTGCGCGCCCCGCGCGGCCGGCCACCCACGCCGGAGCCGCACGGCGCACCCCGAAGCCAACCGACACGACGGCGCTCCTCCCCCGGCGCCGTCACCCCAGCACCGGCGCGGCCCTGACGCCGAGTGCTGACCGACAAAGGGCCCCGTTCCCCCGCGGGGCCCTTTGCCCTTTCCCGCCCCTTCCCGCCACGCCGCCGCATGCCCCCGTACGTCCGTGGCCGCGGACTCAGGGGTGCTTGCGCCAGACGCTCGGGTCGACCGGCTCCTCGGCCGGGGGCGGCGGCACCGCGCCCGGTACCGGTGTCCCGCCGGCCGGGGCGGGCGACGCCTCGTGCGAGGCGAGCACCTCGCTCACCCCGCCCCCGGAGGCGAACGGCGCGTCCTGCGGCGCGGCGGCCTGCGGCGGCACGCCGTACCCCGGAGCCCCCTGCCCCTGGCCGGCCGGCACCGGGCCGTCCTGAGCCGGGACGCCGTGCGGCGGCGTCGCGTACGGCACCGCCGGCGGGTACGGCGCGGCGCCCGGGGCCGGAGCGAACGGGGACTCGGCGTACGGCACGGCGCCGCTCGGCGCGCCCGCGCCCCGCCCACGGACGGCCGCCAGCAACGGCGGCACCAGCAGCGCGCCGGCCAGCGCCCAGACCGCGTTGGCCACCAGCACGCTCAGGAACACCAGCCCGACCGACTCCTCCTGGGAGAACTCCATCCGCCCCGAGCCGACCCAGCCCGAGGTGAACATGGTCCGCTTCAGCAGCGCGCCGGACACGGTCATCAGCAGGGTGGACGCCCCGGCGTGCACGGCCGCCAGGCGCAGCCGGTCGGCCGCGTCCAGCCCGCGCCGGAACGCCGCCCAGCCCAGCAGGACCGCCGAGGCGAGCGCGAGCAGACCGGCCCAGCGCCAGTCGCCGGTCAGGTCGTGCAGGTCGAAGAAGGAGAAGCCGGCCTCGGCGCTGCGATCGCCCCAGGAACCGTCACTGCGGGAGTCCTCGCCGCCGGACAGGCCGGAGTGCGTCCGGAAGGTCGCGCCCGAGCCGAAGCCGAGCAGGTTGAGGCCGAGGTTGGGCAGGAAGGCCAGCGAGATCCCGGTCTGCGCACCGCTCTCGCTGTTGGCCGCGACCAGCACGAAGGCCGTCACCGAGGACAGCCCCACCGAGACCGCCAGCGCCTGCCCGGCGGCCAGCGCGGACACCGCCCAGCCGCGCACCGCGCGGCTGCGCCAGGCGGCCCAGCGCAGCGCGTCGGTGCCGTAGACGACGAAGGTCAGCAGGGCGGCCGCCACTGCGGTCCAGGCGACCGCCTCCAGCCAGCCGGACTCCGCGGTGATCAGCGGTTGGCCGAGCTTCTGGCCGCCGGAGCCGAAGTAGTCGGGTTTCACGGCGCTGCCCGCGGGGTGCCAGTCCGTGCTGCCGACCAGCCCGAGCAGCCCGCTCACCGCCGCGAGGACCAGGGCGGTGCGGATCGCCTCACCGGCGGCCTGGCCCCGGGTGAGCTGGCCCTCCACCGCCTTGCGCCGGCGCAGCCCGGCCCGCAGGCCGAGCCAGAGCGCCAGGCACCACAGCACGGTGACGGTCATCGGCAGCACCCGGAGGGCGATCTCCAGCCGGTCGGTCCGGCCCTGGCCCAGCTGGCTCTGGTACCCGAGCCGGAACGGTGCGCCGAGCGCGTTCAGGGCCATCGACAGTGTCGAGCCGAAGCGCTCGCCGAAGCCGGCCGACTGGAACCGGTACTCGTACTGGTAGTCGCTCGGGATCGCCGCGATCAGCGCGGCGGCCAGCAGGACGAGGGTCGGCGCGACGGCCGCCTTGACCGCCGGACGCCAGTCCGCCGCGGTCAGCAGGCGCTGGAAGGTCGACGGCTTGTCGTACGACTGCCCTGCGCCCCAACTGCCGAGGGCGGGCGGGGACGCGGTGGCCGGTCCGTACCCGGGCGGCGGCCCGTATCCCGGCTGCGGTTCGTACCCGGGCGGCGGGACGGCGGGCGGCGGGACGGACGGAGCCGCACCCGGCGGGACGGCGGGCGGCGGGACGGCGGGCGGCGGGACAGACGGAGCCGCACCCGGTGGGAGCGGCGGGACGGCGGGCGGCGGGGGCGCGAACGGCCGCCCGCACGACCCGCAGGCGGGTGACCCCTCCTCCGAAGTCGCCCCGCACGCTGTGCAGTTGGCCATGGCCCGCGTCCCCCCCCGCTCGACGAGTCCCTGGCCGCCCCAGGGAGCCCGTTTATCCCATCGGATCCGAACGGATGTCAACCGGGAACCGGGGCAGGCGGATTGGCCCGCCCGGCCGGGTTCAACCGCGCTTCTTCGGGACCTCCGGGACGGGCAGCAGCGGCAGCCGCAGCGCGCCGAACGCGCCCTCGGGCACGGCCGGCCGCACCGGTGCCACCGCCGCCACCCGCCGGTACTCCTCGCCCTGGGCCGGGCGCGGGTCCGCCTCGCCCTTGTTCGGCCACATCGACATGGCGCGCTCGGCCTGTGCGGTGATGGTGAGCGAGGGGTTGACGCCGAGGTTGGCGGAGACGGCCGAACCGTCCACCACGCTGATCCCGGGGTAGCCGTACAGCCGGTGGTACGGGTCCACCACGCCGGTCTCGGGGGCGTCGCCGATCGGGCAGCCGCCCAGGAAGTGCGCCGTCATCGGAATGTCGAAGATCTCCCCGACGGTGCTGCCCGGGAAGCCGTTGATCTCGGCGGCCAGCGCCTGGGCGCCCCGCTCGGCGGCCGGGATCCAGGTCGGGTTGGGCTCGCCGTGGCCCTGGGTGGAGGTGAGCCGGGCCTTGCCGAGCGGGCCCTTCTTCAGCGAGACGGTGATCGAGTTGTCCAGCGACTGCATCACCAGGCCGATGATCGTCTTCTCGGACCAGCGGCGCTGGTTCATCGAGCGGGCGAAGGTCACCGGGTGGAGCGCCGAGTTGCCCAGGTAGCGCAGCCAACGCGGGATCGTTCCACCGCCCCTGACCTGGGCGATGGACAGCGCGCCCATCGCGTTGGAGCCCTTGCCGTAGCGGACCGGCTCGATGTGGGTGTTGGCGTCCGGGTGGATCGAGGAGGTGATCGCCACGCCCTTGGTGAAGTCCGCCTTGGTGCCGTAGCGCCGGTCGGTGGTCTGCGCGCCCACCAGGGCCTCGGAGTTGGTGCGGGTCAGCTCGCCCAGGCGGTCCGAGATCCGGGGCAGGTGGCCGCCGTCCCGCATCCGGTGCAGCAGCGACTGGGTGCCGTAGGTGCCGGCCGCGACGACCACCCGGGCCGCGGTGATGGTCCGCGCGCCCGCCTTCACCCGGTCGGTCTTCGAGCGCGCGTCGGTGCGGCGCACGTCCACGGCGTAGCCGCGATTCCCGTCGGCCCCGCCGATCTCCCGGATCCGCGCCACCGTGGTGAGCGGGTGGATCTCCGCGCCGCCCCGCTCGGCCAGGTGGAGGTAGTTCTCGGTGAGCATGTTCTTGGCGCCGTGCCGGCAGCCGGTCATGCACTCGCCGCACTCCACGCAGGCCTTGCGCGCCGGGCCGGCGCCGCCGAAGTACGGGTCGGCCACCTCGCCCCCGGGCGCCGCCTTGGCACTGCCGTCGGTGTCCTCGCCGTCGCCGAAGAAGACCCCGACCGGCGCCATGTGGAAGGTGTCGCCGACTCCCATCTGCTCGGCGGCCGCCTTCAGGTGGACGTCGGAGGGGGTGAGGGTCGGGTTGAGCCGGACCCCGAGCATCCGCTGCGCCTGGTCGTAGAACGGCGCCAGCTCCTGCTGCCAGTCGGTGATGTGGCGCCACTGGCGGTCCTCGAAGAAGGCCTTCGGCGGCACGTACAGGGTGTTGGCGTAGTTCAGCGAGCCGCCGCCGACCCCGGCGCCGGCCAGGATCAGCACGTTGGCCAGCAGGTGGATGCGCTGGATGCCGTACAGCCCGAGCTGCGGCGCCCACAGGTAGTTCGGCAGGTCCCAGGAGTTCCTGGGCAGTTCGTCCCGGTCGAAGCGCCGGCCGGCCTCCAGGACGGCGACCCGGTAGCCCTTCTCGGTCAGCCGCAGGGCCGCGACCGATCCGCCGAAGCCGGACCCGACCACCACCACGTCGTAGTCGAACTCCGCCGCACCGCCGGACTGCACCATCTGCCACCGCTCCTTCGCCGGGTCAACCTGCCTGTGGGTACCGCGAGCCGGGCCCCGCCGGAAGTGCGGGGCCCGGTGTGCCGCCGAGGCCTACTTGAAGCGCAGCGCCTTGAGCGCCCGCAGCCCGCCGGTCATCACGGCGGCGAACTGCTTGTCGTCCAGGCCGAACGAGGGCGCGATCGGCAGCAGCCGCTGGGTCGCGATGGTCTGCGCCTCGGTGAAGCGCAGGATGCCCTCGGCGCCGTGCCGGCGGCCCAGCCCGGAGTCGCCCATGCCGCCCATCGGCGAGCCGACCGAGCCGTACGCGGCGGCGTAGGCCTCGTTGACGTTCACCGTGCCGGTGCGCAGCCGGGCCGCGACCGCCCGGCTGCGCCGCAGGTCCCTGGTCCAGACACTGGAGTTCAGGCCGTACGGCGTGGAGTTGGCGGCGGCCACCGCCTCCTCGTCGGTGTCGAAGCGGTAGAGGGAGACGACCGGGCCGAAGGTCTCCTCGGCGCAGACCGCCATGTCCGGGGTCACGCCGTCGAGGATGGTCGGCTCGAAGAAGAACGGGCCGAGGTCCGGCCGGGCGCGCCCGCCGGCCACCACGGTGGCACCCGCCTTGACCGCCTCGTCCACGTGCCGGGTGGTGGTCTCCAGCTGGCGGACGGAGACCAGCGAGCCCATGTCCGCGCCGTACGCGAGGCCCCCGCCGAGGCGCAGCGCCCGGGTGCGGGCGGCGAAGCGCTCCAGGAACTCGTCGGCCACCGAGCGGTGCACCAGCAGCCGCTCGATCGAGATGCACAGCTGCCCGGCGGAGGAGAAGCAGGCCCGTACGGCGCCCGCGGCGGCCGCGTCGAGGTCGGCGTCGGCGAGCACCAGCATGGCGTTCTTGCCGCCGAGTTCGAGCGAGGCGCCGACCAGCCGGGCGGCGGCGCGCTGGGCGACGTCACGGCCGGTCCGGGTGGAGCCGGTGAACGAGACGTAGTCGGCGTGCTCCACCACGGCGGGGCCGATCACCGGGCCGTCGCCGATCACGACCTGCCACAGGTCGGCCGGCAGCCCGGCCTCGACCAGCAGCTCGCGGGCCCACAGGGCGGTCAGCGCAGTCTGGGTGTCGGGCTTGTTGACCACCGCGTTGCCGGCCGCGAAGGCGGGCAGGGCGTCACCGATGGACAGCTCCAGCGGGTAGTTCCACGGCGAGATGTGGCCGATCACGCCCTTGGGGCGGCGGGCCTCGACGGCGTGGGTGAGCACCGGCAGCGCGCCACCGCGCCGCTTGTCCTTGAGGTACCCGTGCGCGGCCCGCCCGTAGTGCCGGGCGGCCATGGCGACGGCCAGCACCTCCTCGAAGGCGTGCAGCCGGGCCTTGCCGGTCTCCGCCTGGATGAGGTCCAGCACCTCGTCCTGCCGCCTGAGCAGCAGGTCGTGGAAGCGCAGCAGGACCGCGGCCCGGCGGCGCACCGGCAGCGCGGCCCAGGCCGCCTGGGCGCGGCGGGCCAGCTGGAAGGCGACCTCGACGTCGGCCGGGGTGGACTGCGGCAGGCTGGCCAGCCGTTCGCCGGTCAGCGGGGCGACGGTCTCCACCAGGTCGGGCTCGCCGGTGGCGGTGACGCCGGCGGCCAGCCTGGCGACCAGGGACGGCGGGACGGCCGCGGCGACCGTACGGCCGCCACCGGGGGCCGCCGGATTGCCGGCGCCGGGGTGTTCGGTGGCCACTGCATCTGCTGTGAGGTCCGACATACGCGCAGCCTAGGCGTTCGGCGGCCGGTCCGGTACCCGCCGGTAACAAGAATCTGCCGCAGTCGGGTGAAAGCGGGCGTCCCGCCCCTGCCCGGCGCCCGTCAGCGGATCGGCGTGAAGCTGTTGAGCACCGCGTAGAAGCGCTGCTCCGCCTCGTTCCACTCGCTGCCCTTCTCCGGGCTGGACGAGTAGATCGCGTAGCTGGTGCCGTCCTGGCTGATGAACTCGGTCTCGATCGCGCGCCGGCGGCCGCCCTCCTTGGCCAGGTAGCTGAACTCCCAGACCGCCGCCTCCTGGCCCTTCACCGCCGCGCCGGCCATCCGGTGCTGCTTGTAGTCCTTGAGCGACTTGGAGAGGCTGGTCTCCATCTGCCGCATGTGCTCCAGCGGCTTGACCGACTGGCCGACGGTGACGGCGAACTGCAGGTAGTGCACCTTGCCGTCGGGGCTGTAGAAGATCTGGTTGTCCCCGGAGCTGATCCGCTGCCAGGGCGGGGTCCCGTTCGGCAGCGGGAAGCGGAAGCCGGCCGGGTCGTCGACCCAGTGGTAGCCGCTGGGCGGCGCCACCGCGGGGGTGGCGTCGCTGGTGGGCTCGGGCCCGGTGGACTCGACGGCCGTCGGCGTCGGGTCGTCGGCGGCGCCGCCGCCGCCCACCATGTGCCGGGTGGTGAGGAAGGTGCCCGCGGCGGCCAGCAGGCCGACGGCCACCGCAATGCCGGCGATCTTCAGCAGGTTGCGGCGTTTGGCCGGTCCGCGCGCGGGCGTGACGGAGTGCGGCACCGGCGCGACGGGCCCGGTGTGCGCCAGCGCGGCGGCCTGCTCGCCCCCCGCGGTGTCCGGTCCGGCGGGGACGGCGGGGACGGCGGGCGTGGACGCCTTCGGCTCGGTCGGTTCCTCGGAGTCCTCGACCGGCTCCGCCACCAGCCCCCGGCCCTCGCTGCGGTCCACCACCGGCACCGACTGGGTGGGCATGCGCACCGCCGCGACCGACTTCAGGCCCATCGTGTGCCCGGCCTGCACCTCGGCCAGCATCCGGGCCGCCTCGTCCGCGGTCGGCCGCTCGTCCGGGTCCTTGGCCATCAGCGCGGCCAGCACCGGCCCCAGCGGCCCGGCCCGCCGCGACTCCGGCAGCGGCTCGTCGACCACCGCGGCGAGCGTGGTGATCGGCGAGTCCCGCCGGAACGGCGACTGGCCCTCGACCGCCGCGAACAGCGTCGCCCCGAGGCCCCACAGGTCGGAGGCCGGCCCGGGCCGCTCGCCCTGGGCGCGCTCCGGCGCCAGGTAGTCCGGCGAGCCGACCAGGTCCCCCGGCCGGGTCAGCTCCGTCGAGCCCTCGTACTTCGCGATGCCGAAGTCCATCAGCACCACCCGCCCGGTGCCGTGCTCCAGCAGCACGTTGGCCGGCTTCACGTCCCGGTGCAGCACGCCCAGCTGGTGGCCGCGGTGCAGCGCGGCGAGCACCTGGCTGCCGACCTCGGCGACGGCGCGCGGCTGCAGGGTGCCGTCCTGGCTGATCACGTCGGCCAGCGAGCGGCCGTCGACCAGCTCCATCACGATCCACGGCCGGCCGTCCTGCTCCAGCACGTCGTGCACGGTGATCACATTGGGGTGCTTGATCCGCGCGGCCGCGCTGGCCTCGCGCTTCATCCGGGTGTGCAGGATCTGGAGGTCCTCCTCCGGCAGGTGGTTGACGGTCAGCTCCTTGACCGCGACCTCGCGGTCGAGCATCCGGTCCCAGGCCCGCCAGACGGTGCCCATGCCGCCCCGGCCGAGCCGCTCGCCGAGCTCGTACCGCCCGGCCAGCAACCGCTCCGCCTCGGCCGCCTCCGGCCGGTCCTGCACGCCCATCTGCGCCCGCTCCCCCACACACTCCGCCTGCCGTCACCGCGACGGAGGGCCTGGTGCAGACCACTGTTCGAACAAATCCCACGCACACATTAGGCGCACCTTGCCGCCCCGGGTAATCACGCCCGCCCCCTGGACCGGAAGGCCTGATTCCGAGCGGGCTGTCAGCCTGCGAACAGCACCACCGCGACAATTCCCAGCGCCAGCAGCGCAAACACTCCCCCCACCAACAGCGGGCCCAATAGGGCGGGGGGTATCCGGGGCGGTTTCGCGCCGCCTCCTGCCCCGAAGTCCCCGCCGTTCCCGCCTTTTCGGGCACTCCCCCCGGCCCTGGGACCCCCGGCCTTCCCGCCGAGCAGGCGCGGCTGCCGCGGCACCGGCGGCGCCTCCGGCCTCGGCCCCCCACCGGTCCGGCCCTGGGCCACCCGCTCCTCGTCGACCGGCTCCGGTGCACCCGCCAGCAGCTCCGCCAGCTCCCCGCACACCGCCTCCGCGGTCGGCCGCAGCACCGGATCGGGCTGCAACAGCCGCTCCACCAGCGGCGCGAGCGGCCCGCACACCACCGCGGGCTCGCGCCGCCCGTCCCGTACGGCCGTCACCAGCTCCGGCACGTCCCGCTCCGGGTACGGCGCGCGGCCGGCGACCAGCCGCTGCACCAGCACCCCGAGCGCCCAGCAGTCGCCCGCCGGACCGCCGTCCAGCGGCCAACGCTCCGCCACCGGGCCGACCAGGGTGGCCCGTACCTCGTACCGGCGCCGACCGCCCGGCCCGCCGAGCTCCTCGGCCAGCGCCTCCTCCGCCACCCCGGCGAGCAGCCCGCCGAGCATGGCCGCACCGTCCTCGCAGACCAGCACCGACTCCGCGGTCATGTTGCCGTGGGTGAGCCCGGCCGCGTGCAGCGCCCGCAGCGCGCCGGCCAGGTCCGCCGCCAACTCGGCCGCCCGGTACGGCGGCAGCGGCCCCTCGGCGAGCAGCTCGGCCACCGTCCACCCGGCCGGCCGCTCCTCCACCGTCCACAGCAGCTCGCCCTCGACGAACGCGCCGACCCCGCGCAGCAGCCGCGGGTGCGCCACCGGCGCGGCCGAGCCGACCGCCGCCACCCGCCGCACCAGCCGATCCGCCTGCGCCGCGGCGGCCTCCTCCGGGTCCTGGCCTGCTGTCAGCAACGCCGGCAGCTCCAGGGCGCTCAGCAGCACCGATTCACCGGTCCGCTCGTCCACCGCGTGGGCGCGCAGCGGTCCGGGACGGTCCGTCAGCCGGTACCGCCCCGCCAGCAACTGCCCGGGGCCGCCTCGCATGCCAGTTCCTCTCGCTCGCCGACCAGCCTACTGAGCGGCTCCGCTTAGGCTCGATCCCATGGACTGGACCGATCTGATCGACACCGCCTTCGAGGCGTCAGGAAACCGCAGCAAAGCCAACCAGGCCGAGGCCCTCCACGCTGTCGAGGCGACCGTCATCGACGGCGAGAAGCCGGTCGCCTCCACCGCCGGGCGCCACCCCGAGCACTTCCGCAAGGGAGTGCTCGTGCTGACCACCCATCGGCTGCTCTTCCTGAAGGACGGGAAACCGCCGATGCCGGTTCCGCTTGCCGCCGTCACCGACGTCACCGTGACCCGCACCAAGCTCAACGGCGAAGTGCTCCTGGTGGTGGCGCTCACCGGCTCGCACCGCTTCGAGGACGTGGTCAAGGCCGAGTTCTTCGCCGAGCAGCTCCGGGCCTCCGCCCGGGCCGCCCGCAACGCCCCGAAGGCCGTGCCCGTCGCCGCACCGGTCGAGGCCGCCACCGGCGAACAGCTCATCGGCCAGCTGGAACGGCTGGCCGCCCTGCACGCCTCCGGTGCCCTCACCGGGGACGAGTTCACCCGCGCCAAGCAACGCCTGATCGGCTGACCTACGGCGCGGGCTGGAAGCTGTTGAAGACGACGTCCCGGACCGGGGCCTGGGCGGCCCACTCGGTGTCCGGGACGATCCAGTAGATCGAGTACCCGTACTTGGCCGGGGTCCCGGTCACGAAGCCGCGGTTGAGCGAGTGCGTCCTGGGCGTGCCGCTGGTCCACTCCCAGTCCGCCGCGTTGCTCCACTGCCGGTAGCCGATCGCCGCCAGGTTCACCCGCTGGTAGTTGGTGACCTTCGCGCTCAGGGCCGGCTCGGACTCCTGCCAGTCCGCAACCGCGCTCGCACCGGGCGACGTGGTCCACTCGATCCGCAGCTGGCTGCCGTCGGCCGCGTTCTTGAAGATCCGCCGGTTGGCCTCCGACCCGGTCGGCTGCAGGCCGTCCGGGATCACGACCGAGAAGCCGCTCGGGTCCTTGTACTCGTGGTACCCGGCCGGCACGGCGCCCGGCGCGGGCTGCGCCGGGGTCTGCGCCGGGGGCTGGGCCTGCGCCGGGGGCTGCCCGGGGGCAGCCGGCGCGCCGGCGGACTGCACGGGCGCGTCCGGCACCGCGGCCGGATCGCCCGTCGGCTGGGCGGGCGCCGGCGCGGGTTCGCCCGCCGGTGCCGACGTCGGCACCGGCTCCGTACCGGTCGCCACCGGCGCCGTGGCACCCGCACTCTGCGTGGCCCCGCCGGTCGAGGCGCCGTCCCCACCGACCGCCTGGATCACCGCCACCACTCCCGCGATCAGCAGCAGCACCACGATCACGGTGGCGATGGCCAGCCGCCGCCGGCCGGTGCGCGGGTCGGCCCCGGCCGCCTGCGTCGCACCCCTCGTCCACTCACTGGTCACCGGCCGGATCGGCTCGGGCCCCGGCTCGGCCGGAGCGGGCTCCGCGGCCTCCGCGGGCGGCTCCCCACCCTGCGCCCGGCTCCCCACCCGAACCGTCCCCAGCAGCCCGCCCACAGCCCGCTTGCGGCCGTCCTCGGGCTGCTCCGGCTCCGCCTTCGAAGGCTCCGACGCCGCCTCGGCCGGCTTCTCCACCGGCACCGCGTGCTCGGTGGTCGACTCGGCCCGCGCGGTCGCCTCCGCGACCACCCGCTTGAGCATCGACCGGGTCTGCGAGGCGTCCAGCCGCTCGGCCGGGTCCTTCGCCAGCAGCCCCTCGATCACCGGCAGCAGCGGCCCGGCGTTCACCGGCGCCGTCAGGTCCTCGGTCATCACCGCGGTCAGCGTGGCCAGCGCCGAGCCCCGGTCGTACGGCGGCCGGCCCTCGACCATCGCGTACAGCGTGCCGCCCAGCGACCACAGGTCGGCCGGCGGCCCGGGCTTCTGCCCGCGGGCCCGCTCCGGCGAGATGTACGAGGGCGCGCCGACCAGCATCCCGGTGGAGGTGACCGAGGCGTCGCCCTCCACGCTGGCGATGCCGAAGTCGGTGAGCACCACCCGGCCGTCATCGCCGATCAGCACGTTGGACGGCTTGACGTCCCGGTGCAGGATGCCCAGCGCGTGCGCCGCGCTGAGCACGCCCAGCACGTCCAGCGCGATCTCCGCCGCCCGGCCGGGCGTCAGCGGCCCGTCCTCCCGTACCACGTCGGCGAGCGAGCGGGACTCGACCAGCTCCATGACGATCCACGGCCGGTCGTCCTCGTCGACCACGTCGAAGACCGTCACCGCCGAGCTGTGCCGGATCCGTGCGGTCGCCTTGGCCTCGCGCAGCGTCCGGGTGATCAGCCGGTGCTTCTCCTCCTCGTCGACGCTGGCGTTCATCCGCAGTTCCTTGACCGCGACGGTCCGGCCCAGCATCTCGTCCTCGGCGCGCCAGACCGTGCCCATGCCGCCGCGCCCGAGCACGCCGTTCAGGCGGTAGCGGCCGGCCAGGAGGCGGCCGGTGGAACCCTGCGCCTGGGTCATTCGGAACGTTCCCCCATGTGCTGCCGGCGGTCGTGGTGACGGCGCGTCGGCCCACCTGGGTCCCGAGCGCCCAAGCCTCCATCATCTCCTGTCCCGAGGGCCCTCGACCACCCACCCCCCGGCCCAAGCCGGGACGAACCGGAACGGGTACGGCGCTCCGTGCCTGATCTGTGATCGAAAACTCGCCAAGATCTGCCCGGGCCACTGCTACCGTTCGGCAGCTCATCGTCTTTCCGGGGGGATTCGACGCCCATGACCGCACCCGCACCGGGCACTGACGGCCCATCGACCCGGCCGCTCACCGCCCAGCACTACTCGGTCGCACCGGCCCCGGCCACCCCCGAGGGATACGTCGCCCCCGGCATGCCGGGCGCCCCGGTGACCGGCTTCGAGCCCGCCGAACCCGCGCCCCGCCCCGTCCCCCGCCGCCGCACCGCCCTGGCCGTGGCCCTGGCCCTGCTCGCCATGCTGCTCGGCGGCCTCGCCTACGGCAGCGCCCCCCTGCGCGCCGCCGACAGCCTCGGCTGGCTGGCGATCGCCCCGGCCGGCCTGGTCGCCCTCCCCCTCGGCCGCCTCGGCGGCCAGGGCCGCTTACTCCCCCCGCTCGGCGCCCTCCTCGCAGCCGGAGCCCTCCTCCTCGGCCAGCTGATCGAACACCTCCGCCGGATCCACGCCGACGGCCCCGCCCCCCACGGCCTGCTGCACGACGCCATCACCACCTGGCGCGCCGACCTGCGCCCCCTCGACGCCGCCTTCTACGCCATCGCCCTCATCGGCGGCTTCCTTCTCACCCGCCGAACCGCCACTCGCAGTTGAGCCCCGCACCACCCCCTCCCGAGAGCCCCGCCCCCGCCCCGGAAAACCGAGAGGCCCCGCCGTCTCCCCGGCAGGGGCCTCCCTCACCGCGAAGAACCCGAGCCTCAGCGGTGGTCGAGCGCCGGGTTGACCGTCACCTCGACCCGCTGGAACTCCTTGAGCTCCGTGTACCCCGTGGTCGCCATCGCCCGTCGCAGCGCACCGAACAGGTTCATGGTCCCGTCCGGCGTGTGCGACGGACCGGTCAGGATCTCCTCGGTGGTGCCGACGGTCCCGAGGTCCACCCGCTTGCCACGCGGCAGCTCCTCGTGGACGGCCTCCATCCCCCAGTGGAACCCCTTGCCCGGGGCATCCGTCGCCCGCGCCAGCGCAGCCCCGATCATCACCGCGTCGGCACCGCAGGCGACCGCCTTCGGGATGTCCCCGCTGTACCCGACCCCACCGTCCGCGATCACGTGCACGTAGCGCCCGCCGGACTCGTCCATGTAGTCACGACGGGCCGCCGCCACATCGGCCACGGCCGTGGCCATCGGCACCTGGATGCCCAGAACGTTCCGAGTGGTGTGGGCGGCGCCCCCACCGAACCCGACCAGCACGCCGGCGGCGCCGGTCCGCATCAGGTGCAGCGCCGCGGTGTACGTGGCGCAGCCGCCGACGATCACCGGGACGTCCAGCTCGTAGATGAACTGCTTGAGGTTGAGCGGCTCGGCGGCGCTGGAGACGTGCTCGGCCGAGACGGTGGTGCCGCGGATGACGAAGACGTCGACGCCGGCGTCCACCACGGCCTTGGAGAACTCGGCGGTGCGCTGCGGCGAGAGCGCGGCGGCGGTGACCACGCCGGAGTCGCGGACCTCCTGGATCCGCTGCTTGATCAGCTCGGCGCGGATCGGCGCGGCGTAGATCTCCTGGAGCCGACGGGTCGCGGTGGACTCGTCGGTGATCGCGGCGATCTCGTCCAGCAGCGGCTGCGGGTCCTCGTAGCGGGTCCACAGGCCTTCGAGGTTCAGCACGCCCAGACCGCCGAGGCGGCCGATCTTGATGGCCTGCTGGGGCGAGACCACGCTGTCCATCGGGGCGGCCAGGAACGGCAGCTCGAAGCGATAGGCATCGATCTGCCAGGCGATCGAGACCTCCTTCGGGTCCCGGGTCCGGCGGCTGGGGACGACAGCGATGTCGTCGAATGCGTACGCCCGACGGCCGCGCTTGCCTCGCCCGATCTCGATCTCAGTCACTTCGAGCCCTTCTGCTTTGTTGCTCATGCCCGCCGGGTCACCCCGGCCGCACCCCAGTATCCCGTACTGCTGCCGGTCCCGCCCCGACGGCCCACGGCCCGGACAGCCCGAAGGGCCCGCCGCCGTGGTCCGGCAGCAGGCCCTTCAGTGGTTCGACGGATCAGCGGGTCGAGTAGTTCGGCGCCTCGACGGTCATCTGGATGTCGTGCGGGTGGCTCTCCTTGAGGCCCGCCGAGGTGATCCGGACGAAGCGGCCCTTGCTCTCCATCTCGGCGACGGTGGCGGCGCCGACGTAGCCCATGGTCTGGCGCAGGCCGCCGACCAGCTGGTAGAGCACGGTCGACAGCGGGCCGCGGTACGGCACCTGGCCCTCGATGCCCTCGGCGATGAGCTTCTCGTCGGAGGTGACCTCGCCCTGGAAGTAGCGGTCCTTGGAGAAGGACCTCGCCTGGCCGCGGGACTGCATGGCGCCCAGCGAGCCCATGCCGCGGTAGGACTTGAACTGCTTGCCGTTGATGAACAGCAGCTCGCCCGGGGACTCCTCGCAGCCGGCCAGCAGCGAGCCGAGCATCACGGTGTCGGCACCGGCGGCCAGCGCCTTGCCGATGTCGCCCGAGTACTGGAGACCACCGTCGCCGATGACCGGCACGCCGGCCGCCTGGCAAGCCTGGGCGGCCTCGTAGATGGCGGTAATCTGCGGGACGCCGATGCCGGCGACCACGCGGGTGGTGCAGATGGAGCCGGGGCCGACGCCGACCTTGACGCCGTCCACGCCGGCGTCGATCAGCGCCTGGGCGCCGTCCCGGGTGGCCACGTTGCCGCCGACGACGTCGATCTTGACGGCGGACCTGATCTTCGCGATCCAGGCCAGCGCGTTGTGGCTGTGGCCGTGCGAGGTGTCCACCACCAGGAAGTCCGCACCGGCCTCGACCAGGGCCTGGGCCCGGTCGAACGCCTCGGCGCTGGCGCCGACGGCGGCGCCGACCAGCAGCCGGCCCTCGGCGTCCTTGGCGGCGTTCGGGTACTGCTCGGCCTTGACGAAGTCCTTGACGGTGATCAGGCCCTTGATCCGGCCCTCGTCGTCGACCAGCGGCAGCTTCTCGATCTTGTGGCGGCGCAGCAGGGCCATCGCGTCGACCCCGGAGATGCCGACCTTGCCGGTGATCAGCGGCATCGGGGTCATGATCTCGCGGACCTGGCGGCTGCGGTCCGACTCGAAGGCCATGTCACGGTTGGTGACGATGCCGAGCAGCTTGCCCGCCTCGTCGGCGATCGGCACGCCGGAGATGCGGAACTTGGCGCACAGCGCGTCGGCCTCGGCCAGGGTGGTCTCCGGGCCGACCGTGATCGGGTCGGTGACCATGCCGGACTCGGAGCGCTTCACCAGGTCGACCTGGTTGGCCTGGTCCTCGACCGACAGGTTGCGGTGCAGCACGCCGACGCCACCCTGGCGCGCCATCGCGATGGCCATCCGGGCCTCGGTGACCTTGTCCATCGCCGCGGAGAGCAGCGGGATGTTGACGCGGACGTTCCGGGAGACCCGGGAGGAGGTGTCCACCTGGTTCGGCAGCACCTCGGAGGCCCCGGGCAGCAGCAGGACGTCATCGAACGTGAGCCCGAGCATGGCGAACTTCTCGGGTACGCCTGCGGCGTTGTAAGACATTTGGGGGGTACCTTCCGTGGCCGGCCTAATCCGCTCACGCCCTGAGGGTGGGGGCGCATTCATCGCTCACTCGCGCAGACCGCCGAAGCCGGGTGCAATGGGAGGATCCTCCAAGGGGACCCCGCGCGCACCCGTGAAACTTTGGCAACCCGCCCAGGCGCCGATACCCCATGGTACTGGCACCGCGAATGTGTCCTCGTGTGCCCTTGACAACAACCCCGCCCCGTGGCCCATTCCCCCATGATCGGCGCGCAACCGGCGCAACCGGCACGGATCAGGAGGACTCCTCCGCAAGCGCCCGCAGCCGGCTGAGCGCCCGGTGCTGGGCGACCCGGACGGCACCCGGTGACATCCCGAGCACCTCGCCGGTCTCCTCCGCCGACAGCCCGGCGGCCACCCGCAGCAGCACCAGTTCGCGCTGACGGGCCGGCAGGTTGGAGAGCAGTTCCTTCGCCCAGGCCGCGTCACTGCTCAGCAGCGCCTGCTCCTCCGGGCCGAGCGCCTCGTCCGGCACCTCCGGCAGGTCGTCCTGCGGCACGACGGTCGAACCGGGCCCGCGCATCGCGGCCCGCTGGAGATCGGCGATCTTGTGCGCGGCGATCCCGTAGACGAAGGCCTCGAACGGGCGCCCCTGGTCCTTGTACCGGGGCAGCGCGCAGAGCACCGCGACGCAGACCTCCTGCGCGACGTCGTCCACGTGGTGCCGGGCCCCGCCGGGCAGCCGGACCAGCTTGGCGCGGCAGTACCGCAGCGCCAGCGGGTGGACGTAGGCGAGCAGCGCGTCGATCGCCGGGCCCTCGCCGCGCACCGCGGCCGCGACCAGCTCGCCCACCAGCGGCGAGCCACCCCTTCCGAGCACCGGCGGGCGGCCCGGCCCGGTCGCACCGGCGGAACCGCCGGGATCGGCGTACGACGGATCGTGGCCCGGACCGGAGGGCTCGGCCTCCACCGGGTCCGCCTGGCCGGCCGCACCGGCGACGTCGTCGCGCATCGGTCCATGGTGCCTGGTCGAGAGGGAAAACGCGGCACCGCGTCCGGAGTTGTGCACCGGAACGTTATGCGGTGCCGCACCGTACGGCGTGCCGCGCACCACCAGCCCCTCCTGCACCGTGCCGCCTCCCGCCCCGCCGTCGTCGTCGGTGATGGTCCCGTCCGTCGCGCCGTCCACCGAGTGTCCTGCGGCTGCGTGGTTCGCCGCAGTGCCTGTCCGCTGGTCCCCGAGGTGCTCCACTCCTCCATGGTGCAACCTCGGGACCGTGACGTCACACGCCTGTGCGGTGCCCGTTCCGGGAACCGCCGACGGCGCGCCGCAACCGGCGGCGCCGCCGATGGTCAGCGGACCAGGCCCCAGCGGAAGCCCAGCGCCACCGCGTGCGCCCGGTCGGAGGCCCCGAGCTTCTTGAACAGCCGTCGGGCATGGGTCTTGACGGTGTCCTCGGAGAGGAACAGCTCGCGGCCGATCTCGGCGTTGCTGCGGCCGTGGCTCATGCCCTCCAGCACCTGGATCTCACGCGCCGTCAGGGTCGGCGCCGCACCCATGTCGGGGCTGCGCAGCCGGCGCGGGGCGAGCCGCCAGGTCGGGTCGGCGAGGGCCTGGGTGACGGTGGCCCGCAGCTCGGCGCGCGAGGCGTCCTTGTGCAGGTACCCGCGGGCGCCGGCGGCCACCGCGAGCGCGACGCCGTCGAGGTCCTCGGCGACGGTGAGCATGATGATCCGCGCGCCCGGGTCGGCGGACAGCAGCCGCCGGACCGTCTCGACCCCGCCGAGGCCGGGCATCCGGACGTCCATCAGAACGAGATCGGAGCGGTCGGCCACCCAGCGGCGGAGGACCTCCTCCCCGTTCGTCGCGGTGGTGACCCGGTCCACACCGGGTACGGTCGCGACCGCGCGGCGAAGCGCCTCGCGGGCGAGCGGGGAATCGTCGCAAACGAGAACGGAAGTCATGACCGTCGTCCTCCGCAGCTGATCCGCGTCACGTTGAGCCTCCTGGCTGGTACGAACCTCTCCGACACGGCCGATCGGCGACGGACTCCGTGCCGATCGCCCCAACCTGCCCGCGATCGTTCCGACGTCCGGCGCCCGCTGACCGCCTCCGCACTTCCAACGACCGTCACTCGAATGAGTTACGGCCTTCGGGGCCACGTCCACCACTGTACGTGGCCAACCCATTACCGATCAGCCGCATCGCGGTGCACACGCCGCACTTTTCCGCAGCTCGCGCGCGGTGGGCGTGCGACCCGCACACCGATTCGGCACGTCGCGCGCCCGTCGGCCACCCGATTGCCACGCCCGCGCCCGGCGGAGCCCTTGCCCGCTATGCCCGTTTTTATAGCTTTCGTATGGTCATTGACTGTTGTGCCAGTGTGTGGGTGACTTGTCCATGGAGTTGCCTTAAGTCATATTTCCAGGTGTCCATACCAGTGCATCGAAGCCCCGCCGCACCGCTCGGCAGCAGCCCCCCGCCGAACGCCCGGCCGACGGCCGACAGCCTCTGAAGGGAATGAGCCATGGCAGATTTCTCCCGCCTCCCCGGTCCCAACGCGGACCTCTGGGACTGGCAGCTCTCCGCAGCCTGCCGTGGCGTGGACAGCTCGCTCTTCTTCCACCCCGAGGGCGAGCGCGGGGCCGCACGCAGTTCGCGCGAGGCCAGCGCCAAGGAGGTCTGTATGCGCTGTCCGGTGATCGCCGAGTGCGCGGCGCACGCGCTGGCGGTCCGTGAGCCGTACGGCGTCTGGGGCGGGATGACCGAGGACGAGCGCGAGGAGATGCTGGGGCGCTCGCGGCACCGGCTGGTCGAGGTCCCACTGGCCCCGCCGGCGGTCGCCCAGCGCTAGACCCGTCTCCACGAGCGCCGCGAAAAAACGTTTCTTCTTGACACCTCAGCCTGCCGACTCACCGTGCGTGCAGGGCCAGGGCAGCCCCGTCACCCACCGTCAGCGATCGGCAGCCGCCCCCGCCAGCCGCTCCAGCATCAGCGCCACGGCCGGCACCTCGGCCAGGTCCGGCAGGGTCAGCGCGACCACCTGGCGCACCGCGGGCGCCCCGGAGGCCGTCCGCACCGGCACCGTCGACACGCCGTCAGGGCGCACCGACTGGAGCGCCAGCCGAGGCAGCACCGCGACCCCGAGCCCGGCCGCCACCAGGCCGACCACCGCCGGGTAGTCGTCCGTCGCGAAGTCGATCCGGGGCTCGAAGCCCGCACCGGCGCACAGCTCCACCAGGTGCCCCCGGCACTGCGGGCAACCGGCGATCCACTGCTCCCCCGCCAGCTCGGCCAGCTCCACCGCCCCGCCCCGCCCCGCCAGCGGATGAGCGGCGGGCAGCAGGCCCACCAGAGGGTCGTCCAGCAGCGGGGTGGCCACCAGATCGGACCAGTCGGTCCCGGCGGTCAGCTGCTGCGCCTCCAGGTTGGCCTCGGCCCGGGCCTCGCGCGGCGTACCGTGGGCGGGCGCCGGGAGCGCGACGGCGCCGTCGGACTGCGGGTAGCGGAAGGCCAGTGCGATCTCGCACTCGCCGCCGCGCAGCATCGCCAGCGACTCCGGCGGCTCCGCCTCGACCAGCGACACGCGCACCCCCGGATGGCCGTCCCGCAGGCGGGCGACCGCGGGCGGCACCAGGGTGGAGCTCGCGGTCGGGAAGGAGACCAGCCGCACCCGTCCGGCCCGCAGCCCGGCGATCGCGGCCACCTCCTCCTCGGCGGCGGAGAGCCCGGCCAGGATTCCGGTGGCATGCTTGAGCAGGACCCGGCCTGCCTCGCTGAGCTGCATCCCGCGGCCCGAGCGGACCACCAGCGGGGTGTCCACCGACTTCTCCAGGGCCTTCATCTGCTGGCTGATGGCGGGCTGCGTACACCCCAGCTCGCGGGCGGCGGCGGAGAAGGAGCCGGTGCGGGCGACGGCACGCAGGACGCGCAGGTGGCGGGCCTCGATCATGCCTTAGTTATAAGGCAATCTTTGCGTTCTGCAAAATTCTACTGATAGTTGAAAGGTCAAGCGCGGACGGCCGGAGGCCCGGCCCGCATCCCCTCGCGGGGCGCGGACCGGGCCTCCGGTCAGTGGTTCGGGCCTCAGTGCGAGTGGCCGTGGCCGTGCGAGTGGCCGTGACCGTTGTCGGCCTCCTCCTCCTTCTTCTCCACCACGAGGGTCTCGGTGGTGAGGAGCAGGGAGGCGATCGAGGCGGCGTTCTCCAGCGCGGAGCGGGTGACCTTGACCGGGTCGATGACGCCGGCCTTCAGCAGGTCGCCGTACTCGCCGGTGGCCGCGTTGTAGCCGTGACCGGTCTCCAGCTCGGCGACCTTGTGGGTGATGACGTAGCCCTCGAGGCCGGCGTTCTGGGCGATCCAGCGCAGCGGCTCGTGCAGCGCCTTGCGGACGACCGCGACACCGGTCGCCTCGTCGCCCGACAGGCCCAGGCCGTCCTCCAGCACCTTGGCGGCGTGGACCAGGGAGGCGCCACCACCGGCGACGATGCCCTCCTCGACCGCGGCGCGGGTCGCCGAGATGGCGTCCTCCAGACGGTGCTTGCGCTCCTTCAGCTCCACCTCGGTGGCGGCGCCGACCTTGATGACGCAGACGCCGCCGGCCAGCTTGGCCAGGCGCTCCTGCAGCTTCTCGCGGTCCCAGTCGGAGTCGGTCGCGGCGATCTCGCCCTTGATCTGGGCGACGCGGCCGGCCACGGCCTCGGCGTCACCGGCACCGTCGACGACCGTGGTCTCGTCCTTGGTGATGGTCACGCGGCGGGCGGTGCCCAGCACGTCCAGGCCGACCTGGTCGAGCTTGAGGCCGACCTCCTCGGAGATGACCTGGCCACCGGTCAGGACGGCCAGGTCGCCGAGGATCGCCTTGCGGCGGTCGCCGAAGCCCGGGGCCTTGACGGCGACGGCGTTGAAGGTGCCACGGATCTTGTTCACGACCAGGGTCGACAGCGCCTCGCCGTCGACGTCCTCGGCGATGATCAGCAGCGGCTTGGAGGCACCGCCCTGGAGGATCTTCTCCAGCAGCGGCAGCAGCTCCTGGATGGAGGAGATCTTGCCCTGGTTGATCAGGATGTACGGGTCCTCCAGGACCGCCTCCTGCCGCTCCGCGTCGGTGACGAAGTACGGCGACAGGTAGCCCTTGTCGAACTGCATGCCCTCGGTGAAGTCCAGCTCCACGCCGAAGGTGTTCGACTCCTCGACGGTGATGACACCGTCCTTGCCGACCTTGTCGATCGCCTCGGCGATCAGCTCGCCGACCTGGGTGTCCTGGGCGGAGAGGGAGGCGACGGCGGCGACGTCGTCCTTGCCCTCGATCTCGCGGGCGACGGAGAGCAGGTGCTCGGAGACAGCGGCGACGGCCTTGTCGATGCCCTTCTTCAGGGCGGCCGGGCCGGCTCCGGCGGCGACGTTGCGCAGACCCTCGTTGACCAGGGCCTGGGCCAGCACGGTGGCGGTGGTGGTGCCGTCACCCGCGACGTCGTTGGTCTTGGTGGCGACCTCCTTGACGAGCTGCGCGCCAAGGTTCTCGTACGGGTCGTCCAGCTCGACCTCACGGGCGATGGTGACACCGTCGTTGGTGATGGTCGGGGCGCCGAACTTCTTGTCGATGACGACGTTGCGGCCCTTGGGGCCGATGGTCACCTTGACGGTGTCGGCCAGCTTGTTGACACCGCGCTCCAGCGAGCGGCGGGCGTCCTCGTCGAACTGCAGGATCTTCGCCATGTTCCCTATTCCCTCGGGGCTGCGGCCGGCCCACCGGCCGCCGAACTACGTGAACCAACAACCACGCCCCGGGCCACTGTCACTGAGGACACGGATCCGGGGCGGGTCGGGACGTCTTACTTCTCGATGATCGCGAGAACGTCGCGGGCGGAGAGCACCAGGTACTCCTCGCCCTGGTACTTCACCTCGGTGCCGCCGTACTTCGAGTACAGGACGATGTCACCCACGGCGACGTCGAGCGGCAGACGCTGGCCGTCCTCGAAGCGGCCCGGGCCGACGGCCAGGACGACGCCCTCCTGGGGCTTCTCCTTGGCGGTGTCCGGGATAACCAGGCCGGAGGCCGTGGTGGTCTCGGCGTCGAGCGGCTGGACCACGATGCGGTCCTCGAGCGGCTTGATGGCAACCTTGCTGCTGGTGGTCACGTCCGAGCTCCCCTTCGGAGATTACGGGGTTTTCTAACGGGTAGGGGCGAACCTGCGGGCCTGCCGTCGCGGGGGTCAGACACGCGTCTTCGCGTTAGCACTCCCCCAGTGGGGAGTGCCAAGGACGACCATAGGGCCCTGTTAGCACTCAGTCAACCAGAGTGCCAACGACGCGCCCTGAGGACCTCTGGTTCGCGGATGAGTAGCCGTACTCATGTGCGGCGGGCCCGGGCGTCGACAGACTCCTGCCATGACATCGATCCCGGCGCGACTCGGCCCGTCCCACCTCAAGGACGCGTCCCTCGCACTGCTGTCGCTGCCCCTGCTGGGAGCCGTGCTGCCGTTCCTCGTCTTCTCCTTCGTCGCCGGCCTCGGCAACGGCCCCGGCACCGGGGACGACGGGGCGGCCTTCCTGGGCATCGGGATGCTGGCCGGCCCGGCCGTCTCCCTGGTGGCGGGCCTCGTGGTGGCCTTCCGCACCTGGCGGTCCGGCTACCAGTTCCTCCCGGTCGCCGCCGCGCTCGCCCCGCTCCTGCTGCCCGTGGTCCTGTCCTCGGGCATCCTGTGGCGGTGAACCGACCGCCTGCGCGACCGCGGATGCACTCGGCGGCGGACCTGCTGCCCCTGATCGCGCTCACGGCGAGTACGCCGTTCGTCCTCGCGCTGCCGGCCCGGCCGGCCGACTGACCGGCGAGAATGACCCCGTGGACACCGAGAACCTCCAGCCCCTGCTGACGCCCGAGGGCCAGGCCCTGCTCGCCGAGTTGCGCGAGTTCACCCCCGAGGAGGAGCTCGCGCTGGCGACCCGCTTGCGGCGGGAGCACCCGGCGGAGCTGGTGTCGGCGGCGTTCGGGCAGGCGCGGCTGCGGCAGCGGGCCCGGGCGAAGTTCGGGGCGGACGCCGACCTGATGTACTTCACGCCCAACGGGGTCGAGCAGTCCACCCGGCGCAGCGTGGCCGAGTGGCGGGCGCAGCGGTTCGCCGGGCTGGGCGTACGACGGCTGGCGGACCTGTGCTGCGGCATCGGCGGGGACGTGCTGGCGCTGGCCCGGGCGGGCATCGAGGTGCTGGCCGTGGACAAGGACCCGGCGGCCTGTGCCGCCACCGCGGCCAACGCCGCCGCGCTGGGTCTGGCCGGGCTGGTCGAGGTGCGCTGCGCGGACGTCGCCGAGGTGGACGTCACCGGTTACGACGCGGTGTTCACCGACCCGGCCCGGCGCACCTCGCGCGGCCGGGTGTTCGACCCGGAGGCGTACGCCCCGCCGCTCTCCTGGGCGATCGGGGCCGGCCGGCGGACCCCGATCGGCGCGCTGAAGGTCGCGCCGGGCATCCCGCACGAGGCGGTGCCGGAGGACGCCGAGGCCGAGTGGGTCTCCGACCACGGCGACGTCAAGGAGGCGGTGCTCTGGTTCGGCACCGGGGCCGCGAGCCCGCACCGCGCCACCCTGCTGCCGCAGGGCGCCAGCCTGACCGGTGGCGACCTGCCCGACCCGCCGGCCGGCCCGGTCGGGCGCTACCTGTACGAGCCGGACGGCGCGGTGATCCGGGCGCACCTGGTGGCCGAGGTGGCCGGGCAGGTGCGCGGTCGGCTGATCGACCCGAAGATCGCCTACCTGACCTCGGACGAGCTGGTCGCCACCCCGTACGCGCACGCCTTCGAACTCACCGACGTGCTGCCGTTCAACATCAAGAAGCTGAAGGCACTGCTGCGCGAGCGCGGGGTCGGCACGGTGGTGATCAAGAAGCGCGGGATGGCGATCACCCCGGAGGAGCTGCGCCGTCAGCTCAAGCCCTCCGGGCCGAACACCGTCACGGTCATCCTCAGCCGCACCGACCACGGTCCGCTGATGATGCTGGGGCAGCCCGTACGGGCCGCTCAGGACGCGGGCGCCTGGATGTAGTCCTCCAGCCGGGCCACCGAGAATCCCTGCTCCTGGATCCGGGCGAGCAGGTCGCCGAACATCTGGGTCATCGTGGCGCCCTTGAGCTCCTTGGGGCCGCGGAAGTGCGCCAGGATGATGTCACCGGGCTTCAGCTTCTTGTCGCCGGCCTGGTACTGCATGTCGTGGATCTGCATCGACTCGCGCCACAGCACTATGGCGCGCGGGCCGCACTCCTGGACCGAGGTGTTGAGCGTCGGGGTGTTGGCGCCGTCGCCGAACGGCGGGCGGAACAGCAGCGGGGCGGTGCCGTACTGCTGGGTGAGCGCGGACTGGTCGTCGCAGATCTCGGCCTTCTGCTTCTCCGGCGGGAGCTTGCTCATCACCGGGTGGGTGACGGTGTGGTTCTGGATGTGGTTGCCCAGTGCCTGGAGCGGCTTGAAGTAGCCGTAGTCGTTCTTGACTATGTCCTTGGTCAGGAACATCGAGATCGGCACCTTGAGGTCGGTGAGCATCTCGACGAACTTCGGGTCCTTCTCGGCGCCGTCGTCGATGGTGATGAAGACGACCTTGTCGTTCGTCTTCACCTCGCTGAACACCGGCACGGTGCCGGTGCGTTCGAGCTTGACGGGCTTGTCGGCGGGCGGCGCGGGGGCCGGGGCGAGCGGCTTGAGGTTCCACTTCGCCCAGGCCGCGGCGTCGCCCTCGGCCGGGGCCGTGCCGGGCGTGGTGGCCGCAGCGGCCGGCGCGGCGCCGGCGGACTGGGGTGCGGCCGGGGCTGCCGTGGTCGCGGCCGGGGCGGCGCTGCCGCCGCCCCCGTTGTCGCCGCACCCGGTGGCGAGGGCCAGCAGGGCCAGCGCCCCCGCCGCGTACGTCCTGGTCCTGCTCCGCCCGTCCCTGCTCACCGCACCGCGCTCCCGGTTCCCGTCCAGCTGCCTCTCAGCTATGCACGGTAGCGGCCGGGGCGGCGGTTCCCCGTATCATCCGCTTTTCGGATTACTCGACGTGCTCACTGGTGAAGGACCAGCGGTGCACCGGACGGCCGAGCAGTTCGGTCGGCGGGTCGGCGACGGGCGCGGGCTCGCCGCTCCACCAGGTGATCAGCAGCACTCGCTCCCCGGGGGCGGAGAGCAGCTCGGCGCGCTCCAGGCCGGCCGCGCCACGGACTGCGGGCAGCGCGAACTCCCGCACCCAGGCCGCGAGTTCAGCCCCTCGACCGGCCGCCGCCCGGGCCTCCCACATCGCCGCGACGGTCATGCCGCGCCGCCGCCGAGGGCGTCGTAGGCCTGGCCGTGGAAGTCGCCGTGCCCGATGTCCGCAGCCGGCACGTGGACGTCGGTGACCGGCAGCGAGGAGTCCGCCGACAGGTCGAGGGCGGAGGGCGCGCGGTCGCGCCACACCATCTCGGCGCCCAGCGCCGCCACCATCGCGCCGTTGTCGGTGCACAGGCCCGGCCGGGGCACCCGCAGCCGGATGCCGGCCCGGTCGCAGCGCTGCTGGGCCATCTCGCGCAGCCGCGAGTTGGCCGCCACGCCGCCGCCGATCATCAGGTGGTCGACGCCGTTGTCCCTGCACGCCTTGACGGCCTTGCGGGTGAGCACGTCGGTGACCGCCTCCTGGAAGGACGCCGCCACGTCGGCGATCGGCACCTCCTCGCCGGCCCGGCGCTTGGCCTCCACCCAGCGGGCGACGGCGGTCTTCAGGCCGGAGAAGGAGAAGTCGTACGCGGGGTCGTTCCTGCCGCTCAGACCGCGGGGGAAGGCGATCGCCCCGGGGTCGCCCTCGCGGGCCGTGCGGTCGACGATCGGGCCGCCGGGGAAGCCGAGGCCGAGCACCCGGGCGACCTTGTCGAAGGCCTCTCCGGCCGCGTCGTCGATGGTCGCGCCGAGCGGGCGGACGTCGCTGGTGATGTCCTCGCTGAGCAGCAGCGAGGAGTGCCCGCCGGAGACCAGCAGGGCCATCGTCGGCGAGGGCAGCCGGCCGTGCTCCAGCTGGTCGACGCAGATGTGCGAGGCGAGGTGGTTGACCCCGTACAGCGGCTTGTCCAGCGCCCAGGCGTACGCCTTCGCGGCGCTGACGCCGACCAGCAGCGCACCGGCCAGGCCGGGGCCGGCGGTGACGGCGATGCCGTCCAGATCGCTCGCCTTGATCCCGGCGGTGTCCAGGGCGCGCTGGATGGTCGGGATCATCGCCTCCAGGTGCGCGCGGCTGGCGATCTCCGGGACGACGCCGCCGAAGCGGGCGTGGTCGTTGACGCTGGAGGCGACCGCGTCGGCGAGCAGCGTGGTGCCGCGCACGATGCCGACGCCGGTCTCGTCGCAGGAGGTCTCGATGCCGAGGACGAGCGGTTCGTCAGCCATGGCGGGTGTCCTCAATGTCCTTCGGGTCGGTGCTGTCAGTGCTCGGGTGGTCGAGGCGCATCACCAGCGCGTCGACGTTGGCCGGCTGGTAGTAGCCGCGCCGGATGCCCACCGGTTCGAAGCCGTGGCGCTCGTACAGCCGCTGGGCCCGCGGGTTGTCCACCCGCACCTCCAGCAGCAGCTCGGCGCACTCGCGCCGGGCGGCCTCCCGGATCAGGTCGGTGAGCAGCGCCGCGCCGAGGCCGGCGCCCTGGTGGCGCTCGTCGACGGCGATGGTCTGGACGTCGCCCTCGCCGGCGATCGCCATCAGCCCGGCGTAGCCGACGATCCTGCCGTCCGGGGCGGCCGCGACGGTGTAGTGGCGGGTGCCGCCGGGGTGGGATTCGGCCAGCTCGGACCAGAACATCCCGGCGGACCAGGCGTCCTCGGGGAAGAGCCGCAGCTCCAGATCCAGCACCGGCGCGATGTCCCACCAGCGCATCGGGCGCAGGGTGGTGCCGTGGTTCACGCCGGAAGCACCGCCTTGCCCCCTAGAACGGTCTTGTAGCCAGCGGGGACCTGGGCGTCCGGGCGGCGCAGGTACAGCGGGTGGTTCGCCAGCAGCTCGCGCCCGGCGGCCAGCTCGGCGGCGGCGAAGCCGGCCAGGGCGCCGGCCGAGACGTGCTCGGGGCCGTGCGCGCCCGGGAAGGCGTCGGGGTAGAGCAGCGCGCCGGCGCCGACGGAGCGTTCCTGCGGGGTCAGCTCGGCCGGGCGGTCCACGCCGGGGCCCTCGGTGCGGCGGCCGTCGGCGTCGTACGAGGCCCAGTAGACCTCCTTGCGGCGCGCGTCGGTGGCCACCGTGAACGGCTGCCCGGCCAGGCCCTCGGCGCGGGCCTGGAAGGCGATCGCGTCCAGGGTGCAGACACCGTGCACCGGCAGCCCGAGCGCGTGGCCGAGCGCGGCGGCGGTCACCAGGCCGACCCGCAGGCCGGTGTACGGGCCGGGACCGACGCCGACCGCGATGCCGGTCAGCTGGTGCTTGTCCACCCCGGCGGCCCGCAGCACCCGGTCGATCGCGGGCAGCAGCAGTTCGCCGTGGCGCCTGGCGTCGACCTGGTGGGTCTCGGCGAGGACGGCCGTGCCGTCGTGGACGGCGGCGGTGACGGCAGGGGTAGCGGTGTCGAACGCGAGCAGCAGCACGGGGTCAAGGTTAGACCGAGGTTGGGCCGACCGGCCGATCGGCAAGGTGTGCCACCCGGGAACACAGATCCGAGGCGCTGCGACCCGCGAGGATGAACCTGGCACGATGGGGCCGTACGTAAAGGGACGGCGGCGGGAGCGGCAACGTGGCGAAGATGGGTCCTGGAGTGGTGGTCACGGGGCTGACCCTGGGGGCCCTGGCGGTGGTGAGCCTGCTGGCCTTCCAGGCCAACGGCGCCCAGAACCGGGCGGGCGGCGCCAAGCCCACCGCCACCACCACGGCGACCGGCACGGCCACCGCCGCGGCCCCGACCCCCGCGGCCACCCCGACCGTTCCCGCGCTGCCGGCCACCTCGGGCACCGGCCTCCGGGTGGTGTACTCGGTCGGCAGCCACTACGTCTGGCTGGTCGATCCGAAGAAGAACCCGCAGGTCTCGGCCGCGTTCCCGGTCACCCCGGGCTCGGTCGAGCCGGCCCCGGGCAGCTACGCGGTGTACAGCCGCACCCAGGCCACCACGGGGACGGACGGCAAGCAGATCGAGCACGTGGTGCGCTTCGCGCAGCAGAACGGCGTGGTGTTCGGCTTCAGCGCGACGGTGGACGGCGCGACGCCGACCACCGACCCGAGCGCCAAGACCGGCGGCATCCGCAGCGGCCGCGCCGAGGGGCAGCTGCTCTGGGACTTCGCGCCGAAGGACACCAAGGTGGTCGTGATCGCCTGATCCCGGGCGGCCTGGAACAACCCACGTGCTCCAGGTCCGGGAAGTGCGGCCTCACGCGGCCCGGGGCGCCTGCGCCTCGGGCCGTTCGTCCTGCCTGGGCCGCGGTTCGGGCGGGGTGGACACCGCCTCGGCGGCCGCGCAGGCGGCCAACAGTGCCCGCATCGGCTCTCCCGGAGCGCGGCGGGCGGAGTCTCCGGCCTCGGCGGCGGGGACCGCGCGCTGCGGATCGGGGGTGGTGCTCGACATGGCGCCTCCCTAGTTAGGCAGACCTAACCGCAGCACCCATCCCACCACGCCCGGCACCCCGCCCGCAACACTTGCCGACAGTCTGTCGGCAACCCGTCGGCTATGCGAGGTCCGCCAGCGCCACGTCCGACCAGCGCGGGCCGATGCCGGTCAGCACCACCCGGCGGGGGTCCTGGTCGTCCCCGTCCGCGGCGTCGCCGATGGCACGCTCGATCCGGACCTCCAGCCGGTCCTCGGACAGCCGCTCGACCTTGCCCTCGCCCCACTCGACCACGACCACCGACTCGGGCAGCGAGACGTCCAGGTCGAGGTCCTCCATCTCGTCCAGGTCCCCGCCCAGCCGGTAGGCGTCCACGTGCACCAGCGCCGGGCCGCCGACCAGCGAGGGGTGCACCCGGGCGATCACGAAGGTCGGCGAGGTCACCGCCCCGCGGACCTGCAGGCCCTCCCCCAGGCCCCGGGTCAGCGTGGTCTTCCCCGCTCCCAGCTCACCGGAGAGCAGCACCAGGTCCCCCGGCCGCAGCAGCGCGGCCAGCTCCCGGCCGAGCCGGCCCATCCGCTCCGGGGTGGGGACGGTGAGAGTGGCGTGCGAGCCCATGCGCGTGTCTTGCCCTTCGGTCCGTACCGGCGCACCGACCACCGGCCGCCACCGCTACCGTGCCACATCGGCGCGCCCGGGTGCGGCACACGGGGCCTAGGCCGGGTCGACGACGGGTTCCGCGGCCCGCTCCCGGGCCAGGTCGAGGACGGTCGCGGGCAGCGGCGGCGCCCCGGCGAAGCGGGCGGCCCGGCGAAGCAGCCGCGCCAGCTCGTGGTCGACCAGCTCCGCGCGCTCCAGCATCACCAGGTGCCCGGCGCCCTCGGCCAGGACCAGCTCGGCGCCGGGCAGCTGCTCGGCCATCGCCTCGCTGAGCGTCGAGGGCGTCAGCAGGTCCTTCGTCCCGGCCAGCACCAGCGCGGGCAGGCCGCGCAGGACGGCCAGCGCCTCGTACTTCTCGTGCACGCCGAACACCGGGTAGAACTCGGCGACCACGTCGATCGGGGTGGCGTCCAGCAGCTGCTCGGCGAAGCGCACCACGCCGGGGTCGACGTCCCGGCCGCCGAAGGAGAACTTCCGGTAGAAGACGGCGGCCACGTCCGAGCCCAGCCGCCTGGTCGCCTCGACCAGGTCGACCTGGCGGCCCAGCAGCTTCACCATCCCGGGCGCGACCTTCTTGAACAGCTTCGCGCCGGCCTTCGGCAGGCCGAGGCTGACCTCGTCCCAGTCCCCGGCGAGGGTGCCGATCAGCGCCACTCCGGCGACGCGCTCGCGGAACAGCTCCGGGTGCTGGTCGGCCAGCGCCATCACCGTCATGCCGCCCATCGAGTGGCCCACCAGCACCAGCGGCCCGGTCGGGGCGACGGCGTCCATCACCGCCTTGAGGTCGCCGCCCAGCTGGTCGATGCCGGCCGGCTCGCCCGCCAGGTACGAGCGGGAGCGCTCGGAGCGGCCGTGGCTGCGCTGGTCCCAGAAGACCAGCCGCATGCCCTCGCGCAGCGCGGCCCGCTGGAAGTGCCAGCTGTCCTGGTTGAGGCAGTAGCCGTGGCAGAACACCACGGTCAGCGGCTCGGCGCCGGTGCCGTCGCCGTCCGGCTCGCTCCAGCCGGTGCCGTCCAGCTCGACGTACAGTTCGGTGCCGTCCGGCGCGGCCACCGTCCTCGGGCGGCCGCGCAGCGAGCCGTACGGCGCGTTCGCGTCCAGTTCGGTCCGGGCCCGGCGGCGCGTCGCCCGGCCGACGGTCAGCCGCTCGATCGCGACGCCCGCGGCCGCCCCGGCCGCCAGCACGCCGACCGAGATCCCGATCACACCCGCCCGGCTCACCCCGGAGGCGGCGCCGGCCGCCTTGGCGACCGCCGCGACCGGATTGCTCTCGGCCGGTGTGCCGGTCATGCCGACGGACCCTCGGTGCGGCTGCCGCCCAGGTAGCGGCGGGGCACCCGGGCGCCGATCCGGGTGATGATCTCGTACGAGATGGTGCCGCAGGCGCGGGCCCAGTCCTCGGCGGTGGGCTCGCCGCGCTCGCCGTTGCCGAACAGCAGCACCTCGTCCCCGATCGCCGGGGTGTCGCCGCCGAGGTCCACCACGAACTGGTCCATGGCGACCCGGCCGGCCACCGTGCGCCACTTGCCGTCGATCTGCACCGGGCCGGTGCCGCTGGCGTGCCGGGGGATGCCGTCGCCGTAGCCCAGCGGGACCAGGCCCAGGGTGGTCTCGCCCGGCGTCGTGTAGTGGTGGCCGTAGCTGACCCCGTGCCCGCCGGGGACGTGCTTGACCAGCGCCAGCCGCGCGGTCAGCGCCATCACCGGGCGCAGCCCGAAGTCGGCCGGCGAGCCCACCTGGGGCACCGGCGACAGCCCGTACGCGGCCAGGCCGGTGCGGACCAGGTCGAAGTGCGACTCGGGCAGCAGCAGGGCGGCCGGGGAGTTGGCCAGGTGCCGGACCTCGGGGCGCAGCCCGGCGGCCTCGGCCGCGGCCAGCGCGGCACGGTAGGAGTCCAGCTGGGCTTGGATCGACGGGTGGCCGGGCTCGTCCGCCGCGGCGAAGTGCGACCAGACGCCGACGACCGTCAGCAGCCCCTCCGCCTCGGCGCGGTGGGCTGCGGCCACCAGCTGCGCCCAGTCGTGCGGCTGGCAGCCGTTGCGGCCGAGGCCGGTGTCGGCCTTCAGGTGCACCCGCGCCGGGATGCCGGTCTCGCGCACGGCGGGCAACAGCTCGTCCAGCGCCCACCGGCCGCTGACCGAGATGTCCAGGTCCGCGCGCAGCGCCTCGCGCCACGGCCCGCCCGGCGTCCACAGCCAGCACAGGATGCGGGCCTGCTCCGGGCGGATGCCCGCGGCCCGCAGCGCCAGCGCCTCCTCCGGCGTCGCGCAACCGAGCCAGCCAACCCCGTTCGCGACCGCCTCCCGGGCGCACTCGACCGCGCCGTGGCCGTAGGCGTTCGCCTTGACCGCGAGCATCACCGCCGCGCTGCCGACGCGCTCGCGCAGCGTCGCGAGGTTGCCGCGCAGGGCGGCGAGATCGATGGTCGCCTCGGCCCGTACGCCTTCGGTGAGGGTGGCTGTCCCGGTCGTGTTCGCAGTTGTCATCAGGGTCAGTCTCCCAGACGTCCCGGAGTCCTCGCCGAACGGCCTGTCGGCACGGCGGCCGACGACCAGGCCGCGCACACCGCGCCGACCTGCGGCGAACCGCTCGTCATCCCTTGCACGGACGCGTTCGACGGGCCGTTCGGTTCCGTTTCCCGGCCTTCCGGACGTTCCGGGCTAGTCGGCCCGTACCGCCCGCCACACCGCCGGCAGCGCCCCGGCCACCGTGAGCGCCGTCGTGGGGGCGCCCGGCTCGCCCGCCGCCTCGCGGCCGGCCAGGCCGTGCAGGTAGGCGGCCGCCGACGCGGCGTCCAGCGGCGCGAGGCCCGCCGCCAGCAGGGAGCCGGCCAGCCCGGCCAGGACGTCGCCGCTGCCGGCGGTGGCCAGCCAGGAGGTGCCGGTGGGGTTCACCCGGACGGCCCCGCCCGGGTCGGCGACCACCGTGGTGGAGCCCTTCAGCAGCACCGTCGCGCGGTAGTCGGCCGCCAGCCGGCGGGCGGTGGCCAGCCGGGCGGAGGCCAGGTCGTCGGCGGCCGGCGGCGTGCCGCCCTCGGCGCCCGCGAGCAGCCGTGCGGCCTCGCCGGTGTGCGGGGTGAGCAGGGTGGGTGCGGTGCGGCCGGCCAGCGCGTCCGGGCCGAGCCGGCCCAGCTCGGTCAGCCCGTCCGCGTCCACCAGCACCGGGACGTCGCTCGCCAGCGCCTCGGTCAGCGCCTGCCGCGCCCCCTCGCCGCCGCCCGGCCCGACCACCCAGGCCTGCACCCGCCCGGCCCCGGCCGGCCCGCCCTCGGTGACCAGCGCCTCCGGGAAGCGCCGGACCACCTCCTCGGCGGCGGTGCCCACGTACCGGACGGCGCCCGCGCCGCCGTGCAGTGCCCCGGCCACCGCCAGCAGCGCCGCCCCCGGGTAGGTCGCCGAACCGGCCGCCACCCCGACCACGCCGCGCCGGTACTTGTCGCTCTCCGCGCCCGGCACCGGCAGCAGCGCCGCCACGTCCGCGTGCTGGAGCGCCGTCACCTCCGCGGCGGGCAGCTCCAGCCCGATGCCGACCAGCTGCACGGCGCCCGCGTACTCGGCCCCCGGGTCGACCAGCAGCCCGGGCTTGTAGGTGCCGAAGCAGACCGTGACGTCCGCGCGCAGGGCCGCACCCGGCACCTCGCCGGTGTCGGCGTCCACCCCGCTCGGCAGGTCCACCGCCACCACGATCCCGGACCGCCGGGCCTGCGCGTACGGCCGGGCCTCCGGGCGCAGCCCGCCCCGGCCGCCGATGCCGACGATGCCGTCCAGCACCAGGTCCGCGCGCGAGAAGTCGGCCAGGCCGACTGCCTGCTCCACCGTCACCCGTCCGCCGACGGCCCGCAGCGCGGCCAGCCCGCCCGGGTGCGCCTTCTCCGGCGCCAGCAGCACCGCCGTCACCCGCGCCCCGCGCCGGGCCAGCGCGGCCCCGGCGTACAGGGCGTCACCCCCGTTGTCCCCGCTGCCCGCGAGCACCGTCACCCGGCTGCCGTACACCCTCCCCCGGCGCCGGGTCAGCAGCCGGGTGCAGGTCGCCGCCAGTCCGGCGGCCGCCCGCTGCATCAACGTCCCCTCCGGCAGCCGCGCCATCAGCGCGGCCTCCGCGGCCCGGACGGCTTCCACCCGGTGTGCATGACGCATGGCAGGGCTCCTTCAGCAGTCGACGTACCGCCGACGCTAACCCGCGCCCCCGCCCCGCGGGGGCCGGGCCTGCGGCACACTTTCGAGTGACAACCACTTCGATCCCCCACCTGCTTGAGTCCGTGCACCTACCTTGTGGTTCGGTACGAACCAGCAAGAGGGAGAGGGCCATGGTCGCCATGCCGGCAGTCGAGCACCCGCTGGGCGAGGACAGCCTCCTCCAGGCGTTTCTGGAGCTGGACACCCCGCTGGGAAGCAAGGCCGAATTCATCGAAGGGGAGATCGTCGTGACGCCGCCACCGGATGGACAACACGAGGGCGCGGTCTCGAAACTCGCCAAGCAGTTCTTTCGGAACGCCGCGATCGATTTGGACATCGCGGGGGTCAAGGGCCTGATCACCCCCAAAGGCCGGTTCATCCCCGACGGCACCGTCGTTCCGGCCGACCACTTCGACCATCTGGATTCCTGGGCCCCGGCGGACGACGTCCTCCTCGTCTTCGAGGTCACCCCGACCAACCCACACAAGGACCGCGAGCCCAAGCGAACGGGATACGCCGCCGCCGGCATCCCGTGCTACCTGCTGATCGACCGCAGCGACGGCACGGTCACGCTGTTCACCAACCCTGAGGACGGGGACTACATCACCCAGAGCAAGGTCGAGTTCGGCAAGACGATCGACCTGCCCACTCCGTTCTCCTTCACGCTCGACACGGCGCCCCTGCGGTAGGACGCAGCCACCGCAGGGGCGCCGTTGCCGACGAACGCGGGACTACTCGACGGTGACCGACTTCGCCAGGTTGCGCGGCTGGTCGACCTCGTGACCCTTGGCCGTGGCCAGCTCGCAGGCGAAGACCTGGAGCGGGACGGTGGAGACCAGCGGCTGGAGCAGCACCGGGGTGACCGGGATGCGGATCAGGTGGTCCGCGTACGGGACGACCGCCTCGTCGCCCTCCTCGGCGATCACGATCGTGCGGGCGCCGCGGGCCCGGATCTCCTGGATGTTGGAGACGATCTTGTCGTGCAGGATCGACCGCCCGCGCGGCGAGGGCACGACCACCACGACCGGCAGCCCCTCCTCGATCAGCGCGATCGGGCCGTGCTTGAGCTCGCCCGCCGCGAAGCCCTCGGCGTGCATGTACGCCAGCTCCTTGAGCTTGAGCGCGCCCTCCAGGGCCACCGGGAAGCCGACGTGACGTCCGAGGAACAGCACCGAGCGGGCGTCGGCCAGCGAGCGGGCCAGCTCGCGCACCGGCTCCATGGTCTCCAGGACCTGCTCGACCTGCTTCGGCGCGTCGCCGAGCTCCTTGATGACGGCGAAGATCTCGTCGCCCCACTTGGTGCCGCGCACCTGGCCCAGGTACAGGGCGACCAGGTAGCAGGCGACCAGCTGGGTCAGGAACGCCTTGGTGGAGGCGACCGCGACCTCCGGGCCGGCGTGGGTGTACAGCACTGCGTCCGACTCGCGCGGGATGGTGGAGCCGTTGGTGTTGCAGATCGCCAGCACCTTGGCGCCCTGCTCACGGGCGTGCCGCAGGGCCATCAGGGTGTCCATGGTCTCGCCGGACTGCGAGATGGCGATGACCAGCGTGCCCGGGCCCATGATCGGGTCGCGGTAGCGGAACTCGGAGGCGACCTCGACCTCGCAGGGGATGCGGGTCCAGTGCTCGATGGCGTACTTGGCGATCATGCCGGCGTGGAAGGCCGTGCCGCAGGCCACGATGACGACCTTGTCGACCGAGCGCAGGTCGGCGTCGGAGATCCGCAGCTCGTCCAGGGTCAGCCGGCCGTCGGTGCCGATCCGGCCGAGCAGGGTGTCGGCGACCGCCTTCGGCTGCTCGGCGATCTCCTTGAGCATGAAGTAGTCGTAGCCGCCCTTCTCGGCGGCGGAGGCGTCCCAGTCGACGTGGTACTCGCGCACGTCGGCGGGGGTGCCGTCGAAGTTGGTGACGGTCACGCCCTCCCGGCGCAGCTCGACCACCTGGTCCTGGCCCAGCTCGATCGCCTCGCGGGTGTGGGCGATGAAGGCGGCGACGTCCGAGGCGAGGAAGTTCTCGCCCTCGCCGCGGCCGACCACCAGCGGCGAGTTGCGGCGGGCACCGACGACCACGTCCGGCGCGTCCGCGTGCACGGCGACGAGGGTGAAGGCACCCTCCAGTCGACGGCAGACCACCCGCATGGCCTCGGCGAGGTCACCCGTGTAGGCCTCGCCCAGCAGGTGGGCGACGACCTCGGTGTCGGTCTCGGACCGGAGGGTGTGGCCGCGCTCGGCGATCTCGGCCCGCAGCTGGGCGAAGTTCTCGATGATGCCGTTGTGCACCACGGCCACCCGCTGGTGGTCGTCCAGGTGGGGGTGGGCGTTGGCGTCCGTCGGGCCGCCGTGGGTGGCCCAGCGGGTGTGGCCGATGCCGGTGGTGCCGCCGGGCAGAGGGGCCTCGGCGAGCGACTTCTCCAGGTTGGCGAGCTTGCCCGCCCGCTTGTCGGTGGCCAGGCTCCACTGCCCCTCGGAGTCCTGGACCTGCACTGCGACGCCGGCCGAGTCGTAACCCCGGTACTCCAGGCGCTGCAGGCCGGCGATTACTACATCGAGGGCGGACTGAGCGCCCACATATCCAACAATTCCGCACATGCGTGCCAGCATAAGGGCGGTTCTGCGACCGCATTCCCGCCGCGCGGGAACGCTGCGTGACCGACACCACAGCCACTGTGAACGCCGCTACGGCTCACAATGGAGCATGTGCTGACCGAACTCTGTACGCGGGGCGCCGCCACGCCCGGCCCGTCACCGTCCCCCTACGTGGACCTCAGCCGGGCCGAGTGGAGCGCGCTGCGCGAGCGTACGCCGCTGCCGCTGAGCGCCGAGGAGGTGGAGCGGCTGCGCGGCCTCGGTACCGCCCTCGACCTGGACGAGGTCCGCGACGTCTACCTGCCGCTGTCGCGCCTGCTGAACCTGTACATCCACGCCACGCACGACCTGCGCGGCGCGCTGGGCACCTTCCTGGACACCCCGGACACCGAGCGCACCCGCACCCCGTTCATCATCGGCGTGGCCGGCTCCGTCGCCGTCGGCAAGTCCACCACCGCCCGACTGCTCCAGGCGCTGCTCGCCCGCTGGCCCGAGCACCCCCGGGTCGAACTGGTCACCACCGACGGCTTCCTGCTGCCCAACGCGGAGCTGCGCCGCCGCGGCCTGATGGCCCGCAAGGGCTTCCCGGAGTCGTACGACCGCCGGGCGCTGATGCGCTTCGTCGCGGACGTGAAGGCGGGCAGGGAGCGGGTCAGCGCGCCGGTCTACTCGCACCTGGTGTACGACATCGTGCCGGGCGAGCGGCTGACCGTGGAGCGCCCGGACATCCTGATCGTCGAGGGCCTGAACGTGCTCCAGCCGGCCCTGCCCGGCACCGACGGCCGCACCCGCCTCGCGGTGGCCGACTACTTCGACTTCTCGATCTACGTCGACGCCCGGACCGACGACATCGAGCACTGGTACCTGGACCGCTTCCGCAAACTGCGGCAGACCGCCTTCCAGGACCCGAACTCCTACTTCCGCCGCTTCACCGAGGTGCCGGAGGAGGAGGCGATGGAGTACGGCCGGCAGGTCTGGCGCACCATCAACAGGCCCAACCTGCTGGAGAACGTGCTGCCGACCCGCGGCCGGGCCACCCTGGTCCTCCAGAAGGGTCCGGACCACAAGGTCCGCCGGGCGCTGCTGCGCAAGCTCTGAGCGCACGGCGAAGGGCCCCCGCGGCGCGCGGGGGCCCTTCGCCGTCTCCGGGGCTCAGCCCAGGTGGGTGCGTACCGCCTCGGCCAGCCGCTGGGCGACCGTCTCGGCCTGCGCCGGGTCGGCGGCCTCGACCATCACCCGGACCAGCGGCTCGGTGCCCGACGGGCGCAGCAGCACCCGGCCGGTGGAGCCCAGCTCGGCCTCGGCCCCGGCGACCGCGGCGGCCAGCTCGGTGCTGGTCCTCACCCGGGACTTGTCGACGCCCTTGACGTTGATCAGCACCTGCGGCAGCCGGGTCATCACAGCGGCCAGGTCGGCCAGCGGCTGCTTGGTGGCGGCCAGCCGGGCGCCCAGCATCAGGCCGGTCAGGGTGCCGTCACCGGTGGTGGCGTGGTCCAGCAGGATCACGTGGCCGGACTGCTCGCCGCCCAGCGCGAAGCCGTGCTCCTTCATCGCCTCCAGCACGTAGCGGTCGCCGACGGCGGTCTCCACCAGCTCGACGCCCTCGCGCTCCATCGCCAGCTTGAAGCCGAGGTTGGACATCACGGTGGCCACCGCGGTGTTGCGGCGCAGGGTGCCGGCCTCCTTCATGGCGACCGCGAGGATGGCGATGATCTGGTCGCCGTCCACCTCGTTGCCCTCGGCGTCGGCGGCCAGGCAGCGGTCGGCGTCGCCGTCCAGGGCGATGCCCAGGTCCGCCCGGTGCTCCGTCATCGCGGCGCGCAGCCGGTCCAGGTGGGTGGAGCCGACGCCGTCGTTGATGTTGAGGCCGGTGGGCTCGGCCCCCAGGGTGTGGACCACCTCGGCACCGGCCCGGGCGAAGGCCTCGGGGGCGACGTAGGCGGCCGCGCCGTGGGCGCCGTCGATGACGACCTTGATGCCGTCCAGGCGGTTGGGCAGCACGCCGATCAGGTGGGCGACGTACTTGTCGAAGCCCTCGGTGTACTCGCGCACCCGGCCGACGGCCGCGCCGGTCGGACGGTTCCAGTCCTCGTCGCCGAGCGTGTGCTTGTGGTAGTGGGCCTCGATCGCGTCCTCGATCCGGTCGTCCAGCTTGTGGCCGCCGCGGGCGAGGAACTTGATGCCGTTGTCCGGCATGGCGTTGTGGCTGGCGGACAGCATCACGCCGAAGTCGGCGCCGAGCGCGCCGGTGAGGTACGCCACGGCCGGGGTGGGCAGGACGCCGACCCGCAGGACGTCGACGCCGGCGCTCGCCAGACCGGCGATGACGGCGGCCTCCAGGAACTCGCCCGAGGCGCGCGGGTCACGGCCGACCACCGCGACCGGCCGGTGGCCGTCGAAGGCTCCGGCCTCGCCGAGCACATGGGCCGCCGCGACCGACAGGCCGAGCGCCAGCTCCGCCGTCAGGCCCTCGTTGGCCACCCCGCGTACGCCGTCCGTACCGAAGAGTCGTCCCACTGTCCCGTCCTCCATCACCACTGCTCGGAACCCAACCGATGATCCCGGCCGCCGCACCATAGCCGGGGAACACGTCGCCCCGGAGTACACGGGGTACTCCGGGGCGACGGTTTCGCGCAACCAGGGGGTGCGCCGCCAGGGCGGACCGCACCCCCGGAGAGGCGATTAGCGCTTGCTGTACTGCGGCGCCTTGCGGGCCTTCTTCAGACCGGCCTTCTTGCGCTCGACGGCGCGGGCGTCACGGGTCAGGAAGCCGGCCTTCTTCAGCGCGCCGCGGTTGTTGTCCACGTCGGCCTCGTTCAGGGCACGGGCGACGCCGAGGCGCAGCGCGTAGGCCTGGCCGGAGACGCCGCCACCGCTGATGCGGGCGACGACGTCGTAACGGCCGTCCAGCTCCAGGAGCTTGAAGGGCTCGTTCACGGTCTGCTGGTGCACCTTGTTGGGGAAGTAGCCCTCAAGGGTGCGACCGTTGATCTTCCACTGGCCGGTGCCGGGGACGATGCGCACGCGGGCGATCGCCTCCTTGCGACGGCCCAGGCCGGCGCCCGGGACGGCCTCGCCGAAGCGGCCGGCCAGGGACTCGGAGGTGTAGCTCTCCTCGGAGGTGTACTCGCCCTCGACGACGGTCTCGTCGAAGTCGACCTCAAGGGTTTCAGTGGTCTCGGCCACGGTGTTCCTCAGCTCTTTTCAGTGTTGGGGGGCTTGGTGGCCGAATTACTGCGCGACCTGGGTGATCTCGAACGGCACCGGCTGCTGGGCAGCGTGCGGGTGCTGGTCGCCCGAGTAGACCTTCAGCTTCGAGAGCATCTGGCGGCCCAGGCTGTTCTTGGGGATCATGCCCTTGATGGCCTTCTCGACGGCCTTCTCCGGGTTCTTGTCCAGGAGGTCGTCGTAGCGCACCGAGCGGAGACCGCCCGGGAAGCCCGAGTGGCGGTAGGCCAGCTTCTGGGTCTTCTTGTTACCGGACAGGTGCACCTTGTCGGCGTTGATGATGATGACGAAGTCACCAGTGTCAACGTGCGGCGCGTAGATCGCCTTGTGCTTGCCCCGGAGGAGGTTGGCGGCCTGGGAAGCCAGGCGGCCGAGCACGACGTCGGTCGCGTCGATGACGTGCCACTGACGCTGGACGTCGCCGGGCTTGGGGCTGTACGTACGCACGGTCGTAGCCTTCGCTTTTCAGTGAGTGAGTCCTGACAGGAGCACCCGGACGGAAGAGCAGCCTGGCCATCCTTGGACGCAATTCAAGGGGGACCGCTGGTCGACGACCTGATGTCTCCGGCGTACCGACCTCTCACGTGAGATAGAGCGAGCCAATACGCACATCAAGCGTCCAGGTTACCGGCACGACCGGAACGGGTCAAAAATCGCCTGGGCCCCTCCCGCCGAAGGCGCGGCCGTCACTCAGCGTTCGCGCTCCACCCGGGTCACGTCCCAGACCGGCTCCGACGACTCGTACACCCGGCCGTCCGCGCCGAACACCAGGAAGCGGTCGAAGGTCTTGGCGAACCAGCGGTCGTGGGTGACGCACAGCACGGTGCCGTCGAAGGCCTCCAGGCCGGCCTGCAGGGCCTCGGCGCTCTCCAGGTCCAGGTTGTCGGTCGGCTCGTCGAGCAACAGGGCCGTCACGCCGGAGAGTTCGAGCTTGAGGATCATCAGCCGGGCCTGCTGCCCGCCGGACAGCGACTCGAACTTCTGCTCCTCCTGACGGTCCAGCTCGTACCGGCGCAGCGCCCCCATCGCGGCGCCGCGGCTGAGCGCGTGCTCCTCCTCGACGATCGACCGCACGGTGCGGCCGAACAGCTCCGGGTGGGCGTGGGTCTGCCGGAAGTGGCCGGGGACGACCCGGGCGCCGAGCTTCCACTCGCCGGTGTGCGCGACCGTCCCGTCACCGGCCAGCAGCCGCAGGAGGTGCGACTTGCCGGCGCCGTTGGCGCCCAGCACCGCGACCCGCTCGCCGTAGAAGACCTCCAGGTCGAAGGGCTGCATCAGGCCGGTGAGCTCCAGCTGCTCCATGGTGAAGGCGCGCACGCCGGTGCGCCCGCCCTTGAGCCGCATGGTGATGGACTGCTCGCGCGGCGGCGCCTCCGGCGGGCCGGCGTCCTCGAACTTCTTCAGCCTGGTCTGCGCCGCGGAGTAGCGGGAGGCCATGTCGTGGCTGACGGAGGCGGCCTGACGCAGGGTGACGACCAGCTTCTTGAGCTTGGCGTGCTCCTCGTCCCAGCGGCGGCGCAGCTCCTCGAAGCGCTCGAAGCGGGCCTTGCGGGCCTCGTGGAAGGTGTCGAAGCCGCCGCCGTGCACCCAGACGCTGCTGCCGGCCGCGCCGGACTCGACACTGATGATCTTGTCGGCGGTCTTGGAGAGCAGCTCGCGGTCGTGCGAGATGAACAGGACCGTCTTCGGGGTGGCCTTGATGGCCTCCTCCAGCCAGCGCTTCGCCGGGACGTCCAGGTAGTTGTCGGGCTCGTCGAGCAGGAGCACCTCCTCCGGGCCGCGCAGCAGCGCCTCCAGGACGAGCCGCTTCTGCTCGCCGCCGGAGAGGGTGTTCAGACCGCGCCACTGGGCCTTGTCGAAGGGCATGCCGAGGGCCGCCATGGTGCAGACGTCCCAGTCGGTCTCGTAGTCGTAACCGCCGACGTCGGCCCAGTCGGAGAGCGCCTGGGCATAGGCCATCTGCGTCTTCTCGTCGTCCTGGGCGATCATCGCCAGCTCGGCGGCGTCCACCGCGCGGGCCGCCTTGGCGATCCGCTCCGGGGCGACCGACACCAGCAGGTCGCGCACCGAGGCGTCGGCCGGCAGGGCGCCGGGGGTGGACCCCTGGTCCTCGCGGCCGGTGGTGCCGACGAACTGGCGCATCACGCCGAGCCCGCCGCTGATCGTCACCGAGCCGCCGTGCGGCTGGATGTCCCCCGCGATCATCCTCAGCAGGGTGGTCTTGCCGGCCCCGTTGGCGCCGACCAGGGCGACCGCGGCGCCCTCGCCGACCCGGAAGGACGCGTCGTCGAACAGCACCCGCCCGTCCGGCAGGTAGTACTCCAGGTGCGAAATCTCGACGTGTCCCATGCGGACGATTCTCGCAAGCGGACGCCTCCGGCCAAAACGGATTACGCGGGGGCGGGCTGCCCGGGCAGGGTCCGCATCCGCCGGGCCAGCCGGTTGCGCTCGGCCAGCTGGTCGTCCGGCGGGTAGCCGACCTCCTCCAGCGTGAGCCCGTACGGCCGGATCACGTTGACGGCGGAGTTGCGCACCCCGCCGGCCAGCACCTCGCCGGGGAACTCCACCGGCCGGTGCCCGTCACCGACCAGCAGCATCGCGCCGACCAGCGCCCGGACCATGTTGTGGCAGAAGGCGTCGGCCCGGACGGTGGCGACCGCGAGCGAGCCCTCCTGGGCGGCGTAGGAGTCCACCGGGACGCGGTCCCAGTGCAGCTCCAGCAGGGTGCGGATGGTGGTGGCGCCCTCGCGCTTCTTGCAGTACGCGGCGAAGTCGTGCTCGCCGAGCAGCAGTTGCGCGGCCGCGTTCATCCTGTCGATGTCCAGCGGCCGGTCGTGCCAGAGCACGTGGCCGCGCAGCAGCGGGTCCACCCCGCCGGGGTGGTCGGCGACCCGGTAGGCGTACCGGCGCCAGATCGCCGAGAAGCGGGCGTCGAACCCGGGCGGCGCCTCGCCGACCCGGTAGATCCGGACGTCCCCGGGGAGCCGGCCGGCCAGCCGGCGCAGCAGCTTCTCCCGGTGCGCCGCCCACAGCTCGGCCGGCAGGTCGACGTGGGCGACCTGGCCGCGGGCGTGCACCCCGGCGTCGGTGCGGCCGGCGACGGTCAGCGGGAACAGCTCCGAGCTGCGGGTGACGACCTGGAGCGCGCTCTCGATCTCCTCCTGGACCGTCCGGCGGCCGCCCTTCTGGCGGGCCCAGCCGGAGAACTCGGCGCCCTGGTAGGCGAGGTCGAGCCGGACCCGGACGTACCCGTCGGCCGGGCCGTCCTTCACCGGCGGCTGCTCGGCGCAATCGTTGACCACTGCTTCTCTTCTCCCGGACTGCTCTGATCGGCCAAAGGACGGGAACGGGCCCGCTCCCCCATCGCTGGGGAAGCGGGCCCGCGAACACCTGGAGGTGTCAGGCCTGCTCGGCCTCGGCAGCCTCGTCGGCCTTGGTCTCCTCGACCTTGGCCTCCTCGGCCTCCTTGACGGCGCGCTTGGTGGCGGCCTCGGCCTCGCCGACGGCGGTCTGCGCGACGGTCAGCGCCTCGACCAGCTCGATCACGGCCATCGGGGCGTTGTCGCCACGACGGGGACCGATCTTGGTGATGCGGGTGTAGCCACCCGGGCGGTTCTCGTAGCGCGGCGCGATCTCGGTGAAGAGGGTGTGCAGCACGGCGATGTCGGTGATCGTCTTGCGCACCAGGCGACGGTTGTGGATGTCGCCCTTCTTCGCCTTGGTGATCAGCTTCTCCGCCAGCGGGCGCAGGCGGCGGGCCTTGGCCTCGGTGGTGGTGATGCGGCCGTACTGGAACAGCTCACGGGCCAGACCGGCGAGCAGCAGCGGCTCGTGGTGCGGGCCACCGCCCAGGCGGGCACCCTTGGTGGGACGCGGCATGGAATTACTCCTCGAATCTCCGACTGCGGCCGTACCAGGTACCGCAGCGGGCGTACGGGCACTGTGCCCGTACGGCTTTCATGACGACGGGGGCGGCTCCGTGGAACCGCCCCCGCGGCCAAATCTCTTAGTACTGCTCGGTCTCGGCGAAGTGCGAGTCGTCGAGGTCGTCGGCGCCGAAGGCGTCGGCGGCAGCGGTCGGGTCGAACCCGGGCGGGCTGTCCTTGAGGGCCAGGCCCATGCCGGCCAGCTTCGCCTTGACCTCGTCGATCGACTTCGCACCAAAGTTGCGGATGTCGAGCAGGTCGGCCTCGGAGCGGGCGACGAGCTCACCCACGGTGTGGATGCCCTCGCGCTTGAGGCAGTTGTAGGAGCGGACGGTGAGCTCCAGCTCCTCGATCGGCAGCGCCAGGTCGGCGGCCAGGGCGGCGTCCGTCGGGGACGGGCCCATGTCGATGCCCTCGGCGTCGATGTTCAGCTCGCGGGCGAGGCCGAACAGCTCCACCAGGGTCTTGCCGGCCGAGGCCATGGCGTCGCGCGGACGCATGGCGGGCTTGGTCTCGACGTCGACGATCAGCTTGTCGAAGTCGGTCCGCTGCTCGACACGGGTGGCCTCGACCTTGTAGGTGACCTTCAGCACCGGGCTGTAGATCGAGTCGACCGGGATGCGGCCGATCTCCTGGCCGGAGGCCTTGTTCTGGACGGCGGAGACGTAGCCGCGACCGCGCTCGACGGTCAGCTCCATCTCCAGCTTGCCCTTGCCGTTCAGGGTGGCGAGGATCAGCTCGGGGTTGTGCACCTCGACACCCGCCGGCGGGGCGATGTCGGCGGCGGTGACGACACCCGGGCCCTGCTTGCGCAGGTACATCACGACCGGCTCGTCGTGCTCCGAGGAGACGACCAGCTGCTTGATGTTGAGGATGAGGTCGGTCACGTCCTCCTTGACGCCCGGCACGGTGGTGAACTCGTGCAGGACACCGTCGATGCGGATGCTGGTGACAGCGGCACCCGGGATCGACGACAGGAGCGTGCGGCGCAGGGAGTTGCCGAGGGTGTAGCCGAAGCCCGGCTCCAGCGGCTCGATCACGAACCGCGAGCGGAACTCGTCGACGACCTCTTCGGTCAGCGAGGGACGCTGAGCGATGAGCATGTTTTGATCCTCCAGTCTTCGGCGCCCACTATTTGACGCCGAACGAATGGCCATGAGGCGGTGGCCTCACGCCAAGCGTACGGGCTCCCGTGTGGAACGGGAGCCCGTACGAGGTTTAACACAGAACCCAGCGTGCCCGAAGGCGCTGCGTCAGACGCGGCGGCGCTTCGGCGGACGGCAGCCGTTGTGCGGGGTGGGGGTGACGTCCTGGATCGAGCCGACCTCCAGGCCGGTGGCCTGGAGCGAACGGATCGCGGTCTCGCGGCCGGAGCCCGGACCCTTCACGAAGACGTCAACCTTGCGCATGCCGTGCTCCTGCGCGCGACGGGCAGCGGCCTCGGCGGCCATCTGCGCGGCGAACGGGGTGGACTTGCGCGAGCCCTTGAAGCCGACGTGGCCGGCGGAGGCCCAGGAGATCACGTTGCCGGACGGGTCCGTGATCGAGACGATGGTGTTGTTGAACGTGCTCTTGATGTGCGCGTGGCCGTGAGCGACGTTCTTCTTTTCCTTGCGGCGGATCTTCTTCGCGCCGGCAGCCTGACGACCCTTGGGGGGCATAAGTCTGTTCTCCTACTGAGGTGGTCGGTCCGCTGACCCGCGGGCCGGAGGGATGTCCGGTTACGGGACGGACTACTTCTTGCCCGGCTTCTTCTTGCCGGCGATCGCGCGACGCGGGCCCTTGCGGGTACGCGCGTTGGTGTGGGTGCGCTGACCGCGGACCGGCAGGCCACGGCGGTGACGCAGACCCTCGTAGCAGCCGATCTCGACCTTGCGGCGGATGTCGGCGGCCACCTCACGGCGGAGGTCACCCTCGACCGTGTAGTTGGCGTCGATGTACTGGCTCAGCTTGACCAGGTCGTCCTCGGAGATGTCGCGAACGCGGACATCCGGGTTGACACCGGTCTCGGAGAGGGTCTGCTGGGCGCGGGTACGGCCGATGCCGTACACGTAGGTGAGGGCGATCTCGATCCGCTTCTCACGGGGGAGATCAACGCCGGCGAGGCGTGCCATTCAAGGCTCCTGTGGTTCTTCAGAGGTCTTGCGTGCTACCTACTCCGACACCTCACGGTGAGGGAGCCCCGGCCTCTGACCGGGGGCGGCAGTCCGTTCCTCGCGGATCGGATCGGGTAGCCCACTCATGACGTTTTCGCGTCGCGCGAAGTACTACGAGAAATGCTGGGGAGAGATCAGCCCTGGCGCTGCTTGTGGCGCAGGTTGTCGCAGATCACCATGACCCGGCCGTGGCGGCGGATCACCTTGCACTTGTCGCAGATCTTCTTGACGCTCGGCTTGACCTTCATGTTTCAGGTTCTCCGGGTCTAGATCTGACGTTCTTACTTGTAGCGGTAGACGATCCGCCCGCGCGTGAGGTCGTAGGGGCTGAGCTCCACGACGACCCGGTCGTCCGGCAGGATGCGGATGTAGTGCATGCGCATCTTGCCACTGATGTGCGCGAGGACCTTGTGACCGTTCTGCAGCTCGACCTTGAACATCGCGTTCGGAAGAGACTCGATCACGGTGCCCTCGATCTCAATGGCGCCTTGCTTCTTAGCCATGAACTGCGAGATCCACCTTCCGGGACCGGCTACCGTATGCGGAACGCTCGTGCGAACCTGGGTTCACCCCGCCCCCGAAGGGAAGAGGGCGTGCTGGAGCACGCTACGAGTGAGCCGACGGTCCATCCTACGCCAGCGCGTGCGATGGACCAAAACGGGGCTCCTGAAAGCGGTCGCCGTCACATCTGCTACGTCAGGCCCCGGCAGCGGCCGTCAGCGGCTCGACGTGGGCGGTGCAGGCCGAGCAGCGGCGGGCGGCCTGCGGGATCTCGGTCAGGCACTCGGGGCAGGGGCGCTTCGCCGCCTTCGGCTTCTTCGGCATGTAGCGCACGGTCGCCTTGGTGATCGGCAGCACCACGCAGAAGTACAGCACCGCGGCGGTCATGAAGAACGCGATCAGCACGTTGAGGAACTGCCCGTACGGGAAGGTCACTCCGGCGATGTGCGCCTTGTACGAGCTGAAGTCGCCGGCCGCGCCGACCACCACACCCACCAGCGGGGTGAGGAAGGCGGACACGAACCCGGTCACCACCGCGGTGAACGCGGCACCGATGACCACGCCGACCGCCATGTCGACGACGTTGCCGCGCATCATGAAGTCGCGGAATCCCTTGAGCACGCGCTCTCTCCTGCTTCGCTCGTAAACCAGTCAGGCCGCAGCGGACCACTGCCAGCGGATAAAAATAGGACAAAAGCCCTGGAGGTCCAAACCTCCAGGGCTCTGATCCCTTGTCAGCAGCGGCAGTCGGGTGCCGCCACGACTACGCGAGGGGGTCCGGAGCTGCGGTGATGCCCAGCTTGGCCAGTTCCGCCTTGCCGCCGTCGAAGGCCGTCAGCACCAGCGGGCCCTGCTCGGTGACGGCCACCGAGTGCTCCCAGTGCGAGGCCCAGGTGCCGTCGTTGGTGACGACCGTCCACTCGTCGTCGAGCACGGCGGTGTGCGGGGTGCCGAGCGAGACCATCGGCTCGATCGCCAGCACGGTGCCGGGGACCAGCTTCGGGCCCTTGCCGCGGCCGCGCTCGACGTAGTTCAGCACGTGCGGCTCCATGTGCATCGCGGTGCCGATGCCGTGGCCGCCGTAGCCCTCGGTGATGCCCCACTTGCCCTTCGGAGGCAGCGGCTGGCGGCGGATGTAGCCCTCGATCGCCTTGGAGACGTCCACCAGGCGGTTGTTCTTCTTCATCTGGGCGATGCCGGCCCACATCGAGCCCTCGGTGACGCGGCTCAGCATCTCGACCTCCGGGCGGACCTCGCCGACCGCGACGGTGATCGCCGAGTCGCCGTGCCAGCCGTCCAGGATGGCGCCGCAGTCGATCGAGATGACGTCGCCCTCCTGGAGCACCCGCTCGCCCGGGATGCCGTGCACGACCTCGTTGTTCACCGACGCGCAGATCACGCCCGGGAACCAGAGCCCGCCGTGGTGGGCGCGGAAGTTCGAGGTGGCGCCGTGGTCGGTGATGACCTTGTCCGCGATGTCGTTGAGCTCCTGAGTGGTCACCCCGGGGGCGACCGCCTCGCGGCAGGCCTTCAGGGCCTCGGCGACGACCAGCCCGGCCGCTCGCATCTTCGCGATCTGCTCGGGGGTCTTGATCTCCACCATCTGGTCACGCCTTCCAAGTCCGGATTACCACTGGTACCACCGTACGACGCCGAAACGGCCGGGCCGCCCGCGCTGGGCGGGCGATCCGGCCGTACCGTCGTACGTTCGCCGAGAGACTCAGCTGTCCTGCTTCAGCGCCTCGATCGAGCGGGCGGTGACCTCGTCCACCTTGCCGAGGGCCGAGATCGTCGCCACCAGGCCCTGCTGGACGTAGTAGTCGATGATCGGCTCGGTCTCCGTGTGGTAGACCTCCAGGCGCGTGCGCACCTTCTCCTCGGTGTCGTCCGAGCGCTGGTACAGCTCGCCGCCGCACTCGTCGCAGACGCCCTCGGCCTTCGGCGGGTTGTAGTCCACGTGGAAGACGTGGCCACCGTCGTTGCGGCACAGGCGGCGGCCGGCGATCCGGCGGACGACCTCGTCCTCGGGGACCTCCAGGTCCAGCACGCCGTCCAGCTTGATGCCCTGCTCGGCGAGGAACTCGTCCAGCGCCTTGGCCTGCCCGAGGTTGCGGGGGAAGCCGTCGAGCAGGAAGCCGTTGGCGGCGTCCTCCTGGAGCATCCGGTCCTTGGCCATCCCGATGGTGACCTCGTCCGGCACCAGGTGTCCCGCGTCCATGTAGCTCTTGGCCTCGAGCCCCAACGGGGTGCCCTGGCTGATGTTCGCACGGAACAGGTCGCCGGTGGAGATGTGGGGAATGGACAGGGTCTTGGCGAGCAGGTGCGCCTGAGTACCCTTCCCGGCCCCGGGAGGACCAACGAGGACGATACGCATCAGCGGAGGAACCCTTCGTAATTGCGCTGCTGGAGCTGGCTCTCGATCTGCTTCACAGTTTCGAGTCCGACGCCGACGACGATGAGCACGCTGGTGCCGCCGAACGGGAAGTTGGTCTGCTGTCCGAAGGCGACCAGGGCGATCATCGGGATCAACGCGATCAGGCCCAGGTAGAGCGAACCCGGCCACGTGATTCGGGTCAGCACGTAGTTCAGGTACTCGGCCGTCGGTCGGCCGGCCCGGATACCCGGGATGAACCCACCATACTTCTTCATGTTGTCGGCAACTTCTTCGGGGTTGAAGGAGATGGCGACGTAGAAGAAGGCGAAGAAGACGATCAGCAGGAAGTAGGTGGCCATGTAGATCGGGTGGTCACCCTTGACGAAGTTCGTCCGGATCCACGTGGCCCAGCCCGCTTGGCTGTTGGTCAGCTGGACCACCAGGGCGGGGATGTACAGCAGCGAGGACGCGAAGATGACCGGGATGACACCGGCCTGGTTCACCTTGAGCGGGATGTAGGTCGAGGTACCGCCGAACGCCCGGCGGCCGATCATCCGCTTCGCGTACTGGACCGGGATCCGGCGCTGGGCCTGCTCGACGAAGATGACCAGCATCACGACGATGACGCCGACCGCGACCACGGACAGGAACTCGACCCAGCCGCCGCCGATGGTGCCGGACTGCTTGATCGCCCACATCGAGGACGGGAACTGGGCCGCGATCGAGGTGAAGATCAGCAGCGACATGCCGTTGCCGATGCCGCGGTCGGTGATCAGCTCACCGAGCCACATGATGACCGTGGTGCCGGCGGTCATGGTGAGCACCATGACGGCGATCCGGAACACACCGGTGTCCGGCACGATCTGGTTGGCCAGCGGGCAGCCGGAGAACAGCGCGCCGCTGGAAGCCGTCGCCACGATGCCGGTGCCCTGGAGCACCGCGAGCGCGATGGTCAGGTAGCGGGTGTACTGGGTGATCTTCGCCTGGCCGGCCTGTCCCTCCTTCTTCAGCATCTCCAGTCGCGGGATCACGACGGTGAGGAGCTGGAGGATGATGCTCGCCGTGATGTACGGCATGATGCCGAGGGCGAAGATCGTCAGCTGGAGGAGCGCGCCACCGCTGAACAGGTTGACGAGTCCGAAGAGGCCGCTGTTCTTGGTCTCCTTCACGCACTCGTTCACGGCCGTGAAGCTCACGCCCGGGATCGGGATGTGCGAGCCCAGCCGGAACAGCACCATGATGCCCAGCGTGAACAGCAGCTTCTTGCGCAGGTCGGGCGTCTGGAACGCCCGCGCGAACGCACTGAGCACGGTGCCTCCTGCGCCTCCCGCACGTCGTCGGCGGGAGGGTCGGTCCTGAATGGGGAGTTTGCGGTACGGGCTCCCGTACAGACGGCACAGGCGAGCCTACGCGCAGCCTACAAGGGAACTCCACGGACTCTAACAGTGCGCAGCCACTCGGAAGAAGCGCGTGCCGCCGCTCCCCCACTCACGGGGTACGGGATGCCCGGTTTTGCCACACAAAAGAACGAGCGCCTTCCGGCCGGATGTCTCCGGGAACGGCGCGAGCCCCGCACCTCCCGAAGGAGGTGCGGGGCTCGTACGACGGGGTCAGCGGGCTCAGACGAGCTCGGTGACCGTACCGCCGGCGGCCTTGATCTTCTCGGCGGCCGAACCGGAGACGGCGTCCACCGTCACCTGGAGGGCGACCGAGACCTCGCCGGTGCCGAGCACCTTGACGAGGGAGTTCTTGCGAACCGCGCCCTTGGCGACCAGGTTCTCGACGGTGACCTCGCCACCCTGCGGGTAGAGCTCGGCCAGCTTGTCGAGGTTGACAACCTGGAACGTGATCTTGAACGGGTTCTTGAAGCCCTTCAGCTTCGGCAGACGCATGTGGAGCGGCATCTGGCCACCCTCGAAGCGCTGCGGAACCTGGTAGCGGGCCTTGGTGCCCTTGGTACCACGACCGGCGGTCTTACCCTTGGAACCCTCACCACGACCCACGCGGATCTTGTCGGTCTTGGCACCCGGGGCGGGACGCAGGTTGTGGATCTTGATCGGGTTGTCGCCCATGATCAGTCCACCTCCTCAACCGTCACCAGGTGACGGACCGTGTGGGCCATCCCGCGGATCTCGGGACGGTCCTCCTTCACCACGACATCGTGCATGCGCTTGAGGCCAAGCGAACGCAGGGTGTCACGGTGGTTCTGCTTGCTGCCGATGTACGACTTGGTCTGCGTGATCTTCAGGCGAGCCATCAGGCGCTCACCCCTGCAGCACGCGCCCGCAGCAGAGCAGCGGGGGCCACGTCCTCCAGCGGCAGGCCACGACGGGCGGCGATCTCCTCGGGGCGCACGAGGCCCTTCAGAGCAGCCACGGTGGCGTGCACGATGTTGATCGCGTTGTCCGAGCCGAGCGACTTCGACAGGATGTCGTGAATGCCGGCGCACTCCAGGACGGCGCGCACCGGACCACCGGCGATAACACCGGTACCGGGGGCGGCGGGCTTCAGCAGCACGACGCCGGCGGCCTTCTCACCCTGGATCGGGTGCGGGATGGTGCCCTGGATACGGGGGACCTTGAAGAAGTTCTTCTTGGCCTCCTCAACACCCTTGGCGATGGCGGCCGGAACCTCCTTCGCCTTCCCGTAACCGACACCCACGGTGCCGTCACCGTCGCCCACCACGACCAGCGCGGTGAAGCTGAAACGACGACCACCCTTGACAACCTTGGCGACACGGTTGATCGCGACGACGCGCTCGACGTAAGCGGTCTTCTCGACGGGGGCGCTGCCCCGGTCGTCACGCTTACGGTCGCGCCGCTCGCCACCGCCGGTGCCACCGCCGGCGCCGCTACCGCGGCGCTGGGGTCCAGCCATTGGAATTACCTCTCTCGTTTACGTCCGCCGACAGAGTCGACGAGCGGCTTAGAAGTCGAGCCCGGCCTCGCGAGCCGCGTCCGCCAGGGCGGCGATGCGGCCGGCGTACCGGTTGCCCGCGCGGTCGAAGACGACCGACTCGATGCCGGCGGCCTTGGCGCGCTCGGCGACCAGGCTCCCGACCTTCTTGGCCAGCTCGGTCTTGTCGCCCTCGGCGCCCTTGATGGACACGTCGAGGGTGGACGCCGACGCCAGGGTGTGACCCTTGGCGTCGTCGATGACCTGGGCGACCATGTGACGGTTCGAGCGCGTCACGACGAGGCGCGGACGCACCTCGGTGCCGACGACGCGCTTGCGAACGCGGATCGCGCGGCGCTTGCGAGCGGCGCTCTTGTAGGCGTTGCCCTTGCCGATCTTGACAGAGACGCTCATCGCTTACTTACCACTCTTTCCGACCTTGCGGCGGATGACCTCGCCCGCGTACTTGACGCCCTTGGCCTTGTACGGGTCGGGCTTGCGCAGCTTGCGGATCTTCGCGGCGACCTCGCCGACCTTCTGCTTGTCGATGCCGTCCACGTGGAACTTGGTGGCCGACTCGACGACGAAGGAGATGCCCTCGGGGGCCTCGACCAGGATCGGGTGGCTGTAGCCCAGCTGGAACTCCATGTCGGAGCCCTTCGCCAGAACTCGGTAGCCGACACCGCTGATCTCCAGCGACTTGCGGTAGCCCGCGGTCACGCCGGTGATCATGTTCGCCACCAGCGTGCGGGTCAGGCCGTGCAGGGCCTTCGACAGACGCTCGTCGTTGGGGCGGGTGACGAGCAGCGTGCCGTCCTCGCCCTTACCGATCTCGATCGGCGCGGCGACGACGTGGGTGAGGGTGCCCTTCGGGCCCTTCACCGAGACCGCCTGGCCATCGATGGTGACGTCCACGCCGGCGGGAACCGGGATGGGCAGCCGTCCAATGCGCGACATTGCTGTACCTCCGTTTCCCGAATTACCAGACGTAGGCGAGAACTTCTCCGCCTACGCCCTTCTTGGCAGCCTGCTTGTCGGTGAGGAGACCGGAGGACGTGGAGATGATCGCCACGCCCAGGCCGCCGAGCACCTTCGGCAGGTTGGTGGACTTTGCGTAAACGCGCAGACCCGGCTTGCTGATGCGCTTGATGCCGGCGATGGAGCGCTCACGGTTGGGGCCGAACTTGAGCTCGATGGTCAGCTTCTTGCCGACCTCGCCCTCGGTCGGCTCCTCAACCTTGTAGGAGGAGATGTACCCCTCCTGCTGCAGGATCTGGGCGACGTGCGCCTTGATCTTGCTGGCCGGCATCGCCACGGTGTCGTGGTACGCCGAGTTCGCGTTACGCAGACGCGTGAGCATGTCTGCGATGGGGTCGGTCATGGTCATGATGGCCTCAGGCCTCTCTCGCCGTGGTTTCTCCGCACCAGGTCCCCCCACCGCACTCGGAACGAGTGCGTCGGGGGCACAAGCGCAGGGGACCTACGTCGTAGTAAGACTGGGTGCGAGCCCTCCCAGAAGAGGACCACGGGCGTCCATGGGGAAGCCGTGGCAGGGGGCCCGACCCCACTACCTTACGGGAATCCGTACGGCAGCCCAAAAATGGGCGGTGTGGGATCGGGCACCTCTGCTTCGCTAGCGGTGCCTAAAGCTCTGGATTACCAGGAGCTCTTGGTCACGCCCGGCAGCTCGCCGCGGTGCGCCATCTCACGGAGGCAGACACGGCAGAGGCCGAACTTGCGGTACACCGAGTGCGGACGGCCGCAGCGCTGGCACCGGGTGTAGGCCCGGACGCCGAACTTCGGCTTGCGCTCGGACTTCGCGATGAGGGACTTCTTCGCCATTGGCTCACGCCTCCTTGAACGGGAAGCCCAGAGCGCGCAGGAGCGCCCGGCCCTCGTCGTCGGTCTGAGCGGTGGTCACGACGGTGATGTCCATACCGCGCTGACGGTCGACCTTGTCCTGGTCGATCTCGTGGAACATAACCTGCTCGGTCAGACCGAAGGTGTAGTTGCCACGGCCGTCGAACTGCTTCGGGGAGAGACCACGGAAGTCACGGATTCGCGGCAGGGCCAGCGAGACCAGACGGTCCAGGAACTCCCACATGCGGTCACCGCGGAGGGTGACGTGGGTGCCGATCGGCTGGCCCTCGCGCAGCTTGAACTGCGCGATGGACTTGCGGGCCTTGGTCACGGCCGGCTTCTGACCGGTGATCGCGGTCAGGTCGCGGATCGCGCCCTCAATCAGCTTGCTGTCACGGGCGGCCTCGCCGACACCCATGTTGACGACGACCTTGACCAGGCCGGGCGTCAGCATGACGTTCTCGTACGAGAACTGCTCCTGCAGCTGACCCTTGATCTCGGAGTTGTAACGCTCCTTGAGGCGGGGGGTCACCTTCTCAACAGACGTCTCAGACATCAGATGTCCTCACCGGTTCGCTTGGCAACGCGGATCTTGTTGCCCTCGTCGTCGAAGCGGTAGCCAACGCGGGTGACGACCTTCTTGCCGTCCTTCTCCACGACCAGCTGGACGTTGGAGACGTGCACCGGGGCCTCGACGGTGACAATGCCACCCTGAGTGCCCGGGCCCGGCTTGGTGTGCTTCTTGACCCGGTTCACACCCTCGACCAGGACCTTGTTCTCAGCCGGCATGGCCTGGATGACCTTGCCCTGCTTGCCCTTGTCCTTGCCGGTGATGACCTGAACCAGGTCACCCTTCTTGATCTTCATGCTGTTCGCCATGAGTTAGAGCACCTCCGGCGCAAGCGAGATGATCTTCATGAACTTCTTGTCACGCAGCTCGCGGCCCACCGGGCCGAAGATGCGGGTGCCACGGGGGTCACCCTCGGTGTTCTTCAGAACAACCGCGGCGTTCTCGTCGAAGCGGATGTACGAGCCATCCGGACGACGACGCGACTTCACGGTACGGACGACGACGCACTTGACGACGTCACCCTTCTTCACCGAACCGCCGGGGATCGCGTCCTTGACGGTCGCGACGATGACGTCCCCGATACCGGCGTAGCGGCGACCGGAGCCACCGAGAACGCGGATGCAAAGGATTTCCTTCGCGCCCGTGTTGTCGGCGACACGCAGTCGCGACTCCTGCTGGATCACAGCTTTCTCCTGATCGTCAACGAGAGCTGACGGGCCGGCCGCTGCTCACACCAGCGCCCGCAAGGGACCCGGTGCACATACGGCCGTACCGCATCAACTTCGTTACTTGGCCTTCTCGAGGATCTCGACGACGCGCCAGCGCTTCGTCGCGGACAGCGGACGGGTCTCCGCGAGGAGCACCCGGTCGCCGATGCCGCAGGCGTTCGCCTCGTCGTGCGCCTTCAGCTTGTTCGTACGGCGGATGACCTTGCCGTACAGAGCGTGCTTGACGCGGTCCTCGACGGCGACGACGACGGTCTTGTCCATCTTGTCGCTGACGACGAGACCCTCACGGGTCTTGCGGAAGCCGCGCGTCTCGTTGGTGTTCTCAGTCATCAGGCGCTCTCCACCGTCTCGATGCCCAGCTCGCGCTCGCGCATCAGGGTGTAGATCCGCGCGATGTCCTTACGGACGAGCTTGAGCCGTCCGTGGTTGTCGAGCTGCCCGGTCGCCGCCTGGAAGCGGAGGTTGAACAGCTCCTCCTTGGCCTCACGGAGCTTGGCAACGAGACCCTCGTTGTCCAGCTCGCGGAGGTCAGCAGCCTTGGTGCCGGCCGACATCAGCTCTCACCTGCCTCGCGCCGGATGATCCGGCACTTCATCGGGAGCTTGTGAGCTGCGCGGGTCAGCGCCTCACGAGCCACCTTCTCGTTGGGGTACGACAGCTCGAACATGACCCGACCCGGGTGCACGTTCGCGATCCACCACTCGGGCGAACCCTTACCGGAACCCATGCGGGTCTCGGCCGGCTTCTTGGTGAGCGGACGGTCCGGGTAGATGTTGATCCAGACCTTGCCGCCACGCTTGATGTGACGGGTGACGGCGATACGAGCGGACTCGATCTGCCGGTTCGTCACGTAGGCCGGGGTGACGGCCTGGATGCCGTACTCGCCGAACGCGAGCTCGGTGCCACCCTTGGCAGCGCCACGGCGCTTCGGGTGGTGCTGCTTGCGGTGCTTGACCCGACGGGGGATCAGCATTGGGGTCAGGCCTCCGTTCCGGTGTTCTCGGCAGCCGGAGCCTCGGCGACCGGGGCCGCGGGGGCCTCGGCAGCGGCGGGGCGACGGCCGCGGCCACCGCGCTCGCCACCACGGCGCTCGCCACCGCGGGCGGGACGACCACCCTCGGGACGGGCCGGGCGGTTGCCCGAGCGGGCAGCGGCGTTCTCAGCGCGGACCTCGGCGATGTTCTTGACGTCGCCCTTGTAGATCCAGACCTTCACGCCGATACGGCCGAAGGTGGTCTTGGCCTCGAAGAAGCCGTAGTCGACGTTCGCGCGCAGGGTGTGCAGCGGCACACGACCCTCGCGGTAGAACTCCGAACGGCTCATCTCGGCGCCGCCGAGACGACCGGAGCACTGGACCTTGATGCCCTTGGCGCCGGACTTCATGGTGCCCTGCATCGACTTGCGCATGGCACGACGGAAGGAGACGCGCGAGGACAGCTGCTCCGCGACGCCCTGAGCCACGAGCTGGGCGTCCAGCTCGGGGTTCTTGACCTCGAGGATGTTCAGCTGGACCTGCTTGCCGGTCAGCTTCTCGAGGTCGCCGCGGATGCGGTCGGCCTCGGTACCGCGACGCCCGATGACGATGCCGGGACGGGCGGTGTGGATGTCGACGCGGACGCGGTCGCGGGTGCGCTCGATCTCGACCTTGGAGATACCGGCGCGCTCCATGCCCTTCGTCATCATGCGACGAATGGCAACGTCTTCCTTGACGTAGTCCTTGTACAGCTTGTCGGCGTACCAGCGGGACTTGAAGTCCGTGCTGATGCCGAGGCGGAACCCGTGCGGGTTAACCTTCTGGCCCATTACCGGGTCCCTTCCTTGCTGCTGACGACCACGGTGATGTGGCTGGTCCGCTTGCGGATCCGGTAGGCACGACCCTGCGCACGCGGACGGAACCGCTTCAGGGTCGGACCCTCGTCAACGTACGCCTCGCTGATGACGAGGTCGTCCACGTTGGAGTGGTTGTAGTTGTGCGCGGCGTTGGCAATGGCGCTGTCGAGCACCTTGCCGACCGGCACGGTGGCGGCCTGCGGAGCGAAACGCAGGACGGCCTGGGCCTCCGTGGCCGGCAGGCCACGGATGAGGTCCACCACGCGGCGGGCCTTCATGGGCGTGACGCGGATGTACCGCGCCTGGGCCCTGGCTTCCATGGTTGTCCCCTTAATGGAGTAAGTCATTGAGTCTTTTTGGCGCGCAAGCTCAGGCTTAGCGACGCTTCGACTTCCGGTCTTCCTTCACGTGGCCACGGAAGGTGCGGGTCGGAGCGAACTCGCCGAGCTTGTGGCCGACCATCGACTCGGTGACGAACACCGGGACGTGCTTACGGCCATCGTGCACCGCGATCGTGTGGCCGAGCATGGCCGGGAAGATCACGGAGCGACGGGACCAGGTCTTGATGACGTTCTGGGTACCCGCCTCGTTCTGCGCGTCCACCTTCTTGAGAAGGTGGCCGTCGATGAAGGGGCCCTTCTTGAGACTGCGCGGCATCTGACCTGCTCCTAGCGCTTCTTGTTGGTCTTGCGGCGGCGCACGATGAGGGCGTTCGAAGCCTTCTTCGGGCTACGAGTGCGACCCTCCTTCTGGCCCCACGGCGAGACCGGGTGGCGGCCACCAGAGGTCTTACCCTCACCACCACCGTGCGGGTGGTCGATCGGGTTCATGGCGACACCACGCACGGTCGGGCGGACGCCCTTCCAGCGCATACGGCCGGCCTTGCCCCAGTTGATGTTCGACTGCTCGGCGTTGCCGACCTCGCCGACGGTGGCGCGGCAACGCGCGTCCACCAGGCGGATCTCACCGGAGGGCATGCGCAGGTGCGCCATCTTGCCCTCACGCGCCAGCAGCTGGATGCCGGAACCGGCGGAGCGGGCCATCTTGGCACCGCCACCGGGACGCAGCTCCACCGCGTGGATGGTGGTACCGACCGGGATGTTGCGGAGCGGCAGGTTGTTGCCCGGCTTGATGTCGGCGCCAGCGCCGTTCTCAATCCGGTCACCCTGCGTGATGCCGCGCGGCGCGATGATGTAGCGCTTCTCGCCGTCCGCGTAGTGCAGGAGCGCGATGCGCGCGGTGCGGTTCGGGTCGTACTCGATGTGCGCGACCTTGGCCGGCACGCCGTCCTTGTCGTGACGACGGAAGTCGATCACGCGGTAGGCGCGCTTGTGACCGCCACCCTGGTGGCGAACGGTGATCCGACCGGCGTTGTTACGGCCGCCCTTGCTGTGCAGGGGGCGAACCAGCGACTTCTCCGGCGTGGACCGCGTGATCTCTACGAAGTCGGCCACGCTGGAGCCACGACGGCCCGGCGTAGTCGGCTTGTACTTGCGGATGCCCATTTGGCTCTCTCGTCCTCGTCCTTATCGACGATCACGATCTCCGTTAGGAGACCGGACCACCGAAGATGTCGATGCGGTTGCCCTCGGCCAGCGTCACGATGGCGCGCTTGGTGTCCTTGCGCTTGCCAAAGCCCGTCTTGGAGCGCTTGCGCTTGCCCTGACGGTTGATCGTGTTGACAGCCTCGACCTTGACCGAGAAGACCGCCTCGACGGCCTGCTTGATCTGGGTCTTGTTGGCGCCCGGCGACACGATGAACGTGTACTTGTTCTCGTCGAGAAGGCTGTAGCTCTTCTCGGAGATGACCGGCTTCACCAGGACGTCACGGGGGTCCGTGAACGTCTTGCTCGTAACGTCGCTCATCAGGCGGCGCTCCCTTCGAGCTCGCCCTCAGCGGCAACGGCCTTGGCGGACGCAGCCGGACCGGCCACGAAACGCTCGAAGGCGGCCTGGGTGAAGACCACATCGTCGGAGACGAGCACGTCGTAGGTGTTCAGCTGACCGGCGTCCAGGATGTGCACGTTCGGCAGGTTGCGAGCGGACTTGAGGCCCAGCTCGTCCGAACGCTCGACGACCAGGAGGACGTTCTTGCGGTCGGTGATCTTGCCGAACAGGCTCTTGGCGGCCTTGGTCGACGGCGCCTCGGTCGCGGTCACGTCGGTGACGACGTGGATGCGGTTGTGGCGGGCCCGGTCGGTGAGCGCACCGCGCAGGGCGGCGGCGATCATCTTCTTCGGGGTCCGCTGCGAGTAGTCGCGCGGCACGGGACCGTGCACGACGCCACCGCCGGCGAACTGCGGCGCACGGGTCGAGCCCTGACGGGCGCGGCCGGTGCCCTTCTGGCGGTACGGCTTCTTGCCGCCACCGCGGACCTCGGCACGAGTCTTGGTCTTGTGGGTGCCCTGACGGGCCGCAGCGAGCTGCGCCACGACGACCTGGTGCATCAGCGGAACGCTGACCTTCGCGTCGAAGATCTCCGCCGGCAGCTCAAGGCTGCCGGTCTTGTCGCCCGCGGGCGACAGGATGTCAATGGTGCTCATATCCTCACAGCCCCTTCGCCGCGGTGCGGACGAGGACGAGGCCGCCGTTCGGGCCCGGGATTGCGCCCTTGATCAGGAGCAGCCCCTTCTCCGCGTCAACGGCATGGATGGTCAGGTTCTGGGTGGTCACACGCTCGTGGCCCATCCGGCCGGCCATCCTCACGCCCTTGAACACGCGACCCGGGGTGGCGCAGCCACCGATCGAGCCGGGCGAGCGGTGCTTGCGCTGCACACCGTGACCGGCGCCGAGGCCCCGGAAGTTGTGGCGCTTCATGACACCGGCGAAGCCCTTGCCCTTGGAGGTGCCGGTCACGTCGACCTTGACACCCGCCTCGAACAGCTCGGCGGTGATCTCCTGGCCCAGGGTGTACTCGGAAGCGTCCGAGGTACGGAGCTCGACCAGGTGGCGACGGGGGGTGACACCGGCCTTGGCGAAGTGGCCCGCGAGGGGCTTGTTCACCTTGCGGGGGTCGATCTCGCCGAAGCCGATCTGGACGGCGTCGTAGCCGGCCGGGCTGTCGGCGGTGTGGACCTGGGTCACGACATTGGGCCCAGCCTTGACGACGGTCACCGGAACGATCCGGTTGTTCTCGTCCCAGACCTGGGTCATGCCGAGCTTCTCGCCCAGGATGCCCTTAATCTGCTTAGCCATCTTCGGTGCGCCTCTCAGAGCTTGATCTCGATGTCGACGCCCGCCGGCAGGTCGAGACGCATCAGCGAGTCAACCGTCTTCGGCGTGGGGTCGAGGATGTCGATCAGACGCTTGTGAGTACGCATCTCGAAGTGCTCGCGCGAGTCCTTGTACTTGTGCGGCGAGCGGATGACGCAGTACACGTTCTTCTCAGTGGGCAGCGGCACCGGGCCCGCGACCTGCGCACCAGTACGGATCACCGTCTCGACGATCTTCTTCGCCGAGGAGTCGATGACCTCGTGGTCGTAGGCCTTGAGCCGGATGCGGATCTTCTGTCCCGCCATGGCTACTCAGTAGTCCTTCTGTCTGGTTGCCGCACGACTCCCCCTCCGACCCCCGCGCTCGGGCGTGTCGCCCTCGCGCTTGCAAAAAACCGGCGAAGAACTCGTCGGTTTCGAACTTTCAGGGTGGGGAAAGCCGGGCCGAGGCCCCGCCCACGCTTCCCGGAAGATTCCCGTACGTCCGCCCCGCAGCTGCCGTGGCGTAGAACTCACGCTTGACGGCCATCACGGGAACGACGAGTACATGGGACTCGCTTCCAGTCCTCCCGGCGGGAGGCGCGCAGCATCGGCACTCAACCGAGCAACTTGGACATACTGCCACATGGAGCAGCCCGGATGCCAATCGGGGCCGGTGAGGTGTACCTCACCGGCCCCGATGGGGTGACGACCCCGGTCAGTCCTTGCGCCAGAGCACCCAGTTGCGGTCCTTGTTGTACTTCGCGATGTGCCAGCCGGGCTCCGGGTGCGGCCAGCTGTCCTGCGGCAGGGCACCCTTGTACCAGCCGGCCAGGACCGCGGTGGCCTCCTCCGGCGGGTTGGAGCCGGCCTTCAGGTCCTCCGACCAGACCCGGCCCCAGTAGACCTCGTAGGCCATCGCCATTCGGGCGTCCCAGTCGAGGTCCGTGTCCAGGGCGACGTTGTCGCCCTTGCGCAGGCCCGCCTCCTTGGCCACGCCGACCGCCTGGTACTTGCGCTCCTGGGCGTGCGGCCCGGAGACGTTGTCGGTGACGGCGACCGTCGCGTAGGCGGCGAACAGCGCCACGCAGGCCACCAGTGCGGCGACCACCCGGCGCCCTCCGGCCACCCGCAGCAGCAGGCAGGCGGCCAGCACCGCCAGCGCGCCGAAGCTCGTCCGGGCCAGGTGCAGGCCTTCCCAACTCGAAGCCAGGAACATGGCGTCCGGCACCGTCCACGGACTGACCCAGAGCTTGAGCGCGGCGCCCGCGTACGCGCCGACCGACAGCTGGATGACGCCGATCGCCACCGTGCCGACCAGCGCCATCCACAGCAGCGCGCGGGCCCTGGCCCGGAACAGTGCGGCCAGGCCGACCACCAGGAACAGCGGCACCAGCACCGCGCAGTACCGGGCGTACACCCAGTTGTCGGTCCGGTCGTTGTCCGCCAGGCCGGCCGCGGACGCCAGCGCGGTGCCGAACAGCAGGGCCACCATGGTGAAGGCCACCACCCGCTCGGCCACCGTGTACCGGCGCCGGAACACGACCACCGCGCACAGCACCAGGGCGATCGCCCCGAAGCCGTACGTGGAGGTCATGAAGTACCACAGCTGCCCGAAGGTGCGGGCGATGATCGTGCCGATGTACTTGCTGTCCCCGAGGTTCTCGAAGACCTTGTTGCCGACGTCGCTCGGCGGCACGTCCTTGAACCGGCTCTCGATGAAGCCGGCCAGCAGCTTCGCGCCCAGGTACGACGCCCCGAGCGCGCCGGCGCCGGCCAGCGAGGCGAGCCGCGGCGCCCAGCCGAGGGCCAGCACCACGACCAGGACCAGCGCGGTCAGCACCACGACCACGCCGCCGCGGTCGTGGGTGGCCATCGTGTAGCCGGCCGCCAGGCCCATCCCCACCGCGTACAGCGCGCGGCGGTGCGTCGAACCGGGCGAGAGCCAGCCGTGCATCGCAATCAGCCAGGCCAGCAGGAGCACCGGGAGCACGGCGTCCGACATGGCGAACTGGGAGTAGAAGATCACCGGCGGCACCAGGGCCACGGCGGTGCCCACCAGGTACGCCTGCGGCCGGGAGAGGCCCACCCGGCGCGCCGCCGCCACGGCGAGCGGGAACACCAGCGCGTTGAGCACCGCGTTGATGACCATGACCAGGTGGTACGCGGTGGCCGGGTTGTCGGCGATCCGCAGCGCCGGCGAGATCAGCAGCGGGTACCCGCCGGGGATCACCACCCCGACCGGCATCTCGGTGGTCGGCCGGCCGGCCAGCACCCGCGCTATCACCAGGTAGGAGTCCTCGTCGGCGTGCACCGACGGGAAGTAGTTGTGGATCGACAGCGCCAGGCGGAACGCCACCTGCCCGCCGTACCCGAGCAGCAGGGCCACCGGCCAGAACCAGCGGTGGGCGGCCAGCGCCCGCAGCCGGGCCGGCACGACCGGGGTGTCGGGCACGTGCGTGCCGCCGTCCTCACCCCGGTCCGGCCCGTCGGACGTGTGGGCAGAGTCGATCAGCGGCTGCACCGAGACACTTCCCTACTTGTGTGAGTTGACGATCTCGTCATGGCCGGCTCCGGGCGGCGCGCCACGGTTTCCGCCATCGCTCGTCGAAGCGCATCGGCAGTGTGCCATGCGGCGATCGGCCGGAGCCAACGCGCTCCTCCCCCAAAGACGGCAACGGCCCGCCCGGGAACGACGGTTCGGCCGGTGCCGGATTCCCCTCGGCCGGGTGACAACCCCCACCGGGACCGCGAACGGCGCTGGGCCGGCAGTCCGGAGTTCGGACTGCCGGCCCAGTGCCGCATCAGGGCTTGCGAGGGGTCAGTGCCGCTCTCCGCCGGTCAGCGCGTGGCGGACCAGGACCTTGGCGCCGGCCCGCTGGCCGCGCTTCAGCGCACCCGGCAGCATGGTCAGCGCGTGCAGGCGGGAGGCGCTGCGGAACCGGGCCGCACGGGCGGCCTTCGGCCAGCCGCGGGCGTCCATCCGTTCGGCCACCGCGTTGAAGTACCGCTCCGCCTCGGTGAACCGGGTGCCGGAGAAGGCCTGCACCGAGGACTCGCTGACGGCGTGCCGGCGGTACTGGAAGACGACGGTGGTGTTGTCCACCAACATCTGCTCGCCGAGCTCCAGCAGGTCCACGACCAGGGCCAGGTCCTGGATCACCGAGTACTCGTCACGGAAGTTGACCGCGCGCAGCGCCTCGCCGCGCCAGCAGATCGACGGGAAGTAGAGCCAGTTGCCGCGCAGCACGCTGGCGGCCAGCTCCTCGCCGCCCATCAGCCGCCGGCCCTTGACGGTCGGCGCGTAGAGCTTCTCCTTGACGTTGTCCGCCAGGCCCGAACGGCTGACCTCGCCGCTGCCGTCGATGACCTCGACGCCCGGCTGCACCATGCCCAGGTCCGGGTTGTCCTTGACGATCGCCCGGACGGTCTCCAGGTAGTGCGGGTGCAGCAGGTCGTCGCAGCCCATGATGACCACGTGGTCGGCCGTGGACAGCTTCACGCACTTCTGGAAGTTCTTGGTGATGCCGAGGTTCTGCTCGTTGCGCAGGTAGCTCACCCGGTCGTCGCCGAGCGAGGCGAACCAGCCCGGGACGTCCGGCTCCTTGCCGTCGTCGATGACGGTCAGCCGGAAGTCCCGGTCGGTCTGCGCGAGGATGCTCCGCACCGCGGCCTGCATCAGCGCCACGTCGCCGTAGTACGGCAGCATGAACTCGAAGGTCGCCACGGGATCAGGCCTTGCTGCGGTCGACCGGCGCCGAGACCGGCAGGTCCAGGTCGAAGCGCTCCTCGTTCAGACGGGCGCCCTCGTTGATCGCCACGGTGCGCGCCAGGTCGGTGAGCTTCTTCTCCAGCGAGCGGAAGCGCAGGAAGGTGTTCAGGGTCAGGAAGCCCATCGCCAGCACCATCACGTACAGCACCAGGTCGGTGCCGCGGCCGACGCCGAGCTGGTGGGCCAGCCAGGTCACGTCGGTGGGGCGCAGCACCGCATAGATGTTCACGATCACGAAGACCGAGAACGCGATCCGCTTCCAGGCGCGGGTGTTGGCACGGTCCCAACGCCGGATGAACATGAAGGCGAGAGCGACCGAGCCGAGAATGAGAACCAGCTGGATCCAGAAGAATTTCATCGGCGGCTACGCTCCCGCAGCGAGATGTCGAAGATGATGTTGACGCCGTTGATCAGGGACTGACCCTTGGCGCGTGAGTACTCGGTGTACAGGATGTCCACCGGGAGTTCGGCGACCCGCAGATCCGAGCCGGCGAGGAAGCTGACGATCTCCGACGCGTGTGCCATGCCGTTCATGGTGATCCGCAGCCGACCGGCGGCCTCGCGGTTCAGCACGCGCAGGCCGTTGTGGGCGTCGGTCAGCTTGAGCTTGCGCGCGGTGGGGCTGACGGTCGCCGCGGTGCGCAGGACGACCCGCTTGATCCACGGCACCTGCCCGTTCTGCTCGATGAAGCGCGAGCCGAGGACGACGTCCACGTCGCCCTCCCGCAGCAGGGCGACCATCTTCTCGACGTCGGCGGTCTGGTGCTGGCCGTCGGCGTCGAAGGTGGCGAAGTACTTGGCGCCGGGCTGGGCCAGGGCGTAGGCGAGGCCGGTCTGGAGGGCGGCACCCTGACCGAGGTTGACCGGGTGGCGCACCAGGTGTGCGCCCGTCTCCATGATGTGCTTGGCGGAGTCGTCGCCGCTGCCGTCATCGACCACCACGATGTTCGGGAACGTCTTTCGCGCCCCCTCCACAACGTCGGCGATCACCTGGCCCTCGTTGTAGGCCGGGATCACCAGCCAAACATCGTCGTATTGGGACACGGAGGCTCCATCAATGGGGTCTGGCCCGCGCTGCTGCGCGGCGATCTGAAGATGAGGGGCGGACACGATCAGTCACCGGCCGTCCGGCTGCTCGACACCGCGGCGTCCGGGTCCCCCGACTGCTGGGCGAGACCGGCGGAATTCGTCGCCGAACGGGCGAAACTCTGCCTCAGAACCGCCAGCATACCGAGGACGGTGGCCACGGAACCCGCCGTGTACGCAAGGATCACGCGGGTGGACACCTCTCCCGGCAGGAAGGTCACCCCGGCGAGGACCGCGGTGCCGACCGCCCAGCAGAGCAGCTGAAGGTTGTGCCGCTTGAATACCATCAACGCCTGGCCGAGCACCATCGCGAACATGTACGCCACGGTTCCGGCGGACAACCAGAAGAAGTCGAGGCAGCCGAGCACCGGCTTGGCGCCGAACAGCACCTGGATCAGCCACGGGCCGAGGGCGACCGCCGGGATGCCGCCGAGCACGCCGAGCGCGCCCACCACGACGCCGATCCTCTTGAGCATCCCGGTGAAGGCGGCCCGGTCCCCGACCGCGATCGCGGCGGAGAGGCCGTTCAGCAGCGAGGCCTGGAGCGAACCGAAGACGAACAGCGGCACCCGGGCCAGCACCAGTGCGTTGAGCAGGGCGGCGATCAGCGCGGAGTCGGAGGGCGCGAGCAGCTTGGTGCTCACCACGGCCGCGTTCACCACGACCTGCGAGAGCAGCGTCGAGCAGATCAACAGGCCGAGCCCGGAGCAGAGTTCGGACCAGCCGACCTGCTCGCCGGGCTTGACCGCGCGCAGCAGCGGGGGCAGCGTGGCGATCGTGGCGAGGATCGGCGCGACGGCCAGGATCAGGCTGAACGCGAGCGCCGAGTGCACCCCGGCCACGCCGCAGGCGAAGGCCAGGCCGATCCGCAGGCCGCCGTCCAGGCCGAGCTGGGTGCCGTACGCACCGAAGCGGCCGAGGCCGGCCAGCACGCCGCGGGTGAGGTAGCAGACGGCCATGCCGGTGAAGGCGCCGCCGAGTGCCAGCACCAGCGAGCGGTCGCCGTGGAACATCGCCCGGGCGATCGGGCCGGAGGCGGCACCGAGGACCGCCAGGGTCGCCGCGAGGATCCCACCGGTGAGCAGGGTCGCCCGGCGCAGCACCGGCGCGGCGCCGTGGCCGAGCGCCGCGCGCGCCGCGACGATCCGGGTGAGCTCCTGCTCGATCGGGAAGAAGACGCCGATGCCGACGGACATCACGATCGTCCACAGCAGGGAGACGTTCGCCATGTCGTCGACGGACAGGCTGTGGCCCGCCACTCCGAGGTGGATGTAGTTGGCGGCGCCCAGTACGACGGTGCCGCCGGCCACCGCCAGGGTTCCCGGCGGTAGCGCGGCAGCCACCTTCGTCAGCGGGTTCTTCACTGAGGTCTGTCGCTCTCGGTGCTCCGGGCCGTGGCGGCCAGTTCGGCGAAGACGGGCTGGGCCAGGGCCTCGGCCAGCATGGCCCGCCACTCGGGCAGCGGCGCCAGCCCGGCGGCGGCCCAGCGGTCGTGGGCCAGCACGCTGAAGGCCGGACGGACGGCCGGGCGGACGAAGGCCTCCGAGGTGGTCGGGCGGATCCGCTCCGGGTCCAGCCCGCTCAGTGCGTAGGTCTCGCGGGCCAGTCCGCACCAGGTGGTCCGGCCGCTCGCGGTGCCGTGGTAGACCCCGGCCGGGGCCTGCCCGGCGAGCGCGGCCCGGCCGAGTTCGGCCAGGCGGCCGGCCAGCGCGTACGACCAGGTCGGCTGGCCGTGCTGGTCGTCCACCACGTCGAGGGTGTCCCGCTGGGCGGCGAGCTTGAGCATGGTGGCCACGAAGTTCGGGCCGTGCTCGCCGTACAGCCAGGCGGTGCGCACCACGTAGCCGTGCTCGGGGAGCAGTTCGGCGACCGCCTGCTCCCCCACCAGCTTGCTGCGGCCGTACGCGTTCACCGGCGCGGTCGGGGCGTCCTCCGGGCAGGGCTCGGTGGCGTCGCCCGGCAGGACGTAGTCGGTGGAGACCTGGAGCAGCCGCGCACCGCTCTTGGCGCACGCCGCGGCCAGGTGGCGCACGCCGGTGCCGTTGACGGCGGTGGCGGCGTCCTCCTCGGTCTCCGCGGCGTCGACGTTCGTCCACGCGGCGCAGTTGACCACGATGTCGTGGCCCTCGACGGCGGCCTGGACGGCCGCCGCGTCGGTGATGTCGAGGTCCGCCCGGCGCAGCGCGGTGATCTCGGCGGTCGCGTCGGCGCCCAGCACCGACAGCAGGTCCTGCCCGAGCATCCCGGCCGCGCCGGTGACCAGCCAGCGCACGGGCCCGGCGGCGTTCGCGGTCACTTGGCCAGGGCCGCCTTCTGCTTCAGCGGCTCCCACCAGGCGCGGTTCTCGCGGTACCAGGCGATGGTCGCGGCGAGGCCGTCCTCGAAGCGGACCTGCGGCTCGTAGCCGAGCTCCTCGCGGATCTTGCTGATGTCGATCGAGTAGCGCAGGTCGTGGCCCTTGCGGTCCTCGACGTGCTCGACCATGTCCCAGCCGGCGCCCGCGGCCTCGAGCAGCAGGCCGGTCAGCTCCTTGTTGGTGGCCTCGGTGCCGCCGCCGATGTTGTAGACCTCACCCGCACGGCCGCCGCGCATGACCAGCTCGATGCCCCGGCAGTGGTCCGAGACGTGCAGCCAGTCGCGGACGTTGCCACCGTCGCCGTACAGCGGCACCTTCTTGCCGTCGATCAGGTTGGTGGTGAACAGCGGGATGACCTTCTCCGGGAACTGGTAGTGCCCGTAGTTGTTGGAGCAGCGGGTCACCACGACGTCCATGCCGTGGGTGCGGTGGTAGGCCAGCGCCAGCAGGTCGGAGGACGCCTTGGAGGCCGAGTAGGGGGAGTTCGGCACCAGCGGCCAGGTCTCGGTCCAGGAGCCCTCGCTGATCGAGCCGTAGACCTCGTCGGTGGAGATGTGCACGAAGCGGCCGACGCCGTGCTTCCGGGCGGCGTCGAGCAGCACCTGGGTGCCCACGACGTTGGTCAGCACGAACGGGCCCGCGCCGGCGATCGAGCGGTCCACGTGGGACTCGGCGGCGAAGTGCACCACCACGTCGTGGCCCGGCATGACCTGGTCGACGGCGTCCGCGTCGCAGATGTCGCCCTGGACGAAGGTGTAGCCCTGGTGGCCGGCCACCGGGGCCAGGTTCTCCAGGACACCCGAGTAGGTGAGCTTGTCAAAGACCGTGATCCGGGCATTCTCGTCAGCCCCGAGGAGCTGACGGACGAACTCCGAACCGATGAATCCGGCGCCGCCGGTCACGAGGATGCGCATAATGCGCGTAGTCTACCGTCGCCCGAACACCCTCCCGACCCGGCCCCTCCCGCGTCCACCGATCTCGAATAGGGTGCACCCATGCGTGGAATCCTCCTGGCCGGCGGCACCGGCTCGCGGCTGTGGCCCCTGACCCGTGCGGTGTCGAAGCAGCTCCTGCCGGTCTTCGACAAGCCGATGATCTACTACCCCCTCTCGACCCTCGTGATGGCCGGGATGAGCGAAATCCTGATCATCACCACCCCGAACGACCGGGACCAGTTCGAGCGGTTGCTGGGCGACGGTTCCCAGTTCGGCCTGAAGCTCCAGTACGCCGTCCAGGAGAAGCCCGAGGGCATCGCCCAGGCCTTCGTGCTCGGCGCGGACTTCATCGGCGACGAGTCGGTGGCCCTGATCCTCGGCGACAACATCTTCCACGGCAGCGGCCTGGGCACCTCGCTCACCGAGCACTCCGACATCAAGGGCGGCCGGGTCTTCGCCTACCCAGTGGCCGACCCGACCGCGTACGGCGTGGTCGAGTTCGACGAGACCGGCCAGGTCATCTCCATCGAGGAGAAGCCGGCCGAGCCCAAGTCCCGTTACGCCGTCCCCGGCCTGTACTTCTACGACAACCGGGTCGTGGAGATCGCCCGCACCCTGGAGCCGAGCGCCCGCGGCGAGCTGGAGATCACCGCCGTCAACGACGCCTACCTGCGCACCGGCGACCTGCACGTGACGACCCTCGACCGCGGCACCGCCTGGCTGGACACCGGCACGTTCGTGTCGATGGTCCAGGCCTCGGAGTTCGTCCGGGTCATCGAGGAGCGCCAAGGCTTCAAGATCGGCTGCATCGAGGAGGCCGTCTGGCGGGCCGGGCTGATCGACGACGCCCAGCTGCGCGCGCTCGCCGAGCCGCTGCTGAAGAGCGGCTACGGCCAGTACCTGCTGGACCTGCTCGACGAGGCGGCCGCCAAGTGAAGTTCCGTGAGCTCTCCATCGAGGGCGCCTTCGAGATCGCCCCGCAGGTGCACGGCGACGCCCGCGGCCACTTCACGGAGTGGTACCGCTTCGACGGCCTCGCCGAGGTCGTCGGCCACCCGCTGAACCTGGCCCAGGCCAACCTGTCGCTCTCCGCCAAGGACGTCGTCCGCGGCATCCACTTCGCAGACGTCCCGCCCGGCCAGGCCAAGTACGTGGTCTGCACCCGCGGCGCGGTGCTGGACGTGATCGTGGACCTGCGCGTCGGCTCGCCCGGCTTCGGCACGTGGGAGTTCATCCGGCTGGACGACACCGAGCGCAAGGCCGTATACATCCCCGAGGGCCTCGGCCACGGCTTCTGCGCCCTCACCGACGACGCCACGCTGACCTACCTCTGCTCGGCGACGTACAACCCGACCGGCGAGCACGGCGTGCACCCGCTGGACCCGGAGCTCGGCATCGAGTGGCCGACCGACGCCCCGCAGCTCTCGGCCCGCGACGCGGTGGCGCCTTCTCTCTCGGAGGCCCTCGCCACCGGGCTGCTGCCGGACTACCAGGCCTGCAAGGCCTACACGGACTCGCTGAAGCAGCAGTAGCCGCACGAGGCCGGTTGAGGGGACGTGCGCGCAGGCGCACACGTCCCCTCAAGTCATATTTCCTGCCACTTCCCAGGCCCCTTCTCAGGCCGCTCCCAGCCGGCCGGATCGGACGGACCATGACCCACCAAGCGGGACCCTCACGCGACATACGCGAAGGCGCCGACACCCGGCGCCCCGCGTGGCTGAGGGGAGGCAGTCTGTCCGGCCGCCAGAACAGCTTCGGCGCGATCCGGACGGCCCTCGCGGTAGCCGTTGTCTACTCCCACGCCTACCCGCTCGGGTGGGGCCGGCCCGCTCCGCTCTCCCAGTTCAGCGGCGGCCAGATCGACCTCGGCCGGCTCGCGGTGGTCGGCTTCTTCGCGCTCTCCGGATTCATGATCACCGGCAGTGCGATGCGCAGCACGATCGGCCGGTACTCCTGGCACCGCGCCCTGCGCATCCTGCCCGGGCTCTGGGTCTCGCTCCTGGTCAGCGTCCTGGTGGTGGCGCCCGCCCTGTACTACCGGACCCACCACTCGCTCACCGGTTACTGGTCGCACCCGACCGGGCCGCTGCACTACCTGGCGGGTGCCTGGAACGCCTCGTTCACCAACGGGTGGGACATCTCGAACGTGGTCGCCGACGGCGTCGCGGCCGGCACCAACCACGACCCCGGGCTCAACGGCTCCCTCTGGTCGCTCGACTACGAGATGCTCTGCTACATCATGATGGGCCTGCTGGCCGCCGGCGGCGTGCTGCTGCGCGCGAAGAAGGCGGTGCCGCTGCTGACCCTGGTGGTCTGGATCCTGATCGTCGAGGACTGGCGGACGACCCCCGGCTACGTCAACATCCCCAACAGCATGGGCCACTTCCTGCACGTGCCGGTCTTCGGCCAGATCTACGTGCAGTACTTCGTCTACCTGGGCTTCGTCTTCCTGCTCGGCGCCACGGTGCAGCTGTACAAGGACCGGATCCCGATGAACGCCGGGCTCGCGCTGCTGTCGGCCGCCGTGCTCGTCGCCAGCCTGCACTACGGCGGGCTCTTCGCGTTCGGCTACCCGGCCTTCGCCTACCTGCTCTTCTGGCTGGCGGTCCGGCTGCCCGTGCCGTTCCAGCGGATCGGCGTCAAGCGGGACCTCTCGTACGGCATCTACATCTACGGCTTCACCGTCGAACAGGTCGTCGCCGCACTCGGCTACAACGCGCACGGCATGCGGGTCTACCTCCCGCTGTCGCTCGCCGGGACGGTCGTCCTCGCCGCGCTCTCCTGGTACCTGGTCGAGAAGCCCGCGCTGAAGGCGAAGGACTGGACGCCGCGACCGGTCCGCGCCCTGGCCGAGCGCCGGGCCCGCGGGGTGGCCGTCCCCGAGACGGCCGAGCCGGTCGGGGAACCCGCGAGGTCCGCGGTCCCCGCACCCTGATCACGCGGCGCCCGGCCCGGCACACGGTGGCCCGGTTCGACCTCAGTGGGTCCTGAAGACCCACACCTTGAGGAGGACGAACCGGGCCACCGTCGCGAGGCCGTTGGCCACGACCAGGCCGGCGACCTCGACAACGCGCGAAGCGTTCGGCGCGAGCAGGGCGAGCAGGGCGAGCGCGCCGCTGCTCAGGCCCAGACCGATCAGGAAGGCGACGGCGCCCTGCAGCTGGTGGCGCACCGCGCCCTCCGAGCCGGTGATGCCGAAGGTGAAGCGCCGGTTGGCGGCGGTGTTGGCGACCGCGCTCACCGCCAGGGCGATCAGGTTGGCCGCCTGCTGGTCGACGACCTGCCGGGCCACCACGTACAGGCCGAGGTAGAAGAGCGTACTGAGCACGCCGATGACCAGGAACGACGGGAGCTGCCGCTTGGCGGTGCCGGCCGGGGAAACCGCCCGGCCGTCGGGTGCCGGTACCGGCACGTTGTCGGTGGAGACCATGGTTTGCCCACTGCTTCGTTCGTCGGGTCAGGAGAGCTCGTAGACGGCCACCCGGCCGTTGTCGTACACCGGCTTGGCGAGGTTCCTGAGCTGTGGCGACTCGGCGCCCGCCTTCCGCTGGACCACCAGGTAGCGGACCTTGTGGTCGTGGTGCAGCCGACGCAGGACGTCCGGCGTCGGCGCGTAGAACGCGGCCTCGTTGAGGTTGAACAGCTCGGTGTCCCAGAACGGCGCCACGGAGGCTGTCGCCCCGCCCGCGGTGGCTATCATCCTCGGTGCGTACGCCCAGCCCTCGATGAGGACCGAGCGCTCCGAATAGCCGCTGAGCCACTGCGAACGGTAGTTGTCGCACTCGGGACCGTACAGGTAGTCGTTGTACTCCCAGCAGTGGCTGTTCGTCGCCAGGATGTCCGAGGGGGCGCTGTGCGAGCGGATCCAGCGTGCGGCGTTCACCTGGCTCGCCGGCATCACCCAGCTGCCCTCCCACGGGACCTCCTGGGACTGGAGGGCGTCGAGGGCGAGGCTCGGGGCGCCGAGCGTCAGTCCGGCGGTGAGCAGGATGATCCCGCCCCGGCGCCGCAGGCCGCGCGCCGCCCGGGAGCACAGCCACCAGAGCAGCCCCAGGACGCCCGCCAGCACCGCGAACGCGGCCGCCACGCTCAGCGCCGGCAGCAGCGGCGTGTACGGCTCGGTGCCCGTGCCGTCCCCGGTGTGCTCGGCCAGGAAGGTCGCCAGGTCCGCCGAGTACCGGTACGAGAGCCAGATGAACAGCCCGGTCAGGGCCGCCGCGCCGACGGCCAGGGCGGCCTTGCCGGCCCTGGGCAGGGCGGCGCGTTCGAAGGCCTCGCAGTACCCCCAGGCGGACAGCACCACCCCGAAGGGCATAGCGGAGATGGTGAAGTAACTGGCGTTGTAGCCGTTGACCATCAGGTAGGCCGCCGGTCCGGCGACCACCGCGCCGAGCAGGAACCACTGCGCCGGTTCCAGCCGGAGCCGACGCCGCCACAGCAGCGGCACGGCGCCCAGCAGCTTGATCTGGTGGTTCAGGAAGAAGGCGAGCAGGACCGCCACGACCACACCGCTCTGGAGCAGCACGGGCCTGCCGTCCAGGGGTTCGGCCCAGTACTTCTGGACGTTGCCGAAGGGAATGACTTCCAGGCCGTAGCTCTCGAAGTCGAAGATCGCCGCCGTCGCGAAGAGCTGGGCGCCCGCGATGACCGCCCCCAGCCCGACGATCGTCCAGGGGATGCGCCGGGTCCTGATCAGGACCGCCAGGCCGGCGACGGCCAGGCCCCCGAGGGCCACCGGGAGGGTGCTCGCCTTGGCGGCGCTGGAGGCGGTCGCGAACAGCGCCGTCAGGACGAAGACGCCCCGCCCGAAGCCCGGCGCCCGGGACGTCCCGTCCGCGTCGCCCGGGCTGCCGACCCGGCGGAGCCCGTCGGCGACCGCGCCGACCAACGCGATCAGCAGCGGCTGACTGTAGGCCAGCGACATGCTCGACCAGGACATCAGCCGGACGGCCGGCGCACCGAAGGTCCAGGTCACCACGTTGTTCGGGTAGATCGCGGTGAACTCGCCGACCGCGAAGAGCAGCAGCGCGGCCAGCGGGCCGGCCCACGCCCGAGCGGTGATCCGGTGGGCCACCACCGCCATGATCAGCACACCGAGCGCGGCGAACGCGGGAACGAGCAGCCTGGTCTCGACCACCGGCAGGTCGATGTGGCCGACCATGTCGGTCATCGCCATGTGGGAGAACGTGAACCAGTGGTAGTGGAGGGGCTCCCCCGCCACCTGCGGCACGGTCAGCGGCACATGCTGCTTGGCGTTGGCCGCCAACGACAGCATGTACGGCATGTCGCCGAACAGCCGCGACTGCTCGTCGACCGCCAGGACCGGGAACTTCGACAGGAAGACCTGGAAGTAGTACAGGCTGGTCAGGCCCACCACCGCGGCCAGCGACCAGGACCAGGCGAGGGACGGCCGCCGGTAACCGCCGGGACGCCAGTGCCGGCGCAGGCCCGGAACGAGCGCGAACGGGACCACCACGACGAGCGGCCAGGCGACGGCTACCGACTGGAGACCCGAACGGACGAGGACCGCCCAGGCCCCCAGCTCCAGCACCAGCCCGGTCACCGCGCCGAAGGCCAGGTCCTCCATCAGGGTGTGCGGACGCCTGCGCAGGGCCCGGAAGACCAGGGTGCCGGGAAGCACCACGCCCCAGGCCGCGTAGAAGGTGTACCGGGCGATGTCGCCCGCCTTGGTGTCCGCGGCCAGCAGCAGCCCCACCAGGAGCAGGTACGCCGAGACCGCGGGCAGGAACCGCCAGAAGGCGTGGGCCCTGGATCCCGCGTCCGCCGCGCCGCCGGACGGCCCACCGGACGGCGCCGGGACCCCCGGACGTCCTCCGGTGGCCGGCGCCGATCCGGTCGCGGTGCTGTTCGTTTGCATGGTGTCCGTTCTCTCGTCCGAGCTCACAGCTCGCAGCACGGCGGCCTGGCGGAGGCCGGCGGCGGTCCGCCGACCGGCGTCGGAACGACTCCGGGTCAGCCCGTGTAGGAGACGCTGCGGCGAGCCGTCGCGGGGTCGGTCCCCTCCGCCGAGTCGTAGCCGACGAAGTAGGCCGGCCGGGCCTGCGCCGCCGAGTAGATGCGGCCGACGTACTCGCCCAGCAGCCCCATGCAGATCAGCTGGACCGCGCCGAGGAACAGCATGCCCATGAACAGCGAGGACCAGCCGGGGACGGTCTTGCCGAACGCGTACTCGACCACGGTGTAGACGCCGAGGGCGAAGCAGAGCACGAAGCTCAGCAGGCCGAGCCAGGTGGCGAGCCGCAGCGGGCTCGCGGAGAAGTTGGTGACGCTGTCGACGGCGAGGCGGAGCATCTTGGACAGCGGGTAGTGGGTCGAACCGGCGACCCTCTCCTCGCGCACGTAGACGACCTCGCCGCTGGGGAAGCCGAGCCACGGCACGAGCAGCCGGTAGACCGGCTGGTGCTCGGGCAGCGCCTTGAGCGCGTCCACCGCGGCACGGCTGAGCAGACGGAAGTCTCCGGCCTGGTTCGGCATCTTCTTGCCGACGAGCCTGCGCATCAGCCAGTAGTAGGCGCCCGCGGTGCGGCGCTTGAAGATCGTGTCGGTGCCTCGGTCGCCGCGCACGCCGTAGACGATGTCGAGGCCCCGCTCCCGCGCGAGCGAGAGCATCTCGGGGATCTTCTCCGGCGGGTCCTGGAGGTCGGCGTCGATGGAGACGACGTAGTCGCCGAAGGCACGGTGGATGCCGGCGGTGAGCGCGGCCTGGTGCCCGGAGTTGCGGGCGAAGCGGACGATCCGGAACTCCGGCCAGTCCTGGTGGATCTTCTGCATCAGTGCCGGGGTGGCATCCGTGCTTCCGTCGTCGATGCCGACCACTTCGTACGTGATCCCCAGCCCGTCGAGGATCGGGCGCAGGCGCCGCACGGTCAGCGGCAGCGCCTCCTGCTCGTTGTAGATCGGCATGACGACCGACAACAGCGGCGCCGGCTCCCCGGCCGACACGACTCCCTGATCTCCTGCGTTGAGCATCCTTCTTCGCCTGTCCCCATGTGATCCGAAAGCGGTCGGAAGGCCTGGACCGCCGGGTAGACCCCACCGGCCGGAATCCTTCTCCCTCCGCACCCGGAGCATCTCGGGCAGCGGCGCGGGAGAGCCAATGTGCGGCAGGATAGCAGTCCGTTCCAGCCCCACTCTCCACGGGCCTGTTACCTGATCGCCGTCGATTCGATATCCCGACACGCCGAAGGGCCCCACGCACCCGGGGTGCGCGGAGCCCTTCGGACTGAGCCTGTACGAGCAGGCAGGTCAGAGCATCAATTACTTGATGATCTTGGTGACCTGGCCGGCGCCGACGGTGCGGCCACCCTCACGGATGGCGAACTTCAGGCCCTCCTCCATGGCGATCGGCTGGATCAGCGCGACGGTCATGGCGGTGTTGTCGCCCGGCATGACCATCTCGGTGCCCTCGGGGAGGGTCACGACGCCGGTCACGTCCGTGGTACGGAAGTAGAACTGCGGGCGGTAGTTGTTGAAGAACGGGGTGTGGCGGCCACCCTCGTCCTTCGACAGGATGTAGGACTGGGCCTCGAAGTCGGTGTGCGGCGTGACCGAACCCGGCTTGATGATGACCTGGCCGCGCTCGACGTCCTCGCGCTTGATGCCACGGAGGAGCAGACCGACGTTCTCACCGGCCTGGCCCTCGTCGAGCAGCTTGCGGAACATCTCGATGCCGGTGACCGTGGTGGTGGTCTTCTCCTGCTTGATGCCGATGATGTCGACGGTCTCGTTGACCTTCAGGATGCCACGCTCGATACGACCGGTGACGACGGTGCCACGACCGGTGATCGTGAAGACGTCCTCGATCGGCATCAGGAACGGCTGGTCCACGGCGCGGGCCGGGGTGGGGATGTTCTCGTCGACGGCCTTCATCAGGCCGAGGAGCTTCTGGCCCCACTCGGCGTCGCCCTCCAGCGCCTTCAGCGCGGAGACGCGGACGACCGGCAGGTCGTCGCCCGGGAACTCGTACTCGCTGAGGAGCTCACGGACCTCGAGCTCGACGAGCTCCAGGATCTCCTCGTCGTCCACCATGTCGGCCTTGTTCAGGGCGACGACGATGTACGGAACGCCGACCTGGCGGGCCAGGAGCACGTGCTCCTTGGTCTGCGGCATCGGGCCGTCGGTGGCGGCGACCACCAGGATGGCGCCGTCCATCTGGGCGGCACCGGTGATCATGTTCTTGATGTAGTCAGCGTGACCCGGGCAGTCGACGTGCGCGTAGTGACGGTCCTCGGTCTGGTACTCGACGTGCGCGATCGAGATGGTGATACCGCGCTGACGCTCCTCCGGGGCCTTGTCGATCTGGTCGAACGGCGTGAAGGGGTTCAGGTCCGGGTACGCGTCGTGCAGCACCTTGGTGATGGCCGCGGTCAGCGTGGTCTTGCCGTGGTCGATGTGACCGATGGTGCCGATGTTGACGTGGGGCTTCGTCCGCTCGAACTTCGCCTTCGCCACTGAGTCCTCCTGAGGACAGTTCCTGTACGCCGTGGTGACGTCAGTTGGTCTTGATCGGTTTTGGTGCGGGTTGTCCGGAGGACACCCCGTGCCGTCCCGCTGGTAGGGGGGGCCGGAGGCCCCGGGAGGATCCGACCGGATCCTCCCGGATTGCCTCCTAATAGCCTAAAGGCTTCGCTATCGTCCCGAATATCGGGACGTCACTCGCCCTTGGCCTTGGCGATGATGTCGTCCGCCACGTTCTTCGGAACCTCGGCGTACGAGTCGAACTGCATCGAGTAGCTCGCGCGACCAGAGGTCTTGCTGCGCAGGTCACCGACGTAGCCGAACATCTCGGAGAGGGGCACCAGCGCCGTGACGACGCGGGCACCGTGACGCTCGTCCATGGACCGGATCTGGCCACGGCGAGAGTTGATGTCGCCGATCACGTCGCCCATGTAGTCCTCGGGCGTGGTGACCTCGACGGCCATCATCGGCTCGAGGAGGACCGGCTTGGCCTTCCTCGCGCCTTCCTTGAAGGCCATCGAACCGGCGATCTTGAACGCGAGCTCGGAGGAGTCGACGTCGTGCGACTGGCCGTCCAGCAGGCTCACGCGGACACCCTGGAGCGGGTAGCCGGCGAGGACACCGAACTCCATGGCCTCCTGGCAACCGGCGTCGACCGACGGGATGTACTCGCGCGGAACGCGGCCACCGGTGACCTTGTTGACGAACTCGTAGCCCTCGGCCTGCTCGAGCGGCTCGATCGCGATCTGCACCTTGGCGAACTGACCGGAACCACCGGTCTGCTTCTTGTGGGTGTAGTCGATGCGCTCGACCGCCTGGCGGATGGTCTCGCGGTACGCGACCTGCGGCTTGCCGACGTTGGCCTCGACCTTGAACTCACGGCGCATACGGTCGACGAGCACCTCGAGGTGCAGCTCGCCCATACCCGCGATGATGGTCTGGCCGGTCTCCTCGTCCGTGTTGACCTGGAAGGACGGGTCCTCCTCGGCGAGACGCTGGATGGCGACACCCAGCTTCTCCTGGTCACCCTTGGACTTGGGCTCGATGGCGACGCGGATGACCGGGGCCGGGAAGTCCATGGACTCCAGGATGACCGGGTTCTTCTCGTCGGCCAGCGTCTCACCGGTGGTGGTCTGCTTCAGGCCCATGACGGCGACGATGTCGCCGGCGCCCACCGACTCGATCTCCTCACGCTTGTTCGCGTGCATGCGGTAGATCTTGCCGATGCGCTCCTTCTTGCCCTTCACGGCGTTCAGCACCGAGGTGCCGGACTCCAGGCGGCCGGAGTAGATCCGGACGAAGGTGAGCTTGCCCAGGTGCGGGTCGGACATGATCTTGAACGCCAGCGCGGACAGCGGCTCGTCGTCCGAGGCCTTGCGGGAGATCTTGGTGTCCGGGTCGTTGGGCTTGGTGCCCTCGATGGACTCGATGTCCAGCGGCGACGGCAGGTACTTGACGACCGCGTCGAGCAGGGGCTGAACGCCCTTGTTCTTGAAGGCGGTACCGCAGAAGATCGGGGTGAAGTCCGAGTTCAGGGTGCCCTTGCGGATCGCGTCCTGCAGCAGCTCGACCGGGATGTCCTCGCCCTCGAGGGCGAGCTCCATGATCTCGTCGCTGACGTTCGAGACGGTGTCGATCAGCGCCTCGCGGTACTCCGCGGCCTGCTCCTGCAGCTCGGCCGGGATGTCGACGACGTCGTACATCTCGCCCTTGGCGGCCTCGGCGGACCAGACCAGAGCCTTCATGCGGACCAGGTCGACGACGCCCTGGAAGTCCGACTCGGCACCGATCGGGAGCTGCATGACCAGCGGGGTGGCGCCGAGGCGGTCCACGATGGTCTGCACGCAGAAGAAGAAGTTCGCGCCCGTGCGGTCCAGCTTGTTGATGAAGCAGATGCGCGGGACGCCGTAGCGGTCAGCCTGCCGCCACACGGTCTCGGACTGGGGCTCGACACCAGCGACACCGTCGAACACCGTCACGGCACCGTCGAGGACGCGCAGCGAACGCTCCACCTCGACGGTGAAGTCGACGTGACCCGGGGTGTCGATGATGTTGATGGTGTTGTCGACGCCGTCGACCGTCCAGTGACAGGTCGTCGCGGCCGACGTGATCGTGATGCCGCGCTCCTGCTCCTGCTCCATCCAGTCCATGGTGGCAGCGCCATCGTGGACCTCACCGATCTTGTACGAGACACCGGTGTAGAACAGGATCCGCTCGGTGGTGGTGGTCTTGCCCGCGTCGATGTGCGCCATGATCCCGATGTTGCGGACCCTGGCGAGGTCAAGGGAGGTTGCAGCCATGGTGGCTCGTTCTCTCTCTGTCTAGTGACGGGGTACGGACTACCAGCGGTAGTGCGCGAAGGCCTTGTTGGACTCGGCCATCTTGTGGGTGTCCTCGCGACGCTTCACGGAAGCGCCCAGGCCGTTGCTGGCGTCGAGGATCTCGTTCATCAGGCGCTCGGTCATGGTCTTCTCGCGACGGGCGCGGGAGTAACCGACCATCCAGCGCAGCGCCAGGGTGCTGGCGCGGCCCGGACGGACCTCGACCGGAACCTGGTAGGTCGCGCCACCGACACGGCGGGACTTGACCTCGAGGGCCGGCTTGACGTTCTCCAGCGCGCGCTTCAGCGTGACGACCGGGTCCGAGCCGGTCTTGTCGCGGACGCCCTCGAGGGCGCCGTAGACGATCCGCTCGGCGGTGGAGCGCTTGCCGTGCAGCAGGATCTTGTTGACCAGCTGGGTGACGACCGGGGAGCCGTAAACCGGGTCGATGATGACCGGGCGCTTCGGGGCGGGGCCCTTACGAGGCATTCTTACTTCTCCTTCTTGGCGCCGTAGCGGCTGCGGGCCTGCTTGCGGTTCTTGACACCCTGGGTGTCGAGCGAACCGCGGATGATCTTGTAGCGGACACCAGGAAGGTCCTTCACACGACCACCGCGCACCAGCACGATGGAGTGCTCCTGCAGGTTGTGGCCCTCGCCCGGGATGTAAGCGGTGACCTCGATCCCGCTGGTGAGGCGCACACGGGCGACCTTGCGGAGAGCCGAGTTCGGCTTCTTCGGGGTGGTCGTGTACACACGCGTGCAGACCCCACGGCGCTGCGGGGAGCCCTTCAGCGCGGGAGTCTTGTTCTTCTCGACCTTGTCCTGCCGGCCCTTTCGGACCAGCTGCTGGATCGTAGGCACCGTTTCTCCGTTTTCTGTGTGCCAAGGCTTGGTGGAACTAACCTGCGATGTCTCCCTCGCACACGGCCCCGTGGTCGACCCACGCGGTCGGGTGTGTTGGGTTTGTTACGACACGGAATCCCATGAGCTGATGTACAGCGACGGCGCTCTACGCGCGGCGCGCTGGGAAGCGCTCCGGCTCGGCGCGGCGACCGGTGTGCATGCACGCACAAGGACCCGGGGACACCCCAGGCACAAGGTCAGAGCGTACCTAGCGCATCGGGCGCGGTCAAAACAAATGCAACGCCGCAGGTCGCGGGGCTTGGACTCGAAACGGGACGGGAACCGACGCGGGCGGCGCCCATACCATGGCCGAGAACCCCCCGCATCGCGAAACCTTACGCCTGTACACGAACGGCGGCGAGCTGGGCGCTCCCACCGTCGTCACCGCCCTCGGAGGGCCCGGCCGGCGACGCGTCCAGCTGCCGGTCCGCCCCCTGCCTGTCCGGCACGGCGACGAGCAGCCCCAGGGCCACCACGGCCACCGCGTACAACGCCACGCAGGGCTGCCAGCCCACCGGCGGCGCCCAGTGGGCCGGGCTGATGAAGAACGACCCACCGTTGCCGACCGTGATGCGGCGCAGCGCCCAGACGAACCCCGCGAAGTCGGCCACGACGAGCGCGCCGGAACAGAGCATCAGCAGTCGCCGCCAGGCGAAACCGCCCGGCAGCCGCTCGTGGCAGACCGCGGCGCACACGATCGGCAGCCCGACGGCGAACGGCAGCAGGTAGCGGCCCTGCCAGATCATGCCGAGCTCCCGCGCCTGCAGGGCCTGGGCCACCAGCGGTATGACGACGATCCCGGCAAGGACCCCCAGGACGGCCAGTGCGTCCCGACGCCGCGCGTAGCAGAGCGCGAGCAGCACCAGGGCGACCACCACGCCGCTCCACAGCAGCAGCGTCGCGGCCGGCGGCTCGACGTCCAGCCAGCCGAAGTAACCGATCATCTGCTTGATGTACGTCAGACCGTTGTCGAAGGTCTTACGAGCCGCGGCCAGCGGAGTGAGACCCCTCGGGGTGTCGATGACCGAGTGGTCCGGGTGGGTCGAGGACCAGAGGAGGGCCAGGACGGCCGTGACCAGGGTCACGGCGCCCCAGATCCAGGTGGTCCGGTGACGCAGGACCGTGCGCAGCGCGTCCCTGCTTCCGAGCAGCAGGGCGAAGAGGACCGCCCCGGGCAACCAGATCAGGCCCAACGGCCGGATGCTGATCAGCACCACCGCACCCATGCCGAGCCGGGCGAGGCGGCGGTTCAGGAGCTCGGGGTCCGGGCTCATCAGCAGCGCCAGGGCAGCGCTCCAGACCAGGATGCTCGCGGCGATCTCCGGGCCGTTCGGGTTGACCACACCGAACATGAACAGTGACATCGGGGTGGTGGCCGCCACCACCCCGAACAGGGTGAAGGAACGCCGACGCCACTCCGCCGCCGAGACCACCGCGCTCGCCGCGAGGGCGGAGCAGATCGCGGCCGACATCAGGCGCATCAGGTAGAAGGCCGTCTTGCCCGGGAGCAGCAGGCTGGGCCAGCCGACGGCGAAGTAGTACGCCGGGTGGTAGCGGCCCGCCGACGTGGTCACCTCGGCCGTGCCGGGGCTGTGCTTGAGCGCGGGTGCGCAGTCGGCCGACTGCCAGGGCTTGAAGGCGTAGCAGAGATGGGTCTCCGACAGGTCCTCGTAGATCCGCGGGAGCTCGACCCCGCTCTCGGCCCAGTGGGTTTTGATCCCGCCGACCTCGTGCGGGGTCATGACCTCGGTGCCGTTGATCTGGCCCCGGGCGACCGCGGCTGCCCGGATGAGGTGCGCGGGTTCGTCCGGCGCGCCGCCGATCGGAGTCGCCAGCGCCCAGGACGCACTCAGCGCGAACAGGATCGCGAACGCGACCGCCCACAGCCGCCGGGGCGAGGACGAAAGCCGCTCGGCGATGCTCTTGACGGCAGTGATCATCATCTGGAAATGGGCCTTCGGGTCGGTCCGAACTCGGCGTGCGGCACCCATGGCCGGGCGTGGTGGGTGCTCGCGTCGACGAGATGCAACAGGCAGCGTCAGCCATGGACGAGAAGACCGTACCGAACGGAGCCCCGCGGGACTAATGGCACCCTCCCGATGACGGCTCGTGAGTCGGGCGGGATCAGTGCGGTCCGCCGACGGCGGCGACGGTAACCAGCAGCATCATCAAGGTCCAGAGCGCAGTGCCCGCATAGCCGACGACCAGACCGGTGACGGCCGCCCAGTCACCGTTCATGCCGCGGCGGCGGATCTGCGACCGGGCGATGTGGCCGGTGACCACGGCGGGCAGGGAGAAGCCGCACACGCCGAGCACCAGCGAAGTGACCGCGAGCACATTGGTGGGGCGGGGCGGAGGCGGCGGCGGGAGGAAGGTCGCCGGGACGGACGGCACGGCGACCGGCGGCACCGCCATCGGTCCGGAGGGCAGGTCGGCCACCAGCGCGGCCAGCTGGCCGTAGGTCTGCGAAGCGGCCACCGCCTCGTGGCGCTGCTCGTACTCCTGGGCGGAGAGCCGTCCCTCGGCGAACGCGGCCTTGAGCACGTCGAGCGTCCGGTCCCGGTCCGCGTGGCCCGCCCGCATCGCGGCCTGCGACGCCGCCGCGGGCTGCCGGTCCCCCGCCGGCCACTTGCCGGGCGGATTGCCGGAACCGGGCTCGCCCCATGGTTGTACGGACATCCGCCACCTCCGGGTAGCGCGGCACCCCCGCGCACGTCACTGCTTCCTCATAGTGCAGGACGAACAGCCGAGCTGAGTAGTTGCCAGATCGGGCCAGTAGCCGCCGGGATGCGGATACCGGCCCGGCGTGCCTCACCCGTTCGGCGGGCACATTCAGGGGATGCTCAACTCGGGCGACAGCCTGTTCGAGCAGTGGCAGGCTGGGCCCCGAGAAACTCTCCACCACGACTTTTCACCACTACGAGCAGAGAAGGCCGCCATGCAGGCGTCAGCGCCGCCGTCCTCCGACCTCCCCGGGCCGGGAACCCCGCCCGCCGTCAGCATCCAGGGGCTCTGGAAGCACTTCGGCGCCCAAGCCGCCGTGGCCGGGCTGAGCCTGGAGCTGCCGGCCGGGGCGTTCATCGGCCTGGTCGGGCCGAACGGCGCCGGCAAGACGACCACGCTGTCGATGGTCACCGGGCTGCTCCGGCCCGACCAGGGCACCGTCCTGGTGCACGGCACCGACGTGTGGGCGGACCCGGTCTCGGTCAAGGCCCGGATCGGCATCCTGCCCGAGGGCCTGCGGATGTTCGAGCGGCTCAGCGGGCGCGAGCTGCTCCAGTACACCGGGCGGCTGCGCGGCCTGCCCGGCGCCGAGGTGGACCGGCGGGCCGAGGAGCTGCTGGCCGTCCTGGACCTCGGCCGGGACGCCGACAAGCTGGTCGCCGACTACTCCACCGGCATGCGCAAGAAGATCGGTCTGGCCGCCGCGCTGCTGCACAACCCCGACGTGCTGTTCCTGGACGAGCCCTTCGAGGGCGTCGACCCGGTCTCCGCCCAGACCATCCGCGGTGTGCTCAAGCGGTACGCGGCGGCCGGTTCCACGGTGGTCTTCTCCAGCCACGTGATGGAGCTGGTCGAGCAGCTCTGCGACTGGGTCGCGGTGGTCAACGCCGGCCGGGTGATAGCCCAGGGTCCGCTGGACTCCGTACGGGGCGGGCGCAGCCTGCACGAGGCCTTCCTGGACCTGATCGGCGTGCGTGAGGACGACGGGCAGGCGCTCGGCTGGCTCGGCGGCGGGCAGGCCGGGGGCGCACGGTGAGCGAGCGAAGCGAGGTCACCATCGAAAGGTGCGTACGGGCGAATGCCCCTGCCGAGCGGAGCGAGGTGGGCGCATGAGTACGGCCTCGGTGCCCGACGGGCGGACGGTCGTCCGCGCCCTGGTGGCGCTCAAGCTGCGGCTGCTGCGCAACGGGCTGCGGCGCAGCCCCGGCCGGACCGCCGTCTACGTGATCGGCGCCATGGCCGGCCTGGCCTTCGCGGCCGGCGTCGCCGTCGGCATGACCGCGCTGAACGGGCGGTACGAGGGCTCCGGGGACGCCGGGGTGATGCTGCTCGGCGTGCTGACCCTGGGCTGGGCCGCGCTGCCGCTGTTCCTCTTCTCCAGCGACGAGAGCGCCGACCCGACCCGGCTGACCATGCTGCCGCTGCGGCCCGGCCCGCTGCTGCGCGGCTCGCTGCTGGCCGCGCTGATCGGGCCGGGGCCGCTGATCAGCCTGGTGCTGGTGACCGGCGCGGTGCTGGCCGGCGCGGCCGGCGGCGCCTCGGCCGCGGTCGCCGTGCTCGGCGTGCCGCTCGCGGTGCTCTGTCTGGTCACGCTCTCCCGGGCGGTCGCGGCGGGCAACGCCCGGATGCTCTCCAGCCGGCGCGGCAAGGACTTCGCGATCTTCGGCGGGCTGGCCTTCGCACTGCTGGTGCAGGTGGCCAATGTCGGCTCGCAGAGCATCCTCGGCCGCCGGGGCGGGCCCATCGACCTCAGCCCGCTGAAGCCGATCGCCTCGGTGCTGCGCTGGATCCCGCCGATCAGCGCGGCGGACGCGCCGCGCACCGTCGGCGAGGGCCGGTACGGGGCGGCGCTGCTCCAGCTCGCCGCGGCCGCCGTGCTGCTGGCGCTGCTGCTGCGGTGGTGGCGGCGGAGCCTGCAGGAGCTCATGGTCACCGCCGACTCCTCCACCCTGGAGGTGGCCCGCGGGGTGCAGAAGGCGCGCGGCTGGGGCTTCCTGCCCCAGGGCCGGACCGGCGCGGTGATGCAGCGCCACCTGCGGTACGCCTGGCGCGAGCCGCGGGCCAAGGCGGCACTGTTCACCAGCATCGGGATGACGCTGGTGATCTGCGTGCTGTCGATGGTCCAGGGCTGGGCGAGCGTCTACCTGCTGGCGATGACCGGGGTGTTCCTCGGACTGCAGATGCTCAACCTGTTCGGCATGGACGGCTCGGCGTTCTGGATGGTCGCCGCCACCCTGCGCACCCCGGCCGACGCCCGGTCCGAGCTGCGCGGCCGGGCGTACGCGGTGCTGTCGTACGCGGTCCCGGTCACGGTGATGCTCGGACTGGTGCTGGCGGCCGTCACCGGCCAGTGGAGCGAGCTGCCGTCCGCGCTCGGCCTGGCGCTGACGCTGCTCGGCTGCGGGATCGCGCTGGGCTCGATGTTCAGCGTGCTGGCGCCGTACACCATGCCGGCCGACAGCAACCCGATGCGCAACGCCGCCCCGGGGCAGGGCGGGCTGATCCTGCTCAACCAGTTCGGCTCGATGCTCGGCGTCTCGGTGCTGGCGCTGCCGGTCGGCGGCTACCTCGCCTGGGCGCTGGTCTCGGACGGCCCGAACTGGCCGGTGCTGCTGATCGGCCCGCTGTACGGCGCCCTGGTCGCGGCGCTGGGCGTGCGGCTGGCGGCGGGCCGGCTGCTGGAGCGCACGCCGGAGATCCTGGCCAAGGCCATCGAGCGCTGAGCCGAGTCGCCGCCGAGCCGAACCGTTTCGCCGGGCAGCGGGGGAACCCGCCCACCCGGTGAAACGGTTCGGCAGCCTGCTCGCCGGACGGTCCTCGCCGCGGCTCCGGCATCATGGGCAGGAGGCCGGACCGTCGAGGAGAGCAGGGACACACCGTGGGCAAGCGCGCGCAGCAGACCGGGACCGCCGGGCCGCTGCTGGAGCAGGCGGTGCGGTCGGTGCTGACGGCCCCGGAGGACGCACTGGACCTCGCCCTGGACACCGGGGCCTCGCTGCTGGCCGCCTCGGCCGGGCAGTGGCCGGAGGTCAGCCGGGCGCTGCTCGGCCACGCGGACACCGCCGTCGGCCGCTGCTGGTCCGCCGGATGGCGGCCCGCCGACCTGGCCCGGGTGGTGCGGCGCGAGCTGAAGCCCGTCCACCTGGCGCTCGCGGTGGACCTGATCGCCGCCGAGGGCCGCCGCCACCCCACGGCCGCCCTGGACCGGCGCTGGCGGGAGCAGCTGCGCGAGCTGGAGACCGAGGTCTGGTGGTCCGGCGACGAGGAGTACCTCGGCGCCTTCGCCCACCGGCACCGGCTGGACCGCTTCGCGCTCGCCACCGCCGTCCTGGAGCTGCTGCGCACCTGGGGCCGGCTGCCGCCGATCGCCCCGGTCGGGCCCGCCCCCGGGCAGGCCGTACGGCCTCAGCGCTCGGCGCCGACGGCCGACGAGCCGCGGATGCTCGCGCGGATCCGGGCGCTGCTGGCCAAGGCCGAGTCCACCGAGTACCCGGAGGAGGCCGAGGCGCTGACCGCCAAGGCCCAGCAGCTGATGGCCCAGCACAGCATCGACGAGGCGCTGCTGGCCGCGGCCGACGCCGACCGCGACACTCCGGCGGCACTGCGGATCGGGGTGGACAACCCGTACGAGGGCCCCAAGACGATGCTGCTGGACGCGGTCGCGGCGGCCAACCGGTGCCGGGTGGTGTGGGCGAAGGAGTTCGGCTTCTGCACCGTGGTCGGCTTCGACGGCGACCTGGACGGCGTCGAGCTGCTGTACACCTCGCTGCTGGTGCAGGCCACCCACGCGCTCAACAAGGCGGGCTCCCGCAAGGACTCGCGCAGCAAGGCGTTCCGGCAGTCCTTCCTGGTGGCGTACGCGGCGCGGATCCGCGAGCGGCTGACCGCCGCGACCGAGCGCGCCACCAGCGCCGCCGCGGCCGGGCGGCACCTGCGCGAGGACGGCACCGAGGAGCAGCTGCTGCCCGACGAACGGCTGCTGCCCGCGCTCGCCGCCCGCTCCGAGGCGGTGGACGAGGAGGTCGGCCGGCTGTTCCCGAAGCTGGTCTCGCAGCGGGTGCGGGTCAGCGACGGCGTGGGCTGGGCGGCCGGGCGCGCCGCCGCCGACCGGGCCGCGCTGCACGGGCGTGCCGGGGCGATCCGCCGGTAGGGCGGGTCCCACGGCTCCGCACCGGTCGCCGCCGGCCCAGCACCGGCCCGGCACGCGCCCCGCACCGGCCCCCGGACCCCGGACCCCGGACCCCGGACCCGCGACAAGATCCACAGGCGCCGCCCGGTTCCCGGAGCGACCTGATAGAACGTAGTCCGCCACGAACGAAGGGGGACTCGACGTGACGGAACCGGCGGCGGAGTCGGGGTACCGGGACCGGGTGCGCGGAGCGCTGCTCGGCGGAGCGGTCGGCGATGCGCTGGGCTGGCCGGTGGAGTTCCAGCAGCTCCACCAGATCCAGGACCGGTACGGACCGCAGGGCGTGACCGGGCTGCCGGCCGGGCCCGGGCCGGTCGAGGTCACCGACGACACCCAGATGACGCTGTTCACCGCCGAGGGCCTGATCCGCGGCTTCGTCCGCGGCTGGACGGGCGGCGGCGGCTCGGTGCCGGAGGCCGTGCACGGCGCCTACCGGCGCTGGCTGCTGACCCAGTACCAGCCCTCGCCGGACGCCGAGCCGCAGCCCCGCCCCTACGACGGCTGGCTGCTGAGCCGGCCCTTCCTGTACGCGCGACGGGCGCCGGGCAACGCCTGCCTGAGCGGGGTGTCCGAGCACCCGGTGTTCGAGGCGCCGTCCGCGATCGGGCTGAACGGGCCGATCAACCCGGGCTCCAAGGGCTGCGGCACGGTGATGCGCTCGGCGCCGTTCGGGCTGGCCCGGCTGGGTGTCGAGCAGTCCTTCGGGCTGGCGGTACAGTGCGCCCAGCTCACCCACGGCCACCCGACCGGTTACCTCGCGGCGGGCGCCTTCGCGGCACTGGTCGAGCGGCTCGCGGACGGCACCGAGCCGTGGGCCGCGGTCGGCGAGACGGTGGAGCAGATCCGCGAGCTGCCGAGTTCCAAGGAGATCGTCCAGGCGCTGGCCCGGGCGGTGCGGCTCGCCCAGGAGGCCGAGCCGGCGGCGGAGACGGTGGAGCGGGTCGGGCTCGGCTGGATCGCCGAGGAGTGCCTGGCCATCGCGGTGTACTCACTGCTGGCGGCCACTTTGGACCCCGACCCGGTGCGCACCGCGCTGCTGCTGTCGGTGAACCACTCCGGGGACAGCGACTCGACGGGCGCGGTCTGCGGCAACCTGGTCGGGGCCGCGTACGGCGCCGCCGCGCTGCCCGCCGAGTGGGCCGGAGCGGTCGAGGGCCGGACGGAGCTGCGGCAGGTCGCGGACGACCTGCTGGTGCTGTTCGGCAGCCGTGACCCGCTGCACCCGGGACTCGGCGGGCGCTACCCGGCCTGGTGAGCCGCCCGGGCCGCGCGCCTACCGGGCCTGCGGGTCGGTGACCTGGCCGAGGAACAGCGGCGCTCCGCCCCGGGCGTCCCGGATCAGGAACAGGAACGGCCGGTCGAGGTGCACCTGGACCGGCCGGTCGGCGTTCGGCGCCGCCGCCGCTTCCAGCCCGGCACCGCTGCCGGCCGCCGCGACCGTACCGTCCTCGCCGACCTCGATGGTGGCCTTCTGCACCACCGTGCCGACGACCAGCGGGTCCTTGGCGATGCCGCCGAAGTCGGCCTGGTCGAAGGCCGCCTGCACGCCGAGCTCGCGCAGCGCGGGGGTGAGCTCCTTCGAGGTGCCGAAGTGGAAGCGCGGCAGCTGGAGGTCGACCGGCCGCTCGGCGAGGGCGCCGAGGATGCGGTCGAGCTGGGGCTGGTCCAGACCCTTGGCGAAGGCGGCGAAGCCTCCCTGCGCGGGGACGATCAGGTCCATCACCAACCCGCCGTCCGCGTACGGCAGTTCGACGGCCTGCCAGGGCTCGCCGACGATCCCGCCGGAACCGTCGGCGTACTTGAAGTCCCCGGTCTGCGCCATCGTGGGGACGGCCGGGGCGGAGCCGTCGAGCTTGTGGAACGGGCGGTCGGCGGTGTGCGAGGGCTTGAAGGCGGAGGCCCACGCGGCCTTGAGGTAGAGCGCGTCGGTGAGCACCAGCCGGGTGTTCGGGGTGATCGCGTCCCGGCCGAACAGGTCCTTGATCCGGCCGTCGGTGGCCTTCTCCACGGCCGCGTTGACGGTCTTGCGGGCCCCGTCCGGGTCCTTGGCGAAGTCGGCCTGGTGCACGCCGGTGTCGAAGGCGGCGGCGAGGGTGGCCAGGTAGTCCGGTGCGACGGCCAGGCCCTGCTGCGTCCAGACGTCGTCGCTGCGGCGCAGGGTGAGCTTGTCGGTGGCCGGGACCGGCCGGTTCAGCGCGCCGGTGGCGAACGCGTACTGCTGGGGGCCGAGCCCGGTGTGCAGGGCCTTGGCCAGTTCCTCGGCGGTGGTGCCGCGGGCGCCGGGCAGCAGCATGGCCAGCAGGGTGGCCAGGCCGGACGGGGAGACCACGAGGTTGCTCCCGGCGGCGTCCGGCTGGGCGGTCAGGGCGTGCAGGAGGTCCAGGCCGAAGGCGTCGGTGGCGGTCGCGGTGGCGGCCAGCTGGGCCGGGTCGACGGCCGGCCGGCTCGCGGGCCCGGACGCCCGGAGCTCCACGGGCGCGGCGGCTCCGGTGCTGCCGCAGCCGGCGAGCAGCGGTGTGGCGAGCGCGGCCGCGAGGAGCAGCGCCGCCGGGCGGCGGAGGGTGCGGCGGGTTGCGGTGCTGCGGTTCGTCATGGCCCTTCGACGCGCCGCCCCGAAGACCGGTTCCGTCCGGTCCGGAGCGCCCTGGATCAGTCCCAGAGCGCCCCGAACTCCAGCAGTTCGTCCCGGTGCTCGATCCGCTCCACCCAGTCGGCCGGCCAGGCCGCCTCGCCGTGGTGGGCGCCCGCGAAGGCGCCGGTCAGGCAGGCCAGCGAGTCGGAGTCGCCGCCGGAGTAGGCGGCGCGGCGGACGGCCGCCACCGGGTCGTCCGGCAGCAGCAGGAAGCAGAGCAGACCGGTGCCGAAGGCCTCCTCGGCGACCCAGCCCTCTCCGGTGGCCAGGCAGGGGTCGGCGTCGAGGTCGCGGGCGGCGAGCGCGGCGTCCAGCTGGTCGAGCACCTTGAGGCAGTCGTCCCAGCCCCGGGCGAGGACGGCCTGCGGCGAGGCGCCGTACCAGCGGTCGGCGAGGTTGCCGAGCCAGAACTCGTCGTACCGCTCCCGGCTCGCCACCGCGTACGCCCGCAGCACCGCCGGCAGACCGGACGGCGGCAGGCCCTCGGCGAGCTTGCGGACGGCGTACGCGGTGAGGTCGCTCGCGGCGAGCGCGGTGGGGTGGCCGTGGGTGAGCGCGGACTGGAGCTGGGCGGCGCCGGAGTGCTGCCGGGCGTCCAGCTCGCGGACCAGCCCGATCGGGGCGACCCGCATGTTGGCGCCGCAGCCCTTGGAGCCGACGTCGCTGGCCTGCTGCCAAGCGGTCCCGGCACGGCTGAGCCGCTCGCAGGCACGCAGGCAGGTCATGCCGGGGGCGCGGTTGTTCTGCGGGGAGCGCCACCAGTCGACGAACTCCTCGCGGACCGGCCGCTCCAGCCGCAGGGGCGTCAGTGGCCCGCGCGCCAGGGCGGTGCGCAGGCCGCGGGCCAGGGCGAGGGTCATCTGGGTGTCGTCGGTGACCAGCGCCCGCTCGGGCAGCGGGAGCCGCCGCCAGTCCGGATGGTCGGCGGCGATCTGCTCGACGCTCCTGAACTCGGTCACCCGGCCGATCGCGTCCCCGATCGCCAGCCCCAGCAGTGCCCCCGTCGCCTTGCCCACGGCCGCTCCCCCTCCACTCGTTACAGCTCGACCATCAGCTCCTTGAGCCCGCGGATCACGTAGCCCGGGTTCCACTCGGGCTCGCGGACCAGCCGCAGGCCCGGGGCCCGGCGCAGCAGCGTGCCGTAGGACTCGGTGAGCTCCAGTCTGGCAAGCGGGGCGCCGAGGCAGAAGTGAATTCCGGCGCCGAAGGTGATGTGCGGGTTGTCGGTGCGGCCGAGGTCGAGGCGGTCCGGGTCGGCGAAGCGCTCGGGGTCGCGGTTGGCGGAGCCGAAGAGCAGGGCGATCTCGGCGCCGCGCGGGATGGTGACGCCGCGGACCTCCATGTCCTCCAGCACCCAGCGCTCGAACATCTGCAGCGGGGTGTCCCAGCGCATCAGCTCCTCGACGGCGGTGGGCAGCAGCTCGTCCACCGAGCCGCGCAGCCGGGCGAGCTCCTCGGGGTTGCGGAACAGCGCCCACCAGCCGTTGCCGGTGGTGTTGACGGTCGCCTCGTGACCGGCGTTGAGCAGCAGCACGCAGGTGGAGATCATCTCCTGCTCGCTGAGCGCATCGGAGCCCTCCTGGGCCTGGATCAGCGCGCTGATCAGGTCCGTCCCCGGGTTCGCCCGGCGCTCGCGGATCAGGGTGCGCAGGTAGTCGGAGAACTCGATGCTCGCGGAGACGGCCCGGCGGGCGGCCTCCTCGGTCGGGTTGAGCTCGAACATCCCGGTGATGTCGGCGGACCACGGCCGCAGCAGGTGCCGGTCGCCCTCCGGCACGCCGAGCATCTCGGCGATCACGGCGACCGGCAGCGGCTCGGCGACGGTGGCGATCAGGTCGCCGCCGCCGGCCGCGAGCAGTTCGTCGACCAGCTCACCGGCCAGCCGCTGCACGGTGGGGCGCAGGCCCTCGACCATGCGCGGGGTGAAGGCCTTGGAGACCAGCCGGCGCAGCCGGGTGTGGTCCGGCCCTTCCAGGTCCAGCAGCCCGTGGTCGTTCAGGGTGTGGAAGGGCTCGTGCGCCGGATCGGGCTCGGGGCGGCCGAACTCCGCGTGGCTGAAGCGGTGGGTGTAGGTGCGGCCCAGCCGCCGGTCGCGCAGCAGGGCGCTGACGTCCTCGTGGCGCGAGACCAGCCACTGGTTCGTCGGCTCGAAGTACGTCACCGGCGCGTGCTCGCGCAGTTCGGCGTACGCGTCGTACGGGTGGGCCACGAACGCCGCCGACCAGGGGTCGAACTTCGCCGTCGTCGTCATCGGTCGATCACTCCAGGCCATGAGGGGGGAAGCCGGAAAGATCATCGTACGCACGCGGTACGTCCGGGAATATGACCTTCCGGCCCCTGCTCAGGCCCGCTCCAGGACAAGTCGGCGCACCAGCTCGGGCAGCGCCTGGGAGATCGGCTCCCGGATCACCTCGGCCGCCGCCTCGTCGTACGGCGTCGGCTCGCCGTTCACGATGATCAGCTTCGCCCCGGTCTTCACCGCGTTGTACGGCAGCGCCGCCACCGGGAACACCTGGAGGCTGGTCCCGATCGCGATGAACACGTCACAGGCCCGGGCGACCGAGTCGGCCTGCCCGAGCACCTCCGGGTCCAGGTTCTCGCCGAACATCACGATGCGCGGCTTCAGGATCCCCCCGCACTCCCGGCACGCCGGGTCCGGCTCGCCCGCCTCGACCCGGTCCAGGGCCTCCGCCATCGAACCGACCACCCGGCAGCGCAGGCACTGCGTCTCCCGTGCGTTGCCGTGCAGTTCGAGCACCTTGCGGGCGGTCAGCCCGGACTTCTGGTGCAGCCCGTCGATGTTCTGGGTGAGCACCCGCAGCGGCAGCCCGGAACGCTCCAGGTCGACCAGCGCCCGGTGCCCGGCGTTCGGCTCGGCGGCCAGTGCGCCCGTCTCCAGCCGCATCCGCCAGGCCCGCCGGCGCACCTCCGGGTCGTCCCGGTACGGCCCGATGGTGACCAGCTCCTGGGCCGACGGGTCCTTCTGCCACAGCCCTTGCGGGCCGCGGTAGTCGGGGATGCCGGAGTCCGTCGAGATGCCCGCGCCGGTCAGGACGGCGATCAGGGGGCGCTTCGCGTTCATGCCCCGGACGGTACGGGCGGCGGCCCGCCCGCCGCCACCGAAAATCCGGGTCCCCCGGGCCGGGGCACGCTTCGGGCCGGGACGGCGTGCGGTGCGAGCGCGAGCAACGGGTCCCGCCCCTCCCCCGTGCGACGGAGCCGGCCGCCCCCGGGAACGCCGAAGGGCCCGGAGGCTTGATGCCTCCGGGCCCTTCGAACGAGTAGCGGGGACAGGATTTGAACCTGCGACCTCTGGGTTATGAGCCCAGCGAGCTACCGAGCTGCTCCACCCCGCGTCGGTGAACACGACTCTACAAGACTCCGGCCGAATGTCCTAACCGGCTTCCTTCCGGGCCACCGGCAGCGCTCGGCGGAGGGGCCGGGAACGCCGCAGGGCGGCCACCCCGTGCGGGGTGACCGCCCATGCGGTCCGGGCCCGTCGTCGGGCCAGGAGGTGACTCAGCCGGTGTACGGGCCGTAGTCGTAGTCGTCCAGCGGGACCGCCTGGCCGGAGCCGGCGCCGAAGGGCGACAGGTCGTAGTCGTCGTAGCCGACGGCCGAGTACATCGCGGCCTTGGCCTCCTCGGTCGGCTCGACCCGGATGTTGCGGTAGCGGGGCAGGCCCGTACCGGCCGGGATGAGCTTACCGAGGATGACGTTCTCCTTGAGGCCCAGCAGCGGGTCCGACTTGGCGTGGATCGCCGCGTCGGTGAGGACCCGGGTCGTCTCCTGGAAGGAGGCGGCCGACAGCCAGGACTCGGTGGCCAGCGAGGCCTTGGTGATACCCATCAGCTGCGGACGGCCGGAGGCGGGGTGACCGCCCTCGGCGACGACGCGGCGGTTCTCCTGCTCGAAGCGGCCGCGCTCGACCAGCTCGCCGGGCAGCAGCTCGGCGTCGCCCGACTCGATGATCGTCACGCGGCGGAGCATCTGCCGGATGATGATCTCGATGTGCTTGTCGTGGATCGACACACCCTGCGAGTTGTAGACCTTCTGGACCTCGGCGACCAGGTGGACCTGGACGGCACGCTGGCCCATGATGCGCAGGACGTCGTGCGGGTTGGTGGCACCCATGGTCAGCTTCTGGCCGACCTCGACCGCCTCGCCCTCGCTGACCAGCAGCTTCACACGCTTCGAGACCGGGTAGGCGATCTCGTCGCTGCCGTCGTCCGGCGTGATGACCAGCTTGCGGGTCTTCTCGGTGTCCTCGATCCGGACCCGGCCGGCGGCCTCCGAGATCGGGGCCACACCCTTGGGGGTACGGGCCTCGAAGAGCTCGACGACACGCGGCAGACCCTGGGTGATGTCGTCACCGGCCACACCACCGGTGTGGAAGGTACGCATGGTCAGCTGGGTACCGGGCTCACCGATGGACTGGGCGGCGATGATGCCGACCGCCTCACCGATGTCGACCAGCTTGCCGGTGGCCAGCGAGCGCCCGTAGCACATGGCGCAGGTGCCGACGGCCGACTCACAGGTCAGGATCGAGCGGGTCTTGACCTCGCCGATGCCGTGGCGGATCAGCTCGTCGATCAGGACGTCACCGAGGTCGGTGTTGGCGGTGGCCAGCAGCTTGCCGTCGACGGTGATGTCCTCGGCGAGCATGCGGGCGTACACGCTGGTCTCGACGTCGTCGGCCTTGCGCAGCACGCCGTCCGCGCCCACGGAACCGATCGCCAGCTTCAGGCCGCGCTCGGTGCCGCAGTCCTCCTCGCGAATGATGACGTCCTGGGAGACGTCGACCAGACGACGGGTGAGGTAACCGGAGTCGGCGGTACGGAGGGCGGTGTCGGCCAGACCCTTACGGGCACCGTGGGTGGAGATGAAGTACTCCAGAACGGTGAGACCCTCACGGAACGACGCCTTGATGGGTCGCGGGATGGTCTCGTTCTTGGCGTTCGACACCAGACCACGCATACCGGCGATCTGGCGCATCTGCATCATGTTTCCACGAGCACCCGAGTCGACCATCATGAAGATGGGGTTCGTCTTCGGGAAGTTCGCGGCCATGGCGTCCGCGACCTCGTTGGTCGCCTGGGTCCAGATGCCGACGAGCTCCTGCTTGCGCTCGTCGTTGGTGATCAGACCGCGCTCGTACTGCTTCTGGACCTTCTCCGCCTTCGCCTCGAAGCCCTCCAGGATCTGGGGCTTGCTCGGCGGGACGATGACGTCCGAGATCGAGACGGTGACACCCGAGCGGGTCGACCAGTGGAAGCCGGCCGCCTTCAGGTTGTCCAGGGTCGCCGCGACGACGACCTTGGGGTAGCGCTCCGCCAGGTCGTTGACGATCGCGGAGAGCTGCTTCTTGCCCACCTCGTAGTCGACGAACGGGTAGTCCTCGGGCAGCAGCTCGTTGAAGAGCGCGCGGCCCAGGGTGGTGGTCAGGCGGAAGGGCTCGCCCTCGTACCAGGTCGACTGGCCGTCCTCGTCCACCGGGGCGGTCCAGCCGCGCGGCGGGACGGTGCCGGCCGGCAGGCGCAGCTCGATCGGGGCCTGGACGTCCAGGTCGCGGGCGTCGAAGGCCATGATCGCCTCGGCGGTCGACGAGAAGGTGCGGCCGGCGCCCTTCACGTTGTCGCGGTCCGAGGTCAGGAAGAACAGACCGAGCACCATGTCCTGGGTCGGCATGGTGACGGGGCGACCGTCGGCCGGCTTCAGGATGTTGTTCGAGGACAGCATCAGGATGCGGGCCTCGGCCTGCGCCTCCGCGGAGAGCGGCAGGTGGACGGCCATCTGGTCACCGTCGAAGTCCGCGTTGAACGCGGTGCAGACGAGCGGGTGGATCTGGATGGCCTTGCCCTCGACCAGCTGCGGCTCGAAGGCCTGGATGCCGAGGCGGTGCAGGGTGGGCGCACGGTTCAGCAGGACCGGGTGCTCGGCGATGACCTCTTCGAGCACGTCCCACACGACCGGACGGGCACGCTCGACCATGCGCTTGGCCGACTTGATGTTCTGCGCGTGGTTCAGGTCGACCAGGCGCTTCATCACGAACGGCTTGAAGAGCTCCAGCGCCATGGCCTTCGGCAGACCGCACTGGTGCAGCTTGAGCTGCGGGCCGACGACGATGACCGAACGGGCCGAGTAGTCGACTCGCTTGCCGAGCAGGTTCTGACGGAAACGACCCTGCTTGCCCTTCAGCATGTCGCTGAGGGACTTCAGCGGGCGGTTGCCCGGACCGGTGACCGGACGGCCGCGGCGGCCGTTGTCGAACAGCGCGTCGACGGCCTCCTGGAGCATGCGCTTCTCGTTGTTCACGATGATCTCGGGGGCACCGAGGTCGAGCAGGCGCTTCAGGCGGTTGTTGCGGTTGATGACGCGGCGGTACAGGTCGTTCAGGTCGGAGGTCGCGAAGCGGCCACCGTCCAGCTGCACCATCGGACGCAGGTCCGGCGGGATGACCGGGACGCAGTCCAGCACCATGCCGTTGGGCTTGTTGGTGGTCTGCAGGAACGCGGAGACGACCTTGAGGCGCTTCAGCGCACGGGTCTTCTTCTGGCCCTTGCCGGTGCGGATGATCTCGCGCAGGCGCTCGGACTCCTCCGCCAGGTCGAAGGTCTCCAGGCGGTCCTTGAGGGCCGCCGCGCCCATCGAGCCGGAGAAGTAGGTGCCGAAGCGGTCGCGCAGCTCGCGGTAGAGCAGCTCGTCGCCCTCCAGGTCCTGGACCTTGAGGTTCTTGAAGCGGGCCCACACCTCGTCGAGGCGGTCGAGCTCGCGCTGCGCGCGGTCGCGCAGCTGCTTCATCTCGCGCTCGGCGCCCTCGCGCACCTTGCGGCGCACGTCGGCCTTGGCGCCCTCGGCCTCCAGCTCGGCCAGGTCGGTCTCGGCCTTCTTGGCGCGGGCCTCAAGGTCCGAGTCGCGGCGGTTCTCGATCTGCTGGCGCTCGACCGAGACGTGCGCCTCCAGGGACGGCAGGTCGCGCTGGCGGCGCTCGTCGTCGACCCAGGTGATCATGTAGGCGGCGAAGTAGATGACCTTCTCGAGGTCCTTCGGCGCCAGGTCGAGCAGGTAGCCCAGACGGGACGGCACGCCCTTGAAGTACCAGATGTGGGTGACCGGGGCGGCCAGCTCGATGTGGCCCATCCGCTCACGGCGCACCTTGGCGCGGGTCACCTCGACGCCGCAGCGCTCGCAGATGATGCCCTTGAAGCGGACGCGCTTGTACTTACCGCAGTAGCACTCCCAGTCCCGGGTGGGGCCGAAGATCTTCTCGCAGAAGAGGCCGTCCTTTTCGGGCTTCAGGGTGCGGTAGTTGATGGTCTCCGGCTTCTTGACCTCGCCGTGCGACCACTGGCGGATGTCGTCGGCGGTGGCCAGGCCGATGCGGAGCTCGTCGAAGAAGTTGACGTCAAGCACTGGTCGTCAAGCCCTCTTTCGTAAGTCGAGAGTCGTTCATGTGGTCTGAGGGGGGCCTGGGGGCGGGCCGGCCGCCGCTGCGGCCGGCCCAGCCTCCGTCAGACCTCTTCGACGCTGCTGGGCTCGCGCCGGGACAGGTCGATGCCGAGCTCCTCGGCGGCGCGGAACACGTCCTCGTCGGAGTCCCGCATCTCGATGGACTGGCCGTCCGAGGACAGCACCTCCACGTTGAGGCAGAGCGACTGCATTTCCTTGATGAGAACCTTGAAGGACTCGGGAATGCCGGGCTCGGGGATGTTCTCGCCCTTGACGATGGCCTCGTAGACCTTGACTCGGCCGAGGACGTCGTCGGACTTGATGGTGAGCAGCTCCTGGAGCGCGTAGGCCGCGCCGTACGCCTCGAGGGCCCACACCTCCATCTCACCGAAGCGCTGACCACCGAACTGCGCCTTACCACCGAGCGGCTGCTGGGTGATCATCGAGTACGGACCGGTCGAACGGGCGTGCAGCTTGTCGTCGACCAGGTGGTGCAGCTTGAGGATGTACATGTAGCCGACCGAGATCGGCATCGGGAACGGCTCGCCGGAGCGGCCGTCGAACAGCCGGGCCTTGCCGGTGGAGTTCACCAGGCGCTCACCGTCGCGGGTGAGGGTGGTGTTGTCCAGCAGGCCGGTGATCTCGTCCTCGCGGGCGCCGTCGAAGACCGGGGTGGCGAGGTTGGTGCCGCCCTCGACCTGGTCGGCGCCGATCGCCTGGAGGCGCTTGGCCCACTCGTCGGCGAGGCCGGAGACGTCCCAGCCCTGCTTGGCGAGCCAGCCGAGGTGGATCTCCAGGACCTGTCCCGGGTTCATTCGGGACGGGACACCCAGCGGGTTGAGGATGATGTCGACCGGGGTGCCGTCCTCCAGGAACGGCATGTCCTCGACCGGCAGGATCTTGGAGATGACGCCCTTGTTGCCGTGGCGGCCGGCGAGCTTGTCACCGTTGGTGATCTTGCGCTTCTGCGCCACGTAGACGCGGACCAGCTGGTTGACACCCGGGGGAAGCTCGTCGCCCTCCTCGCGGTCGAACACGCGCACGCCGATGACCTTGCCGGACTCACCGTGCGGGACCTTCAGCGAGGTGTCACGGACCTCGCGGGCCTTCTCGCCGAAGATCGCGCGGAGCAGGCGCTCCTCGGGGGTCAGCTCGGTCTCACCCTTCGGGGTGACCTTGCCGACCAGGATGTCGCCGGTGACGACGTCGGCGCCGATCCGGATGATGCCGCGCTCGTCGAGGTCGGCCAGGACCTCCTCGGAGACGTTCGGGATGTCCCGGGTGATCTCCTCGGGGCCGAGCTTGGTGTCACGGGCGTCGACCTCGTGCTCCTCGATGTGGATCGAGGAGAGGACGTCGTCCTGCACGAGGCGCTGCGACAGGATGATCGCGTCCTCGTAGTTGTGACCCTCCCACGACATGAACGCCACGAGCAGGTTCTTGCCGAGGGCCATCTCGCCCTCGTCGGTGCACGGGCCGTCGGCCAGCACCTGGTTGACCTCGACCCGGGCGCCCTCGTCCACGAGCACCTTCTGGTTGAAGGAGGTGCCCTGGTTGGAGCGGGTGAACTTGGCGGCGCGGTACGTGGTGTACGTGCCGTCGTCGTTGGCCACGGTGACGTAGTCGGCCGAGACCTCCTGGACCACACCGGCCTTCTCGGCGGTGATGACGTCCTGGGCGTCGACGGCGCAGCGGTACTCCATGCCGGTACCGACCAGCGGGGCCTCGCTCTTCAGCAGCGGCACCGCCTGGCGCATCATGTTCGAGCCCATGAGCGCGCGGTTGGCGTCGTCGTGCTCGAGGAACGGGATCATGGCGGTCGCGACCGACACCATCTGGCGCGGCGAGACGTCCATGTAGTCGATCTCGGAGCCCGGGATGTAGTCGATCTCGCCGCCACGGCGGCGGACCAGGACGCGCGGCTCGGCGAAGTGCAGGTCCGCGGTCAGCGGCGCGTTCGCCTGGGCGATGACGTAGCGGTCCTCCTCGTCGGCGGTCAGGTAGTCGACCTGCTCGGTGACCACACCGTCGACGACCTTGCGGTACGGCGTCTCGATGAAGCCGAACGCGTTGACCCGGCCGTACGAGGCCAGCGAGCCGATCAGACCGATGTTCGGGCCTTCGGGGGTCTCGATCGGACACATGCGGCCGTAGTGCGAGGGGTGCACGTCACGGACCTCGAAGCCGGCCCGCTCACGGGACAGACCACCGGGGCCCAGCGCGGACAGACGGCGCTTGTGGGTCAGGCCCGACAGCGGGTTCGTCTGGTCCATGAACTGCGACAGCTGGCTGGTGCCGAAGAACTCCTTGATGGAGGCGACGACCGGCCGGATGTTGATCAGGGTCTGCGGCGTGATCGCCTCGACGTCCTGGGTGGTCATGCGCTCGCGCACGACGCGCTCCATGCGGGCGAGACCCGTACGGACCTGGTTCTGGATGAGCTCGCCGACGTTGCGCAGGCGGCGGTTGCCGAAGTGGTCGATGTCGTCGACCTCGACCACGATGTCGCGGCCCTCGCCGTCACGCCACTCGGTCTCGCCCGCGTGCAGCTTCACCAGGTACTTGATCGCACCGATGATGTCGGGCTCGGTGAGCACGCCGGAGTCCAGCGACTCGGCGTTGCCCAGCTTGCGGTTGACCTTGTAGCGGCCGACCTTGGCGAGGTCGTAGCGCTTCGGGTTGAAGTACAGGTTCTCCAGCAGCGTCTGCGCGGCCTCGCGCGTCGGCGGCTCGCCCGGACGCAGCTTGCGGTAGATGTCCAGCAGCGCGTCGTCCTGGCCCTGGGTGTGGTCCTTCTCCAGGGTGTTGCGCATGGACTCGTACTCGCCGAACTCCTCGAGAATCATCTCGTTGGTCCAGCCGAGGGCCTTGAGCAGCACGGTGACGGACTGCTTGCGCTTGCGGTCGATGCGGACGCCGACCATGTCGCGCTTGTCGATCTCCATCTCCAGCCAGGCACCACGCGAGGGGATGACCTTGCAGGAGTAGATGTCCTTGTCGGACACCTTGTCCAGGGTGGAGTCGAAGTACACACCCGGGGAGCGGACCAGCTGCGACACGACGACACGCTCGGTGCCGTTGATCACGAACGTGCCCTTGTGGGTCATGAGCGGGAAGTCGCCCATGAAGACCGTCTGAGACTTGATCTCACCGGTCTCGTTGTTGGTGAACTCGGCCGTGACGAAGAGCGGGGCCGCGTACGTGAAGTCACGGTCCTTGCACTCGTCAATGGAGTTCTTCGGCGGCTCGAAACGGTGGTCGCGGAAGGTCAGCGACATCGACCCGCTGAAGTCCTCGATCGGGGAGATCTCCTCGAAGATCTCCTCCAGACCGGACTTGGTGGGGACGTCCTGACCGGACTCCAGCGCCTCCTCGACCCGGGCCTTCCAGGCCGCGTTGCCGAGCAGCCAGTCAAAGCTCTCGGTCTGCAGGGCCAGGAGGTTCGGGACCTCGAGGGGCTCCTTGATCTTCGCGAAGGAGACGCGGAGCGGGGCGGTGGATGCGGCGGAATTGTTCGAGGCGTTGCGCGGCGCGGCCAAGAGGGGGGTCCTTCCGAGGGCTCGGAGCTCACTACGCGCGTACCAGCCGGGCCTGCTTGGGCTTGGTGCCGCCTCCCTCGCCACTGGCCTCTGCCGGAGTCGAAACCCCAGGTCAGAGCCGCTTTGCGGAGGCGGTGCCAGACCCCTTCAGGGCAACGCAAACTCCGGGCGACGAGTCACGGAGCAGCTAACAGGCAGCGCAAAGGGACAGTGTAGCCAAAGGCGACACTGCTGTCCAGCTCTGATTCGGAGACCGAATCGGAGACTCCTCCCGGTAGCCGGCGGGCGCGGGCGCCCACCGGGTACTGCTCTAACTCACGTGGAGTCATTTCCCGCCGGGCCACTGGTTATGCATCCAGCGGCGAACCAACCGGGCGGACTCGCGCCTTGAGAATCGCGCGCCACGACGGGTTCGTCAAGGGCCCACCGGCGGTGCGGGCCTCGACCGGTCTATCGATCCGGACCCCCTCGGCGTTACAGAAGCCGTGGTGGGGCCGCCCTCGACGACGGTGATCACCCTACCCCCCGGCACCGACGGTGCCGAGTGAGCCATCGGCCACACCGGTGGCCCGGACCGGCCGATCGGGCGAACGGGCCCGCCCCGGGAACGCGAAAAGGCCGGGCCGACCACCCGCAAGGGTGATCGGCCCGGCCGTACGCCCCCTCAGAGGGGGCGCGAGATCACTTGACGGTGACCTTGGCGCCGGCGCCCTCGAGGGCAGCCTTGGCCTTCTCGGCAACGTCCTTGGCAACCTTCTCCAGGACCTTGGCACCAGCGGTGTCAACGAGGTCCTTGGCCTCCTTCAGGCCGAGGGAGGTCAGGGTGCGCACCTCCTTGATGACCTGGATCTTCTTGTCGCCAGCGGCCTCGAGGATGACGTCGAACTCGTCCTGCTCCTCAACGGCCTCGGCGGCCGGGCCGGCAACGCCGGCGGCGGCAACGGCGACCGGAGCGGCAGCGGTGACGTCGAACTTCTCCTCGAAGGCCTTCACGAAGGCGGCCAGCTCGATGAGGGTGAGCTCCTCGAACTGCGCGAGCAGCTCGTCCTGGGTCAGCTTCGCCATGATTGGCGTCCTTCCACTAAATCGGCAGGTGGTGCCGGATGTACGGGTTGGCGGGCGTACGGGCCCGCAGCGAGGCATGGCCCCGGCCGATTACTCGGCCGCGGTCTCCTCGGCGGCGGGAGCCGGCGTACCGGCACCGCCCTGCTCGACCTTGTCGCGCAGCGCGTCCACGGTGCGGACGAGCTTCGACGGCAGGGCCTGGAAGAGCGCGGCAGCCTGGGACTGCTTGGCCTTCAGGGCACCCGCCAGCTTGGCGAGCAGCACCTCGCGGGACTCGAGGTCCGCGAGCTTCTTGATCTCATCGGCGGACAGCGCCTTGCCGTCAAGGACACCGCCCTTGATGATGAGAGCGGGGTTCTCCTTGGCGAAGTCACGCAGAGCCTTCGCCGACTCCACCGGGTCACCGGTGACGAAGGCAACAGCCGTCGGACCAGTGAACAGGTCGTCGAGCTCCGTGATCCCGACCTCGTTGGCCGCGATCTTGGTCAGCGTGTTCTTCACCACGGCGTACTCGGCGTTGTCGCCGAGCGAGCGACGCAGGGTCTTGACCTGCTTCACCGAGAGACCGCGGTACTCGGTCAGCAGCGCCGCGGAGGAGCCACGGAACTTGTCCGTGATCTCGGCGACGGCAGCAGCCTTGTCGGGCCTGGCCATAGGCTTACGCCTCCTTCCGTGATGTCGAAGTCGGGCCGACCGCGAAAGTCGACCTAGGTCGCCGTGGACCGACCGGACGGAAGGAAAGCTCTTGCGGAAATGCAATGAGCCCCGGTGCGCAGGGGCACGGGGCTCGGAACGACCTCGACGGGCGGCCGCGCGAACGCGGACCCGGAGGTCGAAGCTCCAGACACACCTGCGCGGGCTGCCTGCGACGAAGCGCAGATCCTTCGGCCACCGGCTCCCTGACGGGCGCGCGGCGACAACCAGCGGTCTTTGGCTTCGGCCAGACTAGCCGGAGCCGCTCGTCAGGTGCAAATCGCCCTCGGACAGAGCAACCCCGGGCCCCTCGACACGGCCCGACACGGCACGGCCCGGCACGGCCCGGTGCGGCTCAGCGGGCCAGCGGGGAAACCGTCCGGACGCCGGTGTCCACGGTGTCCGTCTCGGCCGGCGCCTGCGCCGAGAGCAGCGCCCCGGCGAGGTCGGTGTAGAGCACCGAGTCGTCCGCGAAGCCGCTGTCCCCGCTGCCGGTGCGCTGGAGCCGGACCAGCTGGTCCTTGTCGTTGAGCCAGAGGTCCAGGGTGAGCGAGAGCGAGCCGCCGGGCGCGAGCGCGGCCCGCAGGCCGTCCCGGCGGGACTGGGTCAGCTGGGTCTGGGCGGCCGCGTACTTCTCGGCGGTGGTGGTGACCCGGTAGTGCTCGACGGTCGAGTCCTCGAACTTCTCCTCGCCGACGAATTCGGGCACCGTCCCCTCGGCGGTGGCCGCGGTCAGCGCCTCGACCGGGTTCAGCAGGTCGATCAGCCCTGCGTACGGGATCTCCTTGTGGCCGTCCGCGTCCGGCGGGACGGTGAAGCGTTCCCAGTGCTTCCCGCCCTGGCGGGCCGCGGTGGCGGTGTCCCCGCCCTGGTAGGCGACGGTGTCCACGACGATCAGCTGCTCGGCCTCGGCCGGGGTGGAGCGCTTGATCTGGAGCGCGGTCTTGGGCTGCCAGAACAGCGGGCCGGACCCGGCGTCCGCGCCGAGCCGGTAGCTGACCTTGGCCCGGCGGGCGGTCTGCATGGCCAGCTGGGCGGAGAGCAGCACCCCGTGCGGCGAGCGGTCGGTCGGCTTGGCCTGGGCGCTCGGGGAGGCGGCGGACGGCGAGGCGCTGGTCGGGGTCGGGCTGCCGGACGGCGTCGCGGGTGCGTCCCCGCCCCCGCCGCAGCCGCTCAGCCCGCTCGTCAGCAGGACGACGACGGCCACCGCCGCCAACCGCTGCCGTCCCGCCATCGTCCGTTCCCCTCTCGCCCGGCCCCGTCCGACGGCGGCCTCGTTCCGGCCACCCTGCCACCCGCCCCCGGTCCGCCCGGCGGCGGCCCCCCTCGGGCGGGCGGATCCACCGGGTCGGCCGAGCCGGGCCCGGCGGCGGGACACCACCCGGGGGCGACGGGGTGCCGGGCGGTGCCCCGTCGCCCCAGGCCGCGCGGATCAGCTGGTGGCGCCGGCCTTCTGGATGTCGGCGAGGTCGATGAAGTCCGTCGGGGCGGAGGCGGTCACCGGGGTGCCGTAGTCCGAGTAGTTGACGGTGACGTCCATCGTCCCGGCCTTGGTCTCGGCCTGCTCGCTCCGCTTGACGACGAGCTGGTCGGCGTCGACCCAGACGTCGATCTGGTCGCTGGTGACGCCGGCCGCGTCCAGGTTCTGCTTGAGCCGCTCGACCTGCGCCTGGGTCATGCCCTGGCTGGTGGCCTTGGCCACGTCGGCGGCGCTGAGCACGCCGGTGTAGTGGGTGGTGGCCTTGCCGTTCACCGTCTCCTGGCCGACCTCGGTGACCTTGCCGCTGGCGATCAGGGTCCGGACGCCCTGCACCGGGTCGGCGCTCTGGAGCTGGTCGGTCGTGCCGCCGGACGCCTTGGCCAGGTCGGCCTTGCTGTAGCGCACCCACTGCGGGCCGCCGTCCTTCACGATCTTCCCGCCCATGCCCATGAACATCGCGTCCTTGGTGTACAGGTACCGCACGTTCGGCCCGCCGGTCACCGGCTCCAGGACCTTGGCCATCGGGGAGCCCGACAGGTCCATCGTGAGGTCGGCCTCCAGGCCGTCGGCCCAGGACACCGCCCCCTTGCCCTTCATGGTGATCTCGCCGACCTTGATCAGCTCGTCGACCTTCGCCGACTTGGCCGCGCTGGTCTTCTGGGTGACCTGCTCCAGGAAGACCGCCGGGCTGACCTTCCCCGGCTTCGCGCCGGTGGCCGGGGCGGCGGCCGACGGGGTGGCCGAGGTGGCGGCGGCCGTGGTCGGCGCGGCCGGGGCGGCGCTCTTGTCGTCGTTGTTGTTGCACGCGGTCGCGGTCAGCGCCAGGGCGGCGAGGACGACGACGACGGCGGTGTTGCGGGTTCCAGCCATGATTCCCCCCTTGAGGACCCCGGGCGCGCGGTGCTCCCGGGGTGGTAGCCGGTTGTTGCCTGTGGGCTCGGCGTACGGTCCCGCGGGATCAGCCGAGCAGCTTGAGCAGGTCGGCCTCGTTGCCGAGGTCTCCGGCCGGCGCCGCCGCGAGCGGATCGCCGCCCTTGGTGTCACCGGACTTGGTGTCACCGCCCTTGGTGTCACCGGACTTGGCGTCACCGCCCTTGGTGTCACTGCCGCCGCTGCTTCCGCAGGCGGTGACCGCACCGAACAGGACGGCCGCCGTGGCGACGGCCGAGGCGAGGCGCTGAGCGCGCATGAAACCACCCCCCGTGAGATCTGCATCCCCCGTGAAGAACCGATCATCGGCTCTTCTCATGTTCTTCTCACGCGGACTCTAACGGATCGTCGATATCCCCACCCACCGGATATCCGCTCCCCGTCACCCGCCCGCGGCGGGCGTCGCGTCCGCCGCCCCGGGAGCCGAGACATCCGTCGTGGTCACCGTGGTTCCCGCACTCCCCCGGACCGTCTCACGCAGCCGCAGCAGCTGCATGCCGGGCCCGACCCAGACGTCGTAGCCGATCGCCGTCACCCCGTGCTCCCGATACCAGTCCAGTGTGGCGGCGCGCCGCTGCGGGCTCAACTCCTCGTCCTTGCCGAACAGTTCGGTCACCGGCGCGGAGCCCTGGTAGTGCGCCGCGGTCACTCCGGCCAGCTGCTCGCCGCCGAGCGAGCCGAGTTTGACGCTCTGCGCGACCGCGTACGCCCGGCCGCCCGGGCCGGTGATCAGCGCGGTCGTCCAGCCGCCCGCGAAGCCCTCCGGGTCGGGGCCCGCCCCGGGATCGACCGACTCGGCGGTGCTCCGCTCCGCATGCTTGGCCGCGCCGCCCTGGTAGACGAGGTCGAGCGCGCCGTCCTTCACGGTCAGCCGTCCGCTGCCCAGCTCGTCGGTGACGGTCAGTGCAGCCTCGTCCGAGGCGCCCCAGACCAGTGAGCCGCTCGCGGTGCGCCGGCCGCCCGGGCCCTCCTGCACCACGTCGATCCGGGCGCTGCCGGCGTCGTCCAGCATCTGCGCGGCCGAGAGCACCACCTGCTTGGGCGGCACCGGCGCGGGCCCACCGGGGGTGCCGGTGGTCGGAGCGGCCAGCAGGCTGCACCCGGTGGTGGTGGCGAGCAGCAGCAGGGCCGCTACGAGAACGGTGGGGCGAGGGGCGGGCGGCACGGCACACTCCGGCGGTCACAGCTTCTCCACGTGGTCTGACCGGCAGAGCGTACGACGGTTCGGCCTGTCGTTCCCATCCGCCGGTGTCCCGATCCGGCAACCGTTCCGGCCCACAGGCGTTCCCGGCCCGGGCCCCGGTCGCGGCCGGGCTCGGTTCCGGGAACGACGGCGGGCCCGCACCCCCGGGTGAGGGGGGTGCGGGCCCGCCGTACGGACTGCTCTAGAGCGCTGGGGCTCAGACCGCGGCCGGGTCCTCCTCGACGAGGAGGTTGCGGGTGCGGTTCGGGTCGACCTGGATGCCGGGGCCCATGGTGGTCGAGAAGGCGGTCTTCTTGATGTACCGACCCTTGGCGGCGGACGGCTTGGCGCGGAGCACCTCGTCCAGCGCGGCGGCGTAGTTCTCGACCAGCTGCTCGTCGGTGAAGGAGGCCTTACCGATGATGAAGTGCAGGTTCGAGTGCTTGTCGACGCGGAACTCGATCTTGCCGCCCTTGATGTCGTTGACAGCCTTGGCGACGTCCGGGGTCACGGTGCCGGTCTTCGGGTTCGGCATCAGACCACGGGGACCGAGCACGCGGCCGAGGCGGCCGACCTTGCCCATGAGGTCCGGGGTGGCGACGACGGCGTCGAAGTCCAGCTTGCCCTTCGCGACCTCGTCGATCAGCTCGTCGGCACCGACGATGTCGGCGCCCGCAGCACGCGCGGCCTCGGCACGCTCGCCGGTCGCGAAGACCAGGACCCGAGCGGTCTTACCGGTGCCGTGCGGGAGGATCACGGTGCTGCGGACCATCTGGTCGGCCTTGCGCGGGTCGACGCCCAGACGCATGGCGACCTCAACGGTGCCGTCGAACTTGGTGGTGCTGGTCGCCTTGGCGAGGCGGACGGCCTCGAGGGGGGCGTAAAGGCGCTCGCGGTCGACCTGGGCGTCCGCGGCCTTCAGGGCCTTGCTGCGCTTCATGGCTGCTCCTGAATGGTGAATGGAGTTGTGGTGTCACGGGCCTGCGCGGGCCCTACCACAGGGGACGGCTGAGCCGATCTGTCCCGGATGGGGAGATCAGCCCTCGACGGTGATGCCCATCGACCGGGCGGTGCCGGCGATGATCTTCTCCGCGGCGTCCAGGTCGTTGGCGTTCAGGTCGGGCATCTTGGTCGTGGCGATCTCGCGGACCTGGGCGCTGGTGAGCTTCGCGACCTTGGTCTTGTGCGGCTCGCTGGAGCCCTTCTCGACACCGGCGGCCTTCAGGATGAGGCGCGCGGCCGGCGGCGTCTTCGTGATGAAGGTGAAGGAACGGTCCTCGTAGACCGTGATCTCCACCGGCACGATCATGCCGCGCTGCGACTCGGTCGCAGCGTTGTAGGCCTTGCAGAACTCCATGATGTTGACGCCGTGCTGACCCAGCGCGGGGCCGACCGGCGGGGCCGGGTTGGCCGCACCGGCGTTGATCTGGAGCTTGATAAGCCCCGTGACCTTCTTCTTCTTGGGAGGCATGTCTCTCCGGGTCCTTCCGAGAGGTGATTGCTGGTGCGTGCGGAACCGGGGCGACACCCGGCCGCCAGCACACACATCGGACCAGGCTAACGCGTCCGCGCCGCTGGACCAAAACGGATTCGGGGCAGGGCCCGCGGCCCCGCCCCGAATCCGAAGAGCGTACGACTAGTTCTTCTGGATCTGGTCGAAGGAGAGCTCGACCGGGGTCTCCCGGCCGAAGATCTCGACCAGGCCCTTGACCTTCTTCGAGTCCGGGTTGATCTCGTTGATGGTCGCCTGGAGGGTCGCGAACGGGCCGTCGGTGACGGTGACCGAGTCGCCGACCTCGAAGTCCAGCACCTGGACCTCGACCGGGCGGACCGGCGAGGCCTTGCCGGCCTCCTTCGCGGCCTGGCGCTCGACGTCGGGGGCGAGCATCTTGACGACCTCGTCCAGGGTCAGCGGGTACGGGTCGTAGGCGTTGCCGACGAAGCCGGTGACACCCGGGGTGTTGCGCACGACGCCCCAGGACTCGGGGGTGAGGTCCATGCGCACCAGGACGTAGCCGGGGAGCTTGTTCTGGCGGATGGTCTTGCGGTCGCCGTTCTTGATCTGGACGACCTCCTCCTGAGGCACCTCGGCCTGGAAGATGTACTCCTCGACGTTCAGCGAGACGGCGCGCTGCTCCAGGTTCTGCTTCACCCGGTTCTCGTAGCCGGCGTAGGTGTGGATCACGTACCACTCGCCCGGCATGAAGCGCAGGTCCTCGCGGAACTTGGCGACCGGGTCGACCTCGTCGGCCGGCTCCTCCTCGGCGGCTTCCTCGGCGACGGCGGACTCGGCGTCGCCCTCCACGTGCAGCGCGGCATCCTCGGCGGGCTCGCCGGCCTCGGCCTCGTCGTACGCCTCGACCTCGTCCTCGTCGCTGTCCACGGCGTCGACGATCTGCTCGGCGGACTCGGTGTCGTCAGCCAGCTCGGCCGCGTCCAGCTCGGCGGCGACATCCGCCTCGCGGACGGTCTCGTCGGCGTCGTACAGGGGGGACTCAGACACGGTGGCGGCTTCTTTCCTGGAGATGGTGAAGGTGGCGCGCTCCTCGACCGGCCCGGCGTACGGCCGCTCACGCGGGCGCCAGGTGAGGTCTCGGAGACTTCAACAGTACCGAGTCCACGGTAACCGCGCGTACGTCCGGCGCCGACAGCTCGACCCGGGCCGAGGATCCGGCCCGGGTCGGGAGGCTGTTCGAGAGGTGGGGCGGCCGGTCAGCCGAAGACCCAGAGGCTCAGCTTGGAGAGGCCGTAGTCCAGGCCGGCCACGAAGGCCATCACGACCACCACGAAGGTGACCACGACAGCGGTGTAGTTGGTGAGCTCGCCGCGGGTCGGCCAGACGACCTTGCGCAGTTCCGCGATGATCTGGCGGTAGAACAGGCCGATGCGGGCGAACAGGCCCTTCTTGGCCCGCTTGCCGGACTTCTTCTCGCGGTTGCCGCGCTTGCCCGACCCCTCGGCCGACGTGGTCTCGGCAGCGCCGTCGGCACCCTCGGGGTTGCCGCTCTCAGGCGTTGCGGTGGAGCCCGTGGTCTCCGTCACTCGTCCTCACCTGAATCCGGGTCCTGCCGAGCTTCGCCACGCACCCGGTGGGGCACGGCCAGTCGGCTAGCGGTGCTGATCGGTGCCATCTCCGCATCAAGCCCGCTCACTCCTGTGGAGCGAACGGGCTGAAAACGGATCTAGCAGCAGGGCAAGAGGGACTCGAACCCCCAACCGCCGGTTTTGGAGACCGGTGCTCTACCAATTGAGCTATTGCCCTACGGTGCCTCGCGGCTCCGGTGGCGACCAACCTACCGCATCTCCCCCCGCTGTCTGTACAGGCGGTGAAAGCTCCGGTTTTTCGGCGGGCCGTCGAGCAGCGAGTGTACGTGGTCGAGGGGTGTTTGGTCGAACCTCTTCTTCCGGACCGGCCGGTCGCCCGGCGGATGTCCGGTCCGGCGGGGCCGGCGCCGCCGGATCGCCGGGGCCGCGATCCGGACAGGAACGTACGGATGCCGATACCCCGATGCCCGGTCCGTCCGGGTTCTGCGACCATGCAGGCATGAGCGCTTCCACCCCGCAGCCCGACCAGTCCATCCGCCCCGCCGACCGCCGGGTCTCCGCCCGGATCGGCGCGATCGCCGAGTCCGCGACCCTCGCCGTGGACGCCAAGGCCAAGGCCCTCAAGGCGGCCGGCCGTCCGGTGATCGGCTTCGGTGCCGGCGAGCCCGACTTCCCCACGCCGGACTACATCGTCGAGGCGGCCGTCGAGGCCTGCCGCGACCCGAAGAACCACCGCTACACCCCGGCGGGTGGCCTGCCCGAGCTGAAGGCCGCGATCGCCGCCAAGACGCTGCGCGACTCCGGCTACGAGGTGGACGCCTCCCAGGTGCTGGTCACCAACGGTGGCAAGCAGGCGATCTACGAGGCCTTCGCCGCGATCCTGGACCCGGGCGACGAGGTCATCGTCCCGGCGCCGTACTGGACCACCTACCCGGAGTCGATCCAGCTGGCCGGCGGTGTCCCGGTGGAGGTCGTGGCCGACGAGACCACCGGCTACAAGGTCTCGGTCGAGCAGCTGGAGGCCGCCCGCACCGAGAACACCAAGGTGGTGCTGTTCGTCTCGCCGTCCAACCCGACCGGCGCGGTGTACACCGAGGCCGAGGCCGAGGCGATCGGCCGCTGGGCGCTGGAGCACGGCCTGTGGGTGCTCACCGACGAGATCTACGAGCACCTGGTCTACGGCGACGCGAAGTTCACCTCGCTGCCGGCCCTGCTGCCCGAGCTGGCCGACAAGTGCATCGTGGTCAACGGTGTCGCCAAGACCTACGCGATGACCGGCTGGCGGGTGGGCTGGGTGATCGCCCCCAAGGACGTGATCAAGGCCGCGACCAACCTGCAGTCGCACGCCACCTCGAACGTCTCCAACGTCGCCCAGCGCGCCGCGATCGCCGCCGTGGCCGGCGACCTGTCCGCGGTGCACGAGATGCGCACCGCCTTCGACCGCCGCCGCAGGACCATCGTGCGGATGCTCAACGAGATCGAGGGCGTCGTCTGCCCCGAGCCCGAGGGCGCCTTCTACGCCTACCCGTCGGTCAAGGGCCTGCTGGGCAAGGAGATCCGCGGCCGTCGCCCGCAGACCTCCGGCGAGCTGGCGAGCCTGATCCTGGACGAGGTCGAGGTCGCCGCCGTCCCGGGTGAGGCCTTCGGCACCCCCGGCTACCTGCGGTTCTCCTACGCGCTCGGCGACGAGGACCTGGTCGAGGGCATCAGCCGGATCCAGAAGCTGCTCGGCGAGGCCCGCGACTGACCTCGGCCGCGCGGTCGACGTCCCTGCGGTCGACGTCCGTGCAGTCGACGTCAATCCGACGCCCGGGTTTCACCCGGCACGCCGCCCCCTTTCATCCCTTCGGGGGATGGATAGGGGGCGGTTCCCGTTCGGGGGCCGTATACGGCAGTATCGGCGAATGGAACGCCTGTTGAACCCGCGAGACGTCAGGGGCCTCCCGAAGGCCCACCTGCACCTGCACTTCACCGGATCGATGCGGCCCGCCACCCTCCTGGAGCTGGCCGACAAGCACGGCGTCCGGCTGCCGGAGGCGCTCAGCTCCGGCGAACCGCCCCGGCTGCGGGCCACCGACGAGCGGGGCTGGTTCCGCTTCCAGCGGCTGTACGACACCGCCCGCTCGGTGCTGCGGGACGAGGAGGACATCCGCCGGCTGGTCCTGGAGACCGCCGAGGACGAGCGGCGGGACGGCTCCCGCTGGCTGGAGATCCAGGTCGACCCGACCTCCTACGCGCCCCGGCTGGGCGGGCTGATCCCCGCCCTGGAGCTGATCCTGGACGCGGTGGAGCACGCCGCCGCGGCCACCGGGGTGGGCATCCGGGTCCTGGTCGCGGCCAACCGGATGAAGTCCCCGATGGACGCCCGGACGCTGGCCCGGCTGGCCGTCCGCTACGCCGACCACGGGGTGGTCGGCTTCGGCCTCTCCAACGACGAGCGCCGGGGCCTGGCCCGGGACTTCGACCGGGCCTTCGCGATCGCCCGCAAGGGCGGGCTGCTGGCGGCCCCGCACGGCGGTGAGCTGTCCGGCCCGGAGTCCGTCCGGGACTGCCTGGACGACCTGGGCGCCGGCCGGATCGGCCACGGCGTGCGGGCCGCCGAGGACCCCCGGCTGATGGAGCGGCTGGCGGACCGGCAGGTCACCTGCGAGGTCTGCCCGTCCTCCAACGTCTCGCTCGGCGTCTACGAGCACCCCGAGGAGGTCCCGCTGCGCCGGCTCTTCGACGCCGGGGTGCCGCTCGCACTGGGTGCGGACGACCCGCTGCTGTTCGGCAGCCGGCTGGCCGCCCAGTACGAGCTGGTCCGGGACGTGCTGGGCTTCTCCGACGCCGAGCTCGCCGAGCTGGCGCGGCAGTCGGTGCGCGGCTCGGTCGCGCCGGAGGCCGTCCGCAAGGAGCTGCTGGCGGACATCGACGCCTGGCTGGTGGACGGCCACGCCCCCGCGGACGCGGCCGCCGTGCCCGTCTAGAGCTTGACGCCGACCATCACCGGCTCGTTCACCAGCTCCACCCCGAAGGCCTCGCGGACCCCGTCCCGGATCTCCCGGGCCAGGTCCAGCAGGTCGTCGGCGGTGGCCGAGCCCCGGTTGGTGAGCGCCAGGGTGTGCTTGGTGGAGAGCGTCGCCGGGCCGCTGCCGTAGCCCTTGCCGAAGCCCGCCCGGTCGATCAGCCAGGCCGCCGAGGTCTTGGTGCCGCCCTCCGGGGCCGGGTAGGCGGGGGCGTCCTCGGCGCCCGGGCGGGTGCGGAAGGACTCGTACTGCGCGGCCGTGAGCACCGGGTTGGTGAAGAAGGAGCCCGCCGACCAGGTGTCGTGGTCCGCCGGGTCCAGCACCATGCCCTTGCCGGCGCGCAGCAGCAGCACCGCGTTCCAGGCCGTGCCGACCGCCACCCGGTCGCCCTGCTCGACGCCCAGGTGCCGGGCGGTCTCGGCGTAGCGGACGGGGGTGGAGAGCCCGCCGTTGTCCTCCAGCCGGAACCGCACCCGCAGCACCACGTAGCGGTCCGGCTCGGCCTTGAAGCGGCTGTGCCGGTAGGAGAACGCGCACTCGGCGTTCGGGAGCACGACCACCTCGTCGGCGGTGCGGTCGTACGCGACCACCTCGGTGATCGACTGCGCGACCTCCTGGCCGTACGCGCCCACGTTCTGCACCGGGGTGGCACCCGCCGAGCCGGGGATGCCGGCCAGGAACTCGATGCCCGCCAGGTCGTGGTCCAGCACGGTCCGGCGGACCACCTCGGACCAGGTCTCGCCGGCCGCGACCTCCAGCGCGGTGCCGTCCAGGACGAAGCCCTCGGTGGCGATCCGCAGCACGGTGCCGGGGAAGCCGGCGTCGCCGATCACCAGGTTGGAGCCGCCGCCGAGGACCAGCAGCGGCTCGCCGGCCGCGTCGGCCTCGCGCACGGCGGCGATCACCTCGTCGTCGGTGTGGGCGGTCACCAGGCGGCGGGCCGGGCCGCCGAGCCGGAGCGTGGTCAGCGGGGCGAGGGGAGCGTCGTTTTCTACCAGCACGCCCACCAGCGTACGGGTGGCAGGGATGCCCCCCCCGGCACCCCTGTCACCCGGCGGCGCGGCCCCCCGGGGCACGGACCCTGGGGCGCGCACCCGAGGCTTCGGCCGCGGCGGCTCAGATCCGCGCGGGCGCGGCCGGTTCCCCGGCCCGCTCCCCCGCCGCCGCGACCAGCGCCTTGCGCCGCCGCGGGATGAACGCCGCGGCGAGCGCGCCGAGCCCGACAGCGGCCGCGCCGACGTACAGCGCGGGCACCAGCCCGTCCGTGAACGCCCGCGCGGACCGGTAGCCGCCCTGCTCCGAGAACACCGCCGCGAGCACGGCCACCCCGAGCGCCCCGCCGACCTCGCGCAGCGCGTTGTTGGCGCCGGAGGCGATCCCCTGCTCCTGCGGCCGGACACTGGCCATCACCAGCTGGGCGGTCGGGCCGAAGTACAGCGACATGCCGATCCCGCAGATCACGATGGCCGGAACCTGGGCGAGGTAGTCGAGGCCGGTGCTCCCGTCCGCGACCAGGCCGAACAGCGCCAGGCCCGCGGCCTGCAACGCCAGCCCGGCGACCACGATCGGCCGGCCGCCGATCCGGTCGGAGACGATGCCCGCGACCGGCGAGACCAGCAGCGGCATCGCCGTCCACGGCAGCATCCGGATGCCCGCCTCCTGCGGGCTGAAGCCGCCGACACCCTGGAGGTACTGGCTGATCAGGAAGATCGAGCCGAACATCCCCAGGTACATCAGCAGGCTGGCCGCGTTGACGGCGGAGAAGGCCCGGTTGCGGAACAGCCGCATCGGCAGCATCGGGTGGGCGGCCACCCGCTGCTCGTACCAGACGAAGGCGACCAGCAGCAGGGCGCCGGCGATCAGGGCGGCGAGGACCAACGGGCTGGTCCAGCCGTCCGGGTTGCCGCGGATCAGGCCGAGGACGATCCCGAACATCCCCAGGCTGACCAGCAGGGTTCCGGGCACGTCCAGGGCCCGGTCCGCGCCCCGGCTCTCCCCGAGCCGCAGGAAGGCCAGCGGCAGCAGGACGAGGCCGACCGGGACGTTCACCCAGAAGATCCACTGCCAGGAGAAGTGCTCGGTCAGCGAGCCGCCGATCAGCGGCCCGGCGGCGACGGCGAGGCCGCTGACGCCCGACCAGACGCCGAAGGCCAGCCCCCGCTTGGCCTCGGGCACGGCGGTGGTGAGCAGGGTGAGGGTGAGCGGCATCATCACCGCGGCCCCGGTGCCCTGGACGGCACGGGCGGCGATCAGTTCGCCGATGCCCGGGGACAGGGCGGCCGCGGCGGAGCCGGCGGTGAAGACCGCCAGGCCGGCCAGGAAGATCCGGCGCCGGCCGAAGCGGTCGCCGAGGGCGGCGCCGAACATCAGCAGCACCGCGAAGCTCAGGGTGTAGGCGCTGACCGTCCATTCGAGGTCGGACAGCCCGCCGCCGAGCTCCTCGCGGATCGACGGCAGTGCGGTGGTGACCACCAGGTTGTCCAGTGCGGCCATGAAGCTGGCCGCGCTGACGATCACCAGGGTCCAGATCGCGGCTCTGCCCATGGCCGGTTTGTCCGTCATGGCTTCCCCCAGGTTTCTCTAGGTCGTTGAAGGTAGTTATTGCTCAATAACTTCAATGGGCCGAAAAGGGGCCGCACGGACGCCACCGTGCGACCCGTCTACTCCGGCGCCTCGCACCCGTCGAAGCCGGCCCAGATCCGGTGGTCCGGCGGGTAGCCCAGCGCCACCAGGGTGTTGATCAGCATCCCGTACGCGAAGAACTGCGTGGCGCCCTTCATGTCGCCGCCGATCCGGATCCTGACCCGGTCGAACAGGCTCTCCCACAGCCGCCGGGCGGTCTCCCCGATCTCCTCCTCGCCGGCCGCCCGGGCCGCGAAGACCGAGACGTAGAGCTGCATCTGCATCATGAGCTGGTCGCGGTCCTCGACCAGGCCCAGGTACGCGTCGGACATCGCCTGGGCGGCCTCCTCGCCGGACAGCCCGGCCGAGGCCTCGTCGAAGACCCGCCAGGTCTCCTCCACGCAGCGCTCGGCGGCCGCGGCGAAGATCGCCTGCTTGCCCGGGAACAGCCGGAACAGGTAGGGCTGCGAGACGCCCACCCGGCGCGCGATCGCCTCGGTGGAGGTGCCGTGGTACCCGCCCCGGGCGAACTCGGTCAGGGCGGCCCGGACGACGCTCTCGCGCCGCTCCTCCGCACTCATCCGGATGCTCGACTTCGCCATGAGCTCCAAGTTAGTGGCCAATCACTATCCAGGCAAGACCCGCGTCCGCAGCCGGAGATCCGAACGGTACGGACCCCGGCCGCGGCCGCCGACGCGCGGGAGCGGCTCAGCCGAGCCGGACGACGGCCCGGGACATGCCGAGCACCTTCTGGCCGCCCGTGGTGGCCAGCAGGTCGACCTGCACCTTGCGGTCGTCCAGCTTCTTGGCGACCTTGGCGGAGACCTCGACCACCGCACCGACCCCGTCGTTCGGCACCGGCACCGGGCGGGTGAAGCGCACGCCGTACTCGACCACCGCGGCCGGGTCGCCGACCCAGTCGGTGACCACCCGGATCGCCTCGGCCATGGTGAACATGCCGTGCGCGATGACGTCCGGCAGGCCGACCTCCAGGGCGAACTTCTCGTTCCAGTGGATCGGGTTGAAGTCACCCGAGGCGCCCGCGTACCGCACCAGCGTGTCGCGGGTCACCGGGAAGGACTGCGCCGGCAGCTCGGTGCCGACCTCGACCTCGTCGTAGCTGATCGCCATCGCGCTCACTCCCCCGCCTCGTCGGCGGCCCGGGCCACCAGGGTCATGACCGACGTCACAACGTGCTCGCCGGTCCCGTCCGTCACCTCACCGCGCACGGTGAGCACGTCGTTGCCCGCCAGCGACTTGATGTTGTCGATGGTCACCGCGACCGACAGCCGGTCGCCGGCCCGCACCGGGCGGGTGTAGACGAACTTCTGGTCGCCGTGCACCACCCGGCTGAAGTCCAGGCCCAGCTCCGGGTCCTCGACCACCTGACCGGCCGCGCGGTAGGTGATCACGAACGGGAAGGTCGGCGGGGCGATCACGTCGGGGTGGCCCAGCGCCTTCGCCGCCTCCGGATCGGTGTACGCCGGGTTGGCGTCGCCGATCGCGGTCGCGAACTCACGGATCTTCTCCCGGCCGACCTCGTACGGCTCGGTGGGCGGGTAACTACGCCCGATGAAGGAGGGGTCGAGCGCCATGGCAGCTCCTCGGAACGCGGGTGGATACGAAAAAACTCCGGGCCGCACCCCCTGTGAGGGATGCGGCCCGGAGTCGAAGACCTGGTTTCACACAGGCCCGTCGCCCTGCGAGAGGGTCAGCGGGTCTCGCGGTGCGCGGTGTGCGAGTTGCAACGGGGGCAGTGCTTCTTCATCTCAAGACGGTCCGGGTCGTTACGCCGGTTCTTCTTGGTGATGTAGTTCCGCTCCTTGCACTCCACGCAGGCCAGCGTGATCTTCGGGCGGACGTCGGTGGCAGCCACGGGAGTGCCTTCCTTGGACAACGAATAAGAACACAACAAGAGTAGCCGACCGGGAGTGCGATCTCCCGACCGACTACGCGGGGTAGCGGTGACCGGACTTGAACCGGTGACACAGCGATTATGAGCCGCTTGCTCTACCAACTGAGCTACACCGCCACAGTGATCCACAGAACAGCCGGAGCTGACTGCTTCTCACCCGAGCCCCCATGCGGAATCGAACCGCAGACCTTCTCCTTACCATGGAGACGCTCTACCGACTGAGCTATAGGGGCGAACGAGGAAGAGATTACACGTTCCGCGCCCGGAGGTGAAATCCGTATCCCGCGGCGAAGACCGCAGGTGGGCGAGGGGTACTGGCGGACGATCCAAGGCCCGGCGTTCGATCGGCCCACGAGCCGTACGGCCCGACCCGATACGACTAATGCCCGCCTCCCGGCGCCCCGCCCCCCGGGCCCATAGGCTCGACGCTCATTGATCGGGAGGACTGGCCGGCAGTACGGGCCAGCCGTACGGGGCCGACCGCACGGGCCGGCCCGAGAAGGAGCCGGCGATGGACAGCGCAGCCGCCGACGGGCCGCACTCCGGGCCCGGCCCGGCGGCCAACCCGCTCGGGCACGGCCCGGTCCTGCTGCTCACCGGCGCCCGGCTGGCCGACGGACGGGTGGTGGACGTCCGGATCAGCGGCGACCGGATCCAGGCGGTCGGCACCGCCGGCAGCCTCGGCCCGCTGCCCGCCCTGCCCGGCGCGCCCACCGTCATCACCGGCGCCCGGATCGACCTGCGCGGCTACCTGCTCCTCCCGGCCCCCGCCGAGGCGCACGCCCACTACGACGCCGCCTTCTCCGCCGCCCTGCCCACCCCGCCGCCGGAGACCCCGGCCGACCTCACCCGCCGGATCACCGAAGCCGCGCTGACCTCGCTCGGCTACGGCGCCACCGCCCAGCGCACCCACGTCCGGATCGGCGACGTGCACGGGCTGCGCCGGCTGGAGGCTGTGCTCACCTCCCGGCAGGCGCTGCGCGGGCTGGCCGACCTCCAGGCGGTGGCGATGCCCCGGCTGCTCACCGGACGAGCCGGGGCGGACGGCCGGGCGCAGCTGCGCGAGGCGCTCAAGCTGGGCGCCACGGCGGCCGGCGGCTGTCCGGAGCTGGACCCGGACCCGGCCGGGTACGTACAGCTGCTGCTGGAGGCCGCCCGGGAGGCCGACTGCCCGGTGGACCTGCACACCAGCGCCGCGGATTCCGCCCAACTCGCCCGGATGGCCGGGGCGTTGGCGCCACTTCGGCCACGGGTGACGCTCGGCCCGTGCGGGGCGCTGGCCCGGGGTGCGTCGACGGTGCTGGCGACCAGCGGGGTCCGGGTGGTCTGCCTGCCGCAGAACGGCTGCTGCGCCGGGCTGGAGGGTCGGACGACAGGCCTGCGGCCCGGCCTGGTACGGGAGTTGGCAGCCGCCCGGGTGCCGCTGGCGGCGGGCAGCGGGGCACTGCGCGACCCGTCCAATCCGGTCGGCCGGGCGGATCCGCTGGAGTCGGCCTATCTGCTGGCGGCCGGTGGGGAGTTGGACCCGGAGGCGGCGTACGACGCGGTGGCGAACCAGGCCCGGGCGGCGCTCGGCCTGGCGCCGGTCCGGGTGGACGCCGGATTCCCGGCGGAGCTGCTGGCGGTGCGCGGGGACAGCCTGGCCGGCGCGCTCGCGGGCGGGCACAGCCGGCTGGTGGTGCACAGCGGCCGGGTGGTCAGCCGGACCAGCGCGGTCCGGGAGTTCGCGGACACGGTGGTGCTGGCGCTGCCCCGGCAGACCGGGGGCGGGGACGGCTGAGCCGGGCCGGGTCGGTTCCGTGGGCACATGGGGGCGCGCGACGGGTGTCGCGCGCCCCTCCCCCACCTGCTGGCCGTCCGTGGACGGCGGCCGGAGCGGCCCCGGGCTTCCCCCACACGGAGCAGGGCCCGCTCCTTCGACACCGACGCTACGCCCGCGAAGCACCGCGGCCCGGCGGCCTTGACGCCCTCCTGTCGCCCGTCGTCCGGCTCTTGACGGTTCGTTGACGGAGGGCGCGCCGGCCGCCGGTCACGGCACGTACCGGTACCCGATCCCCGGCTCGGTGATCAGGTGCCGCGGCCGGGCCGGGTCGCGCTCCAGCTTGCGGCGCAGCCCGGCGAAGTAGACCCGCAGGTAGTTGCCGTGCCCCTCCTGGGCTGGGCCCCACACCTCGCGCAGGATCTGCCTCCCGGGCACCAGCCGGCCGGGGTTGGCGAGCAGCAGGGCGAGGATGCGCCACTCGGTCGGGGTGAGCCGGACCGGGCCGTTCGGGCCGTTCACCGCGGTGGCCACGAGGTCCACGGTGTGGTCGCCGATCACCGGCCGGCCCAGCGGCACGCCGCCCGGCGGCCGGCGCAGCACGGCGCGCAGCCGGGCCAGCAGTTCGTCCATCAGGAACGGCTTGGTGAGGTAGTCGTCGGCGCCCGCGTCCAGGGCGCCCACCTTGTCGGCGGCGTCGGTCCGGCCGGAGAGCACGATGATCGGCACCGCGCTGCGGGTGCGCAGGCCGCGCAGCACGTCCATCCCGTCGAGGTCGGGCAGGCCGAGGTCGAGCAGGACGGCGTCCGGGGCCGAGTGCGCCGCGCGGTCGAGCGCCTCCCCGCCGCTGGCGGCGGTGCGGACGGCGTAGTGCCGGGCGCTGAGGTTGATCCGCAGGGTGCGCAGGAGGGCCGGCTCGTCGTCGACGACCAGGATCTCGCTCATGCGTCCGCCCCTCCCCCCGCCTGCGGCCGGGGGGACCCCCACCGCTCGACGGTCGCTCGGCGGGACACGCACCTTTCGGTGATTCGATCACTCCGTTCACTCATGCGGTGATTCCTCCCCGGGGGTTGCGGGCTCGGTGGTGGCGGCGTTCAGGGTGAGCAGCATGGTGGTGCCGCCACCGGGGGTGTCCTCGACCTCCAGGCTGCCGCCCATCGCCTCGGCGAGGCCGCGGGAGAGCGCGAGGCCGAGGCCGACGCCGGTGGTGTTGTCGGTGTCGCCGAGGCGCTGGAAAGGCAGGAAGACCCGGTCGCGGTCCTCGGGGGCGATGCCGGGGCCGCGGTCGATCACCCGGATCTCGACCTGGTCGGCGTGGTGGCTGGCGGTGACCAGGACGGGCGCGCCGGGGGCGTTGTGCCGCAGCGCGTTGGTGATCACGTTGGCGAGCACCCGCTCCAGCAGCGGCGGGTCGGCGAGCACCGGCGGGGTCGTGTCGAGGTCGAGCGGCTGGATCGGCGCGTACGGGTCGGGGAGGCTGTCGAGCGCCCGGGGCAGGACCTCGTCCAGGTGGGTTCCGGTGAGGTGCAGGGTGAGCGCGCCGGCCTGGAGGCGGCTCATGTCGAGCAGGTTGTCGACCAGCCGGGTGAGCTTGACCAGCGACTCGTCGGCGGTGGCGAGGAGTTCGGCCTGGTCCTCGGGCGAGAACTCGACGTCGGGGCTGCGCAGCGAGCCGACCGAGGCGCGGGCGGCGGCCAGCGGGGTGCGCAGGTCGTGGCTGACGGCGGCGAGCAGGGCGGTGCGCATCCGATCGGCGGCCTTGATCGGCTCGACCTCGGCGGCGACCACGGCCAGCCGGTCACGTTCCAGCACGGCGGCGACGTGGGCGGCGAAGGCGGTCAGCACCCGCTGGTCGGCCGCGGGCAGCCGGCGGCCGGTGAGCACCAGGACGGCGTCCGCGCCGACCGGGACCTCGGTGGTCCCGTGCGGCCCCTCGCCGTCGTCCTGGTGGTCGTCCTCGCAGAGCGCGAGCACCTCGCCGTCGGCCCGGGAGAGCAGGGCGACGGCCCGCATGCCGAAGGCCGTCCGGGACTTCTCCAGCAGGGCGGGCAGCGCGTCGGCGCCGCGCAGCACGCTGCCGGCCAGGGTGGAGAGCGTCTCGGCCTCGGCGGTGGCGCGGGCGGCCCGGCTGGTGAGCCGGCCGGCGTGGTCGACCACGGTGGAGACGGTGAGCGCGATGGCGGCGAAGACCACCAGGGCGACGATGTTGTTGGTCTCGCCGATGGTCAGGCTGTGGATCGGCGGGATGAAGTAGTAGTTGAGCAGCACCGAGGCGACGACCGAGGCCAGCAGGGCCGACACGGCGCCGCCGAGCAGGGCGACGACGACCACGCCGAGCTGGAACATCAGCGCGTCGGTGGTCAGGTTGATGCTGTGGTCCGCCTGCGAGAGCAGGGCGGTGAGCAGCCAGGGCAGCACCAGGCCGGCCAGGTAGCCGGCGATGGTGCGGCGCCGGGAGTGGCGGCGGCCGAGCGAGGGCAGCCGGCCGCGGCCGGTGAACTCGTGGGTGACCATGTGGACGTCGATGTCCTCGGAGGCGTCCACGGTGGTCTGCCCGGTGCCGGGGCCGGTGAGGAACCGGTTGATCCGGCCGCGGCGGCTGGTGCCGAGCACCAGTTGGGTGGCGTCGTGGGCGCGGGCGAAGGTGAGCAGTGCGGTGGGGACGTCGTCGCCGACCACCACGTGGTAGCTGCCGCCGAGGGTCTCCACCAGCTGCCGTTGCTGGGCGAGCGCGCCGGAGGAGGCGCCGGCCAGGCCGTCGCTGCGGGAGACGTGGACGGCCAGCAGGTCGCCGCCGGCCGTGCGGTCGGCGATCCGGGCGGCGCGGCGGATCAGGGTCTCGCCCTCGGGGCCGCCGGTGAGGGCGACGACGACCCGCTCGCGGGTCTCCCAGACCCGGTCGATGTTGTGGCTGGCCCGGTAGTCGCGCAGGCCCTCGTCCACCCGCCCGGCCACCCAGAGCAGGGCGAGTTCGCGCAGGGCGGTGAGGTTGCCGATCCGGAAGTAGTTGGAGAGCGCGGCGTCCACCTTCTCCGCCCTGTAGACGTTGCCGTGGGCCATCCGGCGGCGCAGTGCCTGCGGGGCCATGTCGACGAGTTCGATCTGGTCGGCCCGGCGGACCACCTCGTCCGGGACGGTCTCGCGCTGCGGGATGCCGGTGATCTTCCGGACGACGTCGTTCAGCGATTCCAGGTGCTGGATGTTGACGGTGGTGATGACGTCGATCCCTGCGGCGAGCAGTTCCTCGACGTCCTGCCAGCGCTTGGCGTGCCGGCCGCCGGGGATGTTGGCGTGCGCCAGCTCGTCCACCAGCACGACGGCCGGGCGGCGGGCGAGCGCGCCGTCGAGGTCCATCTCCTCGAACTCGGCGTCCCGATAGGAGCGGCGGACCCGCGGCAGGACCTCCAGGCCCGCCAGCATGGCCTCGGTGTGGCGTCTGCCGTGGCATTCGATGTACCCGACCACGACATCGGCCCCGCGCTCCCGTCTGCGCCGGGCCTCGTCCAGCATCCGGTACGTCTTGCCGACCCCCGGCGCGGAGCCGAGGTACACCCTCAGCCGGCCTCCGCGGTTGCCGGTGCCGGGGGTGAGGTCGCGGGCCATGGGCACTGCTCTTTCCATCGAGAAGCCGACAGCTTGGATGGTGCGTGTGTGGGTTGTGGCGCGGCCGGCCCGGTCACGGGAGACGTGCTCCCGCGACCGGGCCGGCCAGGTCATGCGCGTGTGTGATGTGTCGTCATTTCTGCTCGCTCAGCGCCTTGTTGAGAAGGACGACGTTGACGCCCTCGTTGCCGAGGAAGCCGAGCGAGCGGCTCTCGGTGTACTCGTCGACCAGCTTGGTCACCGTCTCCACCGGCAGGTTGCGGTTCTTGGCGACCCGGTCGACCTGTTCCTTGGCGTACGCGACGGAGATGTGCGGGTCGAGGCCGGAGCCGGAGGCGGTCAGCGCGTCGGCCGGGACGCTCGCCGGGTCGACGCCGTCGAACGCGGCGACGGCGGCGCGGCGGTCGTTGACGGCCTTCAGCAGGTCCTCGTTGTTGGGGCCGAGGTTGCTGGCGCCGGAGGAGGAGGCGTCGTAGCCGGTCCCGGCCGCGGAGGGGCGGGGCTGGAACCACTTCGGGTCCGGCTGGGCCTCCTCCTTCGGGTCGTCCGGGTTGACCTTGGGCAGGTTGAAGCTCTGGCCGATCAGGCTGGAGCCGGCCTCCTTGCCGTCGGACTCCACCGGCGAGCCGTTCGCCCTGTCGGTGAAGGCGACCTGGGAGATGCCGGTGATCAGCAGCGGGTACGCGACCCCGAGGATCACGGTCAGCACCAGGAGTACCCGCAGGGCCGTGAGGTGGGTCCGCACGACGGCGGGCAGGGGCTTGGACATGGTTTTCTCTCCTTCCCCGCGTCAGTTGAGGCCGGGGATGAACTGGACGATCAGGTCGATCAGCTTGATGCCGACGAACGGCACCACCAGGCCGCCGAAGCCGTAGATCCCGATGTTGCGGCGCAGCAGGGAGCTGGCGTCGGACGGGCGGTAGCGCACGCCGCGCAGGGCGAGCGGGATCAGGCCGATGATGACCAGGGCGTTGAAGATGATCGCCGAGGTGATCGCGGACTGCGGGCTGTGCAGGCCCATGATGTTGAGGTGGCTCAGGCCCGGGTAGACCCCGGCGAACATCGCGGGGATGATCGCGAAGTACTTGGCCACGTCGTTGGCGATCGAGAAGGTGGTCAGCGCGCCGCGGGTGATCAGCAGCTGCTTGCCGATCTCCACGATCTCGATCAGCTTGGTCGGGTTGGAGTCCAGGTCGACCATGTTGCCGGCCTCCTTGGCCGCCATGGTCCCGGTGTTCATCGCGACGCCGACGTCGGCCTGGGCGAGCGCGGGGGCGTCGTTGGTGCCGTCGCCGGTCATCGCGACCAGCTTGCCGCCCTCCTGCTCCTTCTTGATCAGGGCCATCTTGTCCTCGGGCGTGGCCTCGGCGAGGAAGTCGTCCACGCCGGCCTCCTCCGCGATCGCCTTGGCGGTCAGCGGGTTGTCGCCCGTGATCATGATGGTCTTGATGCCCATCCGGCGGAGCTCGTCGAAGCGCTCCCGCATGCCCTCCTTGACCACGTCCTTGAGGTGGATGACCCCCAGGACGCGGGCGGGCTCGCTGCCGATCTTGGTGGCCACGACCAGCGGAGTGCCACCGGCCGCGGAGATGCCGTCGACCAGGGCGGAGACCTCGTTGCCGACCGAACCGCCGTTCCCGGTGACCCAGTTGGTGACCGCGCCGGCGGCTCCCTTGCGGACCTGGTGGACCCCTTCGGCCTCGTCCAGGTCGACACCCGACATCCGGGTCTGGGCGGTGAACGGGACCCAGGTGGCGTGGGTCAGCTCGCCCTGGGCGCGGGCCCGCAGGCCGTACTCGGTCTTGGCCAGGACCACGATCGAGCGGCCCTCCGGGGTCTCGTCCGCGAGGGAGGAGAGCTGCGCGGCGCTGGCCAGTTCGTCGGTGCCCACGCCCGGGGCGGGCAGGAACTCGGCGGCCTGGCGGTTGCCCAGGGTGATGGTGCCGGTCTTGTCGAGCAGCAGGGTGTTGACGTCGCCGGCGGCCTCGACGGCGCGGCCGGACATCGCCAGCACGTTGCGCTGCACCAGGCGGTCCATGCCGGCGATGCCGATCGCGGAGAGCAGCGCGCCGATGGTGGTCGGGATGAGCGCCACGATCAGGGCGACCAGGACGATCATCGACTGCGGAGCGCCCGCGTAGGTGGCCATCGGCTGGAGCGTGACGACCGCGACCAGGAAGACGATGGTCAGCGAGGCCAGCAGGATGTTGAGCGCGATCTCGTTCGGCGTCTTCTGCCGGGCGGCGCCCTCGACCAGGGCGATCATCCGGTCGATGAACGACTTGCCGGGCTCCGAGGCGATCTTCACCACGATCCGGTCGGACAGCACCTTGGTGCCGCCGGTCACCGCGGAGCGGTCGCCGCCGGACTCGCGGATGACGGGCGCGGACTCGCCGGTGATCGCCGACTCGTCGACGCTCGCGACGCCCTCGACCACGTCGCCGTCGCCGGGGATGACCTGCCCGGCCTCGACCACCACGTGGTCGCCGAGCCGCAGCTCGGTGCCGGGCACCTCCTCCTCGGCCCGGGTCGCGGGCCAGTCGGTGAGCCGACGGGCGACGCTCTCGGTCTTGGTCTTGCGCAGGGTCTCGGCCTGGGCCTTGCCGCGGCCCTCGGCGACGGCCTCCGCCAGGTTGGCGAAGACCGTGGTGAGCCAGAGCCAGACGGTGATCGCCCAGGCGAACACGGACGGGCTGGCGATCGCGGAGATCGTGGTGACCACCGAGCCGACCTCGACCACGAACATCACCGGGTTCTTGACCATCACCCGGGGGTCGAGCTTCTTCACCGCGTCCGGCAGGGACGCGACGATCAGTTTCGGGTCGAGCAGGCCGCTCGCCACTCTGTGCGGCTCGGTGCTGGGGACGGCCGGTACGGGGTTGAGCGTAGGGGTGGACATCAGGAGGACAGACCTTCCGCGATCGGCCCGAGAGCCAGGGCCGGGAAGTAGGTGAGGCCGACGACGATCAGGATCACGCCCGACAGCAGGCCCACGAACAGCGGCTTGTGGGTGGGCAGGGTGCCCGGGGTGGCCGGGACCGGCTGCTGCTGGGCGAGCGAGCCGGCCAGCGCCAGGACGAAGACGATCGGCAGGAGACGGCCGAAGATCATCGCCAGGCCGAGCGCGGTGTCGTACCAGTCGGTGTTGACGGTGATGCCGCCGAAGGCCGAGCCGTTGTTGTTGGCGGCCGAGGTGAAGGCGTACAGCACCTCGGAGAAGCCGTGGGCACCCGAGTTGAGCATCCCGGCGCGCTCGCCCGGCAGGGCCATCGCCACACCCGTGCCGACCAGCACGATCGTCGGCGTGGTGAGGATGTACAGGGAGGCGAACTTCATCTCCCGGCCGCCGAGCTTCTTGCCCAGGTACTCGGGGGTGCGTCCGACCATCAGACCGGCCACGAACACCGCGACGACCGCCAGCACCAGCATGCCGTACAGGCCGGAGCCCACACCGCCGGGCGCGATCTCGCCCAGCATCATGTTGAAGACCGTGAGCCCGCCGCCGAACGGCGTGTACGAGTCGTGGAAGGAGTTCACCGCGCCGGTCGAGGTCAGCGTGGTCGACGCGGCGAACAGCGAGCTGGCGGCGATGCCGAAGCGCTGCTCCTTGCCCTCCATCGCGGCGCCCGCGGCCTGCAGGGCGCTGCCCTGGTGCTGCGACTCGGCGAAGGTGAGCAGGGCCACCGAGGCGACCCAGAACAGGCCCATCACGGCGACGATCGCGTAGCCCTGGCGGTTGTCCCCCACCATCCGGCCGAAGGTCCGCGGCAGCGCGAACGGGATCAGCAGGATCAGGAAGATCTCGACCAGGTTGGTGAAGCCGGTCGGGTTCTCGAACGGGTGCGCCGAGTTGGCGTTGAAGAAGCCGCCGCCGTTGGTGCCGAGCAGCTTGATGACCTCCTGGGAGGCCACCGGGCCACCGGGGACCTTCTGGACCTCGCCCGCGAGGGTGGTCACCTCGTGGAAGCCGTGGAAGTTCTGGATCACGCCGTTGGCGGCCAGGACCAGGGCGAAGACGATCGAGATCGGCAGCAGCAGGCGCAGGCTGATCCGGGTGAGGTCGACCCAGAAGTTGCCGACCCGGTCCGTCCTGTTACGGGTGAAGCCCCGGATCAGCGCGGCGACGACGGCGATGCCGACGGCCGCGGAGACGAAGTTCTGCACCGCCAGGCCCGCCATCTGCACCAGGTGGCCCATCGCGGACTCGCCGCTGTAGGACTGCCAGTTGGTGTTGGCGACGAACGAGATCGCGGTGTTCCAGGCCTGGTGGCCCTCCATCTGCGGAACGCCCAGGTTCAGCAGCAGGTAGCCCTGGAGGCGGATCAGGCCGTAGAGGAAGAGGACCGAGACGGCCGAGAAGGCCAGCACCGAACGCAGGTACGCCGGCCAACGCTGATCGGCGTCGCCGTCGACGCCGATCACCTTGTAGATGCCGCGCTCGACTCTCAGGTGTTTGGCGGAGGTGAGGAGCTTGGCGATGTAATCGCCGAGGGGGCGGTAGCACAGGGCCAGCGCGCCGACGAGGGCGAGGACCTGGAGCCAGCCCGCGAGAGTGGATCCCATGTCAGAACTTCTCCGGGAAGATCAGCGCCACGACGAGATAGCCGACGAGTGCGACGGCCACGACCAGACCAGCGATGTTCTCGGCGCTCATGCGCCCACCTCGCTGCGCTCGGCGGGCGCTTCGCGCAACACGCCCCTGTTGATGGTTCGCTCGCTGCGCTCGTTCACAGCTTCTCCACCCCCCGCGCGATCAGGGCGATGACGGCGAACACGGCGACCGTGACACCGACGTAGATGAGATCGGACATGGGCTCCACCAGAGTGGTTCGGGAGATGCCGCGACCTGGGCCGAAGGGGCTCACGCGGCACCGGCGGACGACCGGCAGATGCAGCAAAGCAGCCGTCAGGGGCGCGTTATGGCCCCCTGACGCCCTCCATACGGGTGATAGCGCGACGTTGACGCGACGTTGACGGGCGCTTCACCGGACCGAGACCGTCGTGATCGGGCCGAGATCGGTCGGCGGCCCGGCGGCAGGGTCCGGCAGTGGCCCGGCAGCGGGGTCCGGCGGCGGCCCGGCGGCGGGGTCCGGGAACGGAACGGCCCCGGACGGCAGGCTGCCGTCCGGGGCCGTTCACCCCCGTTCCCGGTCACATCCGCATGCGCAGCCGGCAGACCACCGCGTCGGTGTGCCGCCGCAGGGCGCGGTCGATGACGGCGCCGCGCCGGTTCTGGAGCGCCCGCTGCCACCAGCGGGCCGGCTCCACCTCGGGGATCAGCACGGTCAGCCGGTCGTAGGCGTGCTCCGCCCCCAGCTCGTTGACGAAGTCGGCGATCGGCCGGCCCAGCCGGCGGTGGACGTCCGGGACCTCCACCAGCGGCACGCCCGGCCGCCACAGCTCCCAGTCCCGGCGCAGCGCCTCGGCGGCGGCCGGCTCGTGCACCACGGTCACCGCCATGACCTCGTCGCCGAGCGAGAGCGCCGCCGACAGGCCGTCCCTGGTCAGCCGGGTGATCGCGGTCACCGGGACGACGACCAGGCTGCGCTGCCTGGTCAACGGGCCGGGCACCCGGCCCAGCTCCAGCCGCTCGCCGATCCGCGCGTAGCTGCGGTGGACCGCCTCGAACAGCACCACCAGCAGCGGCAGCGCCACCACGATGCCCCAGGCGCCCTCGGTGAACTTGGTGCCGGTGACGACCACCGCCGCGGCACCGGTGAGCACCGCGCCGAAGCCGTTCAGCGCGGCCTTCCACCGCCAGCCGGAGGGCCGGTGCAACAGCCAGTGCCGGACCATGCCGACCTGGCAGACGGTGAAGCCGACGAACACACCGATCGAGAACAGCGGCACCAGGCTGTTGACGTCCCCGCCGGAGCCGGCCAGCAGCGCCGCCGACACCGCGGCCAGGAACAGCACGCCGTACCGGTACACCTGGCGGTCGGCGCGCAGCGCGAACAGGTGCGGGAGGTGGTTGTCCCGGGCCAGCAGGTCGAGCAGCACCGGCAGCCCGCCGAAGGAGGTGTTGGCGGCCAGCCCCAGCAGCACCACGGTGGCGAACTGGACGACGTAGAAACCGAAGCCGTGGCCGAGCGAGGCGTCGGCGAGCTGGGCGAGCACGGTGACGCCCTCGACCGGCTGGAGGTGGAAACGGCCGATCAGCACGGCCAGCCCGATCAGCATCACGCCGAGCAGGGCGCCGAGCGCCACCTCGGTGTGCTGCGCGCGTCTGACCCGCGGGGTGCGGAAGGCGGGGACGGCGTTGGCCACCGCCTCCACGCCGGTCAGCGCGGAGCAGCCGGCCGCGAAGGCCTTGAGGAGCAGCAGCGCGCCGACGGTGGTGGCGTTCTCGGCGAGCGTCGAGGCGTGGCCGGTGGCGGCCGCGGTGCTGGCCGGGCCGTCCCGGAACAGGCCGGCCACGATGATCGCCAGGATGGAGAGCACGAAGACGGCGGTCGGTGCCATGAACCAGCGCGCCGACTCGGCGATCCCGCGCAGGTTCACCGCGGTGACCAGTGCGAGCACTCCCAGGCAGAGCCAGACCCGGTCGTCGTACAGGCCCGGTACGGCCGAGGTGAGCGCGGCGACGCCGGCGGTGACCGAGACGGCAACGTTCAGGACGTAGTCGATGACCAGCGAGGCGGCCGCGGTCAGCGCGATCCGGCGGCCCAGGTGCGCCTTGGCCACCGCGTAGGAGCCGCCGCCGTCCGGGAAGGCCGCGATCACCTGCCGGTAGGAGGCGACCAGCACCGCCAGCAGCAAGGCGATCGCCGCGGTGACCGGCAGCGTGAAGCCCAGCCCGTACGCCCCGGCGGCGGCCAGCACCAGCACGATCGACTCCGGTCCGTACGCGACCGAAGCCATGGCGTCCAACGAGAGCGCGGCCAGCCCGCCCAGCGCGCTGAGCCGGTGCCGGTCGCCGCCCGTACCGGTATCAGGTGGCTCGGGTTCGACCGTGACGGCCGGGGTGGTGGTGGCGCTGGACATCGGACGGGACCTCCGCAGTCGGCAGTAGGTCCGATCCTGCGGTCCACACGCCCGCCGCCCGGCGGGTCCTACGCGTTCCTGACGCCGCCACGAGCGGCCTTGACGCGCCCTTGACGCGGCCGTCACGCCGCGCCGGCCCGTCCGGTGGCTGTTGGCGGGGGTGGGGCGAGCCGTTGTCCCGGCGGTCGCCGGCTGGGAAGACGATCAGCTCTGTCGAAGGACTCCCACCCCCGGCCCTTACTCTGCTGCCTGTGGCCAGTAATTGCAAGCAATGTGCAATAAGTGTGCCCGGGGCCGGGGTCCGGCTCCAGGCGGGACGGCCCGGAGAAAACGAAACAGCCCCCGATCTGCGTTTCCGCAGATCGGGGGCTGTTTCTCTATCCTGTGGCTGGTGCAGGGTTCGAACCTGCGTAGCTTGCGCGACAGATTTACAGTCTGCTCCCTTTGGCCGCTCGGGCAACCAGCCAGGATTTTCGTTTCCCGGGGTGTTCACCCCGTTCGACTTGGTAAACCATACCTGATGCCGGGGGGTACTCCGCCACTCGATAGATCACACGATGATCAAGAAACCTCGGGCGACCGCTACGGGCGGGGCCCGTGTGGCGCTGGATAGGCTGGGGCTGCGGGCGCCCGGAGGGGCGGGCCGTGCCAGTGCAGCCAGAGCATCAAGGAGACCAACACCCATGGCCGACTCCAGTTTCGACATCGTCTCGAAGGTCGAGTGGCAGGAGGTCGACAACGCGATCAACCAGACCTCCCGCGAGATCGCGACGCGCTTCGACTTCAAGGGCGTCGGCGGCGAGATCAGCCGCTCCGGCGAGAAGATCGAGATGAAGGCGAACGGCGAGGAGCGCGTGCGCGCCATCCTCGACGTCCTCCAGACCAAGTTCATCAAGCGCGGCCTGTCGCTGAAGGCTCTGGACGCCGGCGAGCCGCAGCTGTCCGGCAAGGAGTACAAGATCTTCGCCAACGTCAAGGAGGGCATCACCACGGAGGACGCGAAGAAGGTCGCGAAGATCATCCGTGACGAGGGCCCGAAGGGCGTCAAGGCGCAGGTCCAGGGTGACGAGCTGCGCGTCAGCTCGAAGAGCCGCGACGACCTCCAGGCCGTGCAGGCCCTGCTGAAGGGCAAGGACCTGGACTTCGCGGTCCAGTACGTGAACTACCGCTAGTACGGGCCCGGGCCTGCGGAAGCGCGGGCTCCGAGCAGCCACGGTCATGACGGGGCGCGGCGCCGAGGACGTCCTCGGCACCGCGCCCCGTCCTGCTCCGCTCCATCGGTCGGCGCCGGCGCACCAGTGCCCCCACCTCGCCCTGACCGCCCTGGCCCGCGGCCGGGCGATCCCCGCGAGCACGGGGCCGACCGGGTCAGCCGGCCGGCTCCGCCCAGCCGCCGGTGCTGCGGTGCCGGCCCAGGCCGACCGACTCGAACTCGTCCGCCCGGCCCTCCTCCGTGCGTGCGCCGACCTGCCGCAGGACACGGGATATCGGGGTGCCCTCGGCCGGGGCGGGCTCGAACTCGCCGATGGTGAGCGGGCCGAGGACGACCTTGCCGTCCGTCCAGACGGCGGCACGCTGGGTGCCGCTGCCGCCGAAGTACTCGGCCTCGACGCAGGCGATCGGGCCGGCCTTCGACCAGGCGGCCAGCCGCAGTTCGAAGCCGTCCGAGTGCCAGCCGAACCCGGCCCCGCCGCCGGGCTTGCGCACGCTGCCGTCCCCCTGGAGCGCGGCACGGACGGCGGAGGTGACCGGGATCAGCGCAAGCCCCTGCGCCAGCGGCACCACCCGGGCCGCCGGAACCTCCGCCGCCGCCACCGTCAGCAGCTCAAATGTTCCAATCAGCGCCTGGAGTTCGTAGGACATGCCGGACATGGTGTCCCACGGCACCGACAACCGGCGCGGAATTTATGATTCCGTGCCCGGTCGGAGACCGTAGAGCAGGCCGTAGAGCAGACCGCGGAGCACCCCGGCGCGGACCGCGGCCGGCCCCGGAGCCGTTCCTGCCGCTGGTCCCGGTGCCGGCCCCGGTGCCGATCGCGCCGCCGGTCACCCGCTCGGGCCCGTGCGCGTGCGGCGGCCGCGGCGCCCGGGTGGACTGGCCGGGTACGGCCCGTCCCGGGCCCTTCCGCCGGCTCCCGTGCAGCCGGGCACTTCCGGCCGGGGCCGCACGGAGGAGGACCGCATGCATTCCACGGACACGCTCCCGCCGCACCGGACGGTCGCCGCCCCGGCCACGGCGGTCCGCGTCCTGGCCCGCGTCCTCCTCCGCCTCGTCCCGGCGCTCGTGTTCCGGCTGCCGGCCGCGCCGGTCGCCGGCCGGGGTGACGGCGCCCCCCGCTGGGGTCCGGCGGGGCCGTCGAAGCCGCCCCGGCCGGCGGAGGATCGGCCGGCCCGCCGTCCGGATCGCGGCGGTGCCTCACCGAGGGCTTCGCCAACTCGGCGAGGAAGTGATGGAGTTGACCCGATGGCGTCTCAGCAGAGCCCGTCCGGCCCCAGAGGAGGAACCGCCGTGCCCCGCCCCTTCACCGTCGAGGACCACACCGCCCGGATGGCCCGTGCCACCGCCGAGGCGACCGCCGCCGGGCTGGCCGGCCTGGTCGTCGCCCCCGGCCCCGACCTGGCCTACCTGTGCGGCTACTCGCCCACCGCGATCACCGAGCGGCTGACCGCCCTCGTCCTCACCGCCGGGAACGAACCCGCCCTGGTGGTCCCCAAGTTGGAGCGCCCGGACGCCGAGAAGGCGGTCGGCGCCCCGGCCGTCCGGCTGCTCGACTGGTCCGACGGCGAGGACCCGTTCGCCACCGCCGGCCCCCTGCTCGCCCCGGCCGGGCGGTACGGCGTCTCCGACAACACCTGGGCGCTGCACCTGCTCGGCTTCCAGGCCGCGCTGCCCGGCGTCTCCTTCACCTCGCTCACCGACAGCCTGCCGATGCTGCGCGCCGTCAAGGACGCCGAGGAGCTGGACCGCCTGGCCGCGGCCGGCGGCGCGGCGGACGCCGCCTACCGGCGCATCCTGGAGGTCGACTTCGCCGGCCGCCGGGAGACCGACGTGGCCGCCGACCTCGGCGCGCTGCTCATCCAGTACGGGCACAGCCAGGTCGACTTCACCGTGGTCGGCTCCGGCCCGAACGGCGCCAACCCGCACCACGAGGCCGGCGACCGGGTCATCCGTACGGGTGACACCGTGGTGCTGGACTTCGGCGGCCTCAAGGACGGCTACGGCTCCGACACCACCCGCACGGTGCACGTCGGCCCGGACGTTCCGGACGAGGTGCGGAAGGTGCACGAGCTGGTCCGGCAGGCCCAGCAGGCCGCCTTCGAGGCGGTCCGCCCCGGGGTCGCGTGCCAGGAGATCGACCGGATCGCCCGCCGGGTGATCACCGAGGGCGGGTACGGCGAGTACTTCATCCACCGCACCGGCCACGGCATCGGCACCACCACGCACGAACCGCCCTACCTGGTCGAGGGCGAGGAGCGGCCGCTGGTGCCCGGCATGTGCTTCTCGATCGAGCCCGGCGTCTACCTGCCCGGCCGGTTCGGGGTGCGGATCGAGGACATCGTCACCGTCACCCCGGCCGGCGGCCGCCGCTTCAACAACACCCCGCACGAGCTCGGCATCGTGGCCTGACCATGTCTGACCGTGCGTCGAACCGGATGCCGACCGAGTCGGCTGTTCTTACGATCCGGTCATATTTCACCCAGTGTCCTCCAAGCTTGAGTTGCTAGTTTCGGTGCGCATGACCAAGACCCTCCCCCCGGCCCCGCACCACGTGCGGGCCGGGCAGCCGCGCCCGGTGCCTCCGCCCCGACCCCGCGTGACGGGCTGGTCGAGACTCCGGTGGCTGGCCTGGCCGCTCTACCTGACGTTCTTCCTCTGGTTCCTGCGCACCGAGGGCATCCCCGCAGCCAACGACGTGCTGTTCCTCTGGCTGATCGCCGCCCTGCTGACCGCCGCCGTGCACAGCGGGCACGGCCCCCGCGGCTTCCTCCTGGTCCTGCGCGACTGGGTCCCGGTGATGGCCGTGGTGTGGACGTACTCGCTGCTGCGCGGCTACGGCGCGCACACCCCGTGGGCCCCGCACTGGGTGCCGCAGCTCCGCTTCGACGAGGTGCTCGGCCTCGGCGAGACCTGGACCGTCCGGCTCCAGCACGCCCTCTACACCTCCGGCTCGCCGCACTGGTACGACTACGCCGCGGTGGCCGTCTACCTCTCGCACTTCTTCGTCGTCTTCCTGCTGCTCGCGGTGCTCTGGCGGCGCGCGCACCACCGGTTCCGGCAGCTGCTCGCCTGCTACCTGACGCTCACCTTCGCGGGCTTCGCCACCTACATCCTCTATCCGGCCGACCCACCGTGGCTGGTCTCCCAGGAGGGCAACCTGCCGCACCTGTCCCGGGTGGTCTGGGAGGTGATCTCGGTGAGCGGGCTGCCGCAGGCCGACTCGCTGCTGGAGAACGGCAGTCAGTTCGCCAACGACGTCGCCGCGATGCCCTCGCTGCACTCCGCCTACCCGGCGATGCTGCTCTTCTTCTTCTGGCCCACCGCCAAGCGCTGGCTGCGGGCGGTGCTGGTCGCCTACCCGCTCGCGATGACCTTCACCCTGGTCTACGGCGCGGAGCACTTCATCATCGACGTCTTCGTCGGCTGGGCCTACGCGGCCGCGGTGGTGTTCGGTCTGCGCCTGCTGCACAACCGCCGTTCCGCTGCCGCGACTTCGGCTCCGGATCCGGCTCCGACTTCGGCCCCGAATCCGGCTCCGTCTTCGGCCCCGGATCCGGCTTCGACTTCGACTTCGGCGGAGGGCCAGGCGGAGGCCCCGACGCAGGGCCGGGCAGACTTGGCCGGGTGAATCCGAGCGCACCGATGAAGCCCACCGCCGAGCAGCTGCGCGGCGCCAAGGACACCACCATCCCGGACGTCACCGGGCCCGGGCTGCGGGTGCTGTTCTGCGGCATCAACCCGGGCCTGTGGTCCGGCGCCACCGGTCACCACTTCGCCCGCCCGGGCAACCGCTTCTGGCCCGCCCTGCACCGCTCCGGCTTCACCGGACGCCAGTACCGGCCGGACGAGCAGCAGGAGTTGCTCGCACTCGGCCTCGGCATCACCAACGTCGCCCCGCGCACCACCGCCAAGGCGGACGAGCTGACCGCCGAGGAGCTGCGCGAGGGCGGCGCCGCGCTGCGCGAACGGGTGCTGCGGCTGCGCCCGCGCGTCCTGGCCGTGCTCGGCATCGGCGCCTACCGGACGGCCTTCGGACAGCGCCGGGCCGCGCTCGGACGGCAGCCGGAGGGCATCGGCGACACCGAGGTGTGGGTGCTGCCGAACCCCAGCGGCCTCAACGCCCACTACACCCTGGACGGGCTGGCCGAAGAGTTCCGCACGCTCCGGGAGGCCGTCGGGGACCGATCCGTCGAAGACCGATCCGCCGGGAGCTGAGCCGCCGAGGGCTGAGTCGCCGGGGGCCGGCTCGTCGGGGGCCGGCTCGTCGGGGGCCGGCTCGTCGGGGGCCGGACCGCCGACAGCCCGGCCGGCAGCGGCAGTTCGCGCAGCTCGCGGATCAGTGCCCGGACGGCGGCCGTCCCGGCCAGCTCGGGCGTGGTGACGTACCCGACGGAGCGGCTCGGCGGCTGCGGTCCGAGGTCGGTGACGGCGAGGCCGGCCGGGGCGCCGAGCAGGGCCGTCCGGGGCATGATCGCCATGCCCAGGCCCTGGGCGACCAGCGAGACGGCCACCGTGTCGTCCTCCACGTCCACGGTCGCGGGCGGGATCCAGTCCTGCCGTCGCCACCAGTCCCGGGTGTACGAGCCGCAGTTCTCGTCCCAGTCGACCAGCGGGAGCTCGCGCGGCGCCGGGTGGCCCTGCGGGTGCGCGAGCGCGTACGACTCCTCGTACAGCCGCACCGCGAGCAGGCCCGGGACGGGCGGCGGGCCGCCCGCGTCGAGCGTGGCCAGCCCGAGGTCGGCGCGCCCGTCCGCGACCTCCCCGGCGGTGCCGCGGCCGATCTCCCGGACGATCCGGACGTGGGTGCCGAGCCCGGGGTGGCGCTCGGCGAGCCGGGCCAGGACGGGCGGCAGCAGATGGGCGGCGGCGCCGCGGAAGGCGGCGATCCGCAGGGTGCCGGTGAGCGGCCCGTCCGCTCCCGCACCACGCACCTCGGGGCCCATCGCGTCCAGCAGCCGCAGGATCCGGCGGGCGTACGCCACCGCCCGCGCGCCGCCCTCGGTGGGGCGCGCGCCGTGACGCCCGCGGTCGAAGAGCACCGTACCGAGCTTCCGCTCGCAGGCGCGCACGGCGTGCGAGACGGCGGACTGGGTGGTGCCCAGGCGCGCGGCGGCAGCCGTGAAGCTCCGCTCCTCCTCGACGGCGACCAGGGTCCGCAGCTCGTGCGGGGCGAGATCGGTCATGCGCCCGAATCTAACCCGCGATCCATCGATGCTGCTCATGGATCCCGCCGTTCCATCGACCCGCGCCCCTGCCCGGCCGCTCCTCCGCTTCCTACGGTGATCACGTCCCGCCCGCCCCGCGCCCCTGGAGCAGCTTCCGATGTCCCGTCCCACCGCCCGCGCCGTCCACCTGGTCTCCCGCCCCGACGGCGCGCCGACCGCCGCGAACTTCGCCTTCGTCGACGAGACCGTCCCGGCACTCGCGGCGGGCGAGGCCCTGGTCGAGAACCTCTACCAGTCCGTCGACCCGTACATGCGCGAGGAGATGGAGGAGGGCGGCTGGGAGCTGCACGCCCCACTGGAGGGCCGCACCCTCGGCCGGGTGGTGGAGTCCCGGGCCGACGCCCTGCCGGTCGGGGCGCTGGTCCAGCACCGCCAGGCCTGGCGCACCCACTCGGTCGTCACCGCCGAGCGGGCGAGCCTGCTGCCCGACGTCGCCGGAGTCCCGCTCAGCGCCCACCTGTCGGTGCTCGGCGGCACCGGCCTGTCCGCGTGGGTCGCCCTGACCAGGATCGCCCGGCTCCAGCCCGGCGAGACGCTCTTCGTCTCGGCGGCCGCCGGCGGTGTCGGCACCGCCGCCGGACAGCTCGCCCGTCTGCTCGGCGCCGGACGGATCGTCGGCAGCACCGGCTCCGCCGCCAAGGCCGCCCGCCTCACCGAGCGGCTCGGCTTCGACGCCGCCTTCGACTACCACGACGGCCCGATCGCGGACCGCCTGCGCGAGGCCGCTCCCGAGGGGCTGCACATCTACCTGGACAACGTCGGCGGCGACCATCTGGAGGCCGCCATCGGCGCCCTGCGCGAACACGGCCGGATCGCCTGGTGCGGCGCGGTCGCCCAGTACAACCGGCTCGGGAACCCGCCGGCCGCGCCGCGCAACCTGTTCGACGTGGTCGGGAAGAGCCTGCGGCTGGAGGGCTTCCTGGTCCGCAACCACCTCGACGCCCGGCCGGAGCTGTACGACTTCCTGGTCCCGCACCTGCGCTCGGGCGCCGTCGTCCCGGACGAGACGGTCGTGGACGGCTTCGAGCGGGTCGTGGACGCCTTCCTCGGCATGCTGCGCGGCGCCAACACCGGCAAGATGCTGGTCCGGATCGCCGACTGACCGGGCTCGGCCGGCCACGCGCTCACCCCGGCAGCACGGCCAGTTCGATCGCGGCGAGCCGGGCCGGGTCGGCCACCACCTCGTAGCCGGCCACCCGGCCGTCCGCGACCGCCACCCGCAGCACCAGCCGCAGCCGCCCGTCCGGGGCGATCAGGATGCCGGGCGCCCCGTCCACCAGGGCCACCGCACCGTAGCGGGCCCGGCGGCCGAGGACCGTGGTCTCCCGGGCGACGGCCTGCGCGCCCCGGGCCACCAGGGCGCGGCCGGGCCCCAGCGCCGCCGGATCGGCCCGCCGCACCACGTCCGGGGCCAGGACGGCCAGCAGGTCCGCCAGGTCCCCGCCCCGGGCGGCGGCCAGGAAGGCCTCCACCACCCGCCGGTGCCCGGCCGGCGGCTCCGAGGACGGCGAGGCCGTCCCGCGGACCCGCTGCCGGGCCCGGCTGGCCAGCTTCTTGGCGGCCGCCGGAGTCCGCCCGACGATCGGCGCGATCTGGTCGAAGGGCACCGCGAAGCCGTCGTGCAGCACGAAGGCGACCCGCTCGGCCGGGCCCAGCCGGTCCAGCACCACGAGCAGCGCCCGGCCCACCGACTCGACCAGCAGCGCCTCCCGCTCCGGCTCCGGGCCGCCTCCCGTCGCGTCCGGCAGCGCCTCGTCGGTCGGCTCCTCGCGGCGCGCGGCGCGGGCCCGCAGCAGGTCCAGGCAGATCCGGGAGACCACCGTGGTCAGCCAGCCGGGCAGGTTGTCGATCTCCGCCGGATCGGTGCGGACCAGCCGCAGCCAGGCCTCCTGCACGGCGTCCTCGGCCTCGCCGGTCGAGCCGAGCATCCGCTGGGCGATCGCCCGCAGCCGGCCGCGCTCGGCCTCGAAGCGCTCCGTCGGCGCTCCGGCCCTCCGCTCCGAGGCCACCGCTCGCCCGGCCGCTGTTCCCCCGGCCGCCGCTCCCGGCATCGCGTCCCGGTCCATCGGTCACCTTTCCTCGGCGCGGCTCGTCACCGCTATGACGATCCGTCCCCCTCCAAGGTGACCGGGAGACCCCCATGACCTCCGCCACGCTGCTCCACCTGGACTCCAGCATCAGCCCGTCCGGCTCGGTCAGCCGCGCCCTGACCGCCCGCTTCGCCGCCGCCTGGCACGCCCGGCACGGCGTCGCCGCCCGACACCGGCACCACGACCTCGCCGCCGACCCGGTACCCCCGGTGCGCACCGCCTACGACGCCCTCGGCCGCCGCACCGAGCGCAAGGGAATTCTCCCGCTGGACGACATCGGCCGCCTCGCCGAGGGGCCGGACGAGGCGCACGAGTGGGCGCTCAGCCGCCCGCTGATCGAGGAGCTGCGGGCCGCCGGCACCCTGCTGATCGGCAGCCCGATGTACAACTACACCGTCTCGACCGGCCTCAAGGCATGGATCGACCGGGTCACCTTCCCCGGCGTCCACCACGACCCGGAGACCGGCGCGCCGCTGCTGCGCGACACCCGCGTGGTGGTCGTCGCGGTCCGCGGCGGCGGCTACGGTCCGGGCACGCCGCGCGCCCACTGCGACTTCCAGGTCCCGTACCTGCGGGCGTACTTCGACCGGATCGGGGTCGCGGCGGAGCACCTGCACGTGGTCACCGCCGAGCTCACCAGGGCCGCGGACGTCCCGGCGCTGAACGCCCTCCAGCCGCTCGCCGCCGAGTCCCTGGCGGCGGCCGAGGCCGCCGTCGACGAGCTGGCCGCGACGCTCTGAGCCGTCCGGGCGGGCTGCTACAGCGGGGTGACGGCCTTGAGCACCACCAGCAGGGCCACGACGGCGTTGAGCGCGCACAGCGCCGACGCGGCCGTCCCGATCGCCGCGACCATCGCCGCCAGGCCCGCCGGGGTCTTGGCCGGCGGCCAGTTGCGGGAGGTCGGCACCGGGCCGAGCAGCGCCGCCACCCGGCGCGGCACAGGGCCGGCCGCCGTGGCCGGGGTGGCGAAGGCCGCGAAGCCGGGCGCCGGGGCGGCGTGCGAGACCAGGGCCGCCCGGGCCACCGCCCGCGCGGTGATCCGGCGGTCCCCCACGGCCTGCGCCGACTCCTCGTCCGCCCAGCGCTCCGCGCTGTACGCCACCGCGTTCTGCAACGGCCGCAGGAACGGGTTGACACAGGCGGCGAGCTGGGTGGTCAGCAGGTACCGGTGGTGCCGGTGGCGCAGGTGCGCCCGCTCGTGCGCGAGCAGCGCCTCGCGCTCGTCGGCGGCCAGGCCGGCCAGCATCCCGGTGGAGACCACCACCCGGCCGGGCGATCCGGGCAGCGCGTAGGCGTACGGGCTGTGGTCCGGCAGCACCGCGAGGTCGCTGCTCTCCCCCGGCCCGGCGGGCAGCCCGCTCAGCGCCCGGCGGGCCCGGCTCCGCACCCGGAGGTGCCGGACGGTCGTCCGGGCACAGGCGAAGGCCACCAGGGCCAGCAGCCACATCGCGGCCGTGCCGACCGTCTCGTGGTACGGCAGCGCGGCCCGCACCTCCGGGTCGGACCAGCTGTCCGGCAGCGGGTTGCCGGGGATCTGCGCGGTGCCCACCACGCCGATCAGCCCGAGGCAGAGCACGCTGCACACCGCCATCACCGCGCTGATCACGGTCATCAGCCGGGTGGCGCCGCGCGGATGCAGGTGCTGCTCGGTCAGTCGCGCGATCGGAACCGCGGTGAGCGGCAGGACGAGCGGGAGGAAGACGAAGAAGCCCACGGGTCAGCTCTCACGGTCGGGCGCTGCCGGATCGGCGGACGCGGCGTCCAGCAGCGCCCGGAGCAGTTCCTCGTCGTGCGGCAGCAGCGCGCTGACGAAACTGGCCAGGACGGCGTCCCGGTCCGCTTCCCCGTCGAGCATCCGGCGCATCCGCAGCGCGGCCAGACCGGCGGCGTCCGAGGAGGCCTGCCAGAGGTAGGAACGGCCGGAGCGGGTCCGGGTCACGGCGTTCTTGGCGTGCAGCCGGGACAGGATGGTCATCACCGTGGTGTACGCCAGGTCGCCCTCCAGGCGTTCCTGGACCCATCCCGCGGCGGCCGGGCCGGGCGCCTGCTGGAGCACCGCGAGCACCTGTGCCTCCAGCTCGCCCTGGCCGCGTCGTCGGGCCGGCGCGTCCCCAGCTGCCGGGGCGTGCCTCTCGTCTGCCATGACGGCCCACTCCCTCCGGATGCCGCGCCCGGACCGACGGGCGCGGGTTCATCCTAACGAGCGCGGGGCCGCGCCGAACCGGTCGGAGCAAGGGGTTCGGGGGCGTACGGCGCGGCCCCTGCGGTGCCTCCGGGCCGCCCCGCCGCTCGCTCCCGTCGACGGCCGGCCCCGGACACGCCACGGAGGGCGTGCAGGCCGGTGGCCGCGCTACCGGCCGTACCCCGCCATCCGCTCCAGGCGGGCGATGCGCTCGGCCATCGGCGGGTGGGTGGAGAAGAGCCGGGCACCGGCCTCGCCGGGGCGGAAGGGGCTGGCGATCATCATGTGGCTCGCCGTCTGGAGCTGCGGCTCGGGCGGGAGCGGCAGCCGACGGGTGCCGTCGTCGAGCTTCCGCAGGGCGCTCGCGAGGGCGAGCGGGTCGCCGGTGATCCGGGCCCCGTCGGCGTCGGCCTGGTACTCGCGGGAGCGGCTGACCGCCAGCTGGATCAGCCCGGCCGCGAGCGGGCCGAGGATCATGATGGCGAGCATCCCGAACAGCCCCGGGCCGTCGTCGTCCTCGTCGCGCCCGAACGGGATCAGCCAGGCGAAGTTCACCAGGAACATCACCACCGAGGCGAGCGCCCCGGCCACGGAGGAGATCAGGATGTCCCGGTTGTAGACGTGGCTCAGCTCGTGCCCGAGCACGCCCCGCAGCTCGCGTTCGTCCAGGATCTGCAGGATGCCCTCGGTGCAGCAGACCGCCGCGTTGCGCGGGTTGCGGCCGGTGGCGAAGGCGTTCGGGGCCGGGGTCGGGGAGATGTAGAGGCGGGGCATCGGCTGGCGGGCCGAGGTGGAGAGCTCGCGGACGATCCGGTACAGCCCGGGTGCCTCGAACTCGCTGACCGGCCGGGCCCGCATGGCCCGCAGCGCGATCTTGTCGCTGTTCCAGTAAGCGTAGGCGTTGGTCCCGAGGGCGACCAGCAGGGCGATCACGAAGCCGGTGCGGCCGAAGAGGCTGCCGATCACCAGGATCAGCGCCGACAGGCCTCCGAGCAGGACGGCGGTCCTCAGTCCGTTGTGCCGGCTGTGCACGTCAGGCCCTCCAATGGCGCGGTGGGGAAGCCCTTTCTGCCTCGTCCCTCTTGCCCGGTCAACGGGTGGGGCCGGGGACCTTGTTCCCTTGTGACCGACGAGACACCGCCGCGGCGCCTCCGGGCCGCACCCCCGGCCCGGCGCGGCGCGGGCTCAGAACAGCGACCCGCCCGCCACCTGGAGGACCAGCTGCGGCGCCACCGAGAGGACCACGGCGACCGAGGCGGTGAGCCCCAGCGTCGCGGTGAGGCTCGTCGGCAGGCGGTGCCCGGCGGCGCCCTCCCCGAGGGGCGCGTCACCCGCCGGGGCGAACAGCCGGGCCGTCCACAGCAGGTAGTAGTACAGGGCGGCGACCACGTTGACGGCCATCACCACGGCGAGCCAGCCCAGCCCGGCGTCGACCGCCGCGCGGAACACCACGACCTTGCCGAACAGGCCGACCACGCCCGGCGGCAGCCCGGCCAGGCAGAGCAGGAAGAAGGCGAGCGCCAGCGCCGTCCAGCGGCTGCGGGTGAACAGGCCGCGGAAGTCGTCCACGCTGGTCCCGGCCCGGCGTCCGACGGCGGCGACCACCCCGAAGGCGCCGAGGTTCACCACGCCGTAGATGAGCGCGTACGCGGCGGTGGCGCCGAGGGGGTCGACGCCGGTGGGCGCGTAGCCGGCCGCGGCGAGCGGCACCAGCAGGTACCCGGCCTGGCCGACCGAGGACCAGGCGAGCAGCCGCACCGCGCTGTACCGGGTGTCGAAGCGCTGGCGCAGCGCGCCGACGTTGCCGACGGTCATGGTGACGGCCGCCAGCACGGCGAGCACCAGGCCCCAGGTGTGGGCGTACGGGCGGAAGGCGATGGTGGTGGCGAGCGCGAGCCCGGACAGGCCGGCCGCCTTGCCGACCACCGAGAGGTAGCCGGCCACCGGCAGCGGGGCGCCGGTGTAGGTGTCGGGCACCCAGAAGTGGAACGGGACGGCGGCGACCTTGAAGGCGAAGCCGACCAGGGTCAGCACGGCACCCGCCTCGGCCAGCGGCTTGAGCTGCCCGGGGGCGTGCTCCAGGCCCTGGGCGACGGCGTCGAGGTGGAGGCTGCCGCCGGCCGCGTAGACGAAGCCGACGCCGAGCAGCATCACGGCGGTCGCGGTCACCGAGGAGACGAAGAACTTGAGCGCGGCCTCCGCGCCCCGGCCGTCCCGGCGCAGCGCGACCAGGGCGAAGGCGGGCAGCGAGGCGACCTCCAGGGCGATCACCATGGTGGCGAGGTCGCGGGAGGCGGGCAGCAGGGCGGCGCCGGTGGCGCTGGAGAGCAGCAGGAACCAGTACTCGCCGCGCGGCAGCCTCTCGCTCTCCACGGTGTGCATCGACAGCAGCGCCGCGATCAGCGCGCCGCCGAGGGCGATCAGCTGGAACACCAGGGCGAAGTGGTCCGCGACGTACGAGCAGCCGCCACTGTCGGACCCCCCTGCTACGTTCTGCACACAGAAGGTCGCCCGGGGTGATGACCCGGCCAGGGGAAGGAGCGCGATGAGGGCAAGGGCGAGTCCGGCCGCGGTGAGGCGGCCGAGCCACTTCTTGTGCCGCTCGGGCAGGAACAGGTCCGCGAGCAGCACGGCGAGGGCGGCCACGGCGGCGATCAGCGGGGGCGCGATCGCCACCCAGTCCACGGACTGGATCAGGCTGCCCGGGTTGGCTACGGCGAGGGAGGTCACAGTGTGCTGCCCCGTGGAGTGAGGTCCGAGTGCGGCGGTCTGGGCTGCGAGCACGGTCAGCCACCCCCGAGGAGGTGCTTGACGGCGGGGTCGGAGAGGCCGAGCAGCAGTGCGGGCCACAGGCCGGCGACCAGGGTGAGCGCGGCCAGTGGCGTCCAGCTGACGGCCTCGTAGGGGCGCAGGTCGGCCAGCTCGGCCACCGGTGCGGGCTGCTCGGGGTCCCCCATGCAGACGCGCTTGACCACGATCAGGAGGTACGCGGCGGTGAGGAGGGTGCCGAGGCCGGCCAGGACCATGTAGGTGACGAACGCGGGGCGCGACAGGCCGTCGGCCGGGTCGAACGCGCCGAACATGGCGAGCAGCTCGCCCCAGAAGCCGGCCAGGCCGGGCAGGCCGAGGCTGGCGACGGCGGCGAAGGCGAGCAGCGCGCCGAGCCGCGGGGCCCGGCCGTACAGGGCGGCGCCGGTGGCGCCGGAGAGGGTGTCGAGGTCGGCCGTGCCGTAGCGGTCCTTGAGCGCGCCGACGACGAAGAACAGCAGACCGGTGATCAGACCGTGGGCGATGTTGGCGAACAGCGCGCCGTTGACGCCCACCGGGGTGAGGGAGGCGATGCCGAGCAGCACGAAGCCCATGTGGCCGACGGAGGAGTACGCGATCAGGCGCTTGAGGTCGCCCTTGGATCCGGAGCCGGAGGGCTCGGAGCGCTTCGAAAGAAAGGTGGTGATGGGCGACGGGAGGGCGAGCGCCAGGCAGGCCAGTGAGCCGTAGACGATGCCGACGGCCGCGAAGGCGCCCAGGTAGGGCGCCAGGGTGGCGGCGCCCTCCGGCACGACCGGGAGGAGGACGCGGACGAGACCGTAGGTGCCCATCTTCAGCAGCACGCCGGCGAGCAGCACCGAGCCCACCGTCGGGGCGGCGGTGTGCGCGTCGGGGAGCCAGCTGTGCAGCGGCCAGGCGGGGGCCTTGACCGCGAGCCCGACCAGGATCGCCAGCGCGGCGATCACCTGGGTGGTGTGACTCAGGCCGCTGCCGTGCGCGGCGGCCAGGGCCTGCATGTCGAAGGTGCCGGCCTTGCTGCCGATCAGCAGGAAGCCGAGCAGCATCACGGCCGAGCCGAGCAGCGTGTAGAGGATGAACCGGTTGGCGGCCGGGACCTTCGCGCCGCTCCCCCAGCGGGCGATCAGGAAGTACATCGGGATCAGCACGATCTCGAAGGCCAGGAAGAAGAGCAGGAGGTCCAGCACCGCGAAGGTGGCGAGCATGCCGACTTCGAGGAGGAGGAACAGCCCGACGAAGGCCTGCGCGGACGGACGGGGCTCGGCAGGGGTTCCGTCCCGGGCGTCCCCCTGCGGCAGCCGTTTCTCCGAGTACAGCGCGCAGAGGAAGGTGAGCAGCGCGGTCAGCACGATCAGCGGCAGCGAGACGCCGTCCACCCCGAGGTGGAAGCGCACGTGCAGGGCCGGGATCCAGGACACGTCGGTGGTGGCCTGCATCCGGGCGGGTTCGTCGTGGTCGAAGCCGGCCGCGAGGGCGACGGTGAGCAGGAACACCGCGCCGGTGACGACGGTGTTCAGCCGCAGTGCCCGCCGGTCGGCGGCGGCCCGGTCCGGCCCGAACACCGGTGCCAGGGTGAGCGCGGCGCCGAGCAGCGGCAGCACCAGGAGGGCGATGAGGACTGCGTTCATCGGGGGCTCCCGGGAGCGGTCGAGGGGACGGAGGTGGAGGAGAGCGGCACCGGCTACACCGCCACCAGGACGGCCAGCAGGACGACCGCGGCCAGCAGGGCGCTGAGGTACGTCTGCGCGTTCCCGGTCTGCGCGAGCCGGACGGCCCGGCCGAGCAGGTTGGCACCCGCTCCGCTGCCGCGCACGTAGGTCTCGACGACCTCCCGGTCGAGGAAGCGGACCAGATCGGCGGCGGCGCCCACCGGGCGGACGAACAGCGCGTGGTACAGCCGGTCGACGCCGAAGCCGTGCCGGGCCGGGCCGAACAGCGGGCCGAGCAGGGTGCGCCCGGGGTCGCCGACGATCACCTCGGCGGTCGGGGCTCCGCCCTGCTCGGGCACCCGGCCCGCGACGGCCGGGGCCGGACGGCCGGTGCCCAGCCGGGCGGTCGCCGAGCGCCAGGCGCCGTACGCGGCGAGCACGCCGACCACGGCGAGCCCGGTCCCGGTGACGGCGGTGACCGCGGAGGGCCGCAGCGAGCCGCCGTCCAGCAGCGCGGGCAGCCAGTCCGAGCGCAGACCGAAGACGCCGAAGCCCATGGTCGGAACGGCCAGCACCCACAGCGGCCAGCGCATCGCGGGCGGCTCGGCGGTGGCCGGGTCGGCCTCGTCGAGCTCGGGCGAGTACGGCGCGCCGTTCTCGTGGTCGGCCGTGACGGTGCCCCGGTCGGCGGCGGGCAGCACCTGCGGTGCAGCCGCGGCGGCACCGGCCGGGCTGTGGAAGGCCAGCAGGAAGAGCCTGGTCGCGTACGCGGCGGTGAGCAGCGCGGTGAGCCCGGCGGAGATCAGCACGATCCACCCGGCCGCCTGCGGCACCGCCGAGGCCGGGCCGAGCCCGTTGGTCAGCGCCTCGCCGTTGGCGGCGTGCTCGGCGGCGGTCAGCACCGCCTCCTTGCTGAAGAAGCCGGAGAACGGCGGCAGCCCGACCAGGGCGACCAGCGCGATGCCCATCGTCCAGTAGGCGTCCGGCACCCGCTTGCGCAGCCCCGGGATGCGGGACATCGCGGAGATCGAGTTGGTGTGCGCGGCGTGGATCACCACACCGGCGGCCAGGAACAGCAGCGCCTTGAACGCGCCGTGGCTGACCAGGTGGAAGACCGAGGCCTCGCGGTCCCCGGCGGCCAGCGCGCCGGCCATGTAGCCGAGCTGGCCGACGGTGGAGTAGGCGAGCACCCGTTTGAGGTCGTCCTGGGCGAGCGCGCACAGCGCCGAGCCGATCATCGTCACGGCGGCCATCACCGCGAGCACGACCAGCGCCGCGCCCGACAGCAGGAACACCGGCAGCAGCCGGGCGACCAGGTAGATGCCGGCCGCGACCATGGTGGCGGCGTGGATCAGCGCGGAGACCGGGGTCGGGCCGGCCATCGCGTCCGGGAGCCAGGTGTGCAGCGGGAACTGCGCGCTCTTGCCGGCCACGCCGGCGAGCAGCAGCAGGGCGGTCAGCGTCGGGTGTCCGAGCCTGCCCTCCGTCGCGGCCGCCAGCACGTCCGGGACGCGGAAGCTGCCGGCGTCCGCGCCGAGCAGGAAGATCCCGAACAGGAACGGCACGTCGCCGAGCTTGGTGACCAGGAAGGCCTTCAACGAGGCCGAGCGGGCGTCCGCGGTCTCCCAGTGGTGGCCGATCAGGAAGTACGAGCACAGGCCCATGACCTCCCAGCCGACCAGCAGCACGATCAGGTCGCCCGAGTAGACCACGAGGAACATCGCCGCGGTGAACAGCGAGACCAGCGCCGCGTACGAGGGGTAGCGCGGGTCCTCCTTGAGGTACGCGGTCGAGTAGACCTGGACGCAGGTGGCGACCAGACCGACGAGCACCGAGATCAGCGAGCTGAAGCCGTCCAGGTGGAGGGCGAGCGCGATGTCCGGGCCACCGGTCGGGGTGAGCCGGGTGGCGGCGTCCAGGGCCTGGCCGGTGCCGAGCTGGAGGGCCACCACCAGGGCGAGCACCGCCGAGACGGCGACCGGGACGATCGCCAGCGGCCGGGCCAGGCCGGGAGCCTTCTTGCCGACGGCCAGGGTCGCGGCGGCGCCGAGCGCGGGCAGCGCCGGGACGAGTGCGGGCAGGGCGAGGTTCATGCGGCGGCTTGGCCCTTCGGTGCCTCGGCTCCGGCCGGCGCCTCGGCGCCGACCGGCGTCTCCTCGACGGCGAGCGTCTCGGCCGGGTCGCCGAGCGCGGTGGCCCGGTCGATGTCCGCGGTGCCCCGGGCCCGGAACAGCAGCAGGACGATGGAGAGCCCCAGCCCGACCTCGGCGGCGGCGACGGTGATGGTGAACAGGGTGAGCGCCTGCCCGGCGTGCAGCGAGTCCCGCAGCCAGGCGTCGAAGGCGACCAGGTTGAGGTTGACGGCGTTGAGCATCAGCTCGACCGACATGAGCACCAGGACGGCGTTGCGCCGGGCGAGCACGCCGTACACGCCGACGCTGAACAGCAGCGCGGCGAGGACGACGGGATAGGCGAGGTGCATCAGCCCTCCTGCTCAGGGGTCGACTGCTCGGAGGCCGCCGAACCCGGCTTCGGCGCGGTGGCGGCGACCGTCCCATTGGACCCGACCGGCCGGCCGGCGCGCAGCTTGCCCGCCCGGGGCGCCGGCACCCGCCGCTTGGACCCGCGCGACAGCACGATCGCGCCGACCAGGGCCGCCAGCAGCAGCACGGACAGCGCCTCGAAGGGCAGCACCCAGTACCGGAACAGACTGGCCCCGGTGACGGCGGCCGAGCCGCCGCCCTGGCCGAGGTCGACCCAGGAGGTCCGGAAGGCGTCGACCACCAGCGTGACCAGCGTCCCGGCCGAGGCCAGCGCCACGAGCAGGGCCACCCAGCGGTTCTCGGAGTCGGCGTCCGGCGAGCGCCCGATCGGCGCCTTGGTGAGCATCAGCCCGAACAGCACCAGGACGACCACCGAGCCGAGGTAGATCAGCACCTGCACCCAGGCGATGAACTCGGCCGTGAGCAGCAGGAACTCCACCGCCAGCCCGCCGAGCGCGACCACCAGCCAGAGCGCCGCGTGCACCAGCTGCCTGGTGGTCACGGAGACCACGGCCGAGCCGAGCACGGCGATGCCGACCAGCAGGAAGACGATCTCCTGGCCGGTCGGGGACAGGAACGAACGGGCGGCCGGCTCCAGGGAACCGGTCGCCGCGAGAAGCGTGGCGGCACCGATCACGCGTCGTCATCCTTCTCCTCGAGAGCCGCCGCGGCGGCCGCGGCCAGCTTGTCCGCCGCCTTGCGCGCGGTGGCGATCTCCTTGGGCTCCTCGGCCGCCGGGTCCAGCGCCGGCGGCGCGGGGACGGTCCACATCCACTCGCGGAGCTTCTCCCGCTCGTGGGTCAGCTCGTGGATGTCGGTCTCCGCGTACTCGAACTCCGGCGACCAGAACAGCGCGTCGAAGGGGCACACCTCGATGCAGATCCCGCAGTACATGCAGAGCGAGAAGTCGATGGCGAACCGGTCCAGCACGTTGCGGGTGCGGGCCCGGGCGTTCGGCTCGGCGGCCGGCAGCGTCTCCTTGTGGGAGTCGATGTAGATGCACCAGTCCGGGCACTCGCGCGCGCAGAGCATGCACACCGTGCAGTTCTCCTCCAGCAGCGCGATGACGCCGCGCGAACGCGGCGGCAGCACCGGCTGCACGTCGGGGTACTGCGCGGTGACGCTCTTCTTCGTCATCGTCCGCAGCGTCACGGCCAGCCCCTTGGCGAGGCCTACACCGGGAAAACTCATGAGATCGCCACCTTGATGATGCCGGTGAGGGCCAGCTGGACCAGCGCGAGCGGGATCAGCACCGTCCACGCGAAGCGCATCAGCTGGTCCTCGCGCAGACGCGGGTAGGTGACCCGCAGCCAGATGACCACGAAGGCCAGCGCGAAGGTCTTGAGGATCGTCCAGAGCCAGCCGAGCTGGTCCGGCAGCGGTCCGTGCCAGCCGCCCAGGAAGAGCACCGCGGTCAGCGCGGACACCACCAGGATGCCCACGTACTCGGACAGCAGGAACAGTGCGAACCGCAGACCGGTGTACTCGGTGTACGCGCCGAAGATGATCTCCGAGTCGGCGATCGGCATGTCGAACGGCGGACGCTGGAGCTCGGCCAGCCCGGCCGTGAAGAAGACGAACGCACCGATGATCTGCCAGGGCAGCCAGTACCACTGCCAGGCGTCCACGATCCCGGGCAGCGACAGCGTGCCGGCGGCCATCGCCACCGAGGCCGCCGCCAGCACCATCGGCAGCTCGTACGACATCAGCTGCGCGGCCGTGCGCAGGGCCCCGAGCAGCGAGAACTTGTTCGCCGAGGCCCAGCCGGCCATCAGCTTGCCGATCACGCCGACGCCCATCACGGCCAGCACGAAGAACAGACCGGCGTCGACGGCCTGGCCGACGAAGCCGTCCGGGCCGACCGGGACCGCCAGCAGCACGAAGAGGTACGGCAGCAGCGAGACGGCGGGTGCCAGCTGGAAGATCCGGCGGTCCGCCCCGGCCGGGACGATGTCCTCCTTCTGCGCGAACTTCACGCCGTCCGCGACGAGCTGCGCCCAGCCGTGGAAGCCGCCCGCGTACATCGGGCCGAGCCGGCCCTGCATGTGCGCCATGACCTTGTGCTCGGTCTGGCCGATGACCAGCGGGAAGACCAGGAAGACGACGAGGGTGGCGACGCAGCGCAGCACCGTGTCGAGCAGGTTCACGTGCCGTCTCCGTCCTGGTCGGCCGCTGCGGCCGAGGTCTCGTCCTTATGCTCACCCGGTTCACCGGCCGACGGCTTCTCGTCGTGGGCGGGCACCGGGTTGTGCCAGGGCGCGTCGGAGGACCGGGGGCGTACGGGAGCCGCGGGCTCGGCCGTCGGCTCGCCGGCCGTCCGGTCGGCCGACCCCTCGGGCACCGTGGGGGTCCCCCCGGCCGGAGGCTGGGGGAGGGTCCGCCGCGGCCGGTCCGCCCGCGCCGGCGGGGCGCCCTCGGCCGGAACCGCCGCAGGAGCCTCGCCGGCCGCCTGGCTCGCCGAACCCTCCGACACCGACCGGGTCCGCCGCGGCCGGTCCGCCCGCACCGGGGCGCCGCCCTCGCCGGCGGCGGCACCAGCGGCCGCCCGGGGCGTCCGCGCCGCCGCACCCGCCGCCCGCGCACCGCGCGCGGGCCGCTCGGCGACCGGCGGCAGGGTGCCCTTGAGCGGCCCCCACTCGTTCGGGTCCGGCACACCGGCCGGCTGCATCTTGCGCCGGGCCGGCCCGGCGCCGTGGTCGGACTCGCCCGGCTCCTTGGCGCCCGGCCAGTCCTTGGCGACCCGGGCGGCGAGCACGAACTCCTTGCGCAGCGGGTGCCCCTCGAAGCCGTCCGGCAGCAGCAGGGTGGCCAGGTAGGGGTGCCCGGGGAAGTCGATGCCGAACATCTCGTGGGTCTCGCGCTCGTGCCAGGCGGCACCCGCGTACACGGGGACGGCGGTCGGCAGCGCCGCCCGGTCGCGCGGCACCCGGGTACGCAGCGCGAGGTGCCGCACGCCCGGCGCCTCGACGCCGGCCAGGTGCGCGACCACGGAGAAGCCCTCGGCAAGCTCGTCGACGGCGCTCAGCCAGTCGAAGAAGCCCAGCCCCAGGACGTCCCGGGCGTTGGTGAGCGCCTCGATCCAGTTCTCGGCCGGGACGTCGACGGTGATCAGCCCGTACGCCTCGGCGCCGGTCGCCCACTCCCCGACCGACGCCGCGCACTGCTCGGCGGACGTCACGAGACCCCTCCCTGGGTCGAAGGGCCGGACGGCGCCCCGGTCGGGGAACCGGCCTCGGAACCGGCCTCGGAACCGGCCTCGGGCCCGGCCACCAACGGGCGGCGCAGCGCCGCCGCGGGCGCGGTGTAGCGGTCCGGCAGGGACTCGGCGGCGATCTTCTCCTGGAGCTTGAGGATGCCCTGGAGCAGCGCCTCCGGCCGCGGCGGACAGCCGGGCACGTAGACGTCCACCGGAATGATCTGGTCCACGCCCTTGGTGACCGAGTACGAGTCCCAGTACGGGCCGCCGGAGTTGGAGCAGGCGCCGAAGGAGATGACGTACTTCGGCTCGGGCATCTGCTCGTAGAGGCGCTTGACGGCGGGCGCCATCTTGTCGGTGACCGTCCCGGAGACGATCATCAGATCAGCCTGACGGGGTCCGGGCGCGAACGGGATGACCCCCATACGGATGAAGTCGTGCTTGGCCATGGACGCGGCGATGAACTCGATCGCGCAGCAGGCCAGCCCGAAGTTGAAGCACCAGAGGCTGTAGCGGCGGCCCCAGTTGAGCACCACCTTGACCGGGTCCGGCGCGAGCCGGGCCAGCGGGCCGATGCCGCGGCGCTCGACGGCGCCGGGGCGCGCGGGGTCCGGCAGGCCGAGCGGGACGGGACCGCCCTGAGCGCCGCCGTGCGAGTGGGAGTGCGTCACGTCCATTCCAGAACGCCCTTCTTCCAGGCGTAGAGCAGTCCGACCGCGAGGAAGCCGATGAACAGGAACATCTCGACCAGCGTTCCGGCGCCGTAACCGGCGGAGGCGAAGACGGTCGCCCAGGGGAACAGGTAGATCGCGTCGACCGCGAAGATCACGTACAGGAAGGCGTACACGTAGTAGCGGATCTGGGTGTGCGCCCAGTCCTCGCCCACCGGGTCCACTCCGCACTCGTAGGTGAGGAGTTTCTCGGGCGAGTACACCACGGGCCGCAGCAGCCGGTTGGCGGTGAACGCCACGGCGACGAAGAGCACCCCGACGACGGCCAGCAGGCCCATCGCGGCGTACGCGTCGAAGTAGCCGCTGCCGACCGCCGGGTCGGCCACGACGGCAGCCGTGTGCTTCCCCTCCATGCCTTCGCCTCCACCTCGGCCGTGAACCCGCCCTCAGGACAGTTCTACGACGTTTGCTCTCACAGGCCCAACCATGGCCGAAGCGTGAGTCTAAGGGGACGGCTCCGCTCCGCCCGAACCCTGCCCGGTCCGCAAGACGGCCGGTGGACACCCTGTCGGGCGTCCGGTGCCCGGGCCCGGGGGTGGGGATAACCCCCGGTTGGGAAGATGTATCACCCCCATGGCATCCGCCGCCTCCGGTTCGGGAAGCTTGGTCCAGCCGCACGACGAAGAGGGATGGTAGATCCGGATGAAGCCGCTGCACCGCGCCGTGGACGCCATCAGGGAGCAGGACGCTCGGATGGAGCGCCCGCCGCTGTACGGCACGAGGATGTGGCACCAGGTCGGCCGACTGCTGCTCAACCTGCCGCTCGGCATCTTCGGCTTCGTGCTGGCCGTGACCACGCTCTCGGTCGGTCTGGGACTGTCGATCACCGTGGTCGGCCTGCCGCTGCTGGCCGGCGGCCTGGCCGTCTCACGCTCCCTGGGTGCGCTGGGCCGGCAGCGGGCGCGGTCGGCGTACGGCTCCGAGATCGACGAGCCGGAGCCGGTGAAGCCCCGCCGCCCGGGGGTGGTCGGCTACACCATCGCCCAGCTCACCGACCTGCTGAACTGGCGCTCGGCGCTCTACAACGTGCTGATGCTGCCCTGGGGTGTGCTCAGCTTCACGCTGACCCTGGTCTCCGTGATCGTGCTCTGGCCGGTGCTGCCCTGGGTGATCCGCGCGCTGGCCGCGGTCGACCGCATCCTGATCGAGTCGCTGCTCTTCCCGGGCGCCCTGGCCGAGCGGGTGCGCGAGCTGGAGGACGACCGCGGCACCGTGGTCGACACCGCCGCCGCCGACCTGCGCCGCATCGAGCGCGACCTGCACGACGGCGCCCAGGCCCGGCTGGTCGCGCTGGCGATGGACCTCGGCATGGCCAAGGAGCGGCTGCGCGAGGTGGAGAGCGAGGACGACATGGCGGCCGCCACCAGGATGGTCGACAACGCCCACGGCGAGGTGAAACTGGCCCTCCAGGAGCTGCGCGACCTGGCCCGCGGCATCCACCCGGCGGTGCTCACCGACCGCGGCCTGGACGCCGCGCTGTCCTCGGTCGCCGCCCGCTGCACCGTCCCCGGCGGGGTCCGGGTGAACGTCGACCTGAGCGGCCCGGACGGGCAGCCCGAGCGTCCGGACTCGGCGGTCGAGGGCATCGCGTACTTCACCGTCAGCGAGCTGCTGACCAACGTCTCCAAGCACGCCGGCGCCCGCTCCGCCTCGGTCGAGGTCTGGCGCTCGGACAACCAGCTGATGGTGCTGGTCCAGGACGACGGCAAGGGCGGCGCGGCCCCCTACCCGGGCAGTGGCCTGGCCGGGCTGGCCGAGCGGATCCGGGCGGTGGACGGGGTCTTCCTGGTGGACAGCCCCGAGGGCGGCCCGACCACCGTCACCGTCGAACTCCCCTGGCGCACCCGCACCGCCCGGCACTGACCCCGCCCGCGCAGCCACCCGGCAAGCGGGGCGGCACGGAAACGGCAGTGCGCCGGGACCCCGTCGAGGCGAGACGGGGTCCCGGCGCCGGTCCGGTACGGCACCCGGCCCGCTGAACCCTTGCGCGGCGTGCGGCCCGGCGTCCCCGTACCGGGGCTGCGGGGGAGGCGGTCAGGGCGTTCCCAGTTCGCCGAGGCTGACGTCGACGGTCTTGGTGGTGCCGCCCCGGGTGTAGGTGACGGTGACGTTCCTGCCCGGGGTGAGCGAGGCGAGCGCGGTGGTGAGCGCGTTCAGCGAGTCGACCTGGGTGTCGTCGATCTTGGTGATGACGTCCCCGGCCTGGAGCCCCGCCGAGGCCGCCGCCCCGCCCGGGGTGACCGACACGATGACCGCGCCGGCCGGCTGGAACTGCTGGTTGAAGCTGGTCCGGGCGGTGACACCGAGCGCGGCCCGGCCGGAGTTGGTGACCTTGCCCTGCTTGATCAGCTGGTTGGCGATGTTGGTGATGGTGCTCGCCGGGATGGCGAAGCCGATGCCGGGGGCGGCCGCGCCGTTGGTCTGCGGCTCGGTCGCGGCCAGCGTGTTGATGCCGATCACCTGGCTGTCCAGGTTCGTCAGCGCGCCGCCGCTGTTGCCCGGGTTGATCGCCGCCGAGGTCTGCACCATGTTGCCGATGGTGGCGCCCGGCGACCCGGGGCCCTGGGGCTCGGTGACGGTCCGCCCGACGGCCGAGACGATGCCCTGGGTGACGCTGCTGGTGAGCCCCAGCGGGCTGCCCATGGCGAGGGTGATCTGGCCGAGCTGGACCTTGCTCGAGTCGCCGAAGCTCGCCGGCTTGAGACCGCTCGGCGGGCTGCTCAGCTTGATCACCGCGAGGTCGGAGTCGGGGTAGCTGCCGACCAGGGTGGCGTCCAGTGCCGTGGTGCTGTTGGCGAGGGTCACCGTGAAGGTGGTTGCGGTGCCGACCACGTGGGCGTTGGTGACGATGTCGCCCTTGTCGTCGTAGACGATCCCGGAGCCGAGGCTTTCGCCGGTGGTGATCTGCACCACGGAGGGCAGCACGTTGGCGATCACCGTCTGGTAGGCGTCCTGCAACTGGGTCCCGCCGTTCTGCTGGCCGGGCGTCGGGGAGGCCTGCGGGGAGCCGGAGACCTGCGGGGAACCGGAGGCCTGGGGCGAGCCGGTGGCGGAGGCGGACGAGGAGGAGGAGCTGCTGCCGCTGCAGCCGGCCAGCGCCAGCGCGGCCGCCGCCACCACCGCGACCGCCCCCGGCAGCCGCCCGGACAGCGCCCTCGGCCCGGTCTGCCGCGGCCCGGCGGGCAGGCGGCGGGAATGTTCCTTGTGACGGCGCACCTGGCTGCCTCCGATTCGTCACCACGCCGGGGCGCGGGCATGAGAGCACGAAAATCTTTGCCAGTTTTTCACCGTTTTGTCCGATTTGCGGCCCCGACTCGCCCGAACGTGGTGATCGCGTGCGCCCCTAGGATCGGCACATGACTTGGTTGATCACCGGCGGTGCCGGATACATCGGCGGACACGTCGTCCGACAGCTGCTCGACGCCGGGGAGCGCGTCGCCGTCCTGGACGACCTCAGCACCGGCGACGCCTCCAGGCTGCCGGCCGGCGTCCCCCTGATCGAGGGCTCCACCCTGGACCGCGCCGTCCTGGACACCGCGATCCGCGAGCACGGCGTCGAGGGCATCCTGCACTTCGCCGCCAAGAAGCAGGTCGGCGAGTCCGTCGAGCAGCCGTTCCTGTACTACCGCGAGAACATGATCGGCCTGCAGACCGTCCTGGAGGCCGCCGCCGAGGGCGGGGTGAAGCGCTTCCTCTTCTCCTCCTCCGCCGCGGTCTACGGCATGCCCGACGTCGACCTGGTCACCGAGTCCACGCCCTGCGCCCCGATGAGCCCGTACGGCGAGACCAAGCTGGCCGGCGAGTGGCTGGTCGCCGCGGCCGGCAAGGCGCACGGCATGTCCACCGTGGCCCTGCGCTACTTCAACGTGGCCGGCGCCGCCTGCGCCGAGCTCTCCGACGCCGGGGTGTTCAACCTGATCCCGATGGTCTTCGAGCGGCTCACCGCCGGCCAGGCGCCGCGGGTCTTCGGCGACGACTACCCGACCCCGGACGGCACCTGCGTCCGCGACTTCATCCACGTCTCCGACATCGCCTCGGCGCACGTGGCGGCCGCCAAGCGGCTGGCCGCCGACCTGGCCGGCGCGACCTCCCTGGTGCTGAACATCGGCCGCGGCGAGGGCGTCAGCGTCAAGGAGATGCTGGAGGTGATCGGCAAGGTCACCGGCTACGACACCACCGCCGAGGTGACCCCGCGCCGCCCCGGCGACCCGGCCCGGGTCGTGGCCTCCGCCGACCTGATCCACCGCGAGCTGGACTGGACCGCCCGTCACGACGTGACCGAGATGGTCTCCTCCGCCTGGGACGGCTGGTGCAGCCGCCACCCCGGGGCCCGCAAGGCCTGACCGGACGACGCCGGTACGGCGGTGTCCGCCCCGCGGTTCAGCGGGCGGGCACCGCCGTGCCGTAGAAGGCGTCCAGCGCGTACACGCAGCGGTCCTTGGAGCCGACGAAGACCCGGCCGCCGACCGCCACCGGCGAACCGGTGAGCTCGCCCTTGGTGCCGAGCTCCCAGCGCAGCTGACCGCTCGCCAGGTCCAGGGTGTGCAGCGAGTGGTCCCGGCTGCCCAGGTGCACCAGGCCGTCGGCCACCGCCGGGGAGCCGACGATCTCGCCGCGGGCGGTGTAGCGCCAGCGCTCCCGGCCGGTGGCCGCCTCGAAGGCGTACAGCACCTCGCCGTTGCCGACCAGCACCATGCCGTCCGAGACCACTACCGGGTCGGCGCCCTGGCGGCGGCCGGTGACCCCGCGCCAGCGGTCCAGGCCGGTGGCCGCGTCCAGTGCGTAGACCGTGCCCAGGTAGTCGGCCACGTAGACGGCGTCGGCGTCCAGGGCGGGCGGGGTGAACAGCACCACCGGGGCCTCGAAGCGCCAGCGCTCGGCCCCGCTGGCCGCGTCCAGCGCGTACACCCGGGTGCCGGCCGACACGTACAGCACGCCTCCGCGCTCGACCGGGCGCGACGGCACGTCCTCGCCGACCGGGAAGGACCAGCGCAGGCCCGCGCCGCGCGGGTCGACGCAGCGCAGCCGCCCGCCGCCGTAGTAGTAGGCGGCGCCGCCCACCAGGACCGGGCCGGACTGCGGGTTCTCGTAGTCCTGCTGGGCGTCGTCGGCGCGCCACAGCTCGGCGCCGTTGGCGGCCGAGCGGAGCTGGACGCCGCCGCCCCTGATCCCGCAGCAGAGCACGCCGTCGGCGGCGGAGAGCGAGTAGACCCAGCCGTCCAGCGAGGTGCGCCAGCGCTCGGTGCCGTCCGCGGCGTCCACGGTGTACAGGTGCGGGCCGTCCGCGGCGTGCACCCGGCCGGCGTCCACCGCGAGCGCCCAGGCGACGTCCCGGGTCTTGTAGCGGCGCTCGCCGGAGGCGATGTCCAGCGCGTGCACCTCGAAGCTGGAGACGAAGAGGGTGCCGTCGGCGACCACCGGGGTGCCCCAGACGTCGTTGGACATCCGGAACCGCCAGGGGCGCCAGCGGGCGACCGGCGGGGGCGGCGGGGTGGGGGCCCGGCGGACCCAGTCGGTCGTGGCCGGGGCGGTGTTCGGGCCGGGCTGCTCGTGCTCGGCCCGCGGTCCCGGGCCTATCCGCACCGAGGCGCCGGACAGCTGCACCTCGACGGCACCGCCGGACGGCGCCCGGTGCCTGTTCGGCGAGGCGATCTTCGCGGTCGGGATCTCGGCGTCCGGGCCCTGGCCCGGCTGCGGCAGGCTGTGCACCGGCCCGGCCGGCGGCTGCGCGTGCCGCCCCGGGTTGGTGCGCGGGTCGGCCGCCCCCAGGTGCTGCGGCGGGACGTGCGCGGGCGGCGCCTGCGGGGGCTGTTGCGGCGGCTGGGCCGGGCCTGCCGGCGGGCGCGACGGCGGGGCGACCGGCCGGCGGCCGCGCTTGCGCTCGATCAGCTCCAGCGCGTTGGCCGGCAGCCAGTCCCCGGCCTCGCCGGAGGCGTCGTCCCGGGAGAAGAGGTGCGGGGCCAGCTCGGCCTGGATCTGCGCCGGGGTGGGCCGGCGCTCGGGGGCCTGCTGCATGCAGGCGCGGACCAGGTCCATCAGCTCGGGCGGCATGCCGGTCAGGTCCGGCTCCTCGCGCAGCAGCTGGAACACCGTCTCGACCGGGTTGGAGCCCCGGTAGGGCGGGTGCCCGGTGGCACAGAAGACCATCAGCGAGCCGAGCGAGAACACGTCGCTGGCGCCCCGGACGGTACGGCTGTCCCGGGCCTGCTCGGGGGACATGTAGGCGGGGGTGCCGACCGCGACGTTGGTCATGGTGAGCCGGGTGCTGGACACCCCGGACGCGATGCCGAAGTCGATCACCTTCGGGCCGTCCTCGACCACCAGGACGTTGGAGGGCTTGAGGTCGCGGTGGATCAGCCCGGCGCCGTGGATCGACTGCAGGGCCTCGGCGATGCCCGCGACCAGCCAGCGGGTGGCCTCCACCGGCAGCGGGCCGCACTCCTCGACCAGGTCCTCCAGCGAGGGCGACGGGATGTACGCGGTGGCCAGCCAGGGCACCCGGGCGTCCGCGTCCGCGTCCACCACGGCCGCGGTGTAGAAGCCGCCGACCGTCTTGGCCGCCGCGATCTCCCGGGCGAAACGGACCCGGAACAGCTCGTCCTCGGCCAGCTCCCCCCGCACGGTCTTGATGGCCACCCGCCGCCCCGACGCGGAACGCGCCAGGTAGACCAGCCCCATCCCGCCCGCGCCGAGCCGCCCCAGCACCTCGAAGGGCCCGATCCGCCTCGGATCGTGCGCCGTCAGCTGGTCCACTCCGCTGCCACCTCCCCGTTGTCCGCACCCGCCGCGTGGTGCCGGACCCGATTCTCCAATGCCGCCCCGCGCATATCCAACCTCCCCCACCCGCCGGAACCCGTCGTCCGGGCCCGGACGACGCCCCGGGCAGGCCCCTGACCAGCGCGGACGGAACGGCCGGATCCTGATGCCCGCTCCGGGGGCGGCTTGCGCGCGCGGCCCCGGACCGTCCACTTCCGGACGGTGCCGCACCTTCCCGTCATCGTCACTCTCCGTCACTCGACCACCCCTCAGCGGACTCGCCGTCACGCTGTGAGATCAAAAGCACACGGGGGGGCTTCAACAGGGGCTTCGAAGCCCGGTGAATATCCGTCCGAAGTGGTTCATGCCGCTATACCAACCCCCGTGCGGAGTAATAGTCGCATCACCGAATCGCGCCAAGATCGTGCCACGGTAAGCTGACGGCATGACAGGACAAGTTCGCACCGTCGACGGTCGCGTCGCCGGGCGACGCGGACAGGAGACGCGGCAGAAGCTGCTCGACTGCCTCCGCGAGATGCTCAGCACGTCGCCCTATCGGGACGTCAAGGTCATCGACGTCGCCCGTATGGCGGGTACCTCCCCCGCGACCTTCTACCAGTACTTCCCGGATGTCGAGGGCGCTGTCCTCGAAATCGCCGAGGAAATGGCCAAGGACGCCGACCGGCTCAAAGAGCTGGTGGCCGGAAAGTCCTGGGCAGGGAAGTCCGGACCGACCACTTCGGAAGAACTGGTCGACGGATTCCTCGCCTTCTGGCGCAAGAACGACGCCATTCTCCGAGTGGTCACGCTCGGTGCCGCCGAAGGGGACAAGCGGTTCTTCAAGATCCGCATGACGGTCCTCAACGCGGTCGCCAAGCCGCTCGCCGAGGCCGTCAAGGAACTCCAGGCGAAGGGTCAGGCCGACAAGACGCTCGACCCGAACGCCGTGGCCGGGGCCCTGGTCTCGCTGCTCGCCTCGGCGGCCGAGCACCAGAAGGCCTTCACCTCCTGGGGCGTCAAGGTCAAGGACCTCAAGCCCAACCTCGCTCCCCTGGTGTACCTGGGCGTCACCGGCAAGAAGGCGCCCAAGTAGGACCATCCTCCGACCCACCATCCGCTCCGCGCGCAGCCCCGGCCTCCTGTCCGGGGTACGCGGGACGGCGGCCGTGTCCTCGGGGGAGGTCCGCCGACGTACCGCACGCACGCCAGACATGCCGGTGGGCGGGTACCCGTGACAGGGTGCCCGCCCACCGGCATGTGTGCGTCCAGGCGGCCTCGTGGCGCCTTCAGGGGGCGTCGCGGCGCCGTTCGGGCGGCCTGGCGACGCCGTCGGGTCAGGGGCAGCGCACGACCTGGCCGGCGTAGGCCAGGCCGCCGCCGAAGCCGAAGAGCAGGACCGGGTCGCCGGGCGAGAGCTCGCCGCGCTCGACCAGCTTGGAGAAGGCCAGCGGGATGGAGGCGGCCGAGGTGTTGCCGGAGTCGACCACGTCCCGGGCCACCACGGCGTCGGTGAGGCCCAGCTTGTTGGCGATCGCGTCGATGATCCGCAGGTTGGCCTGGTGCGGGACGAAGCCCTTCAGGTCGGCCGGGTCGATCCCGGCCCGCTCGCAGGCCTCGCGGGCCAGCGGGGCGAGCTGGGTGGTGGCCCAGCGGAAGACCGACTGGCCCTGCTGGCTGATCACCGGATCCCAGCCGGTGATCACCACCGCGTCGCCCTTCTCCGGCACGGAGCCCCAGACCACCGGCCCGATGCCCGCCTCGTCGCCGTCCTCCTGGGCCTCGACCAGCGCGGCGCCCGCACCGTCGCCGAAGATCACGCAGGTGGAGCGGTCGGTCCAGTCGAGCGTGTCGGACATCCGCTCGGCGCCGATCACCAGAGCGCGGCGGGCCGAGCCGGCCCGGATCGCGTGGTCGGCGGTGGCCAGGGCGTACGAGAAGCCGGAGCAGACCGTGTTGATGTCGTACGCGGCGGGCGAGCGGATGCCCAGCCGGGCGGCCACGGCGGCGGCGGTGTTGGGACTGCGCTCGATCGCAGTGCAGGTGGCGACCACGACGAGGTCGATCTCCGCCGCCGTCCGGCCACCCTTGGCGAGCGCCTTCTGCGCGGCCTCGGTGGCGAGGTCGACCAGGCTCTCGTCCTCGGCGATGTGCCGGCTGCGGATGCCCACACGGGTGCGGATCCACTCGTCGTCGGTGTCGACGAGCGCCGCCAGGTCGTCGTTGGTGAGGACCTTGGGGGGCTGGTAGTGGCCGAGTGCCACAATGCGCGAACCGCTCATACTGCCATGGAACCGGGTTACCCGCTGGTCAGCATGGTACGACCGGTGACAGGATCCGCCGCCTCGTTCTGTAGGAGATCCACAAGGGGCGTTGCGGCGCCCGGGCTGCGCGTACGCCGAGGTCAGGCGGCCAGTGCGGTGGCGTCGCCCATCACGATGACCGGATGGGCCGCCGGGTCCAGGGTGCGGATCAGCTGGGCCATCTTGTCCTCGGGGATCGACACGCAGCCGTGGGTCGGGCCGTCGTGGTCCACGTGGAGCCAGATGCCGCCGCCCTTCTTGGAGCCCATCGGGCGGCGCGGGTCGAGCGGGGAGTTGCCGGGGACGCGGTTGTAGTCGATCGCGACCACGTAGTCGAAGGAGCCGGCCAGCTGGTCCCCGAAGAAGCCCGTGCCGGAGACCACGAAGCTCGGGTCCTTGTCGTACGGGAGCTTGCTGCCCGGGTCCGCCTTGCGGCCGCCCGCGTCGGTGAGGCTGAACACACCGATCGGGCTGCGCAGGTCGCCCTCGTTGTGGTCCGTGGTCCAGCCGTTCTTGCCGTTGTGGCCCTGCCAGGTCTCGCCGGCCAGCCAGCGGCCCTCGGGGGTGCGGGTCCAGAGGGTGACGGTGTTCTTGTCGGTGTTCTTGTCCTGGCCGGAGGCGACCACGACCTGGGTGGTCGCGGCGGGGATCTTCGCGGTGAAGGCGGCGCCGAGGCCGGGTATCGCGGCGACCGAGCCGTCCGCGCGGGTCTGGCTGCGGTCGGCGGCCGGGGCCGCCGCCTGCCGGTCGGAGGCGGCCTTGGCGGCCGCGGGGGCCGGGGCGGGCCCGTCGGGCTTGCTGACGCCCTCCGGGCCGGGGCCGTCGGCGGCGGCGATGCCGGGCTTGGCGTCGTCCTGGCCGACGGCGTACCAGCCGGCGGTGGCGGCGACCAGCAGCGCGGTACCGGCCATCACGGCCTTGCCGTGACGTTTCTGCTTGGCCTTGCGACGCCGACCCCGGGCAGCCGTCCGGGCGCCCACCACGGGCGCGGCGGGCGCGGCGAGCACGACGGGCTCGGACTCGAAGGATACGGGGGGCTCGGGAGCGGGCTCCGCCTCGTAGTAGACGGACTCGGGGACGGGCTCGGCCCCGTACGGCTGGAACGGCTGGTCGTACGTCTCGAAGTACCCGTCAGGGGTCTGCGCGTACGGCTGGTACTCGCCCTGGTAGTAGCCCTGCTGAACCGGCTGCTGGTACGCCTGGCCGCTCTCGTACTGCTGCTGCGGCATCAGGTCGACCGGCCCCTGCATCGGCTGGTGCGGCGGGTACGCGGTGGCACGATCAGAACCGGACATGCCTTCGATCCTGCCAAACGCCGTAGCCGTTGGTAAACCCGGGCCTCGTGCGGAGGCCGTGAAGACCACCGCCGCCCGGGCCGCAGAGCGGTCCGGGCGGCGGGGAACTTCGCAGGTCAGAGGCGCATCGCCTGCGGGGACTCCCGGCGCATCGGGTCCGGGCCGTCGTACTCGCGGATGACCTCGTAGCGGGTGTTGCGCTCCACCGGGCGGAAGCCGGCGTCCCGGATCAGCCCGAGCAGGTCGTCGCGGCCGAGCTTGTTCGGGGTGCCGAAGTTGTCCGCGTCGTGGGTGATCTTGTACTCGACCACCGAGCCGTCCATGTCGTCCGCGCCGTGGCTGAGCGCCAGCTGGGCGGTGGTGACGCCGTGCATCACCCAGAAGACCTTGACGTGCGGGACGTTGTCGAAGAGCAGCCGGGAGACCGCGAAGGTCTTCAGTGCCTCGGCGCCGGTGGCCATCTCGGTGCGGGCCATCAGCTTGTTGCGCACGACGCCGTCCTTGGAGTCGTGGAAGTCGTGCTGGTAGCGCAGCGGGATGAAGACCTGGAAGCCGCCGGTCTCGTCCTGGAGCTCGCGCAGCCGCAGCACGTGGTCCACCCGGTGGCGGGGCTCCTCGATGTGGCCGTACAGCATGGTGGCCGGCGTCTTGAGGCCCTTGCTGTGCGCGAGGCGGTGGATCCGCGACCAGTCCTCCCAGTGGGTGTCGTGGTCGACGATGTGCTGGCGGACCTCCCAGTCGAAGATCTCCGCGCCGCCGCCGGTCAGCGACTCCAGGCCGGCGTCGATCAGCTCGTCCATGATCTCGTCGGCGGACAGGCCGCTGATCTTCTCGAACCAGTGGATCTCGGTGGCGGTGAAGGCCTTCAGCGAGACGTTCGGCAGAGCCGCCTTCAGCTCCCGCAGCGAGCGCGGGTAGTAGCGCCACGGCAGGGTCGGGTGCAGGCCGTTCACGATGTGCAGCTCGGTGAGGGACTCGCTCTCCATCGCCTTGGCGAGGCGGACGGCCTCCTCGATGCGCATCGTGTACGCGTCCTTCTCGCCCGGCTTGCGCTGGAACGAGCAGTACGCGCAGGACGCGTTGCACACGTTGGTCATGTTGAGGTGGCGGTTGACGTTGAAGTGGACCACGTCGCCGTTCTTCTGCGTCCGCACGTGGTGGGCCAGCCCGCCCAGCCAGGCCAGGTCGTCGCTCGCGTAGAGCGCGATCCCGTCCTCGCGGGTCAGCCGCTCACCCGCGTAGACCTTCGCCTCCAGCTCGCGCTTGAGCCCTGCGTCCATGCGGTGCCCCGCCTCCTCCGACGTTCGATTCCTTGCCGGAACGAGCGTACGCCTATGCCGAGAGCAGCTCGGCGAGCAGTGCGGGGTCGATGTTGCCACCGCTGACCACGGCCGCCACCGCCTGGCCCCCGGTCTCGGCGGCACGGTGGAAGTAGGCGGCCGGGGCGACCGCCCCGGAAGGCTCGGCGACCAGCCGGCCGCGGCGGGCCAGCACGGCCACCGTGGCCCGGATCTCGTCCTCGGTGACGGTGACGATGTCGTCCACGTAGGCGGTGACGTGCTCGAACGGCAGCACGCCGAGCGACGGGGTGCGCAGCCCGTCCGCGATGGTCCGGTAGGTGTCGGCGACCGGCCACTCGACCCGGCGGCCGGCCCGCAGGCTGGCCCGGGCGTCGGCGGCCAGCTCGGGCTCGACGCCGATCACCCGGATGCCCGGGCGGGTGAGCTTGAGCGCGGCCGCCGTCCCGCCGATCAGGCCGCCGCCGCTGACCGGCACCAGGACGGTGTCCAGCTCGGCCGGGGCGTCCTCGGCGATCTCCAGGCCGACCGTGCCCTGGCCCGCGATGATGAACGGATCGTCGTACGGGGGCACCCAGACATAGCCGTGCTTCTCGGCCAGCTCGCCGGGCAGGGTGTCCCGCTCCTCCGGTGCGACCAGGATCACCTCGGCGCCGAACGAGCGGGTGGCCTCCACCTTCACCGCGGGCGAGGTGTCCGGCATCACGATCACGGCCTTGATGCCGAGCGTCCGGGCCGCGTACGCCACCGCCTGTGCGTGGTTGCCGCTGGACTGGGCGACCACGCCCCGGGACCGCTCGCCCTCGGTGAGCGCGGCCAGCCGGTTGTAGGCGCCACGGGTCTTGAAGGCCCCGGTCGGCTGGAGGTTCTCGGGCTTCAGCCAGAGCCGCCGCTCACCCTCGGCCGCCCAGGGGGCGGGAACCAGCGGGGTGCGCACGGCGACCCCCGCGATCCGCTGCCGGGCCGCGCGCAGTTCCTCCAGGCCGACCAGTGCCATGCGTCACTCTCCTACGGGAGGAAGTTCACTCACCCGGTTTTCCCACTTCGTGGAGAGTACGACGGTGGTGCGTGTCCGGGCCACACCCTTCGTGCCCGAGATCCGCTTGACCACCGACTCCAGGCCGGCCACGTCGGCCACCCGGACCTTCAGCATGTAGGAGTCGTCACCGGCGATGAACCAGCAGTCCTCGACCTCGTTGAGGTCCTTCAGCCGGAACGCGACGTCCTCGTGGTCCGCGGCGTCGGTGAGTTGAAGGCCGATCAGGGCCGTGACGCCGAAGCCGAGCGAGGCCGGGTTGACCGTCGCCCGGTAGCCGGTGATGACCCCGGCCTGCTCCAGGCGGTTGATCCGGTCCGTCACGCTCGGGCCGGAGAGTCCGACCAGCCGGCCCAACTCGGCGTAGGACGCGCGGCCGTTCTCCCGGAGCGCCTGGATGAGCTGTCTGTCCACCGTGTCCATATACCGTCCGCGTCCTTCCGAACCTCTCCAGACCCACAGATCATTATCCGGTTTCAAAGGCGCTGCGCGCCGACCGACCCGGATATCGCAGAGAAGATACTCTCCCGCCCTCGGTCTCCTCACTCCCCCTCAGGCCGGACGCCGCCGCTGTCGTCCGCGCGGCGGGCCGCCGCCCCCAACTCCCCTTCCCAGCGCAGGTACAGGGAATGCGGCACGTCGACGGCGTCCAGCACCCTTCCTGCCACGAAATCCACGAGCTCGCGCGCGGTGGAGCCGCCGGCGTAGAAACCGGGCGAAGCGGGCAGGACGACCGCCCCCTGTGCGTCGAGCTCCACCAAGTGCTTCAACGTCACCCCGTTGAGTGGTGTCTCGCGCACGCAGACGACGAGCGGGCGGCGCTCCTTGAGGGTGACGCTGGCGACGCGCTGCAACAGGTCCTTGCTCAGGCCGAGCGCGATCCCGGCCACCGCGCCGGTGGTCGCGGGCACCACCAGCATGCCCTTGGCGGGGTAGGAGCCGCTGGACGGGCCGGCCGCGAAGTCCCCGGCGGACCAGTAACGGACGTCGTCCAGGCCGTCGTCCGGGCCCTCGGTGCCGAGCCAGGCGGCGAGGTCGGCGCGCCAGTGGGCGTCCCGGAAGGAGATTCCGGTCTCGTCCAGGATGGTGAGCCGGGCCGCGCGGCTGACGATCAGGTCCACCGCCTCGCCGGCGGCCAGCAGCGCACGGATCACCGAGGCCGCGTACGGCGTCCCCGACGCGCCCGAGACCCCGACCACCCACGGCTGACGCTTCGCAGTTCCCATGGGGCAATTCTGTCCCGGCTCCACCTGTGCGTTCGGCCCGGGCGGGCCGGGAGGGGTCCGGAAGCCCCCCGCCCCTGGAAGGATGGGCGCATGGCAGCGACCCTCGTCGACCTCACCCATCAGGTGACCACCGCGATGCCGGTCTACCCCGGCGATCCGGCCGTCCTGCTGGAGCCCGCGCTCACCACGGCCACCGCCGGAGTGAACGTGCTGGCCCTGCACCTCGGCTCGCAGTCCGGGACGCACGTGGACGCGCCGTACCACGTGGACGTCACCTGGCCGACCCTGGACGGGCTGCCGCTGGAGCGGTTCACCGGCCCGGCCGTGGTCGCCGACCTGCGCGGGCTGGAGCCCCGGGCGGCCGTCACCCCCGAGCTGCTGGCGCCCGCGCTGGAGCGGGCCGCCGGGGGCACCGTCCTGCTGCTGGCCACCGGCTGGGCCCGGCACTGGGGCACCGACGCCTACCTCGCCCACCCCAGCCTGACCCCGGCCGCCGCCGAGGCGATCGTCGCCGCCGGGGTGCGGACGGTCGGGGTGGACGCGCTCAGCGTCGACCCGACCCCCGACCCGGGCCCGGGCGACCCGGCCGTGGCCGCCCTGCTCGCCGACCTCACCGACGAGCACGACCACGGCACCGCCGACGAGCCCTCGCTCGCCGCGCACCGGGTGCTGCTGGGGGCGTCCGGCGGCGGGGTGATCGCCGAGAACCTGACCGACCTGCGGCCGCTGCTGGCCGCCCAGGAGGCCGGGCTGCCGGTGGAGGTCTCGCTGTTCCCGCTGCGGCTGGTCGCGGCGGACGGCGCACCGGTACGGGCGGTGGCCCGGCTGGGCTGAGCGGACGGTACCCGCCCCGACACTTGGTCTAGACCATCCCCCGTCAACGCCAGTACGCTTTCCGGCCATGGCTGAGATCATCGGAGTGATCGAGCGACTCTGGCGCTACCCCGTGAAATCCACCGGCGGCGAGCGGCTCGACTCCGTCGAGGTGGACGAGCGCGGCCTGGCCGGAGACCGCCTCTACGCCGTCCGCGACGCGGCCGGGAAGCTCGGCTCGGGCAAGAACACCCGCCGCTTCCGCCGGATGGACGGCCTGCTCCGCCTCTCCGCCCGGCTCGGCCACCGGATCGACGGCCCCGAACTGTTCGACCCGCTCGGCCGCCCGGTCGACCGGCCGAACGCCTTCCTGCGCGCCTACCTCCAGCACGAGGACGTCGAACTCGCCCGCGAGGACGCCGTCTCGCACTTCGACCGGCTGCCGGTCAGCGTGCTCAGCACCGCCACCCTGGACTGGGTCCGCGAGGCCGCCCCCTTCGCCGTGGTCGACGAGCGCCGGTTCCGCCCCAACATCGTGCTGCGCACCCCGCCCGGCACCCCGCCGTTCGTCGAGGACGCCTGGCTCGGCCGCCAGGCGTCCGGCGAAGCCCCCGGCAGCGCCCGGCTCGCCTTCGTCGCCTCCAGCGAGCGCTGCGTGATGACCGCCGCCCCGCAGCCCGGGCTGCCGCACGCGCCCGAGATCCTCAAGGCCGTGGTGCACGCCCACGACGGCCGGCTCGACGCCCTCGCCGAGGTCGCCGCCCCCGGCCGTCTTCGGGTCGGCGACCGGCTGGCCCTGGACTGACCGATCATCTCCGACCGTTCGTCAACACCTCTTTCCGGTTGACGACTTGACCTTCGTGCGCCCATCCTGTCTTACTGTCATAAGACAGGAGAACAAGTAGTGATCGAGTTCGTCCTCGACGGCCGCTCGCGGGTCGCCACCTACATGCAGCTCGTGCTCCAGGTGAAGCAGGCTCTGCGGGTCGGACTGGCCCGGCCGGGCGACCAGCTGCCGAAGGTCCGCGAGGTGGCGCGCGCCCTGGCGATCAACCCCAACACCGTCCTGAAGGCCTACCGGGAACTGGAGTTGGAGGGGCTCGCCGAGGGGCGGCCCGGCGTGGGGACCTTCCTGGTCGGCACGCTGGCCGGTCCCGCGCTGGCCAACCAGGCCGAACTGCGCGAGGACCTGGTGGTCTGGCTGCGCAAGGCCGAAGCCGCCGGGCTCGCCCACGAGGACATCGCCGCACTGATCGACACCACGATGCGGGCCACGCTCAATTGGGGGAAGACATGACGGAAGTCGCACTGGAAACACGAGGGCTGGGCAAGCGGTACGGCAAGGCCTGGGCGCTGGAGGGCTGTTCGCTCCAGCTGCCGGCCGGGCGGATCGCCGCGCTGGTCGGCCCGAACGGGGCGGGCAAGTCCACCCTGCTGCACCTGGCCGTGGGACTGCTGGAACCGGATGCCGGCGAGGTCCGGGTGTTCGGCCGCGATCCCCGGCAGGGCGTCGAGGCGCTGGCCGGGATCGGGTTCGTCGCCCAGGACACCCCGCTCTACCCGGACTTCACCGGCGACGAGCTGATCACCATGGGCGGCAAGCTCAACCGCCGCTGGGAGGCCGCCACCGCCCGGGACCGGCTGGTCCGCCTCGGCATCCCCCTCGACAAGCCGGTCGGCCGGCTGTCCGGCGGCCAACGCGCCCAGGTGGCACTGGCGTTGGCGCTGGCCAAACAGCCCCGCCTGCTGCTGCTGGACGAGCCGGTGGCCGCGCTCGACCCGCTCGCCCGGCACGCGTTCATGCAGGAGCTGATGGGCGCCGTCGCCGAGAGCGGCACCACCGTCCTGCTCTCCTCGCACCTGCTCGCCGATCTGGAGCGGGTCTGCGACCACCTGGTCGTGCTGAACACCGCACAGGTCCAGCTGACCGGCGCGGTCGACGACCTGCTCGCCGAGCACTGCACCCTGGTCGGCCCCCGGGTGGGCCCCGGCCCGGTCCCCGGCGTCGCCGCGGTCGTCCAGGCCAGCCACACCGAGCGCCAGTCCACCCTGCTGGTGCGCACCGACCGGCCGGTGGACGAGAGCATCTGGACCGTCCACCCGGTCACCCTCGAAAACCTCGTCCTCGCCTACCTGGGCGCGGGCGACACCCGGCTCTCCCCGGAGGTGGCGGCATGACCTGGCTGATCTGGCGCCAGCACCGCAAGCAACTGCTCTGGACACTCGTCGCCCTGGCCGCGCTGACCGCCGTCATGGTGCCCACCGGCCTCACCATGCGCGGCACCTTCGACCACAGCGGCCTCGGCGCCTGCCTCGCCGGACTCGGCCACGAGACCGTGCTGACCGGGGCCGGCGGCTGCGAGGGCCTGAACCAGCGCTTCCAGAACCAGTACGGCGGGTTCGCCTACGTCGCCATCCTGTTCGTCCTGCTGCCGGTGCTGGTCGGGCTGTTCTTCGGCGCGCCGCTGGTCGCCCGCGAGGTGGAGAACGGCACCCACCGCCTGGTGTGGACCCAGGGGATCAGTCGGCGGCACTGGGCGCTCGCCAAGTTCGGCCTGGTCGGCGGCGCTTCGGTGCTGCTCGCGGTCACGTACGCGCTGGGCGTGGCCTGGTGGCTGGGGCCCCTGGTCGCCTCCGGCCTGGGACGGCTGGGCTACCTGAGCTTCGACGTCCAGGGCGTCGCCCCGATCGCGTACACCCTGTTCGCGGTGGCACTCGGCGTGTACACCGGCACGGCGGCCCGCAAGGTACTGCCCGCCATGGGGATCTCGCTGGCCTCGTTCGCCGCGGTGCGCATCCTGGTCGAGACGGTGGCCCGCCCGTCCTTCCTCCCGGCGAAGACCATGACGTACGCGGCGGAGAGCGGGCTGCTCCCCAACCGCTACGCCGGGGACTGGGTCTACGACCAGGTGGTGCGCAACGGCTCCGGCGAGGTCGTGCTGCACGACGGGCAGATCGGCTGCCCGCCTCCCGGGGGCCCGGGGGCCGCCGACTGCGCCAGGAACATGGCCGAGCACGGCTTCGGCGCCGGGCCGTACACCAACGCGCTGGAGTACCAGCCCGCCGACCGGTTCTGGACCTTCCAGGCGATCGAGTCGGGCCTGTTCCTGGCCCTGACCGCGCTGCTGGTGTTCCTCGCGGTACGGCGGATCCGGCGGATCTCGTGAGTCAGGCCCGGTGCGCGCGGACCAGGCAGAAGAAGTGCCCGGCCGGGTCGGCGTAGATCCGCCACCCGCCGGCATCGTGCAGCCGGACGGCGCCGAGGGCGAGCACCTGCCGCTCGGCGTCGTCGAGGTCCGCCACCTCGACGTCCGGATGCGCCTGCTGCGGGTGCTCCGGGTCGGCCCAGCGCGGCGGCCGGTGGTCGGCGACGCGCTGGAAGCAGAGCACCGCGCCGTCGTCGAGGTGCAGCGTGGACCAGTCCGCGCCCAGCGACCAGCGCCGGTCCGGGCGGTCCACCTCGCCGCCGAGCAGGCCGGCGTAGAAGCGGGCCAGCACTGCCGGGTCGGGGCAGTCGAGCACGAGGCACTGCAGTGTGCCGATCACGGTTCTCCTCGGGTCGGGGTCCGGTCCGCACAGTCTGCCCCGGGGAGGGCGACCGCCCGCAGGTAGGACTCGGCGAACAGCTCGGTGGCCTCCTCCACCGCGGGCAGCACGGCACCCAGCATCGGGCTCAGCACGGGCCGCAGCAGCAGGTGGCTGACCACCGGCCCGAACAGCAGCTGGACCAGCACCGGGAACGGCAGCGGCCGCAGGCGGCCGGCCTCGACGTGCGGCAGCAGCAGCCGGCCCAGACAGTCCAACAGCCGCGGGAGGCTGGCCGTCATCACCCGGGCCGCGGGGCCGTCCGGCCGGCTGAACAGGTCTCCGAAGACCGCCGGGACGATCCGCGGTTCGCAGGTGAAGCTCGCCACGAAGGTCCGGTAGAGCGCCCGGACGGTGTCCTCCAGGCGCTCCGGCGGGTCGGCCGCGAGCACCTCCAGGTCCGGCAGCGGGCCGTACTGCTCGAAGACGGCGGCGAGCAGGCCGTCCCGGCCCTCGAAGACGGTGTGCAGGCTGGGCACCGAGCACTCGGCACGGTCCGCGACGGCGTCCAGGGTGACCGCGCCCAGGCCCCGTTCGGCCACCAGCCAGGCCGCCGCCCCGATCGCGCGCTCCCGCACCGGCGGCCGTCCGCCCGGGTCGTGGCCCGCCTGCCGGACGGCCTCGTCCAGCGCGGCCCGGGAGCCGCCGAGCCGGCGCAGCAGCGTGCTGCGGGAGATGCCGGCCGCCGCCGCGATCGCCGTCAGCGGGACGTCCGCGACGTCCTGACCCCGCTCCCCTGCCGCCGCGAGGGCCGCTGCCACCAGATCCTTCATGTGAAGCATCGTACTACTTGACACCTGAGACGGTTCCAGAGAGTCTCTATATGCGAGTTCCATACGGGAGGTCGCGAGCGGAACCGAGGGGAGAGAGCCATGAGCGTCGTCATCTCCGGGGGCGGACCGGCCGGCATGATGCTGGGCCTGATGCTGGCCAGGGCCGGGGTCGAGGTGACCGTGCTGGAGAAGCACGGCGACTTCCTGCGCGACTTCCGCGGCGACACCGTCCACGCGTCCACCGTGCGGCTGATGGACGAACTCGGGCTGGGCCGGAAGTTCGCCGCACTGCCGCAGAACCGGCTCGGCAACCTGGTGGTCCCGGTGCCGGGCGCCGGCCGGGTCGCGATGAGCGCCTTCGAGAAGCTCCCGGCGCCGTACAACTACATCGCGATGGTCCCGCAGTGGGACCTGCTCGACTTCCTCGCGGAGGAGGCGAAGCAGGAGCCCACCTTCACGGTGCGGATGAACACCGAGGCCACCGGGCTGATCAGGGAGCACGGCCGGGTGGCCGGCGTCCGCTACCGGACCCGGGACGGCGAAGAGGGCGAGATCCGGGCCGCACTCACCGTCGCCGCCGACGGCCGGCACTCCACCCTGCGCCGGGAGGCGGGGCTGGCGCCCGAGGAGTACCCGGTGCCCTTCGACGTCTGGTGGTTCCGGCTGCCGCGGCACGCCGACGAGCAGGCCGTACCGCCCAGCCTCGCCCCGAGCTTCGGGGACGGCGAGATGGCGCTGAGCCTCACCCGCGAGGACTACTTCCAGATCGCCTACTTCAAGCCGAAGGGCACCGACCCGCAGCTGCGCGCCGAAGGCATCGAGCGCTTCCGCGCCCGCATCGCCCGCCTGATGCCCCAGTACGCCGACCGGGTCGACCGGTTGGCGAGCATGGACGACGTCCACCTGCTCGACGTCAGGCTCAACCGGCTGGACCGCTGGTACGTGGACGGGCTGCTGCTGATCGGCGACGCCGCCCACGCGATGTCCCCGGCCGCCGGGGTGGGCATCAACCTCGCCGTCCAGGACGCCGTCGCGGCCGCCGCCCTGCTCGCCGAACCGCTGCGCCACGGCCGCCCGACCGTCGCGGCCCTGGCCCGGGTGCAGCGCCGTCGGTGGCGACCGACCGTGATCATGCAGCGCCTGCAGCGGATCCTGCACCATGTGATGTTCGAGCCCGTCATCACCGGCCGCCGGGTCGGCCCGCCCACCCAGCTGGTGCTGCTCGCCCGCTACGCCCCCGGCTTCCCCCTGCTGCTGTCCCGCCTGATCGCCTTCGGTCCGCTCCCCGAGCACGCCCCGGCCTTCGCCCGGCGCGACGCCTGAGCCCCGCTCGTTCGGGCGGGCGGTTCACGGGGAACGACCGGTGGCATGACGATCCCTCACCGCTTGACCGGCACCGGCGACCACCACGTCCTGGTCCTGCACGACTGGTTCGGCACCAGCGCGGGCTGGGGCCCGTTCCTCGACTACCTCGACGGCGGCGCCTTCAGCTACGCCTTCCTCGACTACCGCGGCTACGGGCAGCGCAAGGACGTCCCCGGCACGTACACGCTCGCCGAGATCGCCTCCGACGCGCTCGCCCTGGCCGACCAGCTCGGCTGGGACCGCTTCTCGCTGGTCGGCCACTCGATGGGCGGCAAGGCGGCCCAGCAGGTGCTCGCCGAGGCACCGCTGCGGGTGCGCAAGCTGGTCGGCCTGGCCCCGGTGCCGGCCGGGGCGTACCCGCTGGACGAGGCGGGTGCGGCGCTGTTCTACGGCGCCGCCGAGGACCGGGAGAAGCGCTTCGCCATCCTGGACCTGGTCACCGGCCGACGGGCCGGCCGGGTCTGGCTCGACCACATGGTCGACCAGTCCCTGCGGCTGTCCACCCCCGAGGCCTTCGGCGGCTACGTCCGCGACTGGGCGACGGCCGACCTGGAGCGCCGGATCGACGGCAACCCGGTGCCGGTCAAGGTGATCGTCGGCGAGCACGACCTCGCCCTGACCGCCGACGTGATGCGCGGCACCTTCCTCACCCACTACCCCAACGCCGAGCTGGAGGAGCTCGGCGGCAGCGGGCACTACCCGATGTACGAGGCCCCGGTGGCCCTGGCCTCCGCCATGGAGGCTTTCCTGCACAACTGAGGCCACCCCGCCGGGGCTTCCGTATGATCCGGTGATCATGACCGATCAGGAACTCCGGCACCGTCTGGACCGCATCCGCCACCAGCGCGGACTCCTCACCCCGGGCGAGCTGATGCTGCTCGCCGACCAGGGCGTGGTGGTCCTCGACCCGTTCTCGGTGCTGGTCTCGCGGCGGGTGACGCTGCGGGCGGGGACCGTCCTGTACCCGGGCGTGACGATCGAGTGCGACGCGGACAGCAGCTGCGCGCTCGGCCCGGGCGCCGTCCTGCACGGCGGCACCCGGGTCGTCGCGACCGGCGGCGGGCGGATCACCGTCGGACGGCGCGCGCAGATCGGCGAGGGCGGCGCCGTGATCAAGGCGGGGGCGGGCGAGACCATCGAGCTCGGGGACGAGGTCAGGATCACCAACGGCGCCGAGCTGACGGGCTGCTGCCGCCTCGGCACCGGCGCCCAGATCCTGGGCCCGATCTCCGCCCGCGCGGTCGAGCTCGCCGCCGGCCGCCCCCACACCCACCCCGATCCGGACGGCCGCGGCGGCGTCCTCAAGGGCCACGGCCGTGCCCGGGGCATCCGCGTCGGCGTCGGCGAAGTCGTCAACGGCAACGGCGACTTCGCCACCGCCCCACTCGAACGCCAGCGCACGTACCACCCGGAGGCGCCCCGGCTGAGCAGCTGACCGCGCGCGGGAGTTGGCGCGCGCCGGGTAGACGCTGGCACATGGATCCGATACCCGTGCACATTGGGCGTCTCATCCTTCTCGCTTACGTTCGATGCATGACAAATAAGCGAGTTGACGACACGCCGCCGGTGCTGGTAATCGGCGCCTCCGGGGCGGTCGGACGGCACGTCGGGCTGCAGCTCGCGGCCTCCGGCGTACGGGTACGGACCCTGACGCAACGGGAGTTGCTCGACCCGGCGTCGCTGGAGGCGGCGGTGCAGGGTGCGGGCGCGGTGCTGCTGGGGTGGCCGTTCCCGACGGCGGACGGGGCGACGGAGGCCGTGGGCGTACTGGCCCGGGAGGTCGGGCGGGTGGTGTTCCTGTCGTCGTCCGTCCCCGGCCGGCCGGACGGCGGGGTCGAGGCGCTGCTCGCCCGCAGCGGGGTACCGCACACGGTGCTGCGGGCGCACGGCTTCGCCGCCGCGCTGCAGTGGGCCGAGGAGATCAGGGCCGGGGGCGCGGTGCAGGGCTACGGCGGTGCGGCCGGGCTGAACCCGGTGGACGAGCGCGACATCGCGGCGGTGGCCGTCCGCGCCCTGGTCGAGAACGGCCACGACGGCGCCCGGTACGTCCTGACCGGACCGGAGTCGCCCACGCAGGCCGAACAGGTGGAGATGATCGGCGCGGCCGTCGGCCGCCCGGCCACGTGGCAGGAGATCCCCCGCGAGACCGCCCGCCGCCGGATGTCCGCCACCGGCCGGCTCCCGGCCGCCGTCGACGGCGCCCTCGACTTCCTCCACGCCCGCATCGCCGCCCCGGAGCCCGCCACCACGACGGTCCAGGACCTCACCGGCCACCCCGCCCGCAGCTTCCGCGCCTGGGCGACAGATCACGCGGCCCTGTTCCGCTGAGCCGGCCCGCTCGTGGGGATGTCCGGCAGCCGGGGTCGACCTTGACCCGAGGGCAGGCCTCAGGCTCATGGGCATGACGACGAACACGAACGCGAAGCCGAGCCCCGACTCCCCGTGGACCGGCATGGTTCCGGTCGAGGACACCGCTCTGGCCGTCACCGACAGCGGCGGCGCCGGCCACCCGGTGGTGTACCTCAACGGCTCGTACGCCACCCGGAAGAACTGGCGCCCCACGATCGCCGAACTCGGCGGCGGCTACCGGCACATCACCTTCGACGAGCGCGCCCGCGGCAAGCCGGAGCGGGCGTCCCGCTGGCCGAGGTCGGGCCGATCCTGGACACCGACCCCGACGGGTTCGCAGCCTCCCTCGTCGAGGTCGAGGAGAGCCTCACCGACAGGATCGAGGAGCTGATCGCCCGCCGCGAGACGCTGCGGCAACTCGCCCACGGCGACCGGGTCCTGCTGCCCGAACGCGCCCTGGCGCTGCTGGACCGGATGCCCGCGCTCGGCTTCGCCGCACAGGACGTGACGACGGCCCGCGAGGCCCTGATCCTGGTCCGGGCCCTGATGCCGGAGGGCTTCGAGGAGTACCTCGCCCAGATCGAGCACGGCCTCGACGATCCGAAGCACGTCGCCATCGTCAAACTGACCTGGGCCGCGGGCAGCTGGGACCCCGACGACCCGAGGATCGAGGAGCTCGCCGCCGAAGTCGCCGAGCACTTCATCGCCGATCCTTCCCTGCTGCCCACCCTGTCCGGCCTCCAGGACCGCGAGGACGGCAGGACCCGCAAGGAACTCCTCACCCGTCACGGCGAGGACGAGCGACCGGGCTGGACCCGGCTGACCACCCTGATCGAGCAGAAGGTGCGGGCAGCCGGCATCGACGTCCGGTAGGGCGCCGGGGGGTGGGCCGACGCGGTCGGACGCGGATCAGATCCCGAGCCCGCGAACGACCAGGTCCACCAGCGCGAAGAAGAACAGCGAGATCCCCACGAAGCTGTTGGTCTGGAAGAACGCCCGGTTGAGCTTCGACAGGTCGTTCGGCTTCACGATGGTGTGCTCGTACACGAACGCGCCCGCGACGACCACCAGGCCGATCCGGAACGCCACTCCGGCATCCGTCAGGACCGCGAACCAGCCCAACAGGAGCGTCGTCAGGACGTGGCACACCCGCGCGCCCCGGATCGCCGCCGGCACGCCGTACCGCGCGGGCACCGAGCGGACCCCGTTCTCGCGGTCGGACTCGACGTCCTGGCAGGCGTAGATCAGGTCGAAGCCGCCGATCCAGATGCCGACCGCCGCACCGAGGACGACCGCGTCCCACGACCAGCTGCCCGTCACCGCGAGCCAGGCGCCGACCGGGCCCATCGCCTGGGCCAGGCCCAGGATCGCCTGCGGGAAGTCGGTGAACCGCTTGCCGTACGGGTAGACCACCATCGGCACCACGGCGACCGGCGCGAGCGCCAGGCAGAGCGGGTTGAGCATCGCGGCCGCGCCGAGGAAGACCACCAGCGCGACGGCCGAGCCGACGTACGCGGTCTTCAACGACACCGCGCCGGTGACCAGTTCACGCGTGGCCGTGCGCGGGTTCCGGGCGTCGATCTCGCGGTCGATGATCCGGTTGGCGGCCATGGCGAAGGTGCGCAGCCCGACCATGCAGACCGTGACGACGAAGAGCTCGCCCCAGTGCACCCGCTCGTCCGCGAGGAACATGGCCGTCAGTGCGGCGATGTACGCGAAGGGCAGGGCGAAGATCGAGTGCTCGATCATCACCAGCCGGAGGAACGCCTTCGTGCGGCCGGGAGTCTCGATCGCAGCGGTGCTCACAGCCCGTACTCCTTCCAGCGACGCGACACCAGCGCGGCCGTCGCCGGGTCCGAGGACACCATCTCGGGCCAGCCGCCGTCGCGGGTGTAGCCCTCCTCGGGGAGCTTGCGGGTGGCGTCGATGCCGGCCTTGCCGCCCCAGAACTGCTGGTACGAGGCGTGGTCCAGGTGGTCCACCGGGCCCTCGACCACGGTGAGGTCGCGGCTGTAGTCGACGTTGCCGAAGGCCCGCCAGGCGACTTCCTGGTAGTCGTGCACGTCGCAGTCGGAGTCCACCACGATGATCAGCTTGGTCAGCGACATCATGTGCGCGCCCCAGATCGCGTGCATCGTCTTCTGGGCGTGCTTGGGGTACTTCTTGTCGATCGAGACGATCACGCAGTTGTGGAAGCCGCCGGCCTCGGGCAGGTCGTAGTCGACGATGTCCGGGATGATGATCTTCAGCAGCGGCAGGAAGAACCGCTCGGTGAACTTGCCCAGCGGGCCGTCCTCCGTCGGTGGGCGGCCGACCACGATGGACTGGAGGATCGGGCGGCGGCGCATCGTCACGCAGTCGATCTTCAGCGCCGGGAAGGGCTCCTGCGGGGTGTAGAAACCGGTGTGGTCGCCGAACGGGCCCTCCGGCAGCATCTCGCCGGGCTCCAGCCAGCCCTCGATCACCACCTCGGCGTCGGCCGGGACCTGGAGCGGCACCGTCTTGCAGTCGACCATCCGGACGCGCTCCCCGGCGATGAAGCCGGCGAAGAGGTACTCGTCGATGTCCCCGGGCAGCGGCGCGGTGGCCGCGTAGGTGACGGCCGGCGGGCAGCCGAAGGCGATCGCGACCGGGAGGCGCTCGCCCCGCTTGGCCGCCACCGCGTAGTGGTTGCGGCTGTCCTTGTGGATCTGCCAGTGCATGCCGATGGTGCGGCGGTCGTGCCGCTGGAGCCGGTAGAGGCCCAGGTTGCGGATGCCGGTGTCCGGGTCCTTGGTGTGGGTCAGGCCCAGGTTGAAGAAGGAGCCGCCGTCCAGCGGCCAGGTGAAGAGGGCGGGCAGTTCGTCCAGGTCGACGTCGTCACCGGTGAGCACGACCTCCTGCACCGGGGCGTCGCCGGACTTCACGTGCCGGGGCGGGACGTGCGCCATCGAGGCGAGCTTGCCGAAGGCGTCCCGGAAGCCGGTGAAGCCCTGCGGCAGCTCCGGCTTGAGCAGGCCGGCGATCTTCTCGGAGATGTCGTCCGGGCCCTTGAGCCCGAGCGCCTTGGCCAGCCGCCGCTCGGTGCCGAAGACGTTCATCGCCAGTGGCATCGACGAGCCCTTGACGTTCTCGAAGAGCAGTGCCGGGCCCTTGGCCTTCTGCACCCGGTCGACGATCTCGCCGATCTCCAGGTGCGGGTCCACCTCCGCCTTGATGCGCTTGAGGTCGCCCTCACGGTCGAGGGCCCGGAGAAACGAACGGAGATCGTCGTATGCCATGCATGTCAGTATCCGCCACCCGATAGCCTGGCTCGGTCAAGGGCCCCTGGAAGGCGCCCGCCGCCGTCGTCGCCCGGGGGGGAGATCCCAGCCGTGCCGAGGATTCTTCTGACCATCGTCCTTCCGCTCGCGCTCTGGGTCTGGGCGTTCGTGGACTGCCTGACCACGCCCGAGGACGAGGTGAAGCACCTGCCCAAGGTGGTCTGGGTGCTGATCGTGCTGCTCTTCCCGCCGCTGGGCCCGATCGCCTGGCTGATCGCCGGCAAGCAGCGCGGCTTCCTGCGGGCCGCGCCCGCCGGGGCCCACCCGGGGTACCCGGCCGACGACCGCCCGGGCCGCACCGCAGCGCGCGGCGGGCGCCCGCTGGCGCCGGACGACGACCCCGAGTTCCTCGCCTCGTTGAAGAAGAACAACAAAGAGCACGAGGACATGCTCAAGCAGTGGGAGGCCGACCTGCGCCGTCGCGAGCGGGAGCTGCGCGACCGCGACGAGCCCGAGGACGGCAGGAAGAGCTGATCGCAACGGTCCGCCCGCTCGCTCGGACAGCCCACCCCCACCAGTCGGGGTGGGCTGCGGCATTTTTGGCGCTTCCCTACGACTGCCGGACCGCTCACCCGCCCGGCGACCCACCGGCCGGCGGGCTTGAGCGGACCTTGAGCGCGACCCAAGAGGGCCGGCCTACAGTACTGGAAGACGGCCCTGACCTGCGCTTTTCCTCATGCTCAGATCATCGGACCATCACCTGCCCGACAACCCCCGGTACCCGAATGACCACCGAGCGCTCAGTGCCCGAACCAACCACTTCTGTACAGGCCTGACAGCTAAACGAACTCGACCTTGTACGGAATCGACGCCGAAACCAGCGCACGGCCCCTCGTACAGTCATAAGTGAAGAAAGTGATTCGCAGCCGGGGGCACAGCAGACGTTGGCTGTCGGACAGTTCCCTCACCCTTGGAGTGGTTCGAGATGACGGTTGTGCATGAGGCGCCGATCGACGGCGAGGTCCCGGAGGTCCCGGCCGATGCCCGCGGGCGCGTCGCCGAGCTGCACGAGCTGCGCGAGAAGGTCCGCCGCGGCCCCAGCGACAAGGCCACCGAGGCCCAGCACGCCAAGGGCAAGCTGACCGCCCGCGAGCGCATCGAGCTGCTGCTGGACGAGGGCTCCTTCCAGGAGGTCGAGCCCCTGCGCCGGCACCGCGCCCAGGGCTTCGGCCTGGAGGCCCGCAAGCCGCACACCGACGGCGTGATCGTCGGCTGGGGCACCGTCCACGGACGCACCGTCTTCACCTACGCGCACGACTTCCGGATCTTCGGCGGCGCGCTGGGCGAGGCCCACGCACAGAAGATCCACAAGATCATGGACATGGCCATCGCAGCCGGTGCTCCCCTGGTCTCGCTGAACGACGGCGCCGGCGCCCGCATCCAGGAGGGCGTCACCGCGCTGGCCGGCTACGGCGGCATCTTCCAGCGCAACACCAAGGCCTCCGGCGTCATCCCGCAGATCTCGGTGATGCTCGGCCCGTGCGCCGGCGGCGCCGCGTACTCCCCCGCGCTGACCGACTTCGTCTTCATGGTCCGCGAGACCTCGCAGATGTTCATCACCGGCCCGGACGTGGTCCAGGCGGTGACCGGCGAGAAGATCACCCAGAACGGCCTCGGCGGCGCGGACGTGCACGCCGGCGTCTCCGGCGTCGCCCACTTCGTCTACGACGACGAGCAGTCCTGCATCGAGGAGGTCCGCTACCTCCTGTCGCTGCTGCCGCAGAACAACCGCGAGATGCCGCCGCCCGTGGCGAGCGAGGACCCGGTCGAGCGGCGCAACGACAGCCTGCTGGACCTGGTGCCCGCCGACGGCAACCGCCCGTACGACATGCGCAAGGTGATCGAGGAGATCGTCGACCACGGCGAGTACCTGGAGGTCCACGAGCGCTGGGCCACCAACGTGCTCTGCGTGCTCGCCCGGATCGACGGCCACGTCATCGGCATCATCGCCAACCAGCCGCAGTCGCTGGCCGGCGTGCTGGACATCAACGCGAGCGAGAAGGCCGCCCGCTTCGTCCAGATGTGCGACGCCTTCAACATCCCACTGGTCACCCTGCTCGACGTCCCCGGCTTCCTGCCCGGCGTCGACCAGGAGCACGGCGGCATCATCCGGCACGGCGCCAAGCTGCTGTACGCGTACTGCAACGCCACCGTGCCGCGCATCTCGCTGATCCTGCGCAAGGCCTACGGCGGCGCCTACATCGTGATGGACTCCCGCTCGATCGGCGCCGACCTGTCGTACGCCTGGCCGACCAACGAGATCGCCGTGATGGGCGCCGAGGGCGCGGCCAACGTCATCTTCCGGCGCGAGATCAACGCCGCCGAGGACCCGGACGCCATGCGCGCCCAGAAGATCAAGGAATACAAGAACGAGCTGATGCACCCGTACTACGCGGCCGAGCGCGGCCTCGTGGACGACGTCATCGACCCGGCCGAGACCCGCCAGGTGATCGCTTCCGCCCTGGCCATGCTCCGCACCAAGCACGCCGACCTGCCCAGCCGCAAGCACGGCAACCCGCCGATGTAGCGGCACGGCCGCACCGCAGCAGTCCGCACCGCAGCAGTCCGCACCGGGCAACCACCTCAGACCACAGCAACCGGGGGAGAAACCAGGACATGACCGCTTCCGCCGAACCCCTCGTCCGCATCGTCCGCGGCAGTCTCACCGACGAGGAACTCGCCGCCCTGACCGCCGTCATCGCCGCGCGCGCCGCCGCCACGCAGCAGGCCGCCGCCACCGCGCCCATCGAGCCGATCGCCAACTGGCAGCGCCTGGAGCGCCGCCCGGCGTACTACTCGCCGGTCAGCTGGCAGCAGGCCGCCTGACGGCCAACGGCCCGGACCGACGGCCGGTCACCCGAACGGGGTGACCGGCCGTCGGGCGTTCCCCGGGGCCGCGCCGGGGGTTCCCCGGGGCCGCGCCGACGGTGCTCCCGCGTGGTCGGCCGGGCCGGTGGGGCCCGCGACGGGCTCGGTAGGATACCTCCTGGACGACACACGTCCGCCGCCCCGTCCGCCCCCGTAGGATCGGCCGCTGCCGAGACCAGAACTTTCCAGGGAGGCTGCGATGGCCAGGCAGGCCCGCGCACTGGCGACCCGCCAGGCGGTACTCATCGCGGCGGCCGAGGTGTTCGACGAGCGGGGCTACGCCGCCGCCACGATGTCCGAGATCCTGGACCGCGCCGGCGTCACCAAGGGCGCGCTGTACTTCCACTTCCGCTCCAAGGAGGAGCTGGCGCTGGCCGTCATCGAGGGGCAGGGCGCCTGGATCTCCGGCTGGACACCGGCCTCGGACAGCCCGGTGCAGAACCTGATCGACCTCGGGTACGCCTTCGCCCGCGCGCTCCAAACCGACCCGCTGGTGCGCGGCAGCATCCGGCTGACGATCGAGCACGGCAGCTTCACCCAGCCGCAGCTCGCGGCCTACCAGGGCTGGATGGACCTGGTCCGCGAGCTGCTGGAGCGCGCCCGGGAGGCCGGCGACCTCCACCCGGGGGTCGACGTGACCGCGGCCTCCGGGGTGATCACCGGGGCCGTCACCGGCATCCAGCTGAGCTCCCAGGTGCTGGCCGACCGGCAGGACCTGATCCAGCGGATGTCGGACCTCTGGACGCTGCTGCTGCCGGGCCTGGTCCAGCCGCACGCGCTCGCCCGGCTGAGCGTCGCCGAGCGGGCCTGAGCCACGGCCCGGCCTGACGGCCGCCTCGGATCAGACCCGGTAGCCGGCCCGGCGCTCCTGCGCCACCAGGGCCGGCAGCGCGGCCGCCCAGAGCCGGCTCACGGCCTCCGGTCCGGGCCGGCCGGTCTCCTCGCCGGCGAGCAGCACCTGGCCGGCCGCCACCGCGGTGAGCAGCTCGGCGGCGGCCCGCCGGTCCACCCCGGGGCACAGCTCGCCGGCCTCGGCGGCGCGGTCCAGCAGGCGGTGGACGACGGCGGTGAGGCTTCGCCACGTGGTGTCGGGGGCCACCGGAGCGAGCCGGCCGTCCGGCCCCTCCGGGGCGCCGTCCCGGCGCGGGCCCTGGCGGCCGAGCCGGACGCCGGCCCGCACCACCACGTCCTCACGCAGCATCCGGGCCAGCTCGTGCGAGAAGTCGATCAGGCCCTGGAGCGCCGGGCCGTCGGCTCGCAACGCGCGCAGCGCGGCCGAGCCGACCTCCCGCCCGGAGGCGCGGCGCACCCCGTCGGCGAGGGCCTGCTTGGACACGAAGTGGAAGTAGAGAGCCCCCTTGCTCACCCCGGCCCGGCGGCTGATGTCGACCAGGCTGGCGGCCTCGAAGCCCACCTGCGCGAAGGTCTCCGCGGCGGCGAGCAGTACGGCCTGCCGGGTCCGCCCAGCCCGTTCCTGCTTGACCACTGGCCCCCTCCGGACTCGGCCGGGCGCGATCCCCGCCCCACCCGGCTGCTGTCGGCGCGCCCCTGCGGGGGCGGCTCCCGCATGCGGACGGAACCTGCCGAAACCGCATGGTTGGTATCTAATCTAGCGCTTGCTTCGCCCCAGCCGTCCAGCGGGGACGACCCCCCGCCCATGGCCCGAAGCCTCCCGAACGGACATTCCCCCAGCCCACGGGGCAGGTAGCGGGACCGGACCGGAGAGTGCGGCCCGGGCACCCCCAGTCGCCGAAGACAAACCGGGTGGTATGTATGTTTTGCTCGACGGCCGTGGCGGCCGCTCCGACCGACACCCTGAAGCGGGGGCCAGTCATGCCATCGATCGTAGAGCCGGACCCGCACGGCCTGTACGCCCACCCCGGCCCGGGCGGCGGTGGCGGCTTCGGCGTCCACGGCGGCCCCGCGAGCGGCTACGACGTCCACGGCGGCCCCGCGAGCGGCTACGACTTCCACGACCGGACCGTCTCCCGGCACCTGGTGCACCGCGCCTCGGTGTCCGAGGTGTTCCTCACCGGCTGGCAGGCCACCGGCCCGTACGACTTCCTGCTCGGCGCCCAGTGGCCCCGGCTGCACGGCTTCTACCGGCTGCCCGGGGACCGCTACCACGACCCGGTGCTGCTCGCCGAAACGATCCGGCAAGCCGGGCTGCTGGTCGGCCACGCCGGATTCGGCGTGCCGCGCGGGCACCACTTCGTGATGGAGGACCTCTCCTACGTGCTCGACGGGCCCGGGCTGCCGGGTCTGGCCGTCACCGCCGGCCCCGCCTCGCTGATGCTGGCCGTCGGCTGCGAGGACGTCCGGATCCGGCACGGCGAGCTGGTCTCGCTGCGGGTGAACATCGACGTCACCCGGGACGGCCTGCCGATCGGCCACGGCACCGGCCGGCTGCGGGTGCTCTCCCCCGCCTCGTACGCCCGGCTGCGAGGCCCCGCGCGGCGCACCGTCCCGCCGCGGCCGCCGGCGCCCGCCGCACCCGAGCTGGTCGGCCGCGCGCAGCCCGCCGACGTGGTGCTCAGCCCGACCCTGGCACCGGACACCTGGCTGCTGCGCACCGACGCCACCCACCCGGTGCTGTTCGACCACGAGCTGGACCACGTGCCCGGGATGCTGGTGCTGGAGGCCGCCCGGCAGGCCGCCCAGCGGCTGCGCCACCCCGAGCCGGTGGTGCCGGTCGAGCTGGTGACCTCCTTCGACCGCTACATCGAGCTGGACCGGCCCTGCTTCGTCCGGGCGGTCCCCGAACCGGCCGCCGACCCCGCCGCGGCGGACGGCCGGCTGCCGGTACGGGTCCAGCTGGTCCAGGACGGCCGGACGGCGGCCGAGTGCCGGCTGCTCACCGCGCCGGTGGACGGGCCGGCCGAGGGCCCGACCGTGCCGGCCCGGCGGGACGCCTACGACGGCCGTCCCGCCGCACCGGGCCTCGGCGGCACCCGGCTGCCACTGGCGAGCTGAGGCACGCCCCGGCCCGTCAGGCGGCCACCAGGGCGGCCGGCCGGCCGGCGTGCATCACGCTGAGGTTGGTCGCCAGCCGGGCCGGGTCCTGGGCCAGCCAGAGCCGCAGCGCCGCGCCCAGGGCGGCGCTGGCCGACTCGACCCGGACGTCGGTGATCTGCGCGATCCGGGCCGCGCCGGGCACCAGCAGATCGGCCAGCGGGGTCGGCAGCCAGACCGTCAGGGCGCACGGCGCGGGCACCGCCAGCGCCCCCAGCAGCCGGTAGGCGTCCCCCGGCGCGCTGAGCGTGGGGATGATGTCCAGCAGCGCGTCGGACACCACCTCTGACACGTCGCTCCGGTGTCCCTGGGCGAGCCGGCGGAGCAGCATGCGCTCGGCGGCGGTGATTCGGACGGTCAGCATGACCTCGTCGCACTCCATTGCGCGATTTCCTCCTCAATTCCCTCTCGCGCCGACCGGCGGCCGGCACGCACTACTCCTGTCGCACCTCGGCCCGGCTACCTGTGGGAGAGAGCCGGGCCGGTGGGTGACTGTGTGCCCCGGTCAGATCCCCGCGTAGGAGTGCTTTCCGGTGACGAAGATGTTCACGCCGTAGTAGTTGAAGAGCCAGCAGGCGAACGCCGCCAGCGCCAGGTAGGCGGCCTTGCGGCCCTTCCAGCCGGCCGTCGCACGGGCGTGCAGGTAGCAGGCGTAGGCGACCCAGGTGATGAACGACCAGGTCTCCTTCGGGTCCCACTCCCAGTACTTGCCCCAGGCCGCCTCGGCCCAGATCGCGCCCGCGATGATGGTGAAGGTCCAGAGCGGGAAGACCAGGGCGTTGATCCGGTAGGACAGCTTGTCGAAGGTCGACGCGGCGGGCAGCCGGCGCCAGATCGAGGCCGAGGTGCCCAGCGGACCGGTGGTCAGGCCGGCCGCCATCCGCTTCTCGAAGGAGTCCTTGCCGAGGTACAGCAGCGTGGCGATGAACGCCGCGTAGAACGCGCCGCCGCAGAAGATCGCGGTGGAGACGTGGATCGCCAGCCACGGCGAGTGCAGCGCCGGAACGAGCTGCTCGGAGTCGGTGTACAGCACCGTGGTGGCGATGCCCAGGGTCAGCAGCACCGCGAGGACGACCGGCAGGCCGAGCCAGCGGACCTTCTTCTTCGCGCCCAGCAGCACCAGGTACGCGGCCGTCATCGCGAAGGCGAAGGCACAGGAGAACTCGTACATGTTGCCCCACGGCCAGCGGGAGACCGACATGCCGCGGGCGATGATGCCGCCGCCGTGCAGCAGCAGCGCCAGCACGGTGAGCGAGACGGCGATCCGGCCGGCCAGGTCGGCCTTCTCGTTGGTGCCGGCCGCGCCCGGGCCGTCCTCCTCGTCCGCGCCGCGCCCGCTGGTGACCACCGTCGCGCCCTCGCCCGCGACCGCGGTGCGGGTGAGCGTGGTGGTGCCGCCGCCGGCCTCCGCCACGGTGACGGTGACCTTCTTGGCGGCCCTGGTGTCCGCGGCGGCGACGGTCTCGGCCAGGCTGCCCGCCTGTTCCTTCGAGCGGACGGCGACGCCGCCCTTGCTGCCGAAGGTCCACTCGATCATGTGGGCGAACATGGCGAGGGTGTAGACCACCATCGCCGAATAGATCAGTTTGTTGGAGAGGTCGGCCAGCTGGGGGTCGACCGCCGAGGCGAGTTGCACCGTCTACTCCTTGGAGTTCTGGTCGGCAGGGACTACGGGGTCCGAGGACGTCTCCGGGGCTGTGGGGGCCCCGGTCTCCTCGGGTCCGTCCGTTTCGGCGTTGTCGCCCTCGTCCTCCGACGCCGGGGCGTCGTCCTGGAGGTCGACCGCCAGTTCGGCGAGTTCCTCGGCGATCTTCGCCGACTCGCTGCGGGCCAGGCCGGCCAGCTCCACCTGGGTACCGCCGCCCGGCAGGGCGACCGCCCGCACCCAGATCCGGCGGCGCTGGATGAACAGCGAGCCGATCAGGCCGAGGATCGCCAGCACCCCGCCGGCCAGGGCGATCGAGTTGCCCGGGCGGTGCGAGACGTTGAAGCTGGCCCACTGCTTGTAGCCCTCGAAGGTCACCGAGCCGTAGCCGTCGGGCAGCTCCCAGGCCTGGCCGGGCTTGAGCCGGGCCTTGGCCGGCTCGCCGTCCTGGGTCAGCTGGGTGAGCTTGCGGGTGTTGAGCTGGTAGACGTTCTGCGGCAGGCCGGAGTCGGTGCCGAGGTCGCCCGCGAAGGCGTTCAGCACCAGCTGGGGGTCGGCGTCACCGGGGAACAGCGAGCGCGGGCCGGTGCCCTCGAAGCTCAGCGGCGCCGTCGGCAGGAAGAAGCCGGAGAAGCCCATCTGGGTCTTGTTGCCGTCGGGGCCCACGCCGTAGTCGGAGACCTTCACGACTCCGGTGGAGGTCAGGTTGCCGTCCTGCGGCAGGAACGGGACGGCGCCCCGGTAGACGACGTCGCCCTTGCCGTTCTTGACGGTGACGATCGGTGCGTAGCCGTGGCCGATCAGGTAGACCTTGCTGCCGCCGATCTCCAGCGGGTGGTTGACCTCGATCGTCGACTTCTTCAGCTTCGACTCGTCGCTGCCCTCGTAGTACTCGACGTTCGCGGTGAACTGCCGGGCGGCGCCGATCTGGTCGCCCTTGGTCTGGAACTTCGAGGTGAAGCTGTCCAGCTTCAGGTAGAAGGGGTCGAGGTCCTGGCTTCCGTAGAACCGGGTGCCGTTGAAGTCGTCGAGCTGGGTGATGGTGTTGGAGTAGCCCTCGCCCTGGACCATCAGCTTGCCGCCCGTGCCGGAGGCCAGGCTGGCCCAGGCGAAGCCGCCGAGCAGCGCGAACAGCGACAGGTGGAACAGCAGGTTGCCGACCTCGCGCAGGTAGCCCTTCTCGGCGGACACCGCGCCGCCGGACAGGTGGGCGCGGAAGCCGCGCTTGCGCAGCAGCCGGTGCGCGGCGGCGTTCACCTTGTCGGCGTCCGCCTCGGTGTGCCAGGCCGCGTGCACCGGCATCCGGGTCAGGTTGCGCGGCGCGGCCGGCGGCTGGGAGCGCAGCACGCCGACGAACTGCCAGGTGCGCGGGACGATGCAGCCGGCCAGTGAGACGAACAGCAGGATGTAGATCGCGGAGAACCAGACCGAGCTGTAGACGTCGAACAGCTGGAGCTTCTCGTAGATCGGCGCGACCGTGGAGTGCTGCGCCTTCCAGGCCTCGACCTTCAGCTGGCCCTGGCCGTTCTGGTACTGCGGGATCAGCGAGCCGGGGATGGCGGCCAGCGACAGCAGGAAGAGCAGGATCAGGGCGACCCGCATCGAGGTCAGCTGGCGCCACATCCAGCGCGCCCAGCCGAACGCCCCTATGCCGGTCGGGCCCTCGGACTCGACCGGCGCGGTGCTGAGCCGCTCGGCGGCGCTGTCGTCCGGCGCCAGGGGCTGCTCGGTCTCGGTCGTGGTGTTGCTCACGGTCAGATTCCGATCTGGAAGTCGGCGGTCCAGGACTGCAGCTGGCTCATCATCGAGTCCCAGATCCCGGTGACGAGCAGCAGACCGACCGCGACGAGCATGCCGCCGCCGATCCTCATGACGAGCGGGTAGTGCCGCTTGACCCAGCCGAAGGCGCCCAGCGCCCGGCGGAAGGCCACCGCGGCCAGGATGAACGGTACGCCGAGGCCCAGGCAGTAGAAGGTGGTCAGCAGCGCGCCACGCTGGGCGTCGGCCTGGTTGAGGGCCAGGTTCTGCACGGCGGTCAGGGTCGGGCCCATGCACGGGGTCCAGCCGACGCCGAACACCACCCCGAGCATCGGGGCGCCCAGCAGGCCGACCGCCGGACGGCGGTGCGAGCGGACCTCGCGCATGCTCAGCCCGGGCACCAGGCCCATGAACGCCAGGCCCATCACCACGGTGAGCGAGCCCAGCACGATGCTGATGACCCGCTTGTAGTCCTGGAGCTCCTGGCCGAAGTAGCCGAACAGGGCGCCGGTGGAGACGAACACCGCGGTGAAGCCGAGGATGAACAGCACCACGCCGAGCAGCATCCGGCCGCGCCGCGAGCCGCGGGCGTCCGCGAGGTCGGCGGCGGAGAAACCGGTCACGTACGACAGATAGCCGGGGACCAGCGGCAGCACGCACGGCGAGAAGAACGACACCAGCCCCGCCACCAGCGCGACCGGGGCGGCGGCCAGCAGCGCGCCGCTCTGAACGGTCGAGGTGGTGTCGGCGAGCTGCTGCGGCAGGCTCACTGCTTCTGCTCCGCGACCACCGGCTGGAGGATCGACTCCAGCGCGTCGTCGGTGGTGCCGCCGACGGCGCGGGCGGCCAGCTTGCCGTCCCGGTCGATGATCAGGGTGGTCGGGATGGACTGCGGGTTGAGGCTGCCCTTGGGGAACTTGAGCAGCTGGGTGCCGGCCGGGTCGAAGAGGCTCGGGTAGGTGACGCCCTGCTCCTGCTCGAAGCGGACGGCGTTCTGCTTCTCGGTGTCCCGGGTGTTGATGCCGAGGAACTGGACGCCCTGGTCCTTGTACTTCTCCGAGACCTTCTGGAGGCTCTGCGCCTCGGCCCGGCACGGGCCGCACCAGGAGCCCCAGACGTTCAGCACGACGACCTTGCCCCGGTAGTCGGAGAGCTTGGCCGGGGTGCCCTCCAGGGTCTCCCCCGAGATGTCCGGCGCGTCCCCGCGCTTGCCGGCCTCCGCCTTCGACAGGTTGGTGCCCTTGACCGTGACGAAGCCGACCTGGCCCTCGCCGCTACCCGACGAGCCCGAGGAGGAACAGCCGGTGAGGGCGAGTGCAGCGGCGGCGACGGTGGCGGCGGCTGCTGCGGCGACACGGGGGCGGGGGCGCGTCATGGCAGACATGTGAAAAGTTTCGCATGGAGTTCCGGGCAGGTTCGGGGGGGTCCTGCCTTGCGCGCGGCACCTGCTCTGACCTGCGACGACTTCGGGTCACCCGGCGTTTGCCAGGTGACCCGAAGTCATACTTACGTACCGCTTATGGAGGGCTAGGCGCCGAAGCTCTTGCCCACCGGCTTGTCGCCCTTGCGGCCCTTGCCCACCAGGTGCGCGGGCAGCAGGTCGCGGGCCGGCTCGCGGTAGCCGACCGAGACGATCTTGTCGCCCTCGAAGGTGAAGCTGGTCAGCGAGGCCAGCGAGCACTGCCGGTTGCGCGGGTCGTGCCAGAGCCGGCGGCGCTCGACGAAGGAGCGGAGGATCCAGATCGGCAGCTGGTGGCTGACGCAGACCGCCTCGTGCCCGCGCGCGGCGTCCCGGGCCGCACCCAGCGCGCCCATCATCCGCACCACCTGGTCGAGGTACGGCTCGCCCCAGGAGGGCTTGAACGGGTTGGTGAGGTACTTCCAGTAGCCCGGGTTCCTCAGCGAACCGTCGCCGACCCCGAAGGTCTTGCCCTCGAAGACGTTCTCCGCCTCGATCAGCCGCTCGTCCACCGCGAGGTCGAGGCCGTGCGCCTCGGCGATCGGCGCGGCGGTCTCCTGGGCCCGCTCCAGCGGGGAGGCCACCACGTGGGTGACGTCCCGCTCGGCCAGGTCCTCGGCGACCCGGTCGGCCATCTTCCGGCCCAGCTCGGACAGGTGGTAGTCCGGCAGGCGCCCGTACAGGATGCCCTCCGGGTTGTGCACCTCGCCGTGCCGCATCACGTGGACGACGGTGATCTCTTTGGCGCTCACTTCTCGACTACTCCTGGAAATCGGGTTCGGGCCGCGGCGGGTCAGGCCGTGGCGGCGGCAGCGGCGCGCGCGGCGGCCGGCAGGGCGGCGGCGATCCGCTCGATCGCCCGCTCGTCGTGGGCCGCCGAGACGAACCAGGACTCGAAGGCGGACGGCGGCAGGTAGACGCCCTCGGCCAGCATCGCGTGGAAGAAGGCGGTGAAACGGTACGCCTCCTGGGTCCTGGCCTGGTCGTAGTCGGTGACCGGGGCCTCGGTGAAGAACACCGAGAACATGTTCCCGGCGGTCTGCAGCCGGTGCGCCACGCCCTCCTTGACGAGCGCGTCGGAGACCAGACCGGAAACCTCGGCGGCGACCTTGTCCACCGTCGAGTACACCTCGTCGGTGCAGCCGCGCAGCTGGGCCAGGCCGGCCGCGGTGGCGATCGGGTTCCCGGACAGGGTGCCCGCCTGGTAGACGGGGCCGGCCGGGGCCAGGTGCGCCATCACGTCGGCGCGGCCGCCGAAGGCCGCGGCCGGGAAGCCGCCGCCCATGACCTTGCCGAAGGTCAGCAGGTCCGGCGCCCAGCCCTCGTTCGCGGCCTCCAGGCCGTACCAGCCGGCCTTGGAGACGCGGAAGCCGGTCATCACCTCGTCGGAGATGAACAGCGCGCCGTTCTCCCGGCAGAGCCGGGCCAGGCCGCCGTTGAAGCCCGGCAGCGGCGGGACGACGCCCATGTTGCCGGGCGAGGCCTCGGTGATCACACAGGCGATCTCGCCCGGGTGGGCGGCGAAGGCCTGCTCGACGGCGGCCAGGTCGTTGTACGGCAGCACGATGGTGTCGCCGGCCTGGGCACCGGTGACGCCCGGGGTGTCCGGCAGGCCGAAGGTGGCCACGCCGGAACCGGCGGCGGCCAGCAGCGCGTCCACGTGACCGTGGTAGCAGCCGGCGAACTTGACCACCTTCGCCCGGCCGGTGAAGCCGCGGGCCAGCCGGATCGCGGACATGGTGGCCTCGGTACCGGAGGAGACCAGGCGGACCTGCTCGACCGGGGCGACCCGGGCGACGATCTCCTCGGCCAGCTCGACCTCGCCCTGGCCGGGGGTACCGAAGGAGGTGCCGCGGGAGACGGCCTGCTGGACGGCGTCGATCACCGCGGGGTGCGCGTGGCCGAGGATCATCGGGCCCCACGAGCACACCAGGTCGACGTACTCGCGGCCGTCGGCGTCGGTGAGGTAGGGGCCGGTGCCGGACACCATGAAGCGCGGCGTGCCGCCGACCGCGCGGAAGGCACGCACCGGGGAGTTGACGCCGCCGGGCGTCACCACGGAGGCGCGGTCGAACAGCGACTGGGACTGGGGGGCTTCATAGGGGTAGCTCACAAAAGACATGGTCTCAAATCGTGTCCTCGCACTCTGCATGTCCGACCCGATCATCTGGAACGATGATCCGGGCACCGTTGTCTGTACGGTTGTCCGTACAGCAGGGGCGCTGACTGCACCGGACCGTGGACCAGTCAGACTGTGTACACACAGTGCGCAGGCGCTCCGGTTTGTGTGCAGGGGTGTGGAGAGGACTGCCGCGTACCGCGAGTGGGTACGGCGGCGCATGACGGGTAAGGAGCACGTCCGGTGGGACGCCGGGTGTGCGGGGGTCTGTCGATTCCGGCGAATTCCGGTGAGGATGGTCCGAGTGTCCGAGGCGCAGGACGGCTACGACGAGGCTACGGGGGGCTCCCGCCGGCCCGCCGAGGCCGCACGCGGGGGTACGGGAGCGGGTACGGGGCGCGGTCGTCGCGGCGGTGAGAGGCGGGGTGAGGGACACGTGGGGGTGACGTACAAGTACTTCGGAGCCCCGGACCGCGCGACGGCCGCCAGAGTCCCCACCGCCCTCGGCCCGGGCGGGCTCGGCCTGGACGCCGGCGAGCTCGGCGCGCTGGGGCGGCTCGGCGACCTGATGGAGACCAGTGGCTCCCCCACCGGCCACCTCTCCACCAAGATCAAACCGGAGACGATGAGCGCCATGGTGCTCACCGGCATCCAGGGCGTCCCGCTGCACCAGGTGCCGCCGCTGGAGCTGGTCGTGCTGCACCCCGACTACGCCGTCGTCCAGCTCCCCCACAACGTCGTCGAGCCGCTGCGCAAGGCCGACGAGACCGAGCTCGGCGCCGCCGCCTTCATCTGGTCCACCGTGCCGGACCGGCGCGGGCCGCGGGACGCGTTCGTGATCTACAGCATGCTGCACGAGTGGCAGGACTTCGCCAACCGGCTGCACGAGGCCGGGCACCAGCTGTACTGCCTGGTCTGGCCGTGACGCCGACGGCCCGAACGCCTTCGCCCCGGGTGCCGCGCAACGCGGGCCGGGGCGGGGCGTGCTGACGATTAGTCAGACCTGACGTCCGGTCGGCCGCAGGACGGCGGCGGCGAGCAGCAGAGCCACCGTCAGCAGTCCTGCGGCCACCGCGAAGGCGAGCCGGAAGCCGGCCGTGAGCGCCTCGGCGGCGGGCTGTCCGGCGGCCGCGAGGGCTCCGGTGCGGCCGTTGGCGAGGGTGGTGAGAACGGCGACCCCGAGCGCGCCGCCGACCTGCTGTGTGGTGTTGAAGAGCCCGGAGACGGTGCCCGCGTCGGCCGGTCCGGCGCCCGACATGCCGAGCACGGTGAGCGCCGAGATCGCCAGGCCGAAGCCGGCCGCGAGCAGCATGGTGGGCAGCAGGTCGAGGGCGTAGTGCGAGTCCGCGGGCAACCGGGTCAGCAGCGCCAGGGCGGCGACCAGCAGGAGCAGCCCGGCCAGCAGCACCGGGCGTTCGCCGAAGCGGGCGTTCAGCCGGGCGGAGAGCGTGAGCGAGACGGTGCCGATGGCGAGCGCGGCCGGGAGCAACGCGAGGCCGGTGGCGGCGGCACCGTAACCGCGGACGTTCTGCAGGTAGAGCGCGACCAGGATCTGGAAGGCGAACAACGCGGAGACCATCAGCACCTGCACAGCGTTGGCGCCGGAGACGTTGCGCGAACGGAACATCCGCAGCGGGAGCAGGGGTTGGGCGGCCCTGGCCTGGCGGAGCAGGAAGCCGGCCAGCAGGACGAGCGAGAGCGCGCCGAGGCCAAGGGTGCGGGCCGAGACCCAGCCGTGCTCGCCGGTGCCGACGATCGTGTAGATGCCGAGCATCAGGGCCGCGGTGATCAGCACGGCGCCGAGGACGTCGGCGCCGGCCCGCAGGCCCGGGCCGCGGTCGGACTCCAGCAGCCGCAGGGACAGCAGGACGGCGGCCAGGCCCAGCGGCAGGTTGATCAGGAAGATCCAGTGCCAGTTGAGCGCCTGGGTGAGCACCCCGCCGAGGACCTGGCCGATCGAGGCGCCGGCCGCGCCGACGAAGCTGAACGCGCCGATCGCCCGGCCGCGCTCGGCCGGCTCGGGGAAAAGCGTGACGATCATGCCGAGGCTGACCGCGGAGGCCATCGCGCCGCCGACGCCCTGGAGGAAGCGGGCGGCGATCAGCATCTCCTGCCCGGCGGCGACGGAGCAGAGCAGCGAGGCGGCGGTGAAGAGGGCGAGCCCGGCGACGAACACCCGTCTGCGGCCGATCAGGTCGCCGAGCCGGCCGGCCAGCAGGAGCAGGCCGCCGAAGGCGATCAGGTAGGCGTTGACCGTCCAGGTGAGGTCGGCGGGCGAGAAGTGCAGGTCGTCCTGGATCGCGGGCAGCGCCACGGTGACGATCGAGCCGTCCAGGATGATCATCAGCATTCCCGCGCAGAGCACCGCGAGGGCGAGGGCGCGGGAGCGGGCGGGCGCTGCGGAAGCCGGCCCGGGCGGGGCCGGGGCGTGCGTGGTCATGGCGGTTCTCCCGGTTCGTCGAGTACCGGGTGGGACGCTATCAGATCGTTTTGTTCGGGACTATCCATTTCGGGACTACACTGGTGGACGCATCCGCGCTTCGAGGCAGACGTGGCAGGTCGGCGCGGCAGGTCGGCGCGGCAGGTCCGCGCGGCAGGTCCGCGCGGGGCCTTCGAGCAGCAGCCGGGGAGGGTCAGCCCCGGGAGCGGCGGGCGCGGCGAACGGTGCGCTCGACCTCGACGGGCTCCGCGAGGTGGCCCTCCACCAGGTGCGTCAGGGCCGAGACGAACACCTCGCGCTCGGGCCGCGGCAGCGACTCCAGCAGCTCGCGGTGCACCCGGTCGGCGATCGCGGTGCCCTGCACCACGGCCCGCTCGCCCGCCTCGGTGACCGAGACGATCCGGGCCCGCCGGTCGGTCGCGGACGGGCGGCGCTCGGCCAGGCCCGCCTTCTCCAGCTCGTCGACGGTGACCACCATGGTCGTCTTGTCCAGGTCCGTCAGCTCGGCCAGCTGGATCTGGGTGCGCTCGGCCTCCTGCGCGTGGAACAGCACGCAGTAGGCGCGCGGAGTGATCCCGAGTTCGGTGAAGGCGGCCGCCATCCGGGTGGCCAGCACGTGGCTCGCGTGGTCCATCAGCCCGGAGATGTCGCGGATCTGGCGCACGGGCGGCGGGGTCGTCGTCATACGTCCGAGGTTAGCAACGGCCCGTCTGCTGTCGGATGATCCCGTTGCCAACCAACACCGGGTCTACGGGATGCCCAACTCGAACAGCGCATACCCCGCGTACCAGCCCGCCGCGAGGACCGGCATCGCCAGCAGCCCGGCCAGCGAGGAGGTCCGCAGCCGGCGCAGCGCCACCGCCAGGCCGATGCAGAGCGGGAAGGCGGGCAGCAGGTAGCGCGAGATGTTGCCGAAGATCTGGTTGCTGCTCAGCGCCGTGAAGATGGTGAGCGCGGTGTAGACCCACAGCACCAGCGGCGGCCGGGTGCGCCAGAGCAGCACCAGCAGCCCGGGCAGGGCCATCAGGAGCGCGATCGCGATCAGGTCCGGGACGGGGTTGGACTGCCAGAAGTCCCAGTGGCCGGTGATCACGTCCATGATCGTGCGCAGGGTGGAGGCGCCGCCGTCGAAGTAGCGGTTCCAGGCGCCCTGCTGGAGCTTGAAGTAGCCGCCCCAGTCGCCCATCTTCCAGCCGACCCAGGCGATGTAGCCGATCAGGCCCCAGGGGGTGATCAGCATCGCGGTCAGCGGGCGGGCCACCCCGTCGGTGCGGCGGACCAGCGCGACCAGCGCGGCTATCGAGACGGCGGCGATCAGCGCGGCGGCGGTCGGCCGGTTGAGCCCCGCGACCAGCGCCAGCAGGCCGGCCGCGAGCCAGCGGCGGGTCATCACGCAGTAGCAGGCCCAGGCGGACAGCGCGACGAACAGCGAGTCCGAGTAGACCGCCCACTCCACGCCGGAGCCCGGGAACAGCCCCCAGAGCACCGCCGCGATCACACCCGCCCGGAAGCCGCCGAGCCGCTCGGCGACCGCGAAGATCCCGGCCGCGGCGACCAGCGAGGCGAGCACCGAGACGACGATCCCGGAGCCGTACGGGCCGAGCCCGGTGACCGTGCCGACCAGCCGCATCAGCCAGGGGTAGAGCGGGAAGAAGGCGGCCGAGTTCTCGTAGTAGGTGGCCAGCGGGAAGCCGTGCAGCGGGATCAGCTGCGGGTTGTACCCGTTCTCGGCGATCCGCTGGTACCAGACGCCGTCCCAGGTGCCCAGCACGTCCCAGGCGTTGGCACCGCCGCCGCGGCCCGGCTGCTTCTTCAGGTAGTCGCCGGTGTGCGAGAGCAGCAGCATGAAGACGGTCAGGCCGATGGCCTTGACCACCGCGTACGCGCCCAGCGCGGGCGCGAAGCGGTCCACCAGCGCCCCGAACCGCCCGGGCGCCCGGCCCGTCCGTTCCCCGGAGGTCTCCTCCGGTGCCTCACCGGGCGCTCCGGGCTGGGCGCTGGACGACTCGGTGCTCGATGCCGTGCTCATCTGCTCTGGGTACTCCCCGCCCCGCCCGTGGTCCGCGCGGCTCCGGCGCAACGATTTTCCCGTGAGCCTACGGCACGCCCCCGAACCGAAAGCCCCTGGCGCCCCCCGGACCGGCGCCCAGCACCATGCCGCCCGTGCCGAACACCACGCCGCCACGCCGCGTCCGAGCCGCGCGCAACGACCGGTCGCGGAGCCCGGGGCAGGAGCCCGGCACGGCTGCCGGTCGAGACGCCGTACCCGGTGAACGCGGCCGTCGCCGCCCGGTCGGGGGCGGCGACGGCGTGAGGACGTGCGGGCGGATCAGCCGTGGACGTAGACGATGCCGAGCTTGGTGAGCTGCCAGAGCTGGTTGGCGGCGCCGGTGTCGGTGGCGAGTTCGACGTACGGGTTGCCCTTGGCGTCGAGGGTGGCGCCGGCGGCCAGGACCTTGGTCTGGTCCTGGGAGTCGACGATCTTGTAGCGGCCGTTGCCGGCCGGCTTGAACACCCAGTGCTGGTTGCCGCCGCCGTTGCAGCCCCACTGCTGGATCCGGGTGCCGGGGGCGGTGGAGGCGGCGTTGGCGTCCAGGCACATGTCCCGGTTGCCGCTGAAGTCGAGCTCGTAGCTGCCGCCGGCCTTGGCCTCCAGGACGAAGGACTGGTTGAGCCCGCCGGCGGCCGGATAGGTGATCGCGGGCCGGCCGGCGGTGGAGTCGCCGTAGGTGCCGCCGCCGGTGAGGTCGAGCACGTTGCCGCTCGCGGCGTTGGTCAGCTGGTACCAGGAGCCGTCCTCGGGGACGTCGCCGAACGGCTGTCCGGGCGTGAGCGGCTGGATCGAGGTGGTGTTCTGCTGGTTGAGCGTGCAGTACGCCTGCGCCAGCTCGGGCCGGGCGTAGAACTGGCCGAGGCAGACGCCCTCACCGCGGTAGCCGGCCACCCGCAGGTGGTACGACTGGCGGACCATGTTCATGCACAGCCCGGGGATGCCGATCTGCGAGTCGCAGCCGTTGCGCACCCACTCGGAGAGGTTGATGACGTCCCCGTTGGTGTACTCGTACGGGGAGGTCGTCCACTCCGCGCAGACCTCGTGCCCGAAGGCGACCCGCCGCTGGTCCAGGTACCGGACGCCGGGCACCTGCTCGACGGCACCGCGCAGCGCGTCGCTGAGCGTCGGCACCACCCAGTTGTGGCCCCAGGCGAGGTCCTCGGGGAAGGCCGGGCAGCCGTCGGCGACCTTGCCGACGTAGTCGTTGCGCCGGATGTCCGGGGTGATCGGGTTGAAGTACGACTGGTAGACCAGCTGGTACGAGGAGTCGGCGTAGCCGGCCTTGCGCATGGTCTGGCGGATGTTCTGGAGCGCCGCGACCACCTTGGGCTGGACGCCCTTGGCGCGCCGGCGGATCTCGTCGCTGCCGATGGTGTCCCGGCAGCCCTGGTCCTTGGGGATCGGGAAGTACTGCGCGAGGCAGTGCATCATGATGCCGCTGAAGTCGAAGTCGTCGTTGGCGCCGATGGTGACGACGACCATCTTGACGTCGTACCTGGCCGCCGTGTCGGCCAGCTTGACGTCCTGTTTGGGCTCGCCGAAGTCGCCGCTGCCGGAGCCGGTGATCTTGGCCAGCTCCGGGTCGCTGACCAGGTCGCCGGTCTGGGCGCCGGAGCAGGCGAGGTCGATCGGGGTGACCCCGGGGATGTCGGTGACGAAGATCTCCGACTTGGGGTGGCGGTGGCAGTAGTTGGTGGGGCTGTCCGTCTCCGGGAAGTAGCCGTCGTTGGTGTCGGTGCCGGCGCCCTCCCCGGAGATGGCGCTGTCGCCGAGGGCGACGATCGCGGCCGGACGGGTGGCCGCGGGTGCGGCCGGGGCGGGGTCGGCCAGCGCGGTGGGGGCGCCGGCCAGGCCGAGGGTGGCGAGAAAGACTCCGGTGGCGAGCAGCGCGGCGCACCGGGAGGACCCGGTACGCGTCCGCCGTGCCGTCGGCAGTGGGGGCCTGATCACACGCGACTCCTTGCGGGGGTGGGGGGACCGCCCGGGCGGGGCGCCGAGCGGCGCGGAGCAAGAGAGGAGCAGGAAAGGTGAGCAGGTCTCGCATTCTAGGTACTGACAAGTAACGCAACAAGGCTTGTGACAGGGAAGGAAGCTGACGGAAGAGCGGATTCCCGGGTACGCGCAGAGCCGCCGCCCCGCGCCCCAGGAGGGAAGCGCGGAACGGCGGCTCTCACCGGCCGAACCGGGTGCGGGCTCAGCCCTTGTTGATGCAGTGGTGGCCGAACGCCGGGTTCAGCAGGCCGACGATGTCGACGGTGTTGCCACACAGGTTGATCGGGATGTGCAGCGGCACCTGGATCTGGTTGCCGGAGAGCACGCCGGGGGAGCCGGCGGCGACGCCCTCGGCGCCCGCGCTGGCCATGGCGGTGCCGGCGCCGGCGGCCACGATGCCCGCCACGGCCGCGCCGACGGCGGCGGTCTTCTTGATGCTCATAGCGAGCCTCCTGACTGTTCGACAGAGATGCACGGGGAGTGCGACATCTAGAACGAGACCCCATCGGACCGGTTGCGACGGTCCTCGCACTGTCACCCATCCGGCGCAACGGCGACCCGGACCAGGCATTCGGGTGAACAGAGGGCCGGACCGTTTCCCCGTGCACGGTGCCTCGTTCTCCCTCACGGAACCCGGTCTCCACCGGCCCCCACGCACGAATCGAGTACCGCCCATGCGCAAGCGCGCCTGTGGCGTCGTCGGCATGGCGGGCCCCCAAAGCCGGCGCCCGGCAACCCGTGCCGGAACGCCCGACCGGAATTCCACCTGGTCGCGCCTTTGTCCGAAGCCTTTCCCGGCCGTGCGGGAATTGTTTCGAGAGGCATTGCGACCCGGCTGCCGCGGCCACGCCCGAGCCATGGGCGGAACACGCCGGGATGCGCCGACCGAGTGACAGTCACGGCAATCCCTGAAGACAACGGGCGGGTATTCGTGCTCGCCCGGCGCCCGACATTTCCCTTCCGTCGGGTCGAAATCGGAGGAATGACATGCGTAAGTTCAAGAAGGCCGCCGTCCTGTCGCTGGGCGCCGGCGGCCTGGTGCTCGGTGCCGCCGGCGGTGCGTTCGCCAGCGCGGGCGCCGAGGGCGTCGCCGCCGGCTCCCCCGGCGTGCTCTCCGGCAACCAGATCCAGGCGCCGGTCCACGTCCCGGTCAACGTGTGCGGCAACACCGTCAACGTTCTCATCGGCCTGCTGAACCCGACGTTCGGCAACAAGTGCGCCAACGTCGAGGTGCACCGGCACCACGAGCACGAGCACGAGCACGAGGGCGACTACTGATTCACCAAGCCCGTGCCGCACTCCGCAAGCGCCGGGGTGCGGCACGCTCCACCCGTGTGTGATCGAGGAGATCAACCCCCATGCAGAACATGAAGAAGGCCGCCGTCCTCTCCGCCGCCGCTGCCGGCCTGGTGCTGGGTGCGGCGGGCTCCGCCGCCGCCGGCGCGGGCGCCCAGGGCGTGGCCGCCGGCTCCCCCGGCGTGCTCTCCGGCAACCAGATCCAGATGCCGCTGCACATCCCGATCAACCTGTGCGGCAACACCGTCGACGTCATCGGCGCGCTGAACCCGGCCTTCGGCAACAAGTGCGCCAACATCGACGTGCACCCGAAGCCCGCGGACGACGACTGCTGATCCCCGATCGGCACGTGTTCCGGCCGTCCTGCCCCCCGACCAGCCGGCCGGGGGGCAGTTCGGTGTCCCCGGACAGCCGTCCGGGACCCCCGATCCACCGAAGGGTGATCAACATGGTTTCGAAGAAGAGCGCGGCCGGCCTGGCCGCCGCCGCGGGTGCCGTGGTGCTGCTCGGCGCCGGTTCGGCGCAGGCCGCCACCGCGCCGGGCGAGGCGCCGGCCGGCCCGGCCACGCTGACCAAGACCGACGTCGGCCAAGCGCTGAACGGGACGACCACCGGCCTCGGCTACGGCATCGCGCCGGTCAAGAGCCTGCGGCTGGACCCGTGGGCGAAGTCCTCCGCCGACTTCCTCAACAACGGTGCGGTCCTCCAGCCTGACCAGGGCCTGCCCTCGGTCGGCACGGGGACGCTGACCGGCCCGCTGAGCGACGGCGGCGGCATCAAGGACCTCCCGCTGGCCGGCGCGCTGACCGGCCTCCTGCCGGGCTGAGCCTCCGGACGCATGAGAGCCCGGCATCCCGCCGCGCAGCCGGGGTGCCGGGCTCTCGTGCGATCCGCGCCGCGGCGACGGCTAGAGCCGGGTGACGTCGGTCAGACCGGTCTGCTCCACCACGCCGGTGGTCATCGCGGTGGTGGTCCCGGCCAGGGCGCCCGCCGTGTCGGTGACGGAGAGCCGGCTGTCCTCGCCGCCGAGGCTGGCCTTGGCCCCGGGGATCACCTGCACCGCGCCGGTGACCAGGCGCGGGTCGATCTCGTCCACCTTGAGCCGGCCGTCGGCGAGCTGGCCGGCGCCGTCCTGGGCGAGCGAGAGCGGCTTGCCGAGGGTGAGACCCGGGGTCTTGGCGTGCAGCGGCGCGGCCGGGGCGTCCAGCAGCACCTTGCCGAGGTCGGCGCTCCGGTCGAGCAGCGGGAGCGGCAGCTCGGCATGGGCGCTCGGGCCGGCCTTGCCGGTGCCCAGCTCGGGGAGGATCCGCTCCGGGATCAGCTCACCACCGGCGCTGGTGGTCGGTCCGGGCACCGGCGGCATCACCAGCGAGGTCGGGATGCCGGCCGTGAGGCGGCTGCCCAGCGGGGCGAGCGGGATGTCCGCCGGGACCTGCTGGGTGGCCAGCGCGTCCTCCAGTGCGCCGACCTGATCGAGACCGACCGGGGCGGCAGCGGAGGCCGCTCCCTGGGAGGCGAGCACGCCGGCACCGACCGCCAGCAGCACCGCGCCGGCCCGCTTGGAGAACTTCATGCTTTTCACCGTTCTGCTGTCCGTACTGGAGATCACTGGGAAGGGCTGCGGGGGCCGCAGCCGGAAAACGATCTGCTCAACGAGTGACCGGGAGCACGGATTGCGGCGGTTAACCGATTCGGGCTAATAATCCGACCGGAATCTCTTCACCGTCGCGCCTCCGGGACTCTTTTCAAGAATCCCCGTAACCTTCCGTGCCGTCGTTCTTTGATCTGGACGTCAGTGACTGCAGACCGGGTCTGAGCGTTCTCAGCGTTGTACGCACGGAATCCAAAGAGCATTTCAGAGAGGGATCTCGCCATGATCCAGAAGTCCTTCGCCGCCGCCGGCCTGGCCGTCGCCGCGCTGGCCGGTGCCGCCGCGCCCGCCTCGGCCATCGCCGACTCGGACGGCGCCTCGGCCTCGATCGAGGGCAACGGCGGCACCAACTTCACGGGCACGGTCGGGAACGACAGCCCGAACTTCCACTTCCTGGACAACCCGAACATCTGCCTGCCGGAGATCCACAACATCGCGGTCGCCGTGGGCGGTCTGGCCATCCCGCTCGAGGTCCCGATCGCCAACAACGGCGGCCGGCAGTACTGCAACGTGGGCCAGGGCACCCAGAGCCAGGGCGACGGCGGCGTGTCCCACCTGATCGGCTGACGCTCCGCCCGCCCTGCACCACCCCTTCCGTTCCACCTCCGAATCGCTCCCCGATTCACCCTTGAGAGGAAAACCCGGAAATGATCAAGAAGACCCTCGCCGCGGCCGGCCTGGCCGCCGCCGCCCTCGCGATGTCCGCCGGCTCGGCCTCCGCCATCGCCGACTCGGACGGCGCCGCCACCTCCGTCCAGGGCAACGGCGGCACCAACCACACCGGCACCTTCGGGGACAACAGCCCGAACTTCCACACCCTGGACAACCCGAACATCTGCCTGCCGGAGATCCACAACGTCGCCGTCGGCGTGCTCGGCCTCGCGGTGCCGGTCGAGGTTCCGGTCCTGAACAACCAGCCGAAGCAGATCTGCAACGTCGGCCAGAACACCCAGTCCTCGGGCGACTCGGGCGTCTCGCACCTGATCGGCTGATCAAGGGGCCTGGCACGAACGGAGGGCCCGGGGAGGAAAAGCCTCCCCGGGCCCTCCGGGCTTTGCGGACGAAGTGTCCCTCCGGACCGTGCCGCGGCGCGGTCCGGAGGGGTGACCGGCGGTCCGGTCCGGCGTGGGGCGCGGGACCGGGCGGCCGGATGTGATCACGTGTCAGAGCGCCCGCGGGGGCGCTCCCAGAGAGAGGGCAGTTCCATGAAGAGCAAGCTGGCCAAGGCCGCCCTGACCGCCGCCGCCGCACTGGCGCTCGCGGGTGCCGCCACCCCGGCGTTCGCGCACGTCGGCGTGGCCGGCGGCGGCGAGTTCGTGGCCTCCGCCGACCACCCGTTCGCGGCCCTCGAAGCCTTCGGCCTCGCCCACGCCGGGGACACCGCCGCCGGCGGGATCGGCGGCGGCGCGGCCACCTCCACCGACCTGATCGGCGGCGGCGTGGGCTTCGCGCACGCCGGCGACGTGGGCATCTAGCAGGAACCCGGAAGGCCGGGCCGCTCCCCACGGGAGCGGCCCGGCCTTCCGCCGTGCGGTGCCCGCTACTTGATCATCTTCGCGGCTTCGAGGGCCCAGTAGGTGAGGATCTGCTCGGCGCCCGCGCGGCGGATCGAGGTGAGCGTCTCCATGATCATCCGCTCCCGGTCGATCCAGCCGTTCGCGGCGGCCGCCTCGACCATCGCGTACTCGCCGGACACCTGGTACGCGGAGACCGGCACCGGGGAGGCGTCGGCGACCTGCCGCAGGACGTCCAGGTAGGCCATGGCGGGCTTCACCATCACCATGTCCGCGCCCTCGGCGATGTCCTGCTCCAGCTCGCGCAGCGACTCGCGGGCGTTGGCCGGGTCCTGCTGGTAGGTCTTGCGGTCGCCCTTGAGCGAGGAGCCGACGGCCTCGCGGAACGGGCCGAAGAAGGCCGAGGCGTACTTGGCGGTGTAGGCGAGGATGCCCACGTCCTGGTGCCCGGCCTCGTCCAGCGCCCGCCGGATCACGGCGATCTGGCCGTCCATCATGCCGGACGGGCCGACCAGGTGGACGCCGGCGTCGGCCTGCACCCGGGCCATCTCGGCGTAGCGCTCCAGGGTGGCGTCGTTGTCGACGCTGCCGTCGGCGGCCAGCACGCCGCAGTGGCCGTGGTCGGTGTACTCGTCCAGGCAGAGGTCCGACATGACCACCAGGGAGTCGCCGACCTCGGAGACCACGTCCCGGATCGCCTGCTGGAGGATGCCGTCCGGGTTGGTGCCCTCGGTGCCGGTCGCGTCCTGCACCTCCGGGACGCCGAACAGCATGAGGCCGCCCAGGCCCGCCTCGGCCGCCTCCACCGCGGCCTTGCGCAGGGTGTCCCGGGTGTGCTGGACCACGCCCGGCATCGAACTCACCGGGACGGGCTCGCTGACGCCCTCACGGACGAACAGCGGCAGGATCAGCTCCGCCGGGTGCAGCCGGGTCTCGGCCACCAGGCGGCGCATCGCCGGGCTCTGGCGCAGCCGGCGGGGGCGTACGTACGGGAATTCAGCGGACACGGCTTCTCTCTCCGAACGGTTGTGCAGTACCGGGGGCGACGGTCGGCCGCCCCCGGTCATGAGGGGTGTCAGCGGGCCTTGCGGCGCGAGCCGGGACGGCGCTCGCTGGGCCGGTAGACCGGCTCACCGGCGGCCGTCGCGGTGTCGCGGCGCTTGGCCCCGAAGTCTGCCAGCGCCTGGGCCAGCGCGGCCGCCGCCGGCGCCGGGGCCATCACGTCGACCCGCAGGCCGTGCTCCTCGGCGGTCTTGGCGGTGGCCGGGCCGATGCAGGCGATGACGGTCACGTTGTGCGGCTTGCCCGCGATGCCGACCAGGTTCCGGACGGTCGAGGACGAGGTGAACAGCACCGCGTCGAATCCGCCGCCCTTGATCGCCTCGCGGGTCTCGGCCGGCGGCGGCGAGGCGCGCACCGTCCGGTACGCCGTCACGTCGTCGACCTCCCAGCCGAGCTCGACCAGGCCGGCCACCAGGGTCTCGGTGGCGATGTCGGCGCGCGGCAGCAGCACCCGGTCGATCGGGTCGAAGACCGGGTCGTACGGCGGCCAGTCCTCCAGCAGGCCGGCCGCGGACTGCTCGCCGGAGGGCACCAGGTCGGGCTTCACGCCGAAGTCCACCAGAGCCTGCGCGGTGGTCTCGCCGACCGCCGCGACCTTGATCCCGGCAAACGCGCGGGCGTCCAGGCCGTACTCCTCGAACTTCTCCCGGACGGCGCGCACCGCGTTCACCGAGGTGAAGGCGATCCACTCGTAGCGGCCGGTGACCAGGCCCTTGATGGCCCGCTCCATCTGCTGCGGGGTGCGCGGCGGCTCGACCGCGATGGTCGGCACCTCCTGCGGCACCGCGCCGTACGAGCGCAGCTGCTCGGACAGGCCGGTGGCCTGCTCCTTGGTGCGCGGCACGAGGACGTTCCAGCCGAACAGCGGCTTGGTCTCGAACCACGAGTGCGAGGCCCGGTGGGCGACCTGCTCGCCCACCACGGCTATCACCGAGGTGGCCGGGTCGACCGGGGCGGAGACCGGCGAGGGCAGCACCCGGGCGGCCTTCAGGTCGGCCGCGATGCCGGACAGGGTGGAGGTGAAGGTCCGCTGGCGGGTGGTGGTGCCGGAGAGCGTGGCGCTCAGCGCCGACTCCGGCTTGCGGCCGCCCGCGACCAGGGCGGCGGCGGTGGCGGGCAGCTGGCCCAGGGTGGTGCGGACCACCAGGGTGGTCTCCGGCGCGCCCAGGTCCACCGGCTTGCCGGCCAGCAGCGCGGCGCCGTCCACGAAGCGCACGTCGGTGCCGGACCCGGCGCGCAGCGGGACGCCCGCGTACGCCGGGACGCCGACCGACTGGGCGACGCCGGGGATCACCTCGAACGGGATCCCGTCGCCCGCGCAGCTGAGCATCTCCTCGGCGGCGCAGCCGTCCAGGCCGGGGTCTCCGTCGACGGTGCGGACCACGTGCTTGCCGGAGCGGACGGCCTCGGCGACCAGCTTGGCCAGGTCGAAGTCGGCGCCCTCGGCGGCGGGGCCGTGCACCTGCACGCCGGCCGGACAGTGGCTGCGCACGGCGGCGGCGGTCAGCGGGTCGGCGACCAGCACGTCGGCGGTGGACAGCACCTCGACCGCGCGCAGGGTCAGCAGACCCGGGTCCCCGGGGCCCGCGCCCAGGAAGGTGCACCGTCCGGTGGCGGGCTGTCCCGCCGGGAAGAGGGCGTCGGTGGCGGTGGTGGGGCTCATCGGGCTCGCTCCCCCATCAGGGCGGCCGCGCCCGCGGCGAGCAGCCGGTCAGCCAGCGCGCGGCCGAGGGCCGCCGCCTGCTGCTCGGCGGTCTCGTCGAGGACGATCGGACCGTTGGCGGACATCTTCAGCAGGGCGGTTCCGTCGGGGTCGCCGACCACGCCGTCCAGCCGCAGTTCGTTCTCCCGGCCCCAGGTGGCCAGCGCGGCCACCGGCGCCGAGCAGCCGGCCTCCAGGGTGGCCAGCAGGGCGCGCTCGGCGGCCACGGCGACCCGGGTGGGGGTGTGGTCCAGGGCGGCGAGCGCGGCGATCAGCGCGGTGTCGGCGGAGGTGCACTCGATCGCGAGCGCGCCCTGGCCGGGGGCCGGGATCATCAGCTCGGTGTCGAGGTGCTGGGATATCTCGGCGCTGCGGCCGAGCCGGTTGAGGCCGGCCGTCGCCAGCACCACCGCGTCCAGCTCGCCGCTGGTCACGAAGCCGATCCGGGTGTCCACGTTGCCGCGGATCGCGACGGTCTCCAGCTGGGCGCCGCGGGCGGCGGCCCAGGCGTTCAGCTGCGCCATCCGGCGGGGCGAGCCGGTGCCGATCCGGGCCGGGCGGCCGGCGCCGGCGAGCTTCTCCACCAGCTCGTCCAGGGCGAGGCCCTCGGCCGCGACCAGGGCGTCCCGGACGTCCTCGCGCTCGGGGACGGCGGCCAGCACCAGGCCCGCGGGGGCGGCGGTGGGCAGGTCCTTGAGCGAGTGCACGGCAAAGTCGATCCGGCCCTCCAGCAGCGCGTCGCGCAGCGCGGAGACGAACACCCCGGTGCCGCCGATCTGCGCCAGCGACTCCCGGGAGGTGTCGCCGTAGGTGGTGATCTCGACCAGCTCGACGGGGCGCCCGGTGACCCTGGTCACCTCGCGGGCCACCATGCCCGACTGCGCCATGGCGAGGGCGCTGCGCCGGGTGCCGAGCCGCAGGGCCGCGGTGGCCGAGGGCTGCTCCGTGATCGGTTGACCATTCATGAGGTGATCGTCCCGGTGGTACTCGTGGGATGGCTGACGGTTCATCTGGTGCCCCCGGTCGAGGGCTGGGGCGCGCCGCCGACGGGCGTGCCCGACACGGCGTGCACGGCCGCCGGGTCGAGGTCGAACAGTTCGCGCAGCGCCTCCGCGTAGGAGGCGCCGCCGGGCTCGGCGGCCAGCTGCTTCACCCGGACGGTCGGGGCGTGCAGCAGCTTGTCGACGACGCGGCGGACGGTCTGGGTGATCTCGGCGCGCGAGCGCTCGTCCAGATCGGGCAGCCGGGAGTCCAGCCGGCCGAGCTCGGCGGCGACCACGTCGGAGGCCATCGAGCGCAGCGCGACCACGGTCGGCGCGATCCGGGCGGCCCGCTGGGCGGCGCCGAAGGCGGTCACCTCGTCGGAGACGATCCGGGTGACCTGGTCGACGTCGCCGGCGCCGGGGCTGGCGGCGTGCGCGTGGGAGAGGCTCTCCAGGTCGACCAGCAGGGCGCCGGCCAGCTCGTGCACGGCGTGGTCGACGTCGCGCGGCATGGCCAGGTCGAGCAGGGCCAGCGGCTCGGGCACCGTGCGGGAGGCAACGGCGGCGGCCACGTCCGAGGCCTTGATCACCACGCCTGCCGCGCCGGTGCAGGAGATCACCAGGTCCACGTCGGCGAGCGCCTCCGGCACCTTGGCGAGGTCCAGGACCCGGGCCACGTCCGGGCCGAGGATCTCGACCAGCCGCTCCGCGCGGGCCGGGGTCCGGTTGGCGATCAGCAGGTCGGTCACGCCGGAGCGGACCAGGGTGGCGGCGGCCAGCGAGCTCATCGAGCCGGCGCCGACCACCAGCGCGCGCTTGCCGGCGATCTCGCCCGCGCCCGCCGCGACCTGCTCCAGGCCGAAGGTGACCAGCGACTGGCCGGCCTTGTCGATGCCGGTCTCGCTGTGCGCCCGCTTGCCGACCCGCAGCGCCTGCTGGAACAGCTCGTTCAGGCCGCGCCCGGCGGTGTGCTCCTCCTGGGCCTTGGCCAGCGCGTCGCGCAGCTGGCCGAGGATCTGGCCCTCGCCGACGACCATCGAGTCCAGGCCGCAGGCCACCGAGAAGAGGTGGTGGACGGCGCGGTCCTCGTAGTGGACGTACAGGTGGGAGGTCAGTTCCTCCAGGTCCACCCCGCTGTGGTGGGCCAGCAGCAACGACAGCTCGGCGACGCCGGCGTGGAACTTGTCCACGTCCGCGTACAGCTCGATCCGGTTGCAGGTGTTCAGCAGCGCGGCCTCGGCGACCGTCGCGGTGGCGGCGGCGTCGTGCAGCAGCCGGGTCGGCACCTCACCGGTCAGCGCGGCGCGCTCCAGCACCCCGACCGGGGCCGTGCGATGGCTCAGCCCTACGACGAGAAGGCTCATGCCCGCCCCCCACAGCTCTCGGTGTTCATGCGGGCATCACCGCGGAGAGATCCCCGTCGCCGCCCTTGGCGGACTTCTCCTTGGCCTGCTCGGCCTGGTCCCTGGCCGCCGACTCGGCGGTGCCGCGGCCCTTGCCGCTGCCGCCGGCCGCCCGGCGCAACTTGGCCGCGGCCGCCCGGACCGGACCGGGGGCACGGTCCAGCACCGACTCGGCGCGGTCGTCCGGCTCCTCCCCGGCCTTGCGCTGCTCGTGGAAGGCGAGGATCTGGAGCTCGATGGACAGGTCCACCTTGCGCACGTCCACGCCGTCCGGAACGGCCAGCACGGTCGGGGCGAAGTTCAGGATGCTCGTAACGCCTGCCTCGACCAGCCGGTCGCAAACCTGCTGGGCGGCACCGGGCGGGGTGGTGATCACGCCGATGGAGACGTGCTGGCTCTCGACGATCGACTCCAGCTCGTCCATGTGCCGGACCGGCAGTCCGGCCGCGGTGGAACCGACCACGTTGGGGTCGGCGTCCAACAGGGCGGCCACCCGGAAGCCACGGGAGGCGAACCCGCCGTAGTTGGCGAGCGCGTGGCCGAGGTTCCCGATGCCGACGATGACGACCGGCCAGTCCTGGGTCAGGCCGAGCTCGCGGGAGATCTGGTAGACGAGGTACTCGACGTCGTAGCCGACGCCGCGGGTGCCGTACGAGCCGAGGTAGGAGAAGTCCTTGCGCAGCTTGGCCGAGTTCACGCCGGCGGCGGCGGCCAGCTCCTCGGAGGAGACGGTCGGCACCGAGCGCTCGGAGAGCGCGGTGAGGGCCCGCAGGTAGAGGGGCAGGCGGGCGACGGTCGCCTCCGGGATGCCCCGGGCACGCGAGGGTCGGCGCGCGGCGCCCTGGTCGGGCGTCTGCGAACTGCTCTGTGGTGATCGGCCGATTGCCACGGTGCTCCTGTGGGTGAAGCTGGGCTTTGACAGCCAGGCTATGCGTTTGTGAACGTGTGCACAAAGATGGTGTCCGTTTTGTCCCTGCACAGTGATGCGCATCACGCCGTCGAACCCATAGCACCGGCCTGGGTCAGTACGACCTCCGGGGCCCGGGAACCGGGCAGCCAGGGACCGTACGGCGCCTCCCGGCGCACCAGCGGGACGGCGGTGCCGGACGGGCGGGAGCGGGCCCGGCCCAGCCGGGGCCAGGGCACTCGGACGGCCTCGCGCAGCGGGTCGGCCCAGTCGTCCGGCGGGCAGGACGGGGCGTCCAGGCAGTGCCGCAGCAGCTCGGCGGTCACCCGGGCGTCGCCCAGTGCGGTGTGCGCCGGGTACCGGCCGAGGCCCGCCGCCTCCGCACAGGCCGCCAGGCCGTGACTGCGGGCCTCCGGCAGGTGGGCACGGGCCAGCCGCATCGTGCACAGCAGCGGGACGGGCGGCAGCGGCACCCCTATCCGGGCGAACTCGCGATCCAGGAAGGCGTGGTCGCAGCTGACGTGGTGGCCGACCAGCACCCGCCCGGCCAGCAGCTCCAGCAGCCGCGGGGCGATCTCGCGAAAGCGCGGGGCGCCCTCGACGTCGCACTGGCGTATCCGGTGCACATGGGTCGGCCCGACCGGGCCCAGCGGATCCAGCAGGGTCGCGAACTCCCCCTCGGGGCGCAGCCGCGCGTCGAGCAGCACCACCGCGACCTCGACCACCCGGTGCCGCCACGGGCTGCGGCCGGTCGCCTCCACGTCCACCACGGCGAAGCCCCCGCCCCCGTCCAGGGCTCGGGGCGGCCCGGGGACAGGACCGGGAAGCATGGCGCACTCCTCGTGTGCTCAGCCCCCCACGGGCGCAAACGCGTTCGATCGTAAGCCGACCGACCCGCCCCGCCCCAAGCCGGAACGGAGTGTCTTCGGCAACGATTCGGCGAACCTCCCCCGCCGAGTGGCGGGGGCGGCGGACGGACGAACGCCCGGTCAGACCCTGCTCAACCGCCGAGGGCGGTGCGCAGACGGCGCTCGTCGACCCGCCAGAAGTCGTGCTGGCGGCCGTCGATCAGGGTGACCGGAATCTGCTCCCAGTAGCGGCGGTACAGCTCCTCGTCCTGGGTGATGTCCCGCTCCTCGAAGGACGCCCCCAGCTCGCCCGTCACCCGGAGGATCACCTCGCGGGCCTCGTCGCACAGGTGACAGCCGGGCTTGCCGACCAGGGTCACGGTCCGGTCCGCGGGCTCGGGGCTCTTACGTCGCAGCAGTGGGCTCACCGCCCCATTCTCCGCCATGGCGCCGACCCGCCTCCGGGGCGCCCGGCACCCGGTGGAGCTGTTCACCTCGCGGGCACGGCTACGTCACGGCCGCCGAGCGCTCGGCTGGCTATCCTCGGTGACATGGCCGTGCTCAGAAGGCTCACCCAGGCAAGGCGTTCCAGCAGCGAGCGGAACGCCCTGGCCGGCGAAGCCGCAGCCGCGGCGGCCGAGGGGGCCCTGCGGGCCGAGCCCGAGCCGGAGCCCGCCACCGGGCCGGAAAGCACCTCCGAGCCGGACGCGCCGGCCGCCACCAAGCCCGGCAAGGCGCCCAAGGCCCCGGCCGAGAACCACACCCCGGACCGGGACGACCCCCGCGCCGCCGCCTTCTTCGACTGCGACAACACCATCCTGCGCGGCGCCGCGATCTTCTACCTCGGCGTCGGCCTCTACCGCCGCGGCTTCCTCACCCGCCGCGACATCGCCCGCTTCGCCTGGCAGCAGGCCTGGTTCCGGCTGCACGGCGCCGAGGACCCGGACCACATCTCGGACGCCAAGCAGTCCGCCCTCGGCATCGTGGCCGGCAAGCCCACCGCCGACCTGGAGGCGATCTGCGAGGAGATCTTCGAGGTCGTCGTGGCCGACAAGATCTGGCCGGGTACCCGCGCCCTGGTCCAGATGCACCTGGACGCCGGACAGCGGGTCTGGCTGGTCACCGCCGCCCCGCTGGAGGTGGCCCGGATCATCGCCCGGCGGCTCGGCATGACCGGCGCGCTGGGCACGGTCGCCGAGGCCCGGGACGGCCGGTACACCGGCCGGCTGGTCGGCGACCTGCTGCACGGCCCGGCCAAGGCCGCCGCCGTCCGCGCGCTCGCCCGGCGCGAGCGCCTCGACCTCGACCGCTGCGCCGCCTACAGCGACTCGGCCAACGACATCCCGATGCTCTCGCTGGTCGGCCACCCGTACGTGGTGAATCCGGACGGCGCGCTGCGGCGCCACGCCCGGACCCAGGGCTGGCGGGTGCGGGACTTCCGGACCGGGCGCAAGGCGGCCCGGGTGGGGCTGCCGGCGGCGGCCGCGCTCGGGGTGCTGGCCGGTGCGACGGCGGCCGGGGTGGCGCTGAACCGGCGCCGCCGCCGCGCCTGAACCTCCCGCGCCCGAGGCCGCGCGGGCCGCTGAAGGACACCCGGAGGCCGTCCGGGCCGTCCGGTGCGGTCCGGGCGGGCTCGCCCTGACGGGTGAGTGGTCGTCAACAGGGCCTCTGACCTGGCCCCTCTTACGGGCGAACTCCCCTCCATCGCGGTCAGCCCGAGCCGCCTGCACGAATCTGTCACCCAGCGACCGGTTCTGATCGTTCGCCAGGCCGGGGAAGTCGGGGGTTGCCGAGCCCCAAGGCTGGGAAACCGCCCGCCAGTCCCCCGAATTGGTCACCCTGAGCGCCTGTTCGATCACGTTGAGCCGGATGAACGATGACACCTTCGGTCACTGTCGGCCGAATATGCACAACAAATGGATCCCAAATGACCGCTTCGACCACACGGTGTAGCTGTCATTGCACAAAGCGTTATTCTCTCCTGGATGCACGTCACCACGCGTCCCGCTCGAACGGTCGCTTCGGGAAGTGCTCTCCGCGCAGGCGGAGGTGATCCGTCCACAGTTCTGCCTCTGGGAGTCCCGTGTACCCACCCGTCCGGAACGACGCGCCTGCACCCTCCCGCCCGTCGTCCGCGTCCCTGCGCCCCCGCACCGGCCTCCGCGGCCGGCCGACCGCCGAGCGGCAGATCTTCACGGGCCTGGACCTGTTGCGCAGCCTGCTCCGCAGCCAGCTCGCCGTCTCGCCCCCACTCGCGCTCGCCGGAGGATCGTTCGTCCAGCCGCCGGCACCCGGCCCGGCGCTGCGCACCACCGCCGCCGGCTCGGCCGGGACCGGCTCGCGCGGCCGCACCGGCACCACCGGCGTCGGCCGGGGGCGCACCCGGACCGCGCCCAGCCCCGGCTACGAGACCGAGCACAACCCGATCATGGAGCTGGTCGAGCGGGCCCAGGCCGGCGAGAGCGAGGCCTTCGGCCGGCTCTACGACCACTACGCGGACACCGTCTACCGCTACATCTACTACCGGGTCGGCAGCCGGGCCACCGCCGAGGACCTCACCAGCGAGACCTTCCTGCGCGCCCTGCGCCGGATCGGCACCTTCACCTGGCAGGGCCGGGACTTCGGCGCCTGGCTGGTCACCATCGCCCGCAACCTGGTCGCCGACCACTTCAAGTCCAGCCGCTTCCGGCTGGAGGTCACCACCGGCGAGATGCTCGACTCCAACGAGTGCGAGCGCAGCCCGGAGGAGTCGGTGCTGGAGTCGCTCTCCAACGCCGCGCTGCTGGACGCGGTGCGCCGGCTCAACCCGCAGCAGCAGGAGTGCGTCACCCTCCGCTTCCTGCAGGGGCTCTCGGTGGCCGAGACGGCCCGGATCATGGGCAAGAACGAGGGTGCCATCAAGACCCTCCAGTACCGCGCCGTCCGCACCCTGGCCCGACTGCTCCCGCCCGACGCGCGATGAGCCGGCCCGGGGACGGCGCCGGCGCCCTACGGCCCGGCCGGCCGTCATCGTTCACGCCCGGCCGACACGTCAGGGTGAACGGTCGGTCCGATGATCAGCCGTGCGTAACCGACCGCCCGCACCGCTCGTTGGCCAGCGTGCAAGCCCCCACCGGGCGTACGGTCAAGTCGAATTGCGGCCTATCACCCGATGGAGTGGCTTTGGCCAGCCGGGGCAACCGTCCGGCAGGCCGGGGTGTCGACAACGACGAAGGGAGGTGTGGCCCGTGACGGCAAACGTGCTGGAGCACCGGCGGGCGAAGGCCTTCGCCGAGGCGCTGGAGGCCCACCAGGCGGAGCAACGCGCTGCGGCCAACGCCGAATCGGACAACGCCACTGCCACCGGCGCCGGTTCGGCCGCAAGGGCCGAACTGGTCGGTCTGACCGACGCGCTGCGGGCGCTGCCCGGGCCGGTGCTGGACCGGGAGGTCCGCACGGTCCAACGCGCCCAGCTGATGGCCGCGTTCGAGCAGGCCTTCGCCGACGGGACGGGCACCCCGGTGCCCCGCCAACGCCGCCACCGGGCGATCCGGACGGCGCCGCGCGGCCGCTGGAGCCGCCGGTTCGCGATCGGCGGACTGGTCGCCGGGCTCGCCGTGGGCAGCCTGGCCGGCGCCGCCGCGGCCAGCTCCAACGCCCTCCCCGGGGACACGCTGTACGGCCTCAAGCGCGGGATGGAAGGACTCCGGCTCGACTTCGCGGGCTCCGACTCCGAACGCGGCGAACTGCTGCTCGACAACGCGGCCACCCGGCTCGGCGAGGCCAAGACCCTGGTCGGCCGCACCGGTCCGGCCGGCGCGCTCAGCCCGGCCACCGTCGAACAGGTCCGCCGCGCCCTGAACGACATGCACGCCGACGCCCTCAAGGGCCGCGAGCTGCTGCGTTCGGTCTATCGCAGCAACGGCTCGCTCGACCCGATGCGGGCCCTGGCCGGGTTCGCCCACGACGAGGACGGCCGGTGGAGCGAGCTGCAGGGCAGGCTGCCCGTCCAGCTCACCCGGCAGGCCGACCTGGTGAACCGGCTCTTCGACGACATAAGCGAGGACGTCGCGCCCCTGCGCCTGGTCCTGCCCCCCGCCGAGAGCGGTGGCACGGCCGGCACCGGAGCGGGCGACGGCTCGTCCGGCTCGACCGGCGGTTCCCCGGCCGGCTCCCCCGCGGCCGGCTCCGGCACCACGGCCGGCGCCGACAAGGCCCCGGGCTCCGGCGCCGACAACCGCCCCGGCGCCACCGAGCACGCCCCGGCCGGCTCCGGCGCCTCCGGCAACGGCGGCAAGGGCGGCGTCCTGCCGGACACCCTGCCCAGCAGCGCCCCGGATGCCGTCAACGGCCTGGTCGGCGGCCTCACCAGCGGGCTCACCGGCACCAAGCCCTCGCCGAGCGCCGACGCGGCCCCGCCGCAGGCACCGCGGCCGGCCACGCCCAGCGCCCCGAACGCGGCCCAGCCGCAGGGCGTCGAGGTGCCCCCGCTGCTCCCGGACCTGCTGCCCGGGCTGCGCATCCTGGGCGGCTGACGGCAGGACGGCGAGGGCCCGGCGGAGTGCGATATCCGCCGGGCCCTCGCCGTACCCGGCGGCCTTCCGGAAGAGCACCGCCGGAGGAACACCGTCAGAAGAACACCGAACGCCGCTGCACCAGCAGCTGGTAGAGGGTGTGCTGGATGGTCTCGCGCACCTCGTCGGCCAGGTCGAAGACCAGCATCGGGTCGTCCGCCGCCTCCGCCGGGTAGGTGTCGGTGGCGATCGGCTCGCCGAAGCGGATCGTCCACTTGGTCGGCAGCGGCAGCACCCCGAGCGGGCCCAGCCACGGGAAGGTCGGGGTGATCGGCACGTACGGCAGGCCCAGCAGCCGGGCCAGCGTCTTCACGTTGCCGATCATCGGGTAGGTCTCCTCCGCCCCGACGATCGAGCAGGGCACGATCGGCACCCGGGCCCGCAGCGCCGAGGCGACGAAGCCGCCGCGGCCGAACCGCTGGAGCTTGTAGCGCTCGGAGAACGGCTTGCCGATGCCCTTGAAGCCCTCCGGCCAGACCCCGACCACCTCGCCGCGCTCCAGCAGGGCCTGGGCGTCCTCGTTGCAGGCCAGCGTGTGGCCGGCCTTGCGGGCCAGCTCGTTGATGCCGGGCAGCACGAAGACCAGGTCGGCGGCGAGCATCCGCAGGTGCCGTCGGGCGGGGTGGTGGTCGTGGATGACCACCTGGGTCATCAGGGCGTCCAGCGGGATCGTCCCGGAGTGGTTGGCGACGATCAGCGCGCCGCCCTCGGCCGGGATGTGCTCCACGCCCTGGACGTCGATCCGGAAGTACTTCTCGGCCAGCGGGCGCAGCAGCGAGAGCAGCACCTCCTCGGTGAGCTCCCGGTCGAAGCCGAACTCGTCCACCTCGTAGTCGCCGGTCACCCGGCGGCGCAGGAAGGCCAGCCCCTCGGCGGCACGGCCCTCCCAGCCCTTGCCGAACAGCCGGGTGGCGGCCGGGCCGAGCGGCCCGGACAGCGCCCCGCCGACGGCCCCGGCGAGCCGGTCGGCCAGTTTCGGCCCCTCGGGCGAGGTCCAGCTGGGGGCGGACTCGATCGGGATGACCTTGGCCTCGCCCGGCGCGTTCTCGGCTGCGGCACTCATCGCGGGTTCAGCTCCTCGGTCGGCGGGGGCGGTTCGGTACGGTGTCCGGTCCGGCGGGCAGACCGGCGGGCTCGACCCCTTCCGGGCCGAGCAGGGCGGTCAGCCGGTCGGTGGCGGCGGCCAGCCGCTCGGGTGGCAGCAGGCCCGGGCCCCCGGCGGCGGCGAAGTCGGCGAAGGCCTCCGGAGTGCTGAACGCCGGACGGTAGCCCAGGGTGTCGCGCAGCCGTGCGGTGTCCACCACCCGGCCGTGGGTGAGCAGCCGCAACTGCTCGGGCGAGACGTCCACCAACCGGGTCTGCCGGGCCAGCGCGGCCATCCAGCTGACCGCGGGCAGCAGCAGCGGCAGCATGGGCCGGCCGAGCCGGCGGGCGCACTGGGAGAGCAGCAGGACGCCCTCCCCCGCCACGTTGAAGGTCCCGGTGTTGACGGTGCCCGGTGCGGGCTCGCCGGCGGCCCGGCAGAGCACCGCGACGGCGTCGTCCTCGTGCACGAACTGCAGCCGCGGGTCGTAGCCCAGGACGGTCGGCAGCACGGGCAGCGCGAAGTACTCGCTGAGCGGGGTGTCCGCGTTCGGGCCGACGATGTTGGCGAAGCGCAGCACCGTCACCGCGACGTCCGGGCGGCGCCGGGCGAAGCCGCGCACGTAGCCCTCGACCTCCGCCGCGTCCTTGGCGAAGCCGCCGCCGGGCGGGTCCTTGGGCTGCATCCGCTCGCTGAACACGGCCGGGTCGCGGGGCGCGGAGCCGTAGACGCCGGTGGTGGACTTCACCACCAGTCGGCGCACCCCGGGGGCCTTCTGGCAGGCGCCGAGCAGCTGCATGGTGCCGATCACGTTGGACTCCTTCACCGCGGAGCGGTTGGTGGAGCCCAGCCCGGTGGCGCTGACGCTGAGGTGCACCACGGTGTCCACCTGGTGCTCGGCGAGCACCCGGGAGAGCACCGGGCGGCGCAGGTCGAGCTGGTGGAAGCGGTACGGGGCGGCCGGGCCGGCCGGCTCCTCGGGCGGCAGCCCGGGCGGCTGCACGTCCACGCCGACCACCAGGTCCACGCCCGGTCGGCGGCGGACCTCGGCGACGAAGCGGGCACCGAGATGGCGTGCCACGCCGGTGACGAGCACGACCACACCCACGGTGCTGCACCCCATTCCCTCGGCCCGAGCGGCCTGCGTGCACCGTACCGTGCCGCCCCGCCGGGCCGGGAAACGACACCGCCCGCCCGGGCCACGACGGGCCCGGGCGGGCGGTGGAAGCGCTGGGCGCGCTAGGCGCGGCCGGGGGCGCTTACTTCTTGTTGCGACGCTGAACGCGAGTCCGCTTCAGAAGCTTGCGGTGCTTCTTCTTGGCCATACGCTTGCGACGCTTCTTGATGACAGAGCCCACGGAACAACCCTCGCTCACTGAGACTCTCGCCCGTGAGAGACGGAGTCCATACGACTGACGTGAGGGCCTAGCCTACCTTCCGGTTGCCCGGGGCTGTAAATCGCGCCCCCGGCAGCCGGAGAACTCGGGGGAAATCCCCGGCGAACGGGTGCGGGGCCCACCGGTGTGGATCCCGCACCCGCGCGCCGCCGCTACGCGCTCTCGAGCCGCACGTAGGACTCCTTGAGGTACTCGTGCACCGCCTGCTGGGGCACCCGGAAGGACCGTCCGACCCGGATGGCCGGCAGCTCTCCGCTGTGCACCAGCCGGTACACCGTCATCTTGGACACCCGCATGACCGCGGCGACCTCCGCCACGGTCAGGAAGACGACTTCCTGAAGGGGGCGCTCGACGGAACTCATGACCATCACCCGACCCTTACCCGTGTGCAAGGCACCGGCTTCCCCTCCGGTGACTCCACCGGCACACGTGTATCCCCAGAGTAGTTATGGGTGGTACCAGTGGGAAGAGGGGAAGTGCAGTCCTCGTACGGTGAGAGATAGGACTGTTGCAGTACGTAGCCGCCCCGCGGATGGCACCGCCCGGGGTACGCACGGCCCGGGCCAGGCGCGGCCGGGAGGGCGGGTTCAGGCCAGCAGTCCGTGCTGGGGGAACACCGCTCGGCGGGTGGCGAGGATGGCCTGATCGAGTCGGTCGGCCGGATCGTAACCCGAGTCGAAGTCGCGCCAGGCCGGGCGGGCGCCGTCGGTCATCCGCAGCGGGGCCGGGCGGCGGGTGCGGCGGTAGACCTCGGCGCGCCAGGACTCGGGGGTCTCGGTGGCCGGGTCGACGGGCCGGGCGGCGGCGGTGGCGACCAGGTGAGTCCAGGTGCGCGGGACGACGTCGACCACGGCGTAGCCGCCTCCGCCGGTGGCCACCCAGCGGCCGCCGGCGTGCTGGTGGGCGAGGTCGTGCAGCGCCTCGGCGATCAGCCGCTGGGCGTCCACGGTGACGGCGAGGTGGGCGAGCGGGTCCTCCAGGTGCGTGTCGGCGCCGTGCTGGGTGACCAGGACCTGCGGCCGGAAGGCGTCGAGCAGTTCGGGCACCAGGGCGTGGAAGGCGCGCAGCCAGCCGGCGTCGCCGGTGCCCGCGGGCAGCGGCAGGTTGGCGGCGGAGCCGGGGGCGTCCTCGCCGCCGGTCTCGATCGACCAGCCGGTCTGCGGGAAGAGCGTGGCCGGGTGCTCGTGCAACGAGATGGTGAGCACCCGGGGGTCGTTCCAGAAGGCCGCCTGGACGCCGTCGCCGTGGTGGACGTCCACGTCGACGTAGGCGACCCGCTCGGCCCCGAGTTCGAGCAGCCGGGCGATGGCCAGCGCCGGGTCGTTGTAGACGCAGAATCCGGAGGCCTTGCCGGGCATCGCGTGGTGCAGCCCGCCGGCGAAGTTGACGGCGTGCGGGGTCTCGCCGCGCCAGACCGCCTCGGCGGCGGCCACGGACTGGCCGGCGATCAGTGCGGAGGCCGAGTGGATCGCCGGGAAGGACCAGTTGTCGTCGGTGCCGAGTCCGTGCAGGGGGTCGGAGCGCTCGGGGTGGGCGGCGGCATTCCGGACCGCCTCGATGTACTCCCGGGTGTGCACCAGCCGGAGGGTGGACTCGCCGGCGGGCGGCGCGGAGCGGACGGTCACCCCGGGCCCGGTGCTCAGTCCGAGTGCCTCGACCAGCCGCATGGTGAGGGCCAGCCGGGTCGGGTCCATCGGGTGGCCGGGGCCGAAGTCGTAGGCGGTGACGGCCTCGTCCCAGAAGAGGTGCAGGCCGCAGGGGGTGTCACGCTCGGCTTCGGGCATGGCCTCCACCGTAGCGGGTGGCGGTGGCAGGGCTGCCGCCAGGGCGCGCCGGGGCCGTGCTCGTGGGTACGGCCGGACGGCAGGTGCGCGATGAAACTACGGAAGTTGTGGGGCGGCTGTGGAGGCGGGTGTTGAGGCGGTGCAGACAAAAGCTTTGCGACTCCATATCCTCTCCGCCATGAAGCCATTCAGCGTGCAACGCCTTGGGGTAATTCTCGCTGCAATACTGGGATTTGGCGTGTTCTTCGCCGCCCAGCCGGCCTCCGCCGCGGTCAGCGGCACCACCTTCGCGGTCGACAAGCCGACGGCGAAGGCGGGAGACCAGCTGACCCTGACGCTGTCCCTCACCAACACCGAGAACAGCGCCATCTACTTCGCCTACGAGTCCGTCCAGCCGACCTGGCCGGCCAACACGCAGGCCGGAGCGTTCACCGTCGTCGGCTGCACCGGCGACACCTCCGACTGTGCGATCAACGGGAACAGCGCCAACTTCCACTTCAACGCGCCGATCGCGCCCGGGGCGACGAAGAGCGTCACGCTCACCGTCAAGATCACCGACACCCCGTCGTGGGGCACCGCACCGTACACACTGAACTGGGCGCCGTACGTCTACTACGAGTTCGGCCAGGTGGGCGGCACCACCACGGCCAAGGACCAGAGCTGGACCTTCGGCCTGCCCGAGCTCCAGACCGTGATCAGCTGACCCCACGCCCCGTCGACCGCCCCCGCCGTCACCCGACGGCGGGGGCCAGGGCCGGTGCCGGGGCGAAGCGGCCGGCCAGCGGCAGGACGGCAAGCACCAGCAGCATCGGGGCGAGCAGCGCCCAGCGGTACGAGCTCGCGTCCGCGATCGCCCCGACCAGCGGCGAACCCAGCAGGAAACCCGCGTAGTTGAAGAGGTTGAGCCGGGCCACCGCGGCGTCCGAGTCGGCCGGGAAGAGCCGGCCGCCGGCCGCGAACACCTGCGGGATGATCGCGCAGATGCCGAAGCCCAGCACGGTGAAGCCGGCAATGCCCGCCCAGGCGGCGGGCGCGAGGGCGGCCACTGCGAAGCCGAGCGCGGCCAGCGCGGCACCGGCGCGGACCACCGGAACGGCGCCGAAGTGCTGCACCGCGCGGTCGCCCAGGGCGCGGCCGAGCAGCATCGCGACCATGTAGCCCAGGTAGGAGAGCTTGGCGAGGTCCTCCGGGCTGCCCAGCCCGTCGGTGAGGTACTTGACGCTGTAGTTGGAGACCGAGGCGTCCGCGATGTACGCGAAGGCCATCGCCAGGCAGAGCGGCAGCAGCGGACGCCAGGGGACGGACCGGGCGGCGGCCTCGGCGGCCTCCCGGACGGCGTCGCCGAGTTCGGCCGGGCCGGCGGTGGGGGTCGCCCCGGCCGAAGGCCGGGGGAGGGTGCCGGTCAGCACGGCAAGGGGGGCGACCACGGCGGCGGCCGTGCCGAACAGCACCGGCAGCCCGAGGGCGTAGTGCGAGCCGAGGCCTGCCAGGGCCGCGCCGAGGATGCCGCCGAGGCTGAACGCGGCATGGAAGCCGATCATGATCGAGCGGCCGTAGCGGTGCTGGAGCCCCACCCCGAGCATGTTCATACTGGCGTCCAGCGCGCCCACCAGGAGGCCGAACGCGCCGAGCGCCAGGGCGAGTTGCCACAGCGTGCCGCCCAGTCCGACGGCCGCCAGGCTGAGGCAGACGGCGGGCTGGACCACCCGCAGCACGGCCCGCGCGCCGGTGCGCTTCACCAGCTGCTCGGAGAGGATCGAGCCGACCCCGGCCAGGACCGGCACCGCGGCCAGGAAGACCGGCAGCAGCCCGTCGCTCAGCCCGTACCGGTGCTGGATCTCCGGGATGCAGGTGACCAGCAGGGCGAAGACGGTGCCCTGGAGCAGGAAGCTGACGGCGAGCGCGGCCCGCCCGGCGCGCAGGCCGGGCGGGATCGTGGGGGGTGCGGCACTCAAGCGGACCTCCAGGCGACCTCGCTACCGACCGGTAGGACGATGTTGGCGAGAGCGTAGGGGGTGCGCCGCGATTGCGGGAGGGGTCGCGCAGGGACTTCTGCCGCGGGTTTCCGCGGACCGTTTCCCCGCGGCTTCCCGCTACTTCCCGCCCGAGGCCAGCTCCCGGGAGCGGTCCCGGGCCGCCTCCAGGGCGCCGAGCAGGGCGGCCCGCACCCCGTGGTTCTCCAGCTCGCGGATCGCCGCGATGGTGGTGCCGGCCGGGGAGGTGACCGCCTCGCGCAGCTTCACCGGGTGCTCGCCGGAGTCGCGCAGCATCACCGAGGCGCCGATCGCGGACTGCACGATCAGGTCGTGCGCCACCTGCCGGGGCAGCCCGAGCAGGATGCCGGCGTCGGTCATCGCCTCGACCAGGAAGTAGAAGTAGGCCGGACCGGAGCCGGACAGCGCGGTGGCCGCGTCCTGCTGGGACTCGGGCAGCCGCAGCGCCTTGCCGACCGAGCTGAAGATCTCCTCGGCGCGCACCAGGTGCTCCTCGCCCGCGTGCGAGCCGGCCGAGATGACGCTCATCCCCTCGTCCACCAGGACCGGGGTGTTGGGCATCACCCGGACCACCGGGGTACCCGGCGCCAACCGCTCCTCGAACCAGGCGGTGGGGACGCCGGCCGCGGCCGAGATCACCAGCCGGTCCGGACCGACGTGCGGGGCCAGCTCGTCCAGCAGAGCGCCCATGTCCTGCGGCTTGACCGCGAGGATCAGGGTGTCGGCGAGCTTGGCGGCCTCGATGTTGGAGACGGCCACCACGCCGTAGCGGGCCGCGAGTTCGACCGCGCGCTCGGGACGCCGGGCGGTCACCAGGACGTCGGCCGGGTTCTTGCCGGCCCGCAGCAGACCGGAGAGCAGGGCCTCGCCGATCTTGCCGGTGCCCAGGAAGGCGATCTTCTGTCCGTGTGCTGCGCTGCTGCCCATGGTCCACTCCTTGCCTCGGTGCTGCGGCCATCCTCGCACCGCCCGGCGGCACCCGCGGGGACCGTCCGCTCCGTGGTCGCCACGGACCCGAACGACCCTGCCCCTAGGGAGAAATCTCGGGGGTTTCCCCTATGGCCTCCGGGCTCCGGCGGGCGCACCGTGGAGCCATGGCACACGACGAAATGTCCCGACGTGAGAACCGGCAACTCGCCGTCGCCTCGGCGACCGTGGGTCCGTGGCGGACCGCCGCGGGGGTCGGTGCGGTGGTGGGGGCGACGGCCCTGGGGATCGAGGCGATCTCCGGGAACTGGTCGCTGAGCATGCTGGCCTCACCGGCCGGCTGGGGCCTGTTCTTCTTCTTCCTGGTCGGCACCGTCGGCGGCCAACTGCGGCGCGACACCGCCGACCGGCGGCTGCGCCGCTGGGCGAACGAACACCCGTGGCAGGCTGCGCTCCCGGCGGCCGGCGGCCTGCTGGCGCTGAACACGCTGGCCCAGCTGTTCCTCGGCGACGCGGGCCTGTTCGACGCCTTCTTCGTCTCGCTGCTGCCGGCCGGCCTGCTGCTGGCGATCGCCGGGGTGGTCGGGTCGGTCAAGCAGGCCCGTGGCAAGGACTGAGCAGCCGGAGGACCGGGCAGCGGCGCGGTTCCGCACGAAGCGGGGCGAGCACCGGCTGCGGCACGGTCAGCGCTTGCGCTTGGCGCCGGGCCGGCCACTGCGGCCGGCCCGGAGCTTCCCGTGCTGCTCGACGGCCCGCTGGTAGGCGGCCCGCTTGACGCCCTCGCCGGGGGCCTCGACCAGGCTGCGGGCGAAGTAGGCGGCCAGGGAGCCGGCCCCGCCGATCAGCCAGACCGCGCCGAGCGACGTGTCCTCGGCCATCCAGCCGGTCAGCTGGTCCTTGCCCTCGGTGAGCACCTTCCAGGTGCGCCGCACGGCCATCATCGAGCAGACCACGATGGCGGCGGTCAGCAGCCCGTTCACGAAGCCGCCGCTGTCGGAGAGCGCGACGCCCTCGACGCCGAAGCGCAGCACCAGCACGGCGGCGGCGGTCGCGGCCAGGGCACCGACCGAGACGGCGACCCGGCGCAGCCAGTAGCCGTTGTCCCGGTTGAGCCAGCTGGTGCCGAAGAAGCGGATCGGCTCCGGCTCGGGGGTGCCGGCGGGGGCGGGGGCGGGGATGGGGGGCTGCTCGCTCACGCCGTCGATTATCACCCGACCGCCGCATGCGGCGGAGGAGCCGTCCCGGCCTGCGGGACGGCTCCTCCTCGGTCCGTGCGGGCTCAGCCGAGCTTGCTCACGTCCCGGACGGCGCCCTTGTCCGCCGAGGTGGCCATCGCCGCGTACGCCCGCAGGGCCTGGCTGACCTGCCGGTCGCGGCTCTTCGGCCGGTAGCCGCCCGCGGCCTCCAGGACGCGGCGGCGCTCGGCCAGGACCTCGTCCGGGACCTCCAGGGAGATCCGGCGGCCGGGGATGTCGATGGCGATGGTGTCACCGTCCTCGACCAGCGCGATGGTGCCGCCGGAGGCCGCCTCCGGGGAGGCGTGGCCGATGGACAGGCCCGAGGTGCCGCCGGAGAAACGGCCGTCGGTGACCAGCGCGCAGGCCTTGCCCAGGCCCCGGCCCTTGAGGAAGGAGGTCGGGTAGAGCATCTCCTGCATGCCCGGGCCGCCCTTGGGGCCCTCGTAGCGGATGACGACGACGTCGCCCTCCTTGACCCGCTTGGCGAGGATCGCCTCGACCGCGTCCTCCTGGGACTCGACCACGACGGCCGGGCCGCTGAAGGTCCAGATCGACTCGTCCACGCCGGCGGTCTTCACGATGCAGCCGTCCTCGGCGAGGTTGCCGTACAGCACGGCCAGGCCGCCCTCGACCGAGTAGGCGTGCTCGACGCTGCGGATGCAGCCCCTGGCGGCGTCGGTGTCCAGCGACTCCCAGCGCTCGGACTGCGAGAAGGCCTCGGCGGAGCGGACGCAGCCGGGGGCGGCGTGCCACAGCTCGACGGCCTCGTCGGACGGGGAGCCGCCGCGCACGTCCCAGGTCTTGAGCCACTCGGCGAGCGAGTCGGCGTGCACGGTGTGGACGTCCTCGTTGAGCAGCCCGGCCCGGTACAGCTCGCCCAGGATGGCCGGGATGCCGCCGGCCCGGTGCACGTCCTCCATGTAGTACGAGCCGTTCGGCGCGACCTTGGACAGGCAGGGCACCTTGCGGGAGATCGCGTCGATGGCCCGCATGTCGAAGTCCAGCTCGGCCTCCTGGGCGGCGGCGAGCAGGTGCAGGATGGTGTTGGTCGAGCCGCCCATGGCGATGTCCAGGGCCATGGCGTTCTCGAAGGCGGCGCGGGTGGCGATCGCACGGGGCAGCACCGAGGCGTCGTCGCCGCCGTAGTAGCGGTTGGCGATCCCGACGACGGTCTGCCCGGCCTTCTCGTACAGTGCCCGGCGGGCGGTGTGGGTGGCGAGCACCGAGCCGTTGCCGGGCAGCGAGAGGCCGATAGCCTCGGTCAGGCAGTTCATCGAGTTGGCGGTGAACATGCCTGAGCACGAGCCGCAGGTGGGGCAGGCGTTCTCCTCGATGATCGCGATGTCCTCGTCGGAGACGTTCTCGTTGACCGCCTGGGAGATCGCGTCGACCAGGTCGAGCTTGCGCACCGTGCCGTCGACCAGGGTGGCCTTGCCGGCCTCCATGGGGCCGCCGGAGACGAACACGGTCGGAATGTCGAGGCGCAGCGCGGCCATCAGCATGCCCGGGGTGATCTTGTCGCAGTTGGAGATGCAGATCAGGGCGTCGGCGCAGTGCGCGTTGACCATGTACTCGACCGAGTCGGCGATCAGGTCGCGCGAGGGCAGCGAGTACAGCATGCCGCCGTGGCCCATCGCGATGCCGTCGTCCACGGCGATGGTGTTGAACTCGCGCGGGATGCCGCCCGCCTGCTTGATCGCCTCGGAGACGATCCGGCCGACCGGCTGGAGGTGGGTGTGACCGGGGACGAACTCGGTGAAGGAGTTGGCGACCGCGATGATCGGCTTGCCGAAGTCCTCGCGGGCTACGCCGGCCGCCCGGAGAAGCGCCCGGGCGCCTGCCATGTTGCGACCGTGGGTGACCGTACGGGACCTCAGCTCGGGCACTGTGCTCCACTCCTTCGGGGCTCGCCGGCTCCCCGCTGCCGGGAGGGTTCGGGGGCCGCTGTGGGTACCGAGCCTACGCCCGCCGTCCGGCCGGCGGACGGTCCGTCCGCGATGCGGGCAGACGGTGGGCGGTCCTCAGCCCCGCTTGACGGCCACGGTGAGGTCCACGACGTACGGCTCGACCACCTGCCCGTCCGGGAACTCGGCCAGCAGCGCCGCGCGCTCGGTGGCGAGCAGCGGTTCGCGCTGCTCGGGGGCGAGCGAGGCGAAGTAGGAGCGCGAGGTGAGGTTGTCGACGACCTGGTCGACGGGCACCTGCCGCTGCCAGCGCAGCTTGGTGCGGGAGACCTCCAGCCCGGCGTCGGCGGCGGGGGCGATCAGCCCGGCGACCCCCTGGTAGCCGTGGTAGCGGCCGGACAGCGCGGCCGACAGCCGCTCGCCGCGGGCGCGCACCCACGGGACGGTCTCGTCGAAGACGTTCCACCAGGCCGCGACGGCGCCGCCGGGCCGCAGCACCCGGACCACCTCGGGGACGGACTTCTCGGGGTGCGTCCAGTGGAAGGCCTGGGCGTAGGTGACCAGGTCGGCGGAGCCGTCGTGGAAGGGCAGGTCGTCGCCGCCGCCGCGGACCACCGGGAGGTGCGGTGAGACGGCCTGGAACTGCGCGGCCATCCCGGCGGAGGGCTCGACGGCGACGACGTCCGCACCGCGGGCCGCCAGCAGGCGGGTGGCGATGCCGGTGCCGGCGCCGACGTCCAGCACCCTGGCGCCCTTGAGCTCACGGCCCCAGAGCCGCTCCAGCTCGTCGAACAGTTCCTCCGGGTAGCCGGGGCGGCCGCGGTCGTACGCGGCGGCCACCGCGCCGAAACTCGCGGCCAGCTCGCGGAAGTCGCGGAGTCCGACGAACTCCTGATCCTTCGTCACCCTTCCCCCTCGGCAAGGCGGTTCGCACCCTCTCGGGCCGGACGGCTCAGCGTACGTGCGAGGGGGTGGCCAGGTGCAAGCGGGTGAAGGCGAGGGCCTCGGCCAGATCGGCCTCGCGTTCGGCGGGGGAGGCCGAGCGGCGGGTGTTGACCTCCAGCACCACGTGGCCGTCGAAGCCGGTGCGGGCCAGGTGCTCCAGCAGCTCGGCGCAGGGCTGCTTGCCGCGGCCGGGGATCAGGTGTTCGTCCTTGCCGGAGCCGCTGCCGTCGGCCAGGTGGACGTGGGCGAGCCGGTCGCCCATCCGCTCGACCATGGCGAAGGTGTCGATCCGGGAGGTGGCGGCGTGCGACAGGTCGATGGTGAAGTGCCGGTACTCCTCGTCGGTGACGTCCCAGCCGGGCGCGTACGCGAGCATCTCGCGGTCGCGGTAGCGCCACGGGTACATGTTCTCGACGGCGAAGCGGACGTCGGTCTCGCCCGCCATCCGGTTGATGCCCTCGACGAACTCCCGTGCGTACTGGCGCTGCCAGCGGAACGGCGGGTGGACGACCACGGCGCTCGCTCCGAGCTTCTCGGCCGCCGCCCGGGCCCGGACCAGCTTGGTCCACGGGTCGGTGGTCCACACCCGCTGGGTGATCAGCAGGCAGGGCGCGTGCACGGCCAGGACGGGCAGCTGGTGGGCGTCGGAAAGCCGGCGCAGGGCGTCGATGTCCTGGCTGACCGGGTCGTTCCAGACCATCACCTCGACCCCGTCGTAGCCGAGCTTGGCGGCCAGCTCGAAGGCGACGGCGGTGCTCGCCGGGTACACCGAGGCGGTGGACAGCACCACCTTGGTGTCGGGGATGTGCAGGGCCGGGTGCCGGGGCAGCACCAGCCGGTCGGTGGTGCGCAGCAGCGGCGGGCGGGCGGCCTCGCGCTTGGCTGCCTTGACCGAGCGGACGGACTGGACGGCGGCCTTGGCGGCGCCTGCGGCCCGGGCGGTGCGGGTCTCCTTCGGGGCGGGCTGCTTCGCGGCGGCGCTCTTCGGGGCGGGCTTCCCGGCGGTGGCCTGCTTCGTGGCGGCCGGTTTCGTGGTGGCCGGTTTCGCCGCTGTCGTCCTCGGGGCGGCGGTCTTCGTGGCGGCGGTCTTCGTGGCGGCAGCCCTCGCTGCGGCCGTCTTGGCGGCTGCCGTCCTCGCCGCAGCCGTCTTGGCCGCTGCCGTCTTCGCTGCGGCCGTCTTCGCGGTGCGCTGGGCGGCCTTGACCGCCTTCGCGGCCTGCTTCGCGGCCTGGGCGGCGGTGGCGCCCGTGACCGCCTTGCCGAGCCGGCGGCGCGGGCCGTCCGACCGCGACTGCCCGTTCCCGGGAGTGCGGCCCTCCTGCGTTCCGTCCTCGCCCGCTGGTTGCACCACGGGAGACAGCGTAAGCGGAGCACGCTGCGAACGGGGCGGGACGACAGGCGCAGTGACCATCGGCACGTTGTGTCGGGGGCGGTCGATCGGTGGTCGATTCGGTCATTGGTCGGTGCCGAACCGGGGCGGGTGTCCGGCGCCCGGGTGTCGCGGTGCCGCCCGGCGGGACGGCCGTCCCGGGCGCGCCCGGGTTACGGGGTGAGCGCCGGGCGGCGGCGGTCGGCGGGGCTGTCCATGGCGTCCAGACGGCGCAGGATGATGCCCTCGCGCAGCGCCCACGGGCAGACGTCCAGCTCGTCCAGGCCGAACAGGTCCATCGCCGCGTCGGCGACCAGCGCGCCGGCCAGCAGCTGCTTGGCCCGGCCCTCGGAGACACCGGGGATCTGCGCGCGCTGGGCGACGGTCATCGCGGACAGCCGGGGCAGCCAGGCGGCCAGCCCGCTGCGGGTGAGCCGGCGGTCGGCGTACGGGCCGGCGTCGGCCGGGGCGGCGCCGGTCATCCGGGCCAGCTGCTTGAAGGTCTTGGAGGTGGCGACCGCGTGCCGCGGCGGGCCGAGCCGGGTGATCTCGCCGACCACGGTGGCGAGCTCGGCCCGGATGTGGCGTCTCAGCTCGCGCAGCCCGTCCGGGTCGGCGACGTCCCCCGGCAGCCAGCGGGCGGTCAGCCGACCGGCACCCAGCGGCAGCGAACAGGCGACGTCCGGCTGCTCGTCCAGGCCGCAGGCGATCTCCAGCGAGCCGCCGCCGATGTCCAGGTTGAGCAGCCGGCCCGAGGACCAGCCGAACCAGCGGCGGACGGCCAGGAAGGTGAGCCGGGCCTCGTCCTGCCCGGAGAGCACGCGCAGCTCGACGCCGGTCTCGGCGGTCACCCGGCGCAGCACCTCCTCGCCGTTGGTGGCCTCGCGCACGGCGGAGGTGGCGAACGGGAGGATGTCGACGACGCCCTTGTCCTCGGCGACCCGCAGCGAGGAGGAGACGTGGCCGACCAGCCGCTCGATGCCGGCCTCGCTTATCGCGCCGTCCGCGTCCAGCAGCTCGGCGAGGCGCAGCTCGGCCTTGTGCGAGTACGCGGGCAGCGGGGCAGCGCCCGGATGGGCGTCCACCACGAGGAAGTGGACCGTGTTGGAACCTACGTCGAGCACACCGAGTCGCATAACTCTCCACGCTACGCGATCCGGATCCTGGTGAAGGGGGGTGCGGCGGTATTCACGCTGGTCCGGGACCGGTCGGCGGGCAGGCCCTCGATCCGGCGGATCCGGTCGTCCGTGCCCGTACCGCCCGGGCGGTCAGTGGCCGCGCGGGCGCCCGGAGGGGCGGTCGGTGGCGGGCCTGGGCCGGAGTGTCGGTGGTCAGGCCGTCGACGTCCCGGGCGGTCACCGGCTGCCAGGACTGCCCGCTGTCGCGCCTCCGGACGCCCGCCTCTCGCGCTTCGGTGGCCCGTTGCGACGGCCGACCGTCACAACAGGCCGTCCCACAGCTGCTCCACGATGACGGCCCACCAGTTCTCCGGGTCGGCGAAGACCGTGCCGTCCGCCTCCGCCAGCGCGCGCTGCAGGGCGTCCACCGCGCCGCCCGCGGCCACCGGGTCGAGCCCGCGCAGAGCAGGCCACCAGCCGGCGAGCAGTTCCAGGCAGCGGACGAAGGCGCGCAGGCTCGCGTTGCAGTGGCGGGCGGTCGCGTAGTCCGGGTCGACCGCCCGGACGGCGCCGTCCGCCGGGTCGAGGGCCAGCAGCGCCCAGCCGTCCGTCCCCAGCACCAGCTGCCCGGCCAGCGCCAGGCGCTCCCGCTCGGCCGCCCGTGTGCCACGGCCGAGCTCGGCCAGGTGCGCGGCGAGCAGGGGCAAGGCGCCACCCTGGCGGGTGCCGTCGGCGATCGCCTCCGCGCCCGGGTGGTGCAGCGCGAAGAACCCCGGCACGGCCACCGGGACACCCACCGTCAGCAGCAACGCGGCCGCGTCCCCGGGCAGTTCGGCGCGGGCGACGTCCGCCGGCTCGAAGCGCTGGACGCCCGCCGGGCCGAACCGCTCCGCGAGCCGGGCGGCGAGCGCCGCGTCGGTCTCGTCGGGTGCGTTGCGCACCGCGCGGGGGAAGGGCACCCGGTTGCGGGCCGGACCGTCCGGCGGCGCGGGCAGCGCCCGTACGGCGGCGGCCCGGTGGTCGAAGCGCGGGCCGTACGGGAGCTCGAAGTCGATCCGGGCGTGGGGCAGTTCGGCGGCCAGCGCGTACGACCAGTAACCGCCGGGCAGGGCGCTCGGCCGCAGGTCGGTCCGGACGGCCAGCACGTCCTCGGCGGCGACGCCCTGCTCGCGCAGCCACCACCAGCCGCGCAGCGCGGGGTGCGGCAGGCCCCCCGCGGAACGCAGGGCCAGGGACCGCTCCTCGCCCGTGCCGTCCCGGTAGGTCAGCTCGGCCCGGGCGCCCCGGCCGGTCGCCGGTGGGAGGGTCGGGTCGTAGCCGCCGGCACCGACGAAGTCCCGGTACAGCCCGATCACTTCGTCCACCGGAACCGAGGGCCACACCGAGAACCGACCGCTGTCCCGGTCCACCACGGCGCAGGCAGCCCCCACCTCCTCGGGCGCCCGCCGCTCCCCCGTCCGCGGGTCCACCACCGCCCGGGCGGGCTCGGCCCACACCACCCAGCCGAGCTCGAACTCGTGGGTGCACACCCGCCGCACCGCTCCGGCGCCCTGCGGCAGATCCCCGTTGATCCACCGGTGCCCCGCCTCCACCGCCTGCGCCCGCGAAATCACCCGGCCACCCCCGTCCCGTCCACTCCCCGACGCCCATCCCGGCCCGACCCGCGACCCTACGCCCCCACGCCGGGCCCGCACCAAGCACCGGAAGTCGGACAGGCCGACTTCTCGCACCACTTCTCCCAACCGCTCGGTGTACTCCTTGACGCAGGAGACGTCCTCGATCTCCAACCGCGCGGCCAGGTGCTCGGCCACCGGCCACGGCACCGCCAGAGGGTCCTCCAGGAACAACCCGATGTAGCGGACCGTGCACATCCGGAGAGCGAAGCTTATCTTCAGCCGCTCCTCCGGGTAGGGCTGTGACCTGTGGCTTTGCGTGGTGATCGGTGTCGATGACGGACGCGATCAGCAGGGTCTGATGGTCTTCGCCGACGGGTGGCCGCTGCCGCTCCTTTCACTCGAAGAGGTGACTGCGGCAATCCGCTGCTGGCCGAGTGCCGGGGCAAGCTGGTCGCTCAGCTCGCACACAGAGCCGATCACATGTTCTGCGCATTGCTCGGTATCCGGGTGGGATGGGTTCCAAAGTCGGTCGGCTTCGCCGCGGGCGACATGGTTCTCGTAGATCCGCACCTTGTGTCGCATCACGTCCAGGGTCCCCTGCAGCTCCCGGATCTGCGCCTCCACATGGTTTTGGTGTCGGCGCAGCAGCTCAAGCCGCTCGTGTTCGTTGCCCGGGCCCTGGCGGACCAGCTCGATGTACTGCCGGATCATCGCCAGGGACATGCCGGAGGAACGTAGCTTTGTGCAGATCGCCAGCCACTCCAGATCTTCCTCGTGATAGATCCGGCGGCCGTTGGACAGGCGGCGTACCGGGTTGGCGAACAGGCCCTCCCGCTCGTAGAACCGCAACGCGTGCACGCTCAGCCCACTGCGCTGCGCCACCTCACCGATGCTCAGGCCCATGAGCGCCCCTCCCTCACACAGCTGTTGATCTAGACCCGACTCTAGGGTCTAGCGTCGAGTTGTCGGCCCATCGGGCCATCAGAACAGGGGAGAACATGAGTATTTGGTTTGTCACTGGGGCATCGCGGGGGCTCGGCGCGGCGATCACCCGTGAGGCACTGGACCGAGGGCACAGCGTGATCGCCACTGCGAGGGACGCATCGGCAGTGCTCAAGGCGTACCCGCACAAGCCGGATGAACTGCTGGCGGTGAACGCGGACGTGACCGAACCGAAGCAGCTGACGGCCGCGGTGGAGGCCGGGCTGGCCCGGTTCGGCCGGATCGATATCGTGGCCAACAACGCCGGTTACGGCCTCGTCGGCGCAATCGAGGAGACCTCCGACCAGGCCGCTCGGGCACTGTTCGACGTCAACGTGTTCGGCGTCCTCAACACGTTGCGGGCGACCCTGCCGACGTTGCGCGCCCAGCGATCCGGACATGTCCTGAACATCAGCTCCGTGGGCGGTTTCGCCACCGCACCGGCGACGGGCCTGTACGGCGCATCGAAATTCGCCCTCGAAGGCATCTCCGAAGCACTGCACGGCGAACTGGCCCCCCTCGGAGTCCGCGTCACGATCATCGAGCCGGGCGGCTTTCGCACGGACTTCCTGGGCAGCTCCAGCTTTCAAGTCGAGCCGGCCACCATCGCCGACTACACCGAAGGCGCGGGACCGGTGCGCGAGGCGCTGGCCCACTACGACGGCCGCCAGCCGGGCGACCCGGTGAAGGCTGCCAAAGCCATCGTCGACGTCACCGAGACCGTCGAGCCTCCGCTGCGCCTCCAACTGGGCGCAGACGCGGTCGAGCGCATCGAGGCGAAACTGGATCTGGTACGGCGTGAACTCGACCAATGGCGCCACGTAGCACTCTCCACTTCCATCTGACAGACGAGCGGGCGCCCCCACCACCGCCCACTCGACGGCGGATCCGAGCCGGTTGTGATCACCACGCCGCTTCGCCATCAGCTTCCGGTCCTCGTCATCGAGGAAGAAGAACCGCTCCAGCTCGGGCCTCGTCGGCTCCTCGGCGAACTTCCCGTACGCCTCAGCCTGCTCATCAGTCAGAAATTCCACCGGCATGCGGCGGACGGCAGCCGGCCCCCGCCAGCGATCGAAGAGCTTCCGGCGAACCCCCGCAACAGCCCGATCGCCTGTGCTGGACGACCAAGATCACGTGCTTGGCGCCAACGGCTGTACCGCTGGTCCCCAACGCCGGAACCGAACCGCGCAGGAAGTCGGCCCGGTCGACTTCCTACGCATCCGGGTGCGGGTCAGGCGGCGGGGGTGAGGTCGAGAGGGCGGCCTTCGGGGGTGAGGGCGATGGCCCAGAGGCCGTGGGTGGCGGGGTGGAGGGGGGTGGGGGCCTGGCGGGCGAGTTGGTGGTCGAGGTAGGTGACGGTGTCCTGGTGGTTGACGGCGTTCCAGGCGTGCGGGCGGCCGTAGGCGTCGAGGGTGAGGAGCACCGCCTGGGAACCGTGGCCGGCGCGGCGCAGGTCGTCGGCGAGGCGGTCGAAGGCGCGGCCGCCGTCGCCCAGGTCCCGGAACGGGGCGCCGAGTTCGCGTTCGGCGCGGTCCCGGCCGCCGCGTTCACCGGCGTCGCCCTCGGTGGGGATGCGCGGGGCCGCACAGGTCGGGCGGCCGGTGTAGCACTCGACCGCGGAGAGGGCGATCTCCAGACTGTTGTTCGCCCGGCCCGGTTCGCGGTAGCCGCCGTCGTTGACGGCCTCCGCCCAGCCGCCGGCCGCCGGGTCGGGGTGGCGGACGGGCCGGCCGTCCTCGTCCCGGGGTGCGCGGCGTTCGAGCTCGGCCTGGTGCTCCGGGTCGACCGGCGCAAGCCCGCCCGGCAGGCCGTACGGACGGCTGTCGGCGATGCTGCGCAGCCGTACCGCCGGATCGTCCGGCTGGGCTCCGCACCGTGCGCGAAGGGCGAGTTGGAGGGCCATCGCATGGGCGGTCGCGACCGGGACCGCGCCCCAGGCGAGGGTCGGGTCGGCGAGGCCCGCCGCGCTCTCCCGTCGCCGGGCCTCCCCCGGGTGCGCTTCGGGTCGGCCGGTCACGGGGGTGGTCCCGACGATCGGGGGTGCGGTCGGAGGCGGCGGCGCGGCCTGGACCGGCGGCGGTCCGACGACCGGGTGCGGCGCCGCGCCGACCGGGGTCCGGGCCGCCGGCGCGCCGGGCTGCGATGTGCCGGGCTGCGGTGCGCCGACGGCCGGGCCGCCGCCCACCACGCCACCGGGGCCGCTGGCCGCGCCCGCCCCGACGCCACTGCCGAACGGTGCCGCCACGTTCACGGGTCCGCCTCCGGTGCCCGCCAGCGGCCCGGGCCCGACGGTGCCGACCGGACCGGCCGCCTGGTACCCGCCGTACCCGCCGCCGTACGCCGGAGTCCCGAACTGTCCGGGCACCCCGACCGGCCGTACCGTCGACGGTGCGTCCGGCGCCGGCCCGTGCGAGGGGACACCGACGGACGGCGCGGTGACGGGCGCGGCCGGCGCACTCACCGAGTCCGTCCGTACGGTCACCGGCCCACCGCCACCGCCCGCACTGCTCGCACCACCACCGCCACCACCACTGCCACCACTGTGCGAGGAAGCCGCGGGCGCCTGGAGCGGGTAGTCCCCCTCCGACCAGCCCGCCGACCCGCCGCCCTGCCGGACCGGCGCGGCAACGGCCGGCGGCGTCCAGTCACTGCCACCCCCACCACCACTGCCCGTCGCCCGGTGCTGCCCCGGCAAGCCCCCGGCGCCGTACCCGGCCCCGGCCCCGGCCGACACCGCACCCACGGGCGCGCTCGCCGCGACCGCCGCGTCCGGGCCGCCGACGACCGCCCCAGGCTCCGCCACCGCGAACGAGGCCACCGTCACGGCGCCCGGCGCCTTCGGATCCGCCGGCCCGTCGGGCGTCGCACCCGCGACCGGTTTGTCCGCCCCCGGCTTGTCGACACCGGGCTCGTCGACACCGGGCCCGTCCGTCCCCGGCGTCAGCCCGGCGAGCGGCACCCCGCGGACCTCCTTGCCGTCCTCGCCGGTGAGCACCGGCTGCCCGTGCTCGTCCAGCCGGACGGCCAGGTCCGCCACCCCGACCACCGGCTTGCCGTCCGGTCCCGGGACGATCAGCAGCCCGGTGGCGTCGGCCACCGGTGTGCCGTCGGCACGGAGGATGACCGGCTGCCCGTCCGGGCCGAGGACGGGCTTGCCGTGCTCGTCCACCTTGACCGTCAGCCCCGGCACGCCGACCAGCGGCTTGCCGTCCTTCCCGGCGAGCAGGACCAGCCCGGAGCCGTCCGCAGCGAGCACGCCCGGTTCGCCGAGGGCGGCGGGCAGCCCGGCGGCGAGCGGGTCGAACGCGCCGCTGCGGTACGCGGCGGCGGTGACCCCCGTCCCCTGCGCGGTGCCGAGCTTCAGCAGGGCGACGGCGGCCGGCTCCTTGAGCACGCCGGACAGGGCGTCCTTCATGGCGCGGGCGAGTTCGGCGAGCAGTCCGCCGATCTTCAGTGCGGCGGCCTCGACGGCGACCGCCGCCACCCCCGCCGCGACCTGCTCGGTGGCGACGTTCCTCACCGTGGCCGCGAAGCCGCCGACGGCGTTCTCCAGCCCGCCGACCACCCCGCTCTTCGCCGGGTCGCCGGCGGCCGTCGCGGCGACCTTGCCGGCCGCCTCCTTGGCCCTGGCCGCCTGTTCCTCGGCCTGCTTGAGGTCGGCGGCGAGCTGCTGCAGGGTCGCGATGATCTCGGCCTTGCAGGTGTCCACGGCCCGCGCGGCCGTGTCGAAGGCCCCGGCGACCAGCCCGACCGCGCTGTGCGCGTCGTCCAGGTGGCCCCTGCCGCCGCCGCTGAAGGCCTGCCAGTACGCTCCGAAGGCCTCGACCGCGTGACCGGAGTTGTCGGCGGTGACCCGCCGGACGGACTCACCGCAGCGGCGGGTGAGCCGGTCGGCCTCCTTGCCGAACTCGCGCCAGACTCCGGCGGCCTTGCGCAGGCCCTCCTCGTCGGCCTGCAGCCACTGCTGGCCGGTCCGGGCCAGCACCGGGACCAGTTCCTCGGGCAGTTTCCGGGACACGCGCTTCCCCCTTCGAGCCGGGTCCGTCAGACCGGCATGTCCTTGGGGACGGCGGGGGCCGCCCCCGGGGTTGCCTCCGGCACCGTCGAGTACACCGCGGACGTCACCGGCGAGGCCCCCGGCACCCCCGCCGTGCCCGGCACCCCTGCCGCGCCCGACACCCCCGGCGCCCCCGGCGCCCCCGACACCGCCGACGCCCCGAACCCGCTCGCCGCCGAGCTGTCCGCGTCGGCCGTCCGCGCGGCCATCGCGTGCAGCCCGGCCCCGATCCCGGTCACCCGCCCGGCCAACCCCCGCAGCCCCCCGACGAGTTCACCGCGCGCCAGCCCGTACACGGCGGCGAACCCGCTGCCCGGCCGGTCCGCCCCCGAGGGGGCGCCGAGCGCGGCGAGCCCCTGCTCCAGGGCGGCGACGGCCTTCGTCAGCTCGCCGCCGATCTTCTCGAACTCCCGCCCCTCGCCGTGCAGTTCCCACGGCTTGACGACGAACTCCCCGCCCGCGCGGCCGGACACCCCGGTGCTGCCGTCTGCCATCCCCGCACCTCCCCGTAGCGGCCCCGTGGCGGGCCGGCCGCCATCCTAGGCACGCCCCCGGGCCCGCCCGCAGGGCCCGACGGACCTCTTCACCCCGCCTTCACCCCGGACGGTCCCACCGCCACGGGCCCCGCCACCGGTCCCGCCACCGCGCCATCGCCCACGAAAGCTCTACCCTTGCCGGGTGGCACCAGCAGAAACGTCCAAGAAAAAGGCCAAGGCGAAGCCCAAGGCCTCCCCCGCCCCCGTCGACCTCGCGATGCCGACCCTGCGCCGCGAGATCCCGCGCGACGAGGTCCCGCTCGACTTCCCCCGCGCCTGGGTCGAGTTCGCCGACCCCGCCGACGAGGAGCAGGTCTTCCGCTGCGACCTCACCTGGCTGACCTCCCGCTGGTCCTGCGTCTTCGGCCAGGGCTGCCACGGCATCCGCGAGGGCCGTGGCGAGTCGGACGGCTGCTGCACGCTGGGCGCGCACTACTCGGACGAGGACGACGAGAAGCGCGTCCGGTCGCACGCGGCCCGGCTGACTCCCGAGCTGTGGGAGAACTTCGCCGAGGGCACCGACGCCAAGGGCCGGATCGTCGCCGACGGCGGCATCACCATGCTGGACGAGGACGGCGACCGCCAGACCCGCCGGGTCAACGGCGCCTGCATCTTCGTGAACAGCCCGGGCTTCGCGGGCGGCGCCGGCTGCGCCCTGCACGCGCTCGCGCTCAAGGAGGGCCGCGAGCCGCTGGAGACCAAGCCGGACGTCTGCTGGCAGCTGCCGATCCGCCGCACCTACGACTGGATCGACCGCCCCGACGACACCCGCTACCTCCAGGTGTCGATCGGCGAGTACGACCGCCGCGGCTGGGGCCCGGGCGGCCACGACCTGCACTGGTGGTGCACCGGCGCCCCGGCGGCCCACCAGGGCGCGGAGCCGGTGTACGTCAGCTACCGCCCCGAGCTCACCGAGCTCATGGGCAAGGAGGCGTACGAGGTGCTGGCCCGGCTGTGCGAGGAGCGGATCGCCACCAAGGGCGACCGCAAGGTGGCCCCGCACCCGGCCGACCCGGCCAAGAAGGCCGGGAAGGCGGGGACGGCGGGGACGGCAGGAACGGCAGGAACGGCAGGAACGGCAGGGAAGACCGGGAAGAACTGACCGGCCCTACTTGTCGATGTCCCCGACCACGAAGAACATCGACCCCAGGATCGCCACCATGTCCGCGACCAGCGTCCCCGGCAGCAGCTCGGTCAGCGCCTGGATGTTGTTGAAGGACGCCGAGCGCAGCTTGAGCCGCCACGGCGTCTTGTCGCCATGCGAGACCAGGTAGTAGCCGTTGATCCCGAGCGGGTTCTCGGTCCACGCGTAGGTGCTGCCCTCGGGGGCCTTGAGCACCTTGGGGAGCCGCTGGTTGACCGGGCCGGGCGGCAGCGTGGCGAGCTTGTCGAGGCAGGCGTCGGCGAGGTCCAGCGAGTTGAGGGTCTGCTCCAGCAGGCACTCGAAGCGGGCCAGGCAGTCGCCCTCCTCGCGGGTGACCACGGTGAGCACCTGCCGCAGTTCCTCGGAGCCGTAGGCGAGGTACGGCTCGTCGCGGCGCAGGTCGAGGTCGAGGCCGCTGGCCCGGGCGATCGGGCCGCTGACGCCGTACGCCTCGGCCTGCGCCCTGGTGAGGACGCCGACGCCGGCGGTGCGGGCGCGGAAGATCTCGTTGCCGAGGACGAGGTCCTCGAAGACCGGCAGCTGCGAGCGCACGGTGGCAACGGCGGTGCGGACCCGGCCGAGCCAGCCGGCCGGCAGGTCCTCCTTGAGGCCGCCGACCCGGTTGAACATGTAGTGCATCCGGCCGCCGGAGGCCTCCTCCAGCACGTACTGGAGGTCCTCCCGGCTGTTGAAGGCGTGGAAGACCGGGGTGATCCCGCCCAGCTCCAGCGGGTACGAGCCGAGGAACATCAGGTGGTTGAGCACCCGGTTGAGCTCGGCGAGCAGGGTGCGGACCCACACCGCCCGCTCCGGGACCTCCATGCCGAGCATCCGCTCGACGGCCATGACGACGCCGAGCTCGTTGGAGAAGGCGGAGAGCCAGTCGTGCCGGTTGGCCAGCATGATGATCTGCCGGTAGTCGCGGGCCTCGAACAGCTTCTCGGCGCCCCGGTGCATGTAGCCGATCACCGGCTCGGCGCTCACGATGCGCTCGCCGTCGAGCAGCATGCGCAGCCGCAGCACGCCGTGCGTGGCCGGGTGCTGCGGGCCGATGTTGAGCACCATGTCGGTGGTGCCCGCCGCGCCGGTGACGTTCTCGGCTCCGGCCCCGATGCCGACCGTGGTCTCCCTCATGCCCCCAGAGTCTGCCATCCCGGCAGGCCTGCCAAGCCCGCAGGTTCCGGCATGTGGACGGCCTGTACCAGCCACCCGAACCCGCCCAGCCCGCCCGGGTCGGTCAGCTCGGCCCCCTCCCCCGCCCCGCTCAGCGCCCGCAGGTAGCCGGCCGGGTCACTGGTGGCGAGCGCGAGCGCCGGGCGCTCCCCGCTCACGCCGAGCGCCCGCAGCGCCTCCCGCTGGGTTGTCCACAGGCTGTGGAGACCGGGCACGGCGATCGAGTCCAGCGCGACGTGCGCGGTGACGTCGCAGGAGCCGTCCGGCACCGGGGCCGCCTCCCGGCCGTCCCGGAAGCCGGCGTACGTGCCGAACGGCGGCCGCCGCCCGGCGGTGTGCCCGTAGTCGACGGCGACGGCCAGGCCCCGGTCCAGCCCGGCCACGGCCCGCGCCCAGGCGGCGTCCCGGGGGCCGCCGAACTCCACCACCTCGCCGGGCTCCACGGCCGGCCACCAGCGGTCGGCCCAGGCCGCGTCGGCCGTCGAGACCGGCTCGCCGAGGCGCTGCCCGCCGGTCTCGGTGTCCACCTCGACGTAGCGCAGCACCCCGTCCTCGTCCACCTCCCCGGCGTCCAGCGGCACGTTGTCCAGCCACTCGTTGGCGAACAGCAGCCCGGTCACCCCGCGCGGCGGCTCGTCCGTCCACAGGGCTGTGGACGGCAGGCCGGCCGGGCGCTCGGCGATCTCCACGCCGTACGGGCGCAGCCGCGCCAGCACCTCGGCGGGCAGCTCGGCCAGGACACCGGTGAGCAGTTCGCCCCGCCCGGCCCCCATGTCGACCAGGGTCAGCTCCTCCGGACGGCCGAGGGCCTCGTCAACCTCCAGCAGCAGCCGGGCCACCGCACGGGCGAACCTCGGCGAGGCGTGCACCGAGGTGCGGAAGTGCCCGGCGGGGCCCTCCGGCCTGCGGTAGAAGCCCTGCACGGGGTCGTACAGGGCCTGTTCCATGGCGGGCGCCCACCGCATCCAAGTCATGGGGCGGGACGCTACCCGGTCGCGGACGGCCCTCCCCATCGGCCCGGGTGCCTCTCCGACCTACGGAGTAGGACGGATCGCCCTACCGGCGGACCTGGGCATGCGGAGCGACTGCCTACGCTGGACACGTGCATCGACTCAACGCCTGGCTCCGCCGTCACCCCATGGTGGTCGACGCCGCCTGGGCGTCGATCGTGCTGTTCGTCGGCCTGGTGCCGAGCGACAACTACGTCGACGAGGGCTGGCGCTTCGACGCCTCGATCCTGATCGCGGTGCTGCTGCCGCTGCTGATGGTCTTCCGGCGGCGCCACCCCGACCTCACGGTGGTCGTCGCCACCTCCATCGGCGTCGGCCAGGTGCTCGCGAACGTCTCGCCTGAGGGCTCCTCGATCGCCTACCTGGTCTTCGCCTACACCGGCGCCGCCTTCGGCCGGAAGTGGACCTCCCGGCTGGCGCTGGCGGCCGGCCTGGCCGCCGGGCCGCTGGTGTTCTGGCAGATGATGCCGGTGAAGACGGTCTTCGACAAGGCGGGCGACGCGCACACCCGCCCGTACGCCTTCGGCGAGGCGGCGCTGATCACGCTGCTGATGAGCACGCCGTTCATCCTCTGCTGGGCCTGGGGCCGGCTGACCAGGGTCCGCCGTGCCTACCTGACCGAGCTGGAGGACCGCGCCGCCCGGCTGGAGCGCGAGCGGGACGCCCAGTCCAAGGTGGCGGTCGCCGCCGAACGGGCCCGGATCGCCCGCGAGCTGCACGACGTGGTCGCGCACAACGTCTCGGTGATGATCGTCCAGGCCGACGGCGCCGCGTACGTCCTGGACAACTCCCCGCAGCAGGCGAAGGAGGCGCTCGGCACGATCGCCTCCACCGGCCGCCAGGCGCTGGTCGAGATGCGCCGCCTGCTGGGCGTGCTGCGCACCTCCGACACCAAGGCCGAGGAGTACGTGCCGCAGCCGGGCGTCGAGGAGCTGCCGGAACTGCTGGAGCAGGTCCGCACGGCCGGGCTCGACGTGGACTACGCCACCTCCGGGCACCCGCGCGAGCTGCCGCGCGGCGTCGAGCTGACCGTCTACCGGATCGTCCAGGAGGCGCTCACCAACGTCCGCAAGCACGGCGGCCCCGACGCGCACGCCCGGGTCGCGGTCGACTTCGGCGAGCGCGAGCTGGCCGTCCTGGTGGAGGACGACGGGCGCGGCAGCACCGAGGAGCAGCTGGCCGCCGGCGGCGCGGACGGCCTCGGCCACGGCCTGATCGGCATGCGCGAGCGCGTCGGCATGGTCAGCGGCAGCCTCGACGTGGGCCCCCGCCCCGGCGGCGGCTTCCGGATCCGCGCCGTCCTGCCGCTCAAGGCGGCCCACTAGCCCCGTCCGCCGTCCACCCCTCCAAGGAGTCCCACCTTGACCATCCGCGTGATGCTCGTCGATGACCAGGAACTGCTGCGCACCGGTTTCCGGATGATCCTCCAGTCGCAGGGCGACATCGAGATCGTCGCCGAGGCGGGCGACGGCGCGCAGGCCCTGGAGCTGCTGCGACGCACCGAGGTGGACGTGATCCTGATGGACGTCCGGATGCCGCGGCTGGACGGCGTGCAGGCGACCCGCCGGATCTGCCTGGCCGAGGACGGCAGCCCGCTGCCGAACGCCCCGCACGTGCTCATCCTCACCACCTTCGACCTGGACGAGTACGCCTTCGCCGCGCTCAAGGCCGGCGCCAGCGGCTTCCTGCTCAAGGACGTCCCGCCGACCGAGCTGGTGGCCGCGATCCGCGCGGTGCACGGCGGGGACGCGGTGGTCGCCCCGACCACCACCCGCCGGATGATCGACCGATTCGCCGAGGTGCTGCCCACCCCGCAGAGCTCGCCCGGCTCGGACGCCCTCGGCCCGCTGACCGAGCGCGAGCGGGAGGTGTTCCTGCTGGTCGCCCAGGGGCTGTCGAACGGCGAGATCGCGGCCCGGCTGGTGCTCTCCGAGGCCACCGTGAAGACCCACGTCGGCCGGATCCTGGCCAAGCTGGGCCTGCGCGACCGGGTCCAGGCCGTGGTGCTGGCGTACGAGGCCGGGCTGATCCGGGCCGGGGCCACCGACTGAGCCGCTGCACCGTTCGGGCGCCCCCGTAGACTGGGGCGGTACGTCCGGTACCCGTCGAGTGGACTGGAACGGTCATTCAGGACAAGGCAGGACAAGGGTGGACGTGAATCCGTCCGGCTTCGCCGACTCCGGCGAGTTCGGCCCGCTCGCCGACGGTCTCGCCGACCGGGCTTTCGGTGATCCCGGCGACCCCGGCAACCGCCCGGCCCGGCTGGCCGTCGGCGTGGTCGGCACCGGCCGGGTCGGTCCCGCACTGGGCGCGGCGCTCCAGCTCGCCGGGCACACCGTGGTCGCCGCCTCCGGGGTGTCCGCCGCCTCCCGCCGCCGCGCCGAGGCGCTGCTGCCGGGCGTGCGGATCGTCACCCCGCCGCAGGTGCTGGCCGCCGCCGACCTGGTGCTGCTGACCGTCCCGGACGACGCGCTGGCCGACCTGGTGGCCGGGCTGGCCGCCACCGGCGCCGTCCGCCCGGGCCAGCTGATCGTGCACACCTCCGGCGCGCACGGCGTCGCCGTCCTGGAGCCCGCCACCCGGGCCGGGGCGCTGCCGCTGGCCCTGCACCCGGCGATGACCTTCGCCGGCACTTCGGTGGACCTGGCCCGGCTGGCCGGCTGCCCGTTCGGCGTGACCTCCCCCGAGGAGCTGCGGCCGGTCGCCGAGGCACTGGTGGTGGAGATGGGCGGCGAGCCCGAGTGGGTCCCCGAGGAGGTCCGCCCGCTCTACCACACCGCCCTCGCGCACGGCGCGAACCACCTGGTCACCCTGGTCGCGCAGGCGATGGACCTGCTGCGCACGGCCGGCGTCGCCGAGCCCGGCCGGATGCTCGGCCCGCTGCTGGGAGCCGCCCTGGACAACAGCCTGCGCTCCGGCGACGCGGCCCTCACCGGCCCGGTCGCCCGGGGCGACGCGGGCACCGTACGGCGCCACCTGGCGCAGCTCAGTACGGTGTCCCCGGACATCCCGGCGGCATATCGTGCAATGGCCCGTGCCACCGCCCAGCGGGCGGTGGCGAACGGGACTCTCTCGACCGACGCTGCGGCCGCTGTGCTGGACGCTCTCGACGAGGAGACGCGCTAGGTGACTCCTCCCCGGCCTGGACCGGGGCTTCTCACTCGGCCGCCGAAGCGGCCTCATGACGGACAAGCCCTGCCCGGTGCGCTACCGCACGGGACGGAGCGCAACAAGGCGGCGACACGTCGCGCAGCCGAATGATCGAAGGAGCGCAGGAATGGCGGGCAAGGCCCAGCGAAGCAAGCCCCAGCGGACGCCGAAGGTCCACCGTGCCGTCGTCACGCACACCGTGGACGACTTCGAGGCCGCGTTCTGGCCGGACGAGCATCCGGTGGACAACGCCGTGGTGATGACCATGGGCGCGCTGCACGAGGGCCACGCCGCGCTGATCCGGGCCGCCCGCAAGCAGGTCGGCCGCGAAGGCCGGGTCGCGGTGACGGTCTTCGTCAACCCGCTGCAGTTCGGCCCGTCCGAGGACCTGGACCGCTACCCGCGCACCCTCGACGCCGACGTGAAGCTGGCCGAGGAGAACGGCGCCGACGTGGTCTTCGCGCCCTCCGTCGAGGAGGTCTACCCGAACGGCGAGCCGCAGGTGCGCCTGTCGGCCGGCCCGATGGGCGAGCGTTTCGAGGGCGCCACCCGGCCCGGCCACTTCGACGGCGTGCTGACCGTCGTCGCCAAGCTGCTGCACATCACCGACCCGGACTTCGCCTTCTTCGGCGAGAAGGACGCCCAGCAGCTGGCGGTCATCCAGCGGATGGCCGCCGACCTGGACTTCGACGTCGAGATCGTCGGCGTGCCGACCGTCCGCGAGGAGGACGGTCTGGCGCTGTCCTCGCGCAACCGCTACCTCTCCGAGGAGGAGCGCACCCACGCCCTCGCCCTGTCCAAGGCCCTGTTCGCCGGCCGGGACGTCGCCGCGCAGGGCCCGAAGGCCGTGCGCGAGGCCGCCTCGGCCGTCCTGGACGGCGCCGAGGGCGTCACCCTGGACTACCTCGCCCTGATCGACCCGCACGCCTTCACCGAGGCGGCGGACGACTTCCAGGGCGAGGCCGTGCTGGCCGTCGCCGCGAAGGTGGGCCCGACCCGCCTGATCGACAACGTCCGCATCATCGTCCGGTAGTACCGGCGGCAGGACCCCCCTTTCCGGCATGCACTCACAGGAGGCGTGACCACATGCTCCGCACCATGCTCAAGTCCAAGATCCACCGGGCCACCGTGACCCAGGCCGACCTGCACTACGTCGGCTCCGTCACGGTGGACGAGGACCTGCTCGACGCCGCCGACCTGCTCCCCGGCGAGCTGGTCCACATCGTCGACATCAACAACGGCGCCCGGCTGGAGACCTACACCATCGCCGGCCCGCGCGGCTCCGGCGTGATCGGCATCAACGGCGCCGCCGCCCGTCTGGTCCACCCCGGCGACCTGGTCATACTCATCGCCTACGGGCAGATGGACACGGCCGAGGCCAAGGGCTACGAGCCGAAGGTCGTCTTCGTGGACGAGCGCAACCGGATCACCGGCTTCGGCGGGGACCCGGCGGAGGCACCGGAGGGCAGCGGACTGCTGCGCGGTGACGAGGCGTACCGTGACGAGGACGGCGCGGCCACCGCGGCCACGCGCTGAAGGAGCCACTGAGCCATGTCCGTTACGCATCGCCTCACCGCCCCGACCCCCGGGTGGACCGCCACCACCGACGTGGTCGTGGTCGGCTCCGGGGTGGCCGGTCTCACCGTCGCCCTCAACGTCCGCAAGGCCGGCCTGCGGGTCCTGGTGGTCACCAAGGCCGTGCTGGACGAGGGCTCGACCCGCTGGGCCCAGGGCGGCGTCGCGGCCGCCCTGGGCGAGGGGGACACCCCCGAGCAGCACCTGGACGACACCCTGGTGGCCGGCGCCGGCGTCTGTGACGAGGAGGCCGTCCGCACCCTGGTCACCGAGGGCCCGGACGCCGTCCGCCGGCTGATCGCCACCGGTGCCCTGTTCGACCGGGGTGAGGACGGCGAGATCCTGCTGACCCGCGAGGGCGGCCACCACCGCCGCCGGATCGTGCACGCGGGCGGGGACGCGACCGGCGCCGAGATATCGCGCGCCCTGGTCGCCGCCGTCCACAACGACCCGGACATCGAGCTGATCGAGCACGCGCTCGTCCTCGACCTGCTGACCGACGCCGAGGGCCACACCGCCGGGCTGACCCTGCACGTGATGGGCGAGGGCCGGCGCGACGGCGTCGGCGCCGTCCGGGCCCGCGCGGTGGTGCTCGCCACCGGCGGCATGGGCCAGGTCTTCTCCGCGACCACCAACCCGGCGGTCTCCACCGGCGACGGCGTGGCACTGGCCCTGCGGGCCGGCGCCGCCGTCACCGACCTGGAGTTCGTCCAGTTCCACCCCACCGTGCTCTGGCTGGGCCCAGAGGCCGAGGGCCAGCAGCCGCTGGTCTCCGAGGCGGTCCGCGGCGAGGGCGCCCACCTGGTGGACGCGGACGGCGTGCGCTTCATGGTCGGACAGCACGAGCTGGCCGAACTCGCCCCGCGCGACATCGTCGCCAAGGCCATCACCCGGCGCATGCAGGAGCAGGGCGCCGAGCACATGTACCTGGACGGGCGGCACTTCGGCGCCGAGATGTGGGAGCACCGCTTCCCGACCATCCTCGCCTTCTGCCGCGCCAACGGCATCGACCCGGTCACCGAGCCGATCCCGGTCGCCCCGGCCGCGCACTTCGCCTCCGGCGGCATCCGCACCGACCGGCACGGCCGCACCACCGTCCCCGGCCTGTACGCCTGCGGCGAGGTCGCCTGCACCGGCGTGCACGGCGCCAACCGGCTGGCCTCCAACTCGCTGCTGGAGGGCCTGGTCTTCGCCGAGCGGATCGCCGCCGACCTTGCGGAGCTGCACGCGGCCGGCGAGCTGCCCGAGCGCACGGTGGACGTCGCCGCGGCGCGGGCCGCGCAGCCGGTGCCGCTGCCGCCCTCCGAGGCCCGGGCCGAGATCCAGCGGCTGATGTCGCGCGGCGCGGGCATCCTGCGCTCCGCCGCCTCGATGGCCGACACCGCCGCCGGGCTCGCGCTCCTCGCCGAGCAGGCCCACGCCCACGTCGCCGAGGAGAAGCCGTCCGACCCCCGGGTGGAGACCTGGGAGGCCGCCAACCTGCTGCTGGTCGCCACCGCCCTGGTCGCGGCCGCCGCACAGCGCGAGGAGACCCGCGGCTGCCACTGGCGCGAGGACTTCCCCGAGCGCGACGACGCCCACTGGCGGCGCCACCTGATCACCACCCTCGCCGCCTCCGGCGACCCCGTCAGCACCCCTGAGGAGCAGTAGAACCATGACCCACTCCCACGAGGAACTCCCCCTGGCCGACCAGGGCGGCTGCGGCGACGGCTGCGCCTGCGGGGACGGCGAGGGCTACGAGACCGGCCTGGACCCGCAGCTGGCCGAGCTGCTGGAGGAGGCCGGGCTGGACCCGATCGAGGTCGAGGACATCGCCACCCTGGCGCTGGCCGAGGACTTGGCCGGCGGCGAGGACGTCACCTCGGTGGCGACCGTGCCCGCCGAGGCCGTCGCGACCGCCGACTTCACCGCCCGCCAGGCCGGCGTGGTGGCCGGCCTGCGGGTCGCCGAGGCGGTCGTCTCGCTGATCTGCGAGGAGGAGTTCGAGGTCGAGCGGCACGTCGAGGACGGCGACCGGGTCGCGGCCGGCCAGGTGCTGCTCTCGGTCCGCTCCCGCACCCGCGACCTGCTGACCGCCGAGCGCAGCGCGCTCAACCTGCTCTGCCACCTGTCCGGCATCGCCACCGCGACCCGCGCCTGGGCGGACGCCCTGGAGGGCACCGGCGCGGTGGTCCGGGACACCCGCAAGACCACCCCGGGCCTGCGCGCGCTGGAGAAGTTCGCGGTGCGCTGCGGCGGCGGCGCCAACCACCGGATGGCGCTCTCGGACGCCGCGCTGGTGAAGGACAACCACGTGGTCGCGGCCGGCGGCGTGGCCGAGGCCTTCCGGGCCGTCCGGGCCGCGTACCCGGAGCTGCCGGTCGAGGTCGAGGTGGACGAGCTGGCACAGATCCCGCCGGTGCTGGAGGCCGGGGCGGACCTGATCCTGCTGGACAACTTCACCGTCGACCAGCTGAAGGAGGCCGTCGCGCTGGTGGCCGGCCGGGCGAAGCTGGAGGCCTCCGGCGGACTGACCCTGGCCGGCGCGCGCGAGGTCGCCCAGACTGGTGTCGACTACCTGGCCGTGGGCGCGCTGACCCACTCCTCGCCGATCCTGGACATCGGCCTGGACCTGCGCGCCTGACCGTCAGGCCGAGAGCGGTTCCTGCCCCGACCCCGTCCCGACTCGCAGAAAGCGTCCCCGTGCTCCTCACCATCGACGTCGGCAACACCCAGACCACGCTCGGCCTGTTCGACGGCGAGGACGTGGTGGAACACTGGCGGATCTCCACCGATCCGCGCCGCACGGCCGATGAACTGGCGGTGCTGCTACAGGGGTTGATGGGCAACCACACCGCGGTCCGGGAGGCCGCGGTGGAGGGCCTGGCGATCTGCTCCTCCGTCCCCGCCGTGCTCCACGAGCTCCGCGAGGTGACCCGCCGCTACTACGGCGACGTCCCCGCGGTGATCGTGGAGCCCGGCGTGAAGACCGGGGTGCACGTCCTGATGGACAACCCCAAGGAGGTCGGCGCGGACCGGATCGTCAACGCGCTGGCCGCCAACCACCTGTACGGCGGCCCGTGCATCGTGGTCGACTTCGGCACCGCGACCACCTTCGACGCCGTCAACGCCCGCGGCGACTACGTCGGCGGCGCGATCGCCCCCGGCATCGAGATCTCGGTCGAGGCGCTCGGCGTCCGCGGCGCCCAGCTGCGCAAGATCGAGCTGGCCCGCCCGCGCAACGTGATCGGCAAGAACACCGTCGAGGGCATGCAGTCCGGCATCCTCTACGGCTTCGCCGGGCAGGTCGACGGCCTGGTCGAGCGGATGGCCCGGGAGCTGGCCAAGGACCCGGACGACGTCCAGGTGATCGCCACCGGCGGCCTCGCGCCCCTGGTCCTCGGCGAGGCCACCACCATCGACGTGCACGAGCCCTGGCTGACCCTGATCGGCCTGCGCCTGGTGTACGAGCGCAACCGGCCCGCCGCCGGCTGAGCCGCGCTCAGGGAGCGGGCGTCGGGGCCGTCCGCGGGTACCATTTCCCCCCCGACAGGAAGCCCTCGGTCCCGATGGTCGTGCCCGGCGGGACGGTCACCATCACCAGGCTCCCAGGCAGTGCCTCCAGGACCTTCCGCCAGCGCGGGTCCTTCACCACCGCGGCGAGTTGCTCCGGCGTCAGCGGCGGGTCGGTCCGGGTGATCGGCGCGCCCTGCTCCAGCGACTCGCGGTTCCACTCCTGGAGCATCATCCGGTAGCCGCTCCCGGTCAGCGTGGCGGACCAGGTCTTGGAGCCGGCCGGCTGGCCGGTGCGGGTGGCGGCCTGGTAGAGCTGCAGGTGGGAGCCGTCCGGGAGGTCCGACTCGTCACAGGTGTCGCCACCCGTCGGCACGGCCGGGCAGCCCATGTCGTTGCCGCCCGGGAAGCGCGTGATCCAGAACAGGTACTGGGCCGGGCCGTTCCCGTCGTCCAGCACCAGCCGCAGCTGCGGGGCGCCGCTCTCGGCGCCCCTGGCCTCGCCCACCCGCACCGTCCCCTGCGGCAGGAGTTCGGTGAGCATCCGCTGGAACTCCGGCCCGGTGACCGGGGCGGCGGACGCGGCCGGCGACCCGCCCGCCGCCGCGCCGACGACCGCGGTGCCGGGCCCGGGCAGCAGGCCGCCGAACGCGGCCGTGCCCACCCCGGCCAGGGCCAGCGCGGCGGCGCCCGCCACGGTGCCGATCCGCCGCCTGCGGCGCAGCCGGCGGCCGTACGACCAGCCGGTGTCGACCAGCCGGGTGGCCTCGGTGTCGAAGGCCCCGCCGGCCGCGGCGATGGCCTCGGTGAAGGCCCGCTCGAACCGCTCGTCGGGCCCGTCGTGCTCTGCGGACATGCTGAACCAGCCTCTCTACCAATCGAGTTGACGTGAATAGTGCAGTGACGTCGACGTGCCGGCCGGCTCAGCGCCCGGCTGGCTCGCCGAGGCTGTCGCCGAGGACGCCGCGGATCCGGCCGAGCGCACGGAAGGCCTGGGTCCGGACGGCGCCCGGGGTGAGGTGCAGGATCGCGGCGGTCTCCTCGACGCTGCGGTCCTCCCAGTAGCGCAGGACCAGCACCGCCCGGTCGCGCGGCGCGAGCCGGCCGAGCGCGTCCATCAGGGCCAGCCGCAGTTCCGGGTCGCCCTGCGGGGCCTCGCCGTCCGGCACCGCGCCGACCGGCCGCTCGCCGCTGGAGCGGCGGCCGCGGTGCGAGAGGAAGACCCGCACCAGCACGGTGTGGGCGTACCCGGCCGGGTTGTCGATCCGGCGCTTGCCGCCGAACCAGGAGGTGCGGTGCCACTGGGCGTAGATCCGCCCGAGCGTCTCCTGCACCAGGTCCTCGGCGAGGTGGGTGTCCCCGCCGGCGAGCAGGCAGGCCGACCGGTAGAGCGCTCTGGCACGGGCGGCCGCGAAGGCCTGGAAGTCCTCGTCCCGCCGCCCGCCCCGGGCCGCCTTCCCCTGACCGTCCGGTTGCATCCTGCCCGGCCCCCTCGCTCGTTCTCCCCTGACACCTGGATGACCAGTCAGGCCCCGGAGGTCGTTACAGGTGGCGGCGAAAGGTTTTTTCACCAGGCCAAACGTGGGTGGTTCGGCGCGACGTTACCGACAAATCGGATATTCCTCACGTAGTGTCAGCCCATGCCTACGCCACACGGATCGCGCGGCGGCATGGCTTTCAGCGCCGACGAAGTCCGCGTGCTGCGCCGAGCCCTCGCCCAAGCCCTGCACCCCGCCGTCCCCGTCCACCTCCAGCGGCCCGAACGGCCGGCGCTCGCCGGGCCGGGCGCCGAGCTCTGGGCGGAGGACGTCCAGGACGCCCTGCGCCTGACCGAGGCGATCGACGAGGCCGTCCAGGAGGGCGGCCGGCTGCGCGCCTTCCTGCTCGCCGATCTCGGACGCTACCGCTCCGCCCTGCCCGGCAGCGCCCCCGGCTACCTGGAGCGGCTGGAGGAGGCGGTGTCCGACGGGTACCTGCCCGGGCCGGAGGACCTCACCGCACTGCGCGGGCTGACCCGCCAGCCCTGCGGCCAGGGCGAACGGGCCCGCCGCTCCCGGCTGGCCGGGCGCTGCCACGCGCTGGCCGAGGCCGCCGTCCGCGAGCGGCTCGCCCTCCACACCGGGCAGCCCCGCCACCTGGTGGCCGTACCGAGCCCCGCCGCACCGCCGAACAGTCACCCCACCCCTGTAGGAGGCCGGACCACCATGAGCAGCACCGACTCCCGCCCGGAGCAGCCCGCCGCCGCGAAGACCCCGCCCCGTCCGAACCGGATGCCCACCCCCGCCGAGCTGTTCGGCCGCCGCCCCAAGCCCCCGGCCCACCCCGCTCCGCCCGCCGACCAGGGCCCCGAGGAGATCGAGGACATCGAGCTCGCCACCGGCACCGGCTGAGCCGGCTCACCCGCCGCCCCCCGGGGGGAGACCGCCGCCGCGGTCTCCCCCGCGGTAATCCCGTGGCGGAGCACCGTGTGCGGCTGGCTACCCTTGTGGGGTGAGCGATCAGAGCCTTGTCCCCGCGACCGACGACCTTCCCGAGCAGATGCGCGTCCGGCGCGAGAAGCTGGACCGGCTCCGGGCGGCCGGTGTCGACCCGTACCCGGTCGGATTCCCCCGCACCACCACCATCGCGGACCTGCGTGCCAAGCACCCGGATCTGGAGCCGGACACCGCGACCGGCGAGCGGGCCGGCGTGACCGGCCGCGTGATCCTCTCCCGCACCGGCGGCAAGCTCTGCTTCGCCACCCTGCGCGACGGCACCGGCGACCTCCAGGTGATGTTCTCCCTGGACAAGCTGGGCGCGGAGCGGCTGGCGGCCTGGAAGGCCGACATCGACCTCGGTGACCAGGTCGGCGTCGAGGGCGAGGTGATCACCTCCAAGCGCGGCGAGCTGTCCGTGATGGTCGACCGCTGGGAGCTCACCGCCAAGTGCCTGCGCCCGCTGCCGGACAAGCACAAGGGCCTGACCGACCCGGAGGCCCGGGTCCGCCAGCGCTACGTGGACCTGATCGTCAACCCCGAGGCCCGCGAGATCCTGCACCTGCGCAGCAAGGTCGTCCGCTCGATCCGCCGCACGTACGAGGACCGCGGCTACATCGAGGTCGAGACCCCGATGCTCCAGCCGGTGCACGGCGGCGCCAACGCGCGTCCGTTCAAGACGCACATCAACGCGTACGACATCGACCTCTACATGCGCATCGCCCCCGAGCTGTACCTCAAGCGGCTGGTGGTCGGCGGCGCCGAGAAGGTCTTCGAGATCAACCGCAACTTCCGCAACGAGGGCGCGGACTCCACCCACAACCCGGAGTTCACCTCGCTGGAGTCGTACGAGGCGTACGGCGACTACGACACCCAGGCCGAGCTGATCCGCGAGACGATCGTCAACGCGGCCCGGGACGCGCTGGGCACCACGGTGATCAGGGGCGTGGACGCGCACGGCGTCGAGCACGAGATCGACCTGGCCGAGCCGTGGGAGGAGGTCGGCGTCTACCCGGGCATCTCCGCCCACCTGGGCGTCGAGGTCACCCCGGAGACCGGCGTCGAGGAGCTGCGCAAGCTGGCCACCGAGCACGGCATCCCGTTCGAGAAGGAATGGGGCCACGGTCAGATCGTGCTGGAGATGGTCGAGCGCCTGCTGGAGGAGAACGCCGTCCGGCCGACCTTCATCAAGGACTACCCGACCGAGGTCTCCCCGCTGACCCGCCAGCACCGCTCGCAGCCCGGCGTGGCCGAGAAGTGGGACCTGGTGATCTTCGGTACCGAGATCGGCACCGCCTACTCCGAGCTGGTCGACCCGGTCGAGCAGCGCGCCCGTCTCACCGCCCAGTCGCTGCTGGCGGCCGGCGGCGACGTCGAGGCGATGCAGGTGGACGAGGACTTCCTGCGCGCCCTGGAGTACGCGATGCCCCCGACCGGTGGCCTCGGTCTCGGCGTGGACCGCCTGATCATGCTGCTGACCGGCAAGAACATCCGGGAGACGGTGCTCTTCCCGCTGGTGAAGCCGGAGCCGAAGGCTTCCGCCGCCACGGCGGAGAAGACCGAGGAGGAGTGACCTGATGGACTACGTCAGCGCGATCGTGCCGCCGCTGGTCATGGCGATCGGCTTCGGATTCCTGGTGCGGGCCATCGTCCGCAGCCAGGGCGGAGCCCAGCGGACCAAGGAAGACATCGACTGATCCCGCATGGCCGAGCGGCCCCGCGAGGACCGCGAGGACCGACGGGCGGAACCCGCGACTGACGCCGTCACCCGCCCCGGACGACCGGCGCGCCGCCATTCCCGATTCCCGGGGGTGGCGGCGCGCCGGTTTGGCGCACTTCACAAGATTTGCCCCATTCACTCCCTATCCTGGCCGCACTATGGTCCGGCAACTCGGCGAACTTGAGAACGCCATCATGACCCGGGTGTGGCAGTGGAACCGACCGGTCACGGTTCGCGAGGTTCTCCTGGATCTGCGGTCGGAACGCGAAATCGCGTACACCACGGTGATGACCGTCCTGGACAAGCTCCACAGAAAGGGCTGGCTGCGCCGCGAGCGGGTCGGCCGGGCCTATCGATATGAGCCGGTCTCCTCGCGTGAGGCGTACACGGCGGCCCTGATGAACGACGCCTGGGCCACCAGTGACAATCCGGCGGCGGCCCTGGTGCACTTCTTCGGCCTGATGTCGCCCGAGCAACGCGAAGCGCTCCGGGACGCCTTGCGGGTGGCCGCACTGTTCCCGTCCGATCCGACCGGCGCGGATTCCGCGGACGACGGACCGGATACCGGTGGGACGGAACCGGGAGCGGCGCGATAACGTCCCGACCATGGAGGTCACCATCCGCCGGGCGCGGACCACGGACGTGCGGGCAGTACGCGGGCTCATCGACGCCTACTCGCGCGACGGCATTCTGCTGGACAAGCCCACAGTCACACTGTTCGAATCCGTCCAGGAGTTCTGGGTCGCGGAACGCGACGACAACGGCGTGGTGGTGGCCTGCGGCGCGCTGCACGTGATGTGGGAGGACCTCGCCGAGGTCCGCACGCTCGCGGTGGATCCGGTCGTCCGGGGCTCCGGGATCGGGCACCTGCTGCTGGAGAAGCTGGTGCAGACGGCACGCTGGCTGGGCGTCCGTCGGATTTTCTGCTTGACGTTCGAGGTGGCGTTCTTCGCGAAACACGGTTTCGTCGAGATCGGCGAGCTCCAGGAAACCGATGATGGTACGACAGACCCGGCGGCGATCGCTACGGATGTCTATGAAGAACTCCTCCGCTCGTACGATGAAGGCGTCGCCGAGTTCCTCGACCTGGAGCGGGTGAAGCCCAACACACTGGGCAACTCGCGCATGCTGCTGCACCTCTGAGCCGCTCCACCCGGGTCAAGGGTTTGTGTTTTCCGGAGAAAGGCGCTTTCCTTTCCTTAGGCAATGGGTCGTTTAGCGGAAAGGGAAGCCCGTGGCACAGAGGGTGCAGGTCATTCTTGAAGACGATCTCGACGGCGGTTCGGCGGACGAGACGGTGACGTTCGCCCTCGACGGCGTTGCCTACGAGATCGACCTGAAGAGCGCCAACGCGGACAAGCTCCGCGGTCTGCTGGCGCCGTACGTGGAGAAGGGCCGCAAGCAGAGCGGCCGGCTCGCGGGGGCCCGTCGTCCGGGCCGCGGCGGTGCCGCGCGTCCGTCCGGCGGCGGTGCGCCCGACACCGCCAAGATCCGCGCGTGGGCCAAGGAGCAGGGCCTGGAGGTCAACGACCGCGGCCGGGTTCCGAGCAACGTCCGCGAGGCCTACGAGAAGGCCAACGCGTCCTGATCCCGGCGCCGCGGGCCTGCCGGAGCGGGTGCGGGGCCCCGGCGGCCGAAGGCGGCGCCGCCATCACACGTACGGGGCGCGGAGGGGTCTCCTCCGCGCCCCGCGGCGCGCGCCCGGACGGCCGCGTCACCACCGGTACCGGGGGCCTGCCGGGCGCGGGCTCGGGCGGCGGAACAATCACGGGCCGTGCAACGCTGTAGGAGCGAAGCGGTAGCGCGGACACCACCGGGACGGCGTACCCGGCCCCGGCCGCCGTCGAACCACCGTCGCCGCGGCCGGACTTCTCGCCAGGCGAACACCGCCACCGCGGAAACTGCGCGAGAACCGTCCCGATACCGGGTATGAATGCAGGTGGACGGGATCTTCGGTCCGTCCAGGGGCAGTATGGGCGACCGGCCGGCGGTTCCGGCCGCGCCCCGGCGGTGCGTGTTCGCCGATGGCGTAGCGGAATCCGGTGCATCCGGCCCACCTGTGGGAACACCGTTTCCCAGCATCAGGTTGGGATTGGTGTCGGCTGGTCGCGCAGCATCTCGCTCCTCTACCGGGGAGTGAATCCGTGGGCCGCGCCGCTGAGCGGGACTAGCATGCGGAAGGACAGGGCGGGGACGGACCCCGAACTGCCCGACCGCTCTGAGGAGCGATAAACGATGTTCGAGAGGTTCACCGACCGCGCGCGGCGGGTTGTCGTCCTGGCTCAGGAAGAAGCCCGGATGCTCAACCACAACTACATCGGCACCGAGCACATCCTCCTGGGTCTGATCCACGAGGGCGAGGGCGTCGCCGCCAAGGCCCTGGAGAGCCTCGGGATTTCTCTTGAGGCCGTTCGCCAGCAGGTCGAGGAGATCATCGGCCAGGGCCAGCAGGCCCCGTCCGGCCACATTCCCTTCACGCCCCGGGCGAAGAAGGTCCTGGAGCTGTCGCTCCGCGAGGCCCTCCAGCTCGGCCACAACTACATCGGCACCGAGCACATCCTGCTCGGCCTGATCCGCGAGGGCGAGGGCGTCGCCGCCCAGGTCCTGGTGAAGCTGGGCGCCGACCTCAACCGGGTGCGCCAGCAGGTCATCCAGCTGCTCTCCGGCTACCAGACCGGCGGCGGCAAGGAGTCGGCCACGGCCGGCGGGCCCGCCGAGGGCACCCCGTCGACCTCGCTGGTCCTGGACCAGTTCGGCCGCAACCTCACCCAGGCCGCCCGCGAGGCCAAGCTCGACCCGGTCATCGGGCGCGAGAAGGAGATCGAGCGGGTCATGCAGGTGCTGTCCCGCCGCACCAAGAACAACCCGGTGCTGATCGGTGAGCCCGGCGTCGGCAAGACCGCCGTGGTCGAGGGCCTGGCCCAGGCGATCGTCAAGGGCGAGGTCCCGGAGACGCTCAAGGACAAGCAGCTCTACACGCTGGACCTGGGCGCCCTGGTGGCCGGCTCGCGCTACCGCGGTGACTTCGAGGAGCGCCTGAAGAAGGTGCTCAAGGAGATCCGCACCCGCGGCGACATCATCCTGTTCATCGACGAGCTGCACACCCTGGTCGGCGCGGGCGCCGCCGAGGGCGCCATCGACGCCGCCAGCATCCTCAAGCCGATGCTGGCCCGCGGCGAGCTGCAGACCATCGGTGCCACCACCCTGGACGAGTACCGCAAGCACCTGGAGAAGGACGCCGCGCTGGAGCGCCGCTTCCAGCCGATCCAGGTCGCCGAGCCCTCGCTGCCCCACACCATCGAGATCCTCAAGGGTCTGCGCGACCGTTACGAGGCCCACCACCGGGTCTCCATCACGGACTCCGCCCTGGTCGCCGCCGCCACCCTGGCCGACCGGTACATCTCGGACCGCTTCCTGCCGGACAAGGCGATCGACCTGATCGACGAGGCCGGCTCCCGGATGCGCATCCGCCGGATGACCGCGCCGCCGGACCTGCGCGAGTTCGACGAGAAGATCGCCGACGTGCGCCGCGAGAAGGAGAGCGCGATCGACGCGCAGGACTTCGAGAAGGCCGCGTCCCTGCGCGACGACGAGAAGCAGCTCCTGCAGGCCAAGGCCAAGCGCGAGAAGGAGTGGAAGGCCGGCGACATGGACGTCGTCGCGGAGGTCAACGAGGAGCTCATCGCCGAGGTCCTGGCCACCGCCACCGGCATCCCGGTCTTCAAGCTGACCGAGGAGGAGACGTCCCGCCTGCTGCGCATGGAGGACGAGCTGCACAAGCGCGTCATCGGCCAGAAGGACGCCATCAAGGCGCTCTCCCAGGCCATCCGGCGTACCCGTGCGGGCCTCAAGGACCCGAAGCGCCCCGGCGGTTCGTTCATCTTTGCCGGCCCGTCCGGTGTCGGTAAGACCGAGCTGTCCAAGACGCTGGCGGAGTTCCTGTTCGGCGACGAGGACGCGCTGATCGCGCTCGACATGTCCGAGTTCTCCGAGAAGCACACCGTCTCCCGGCTGTTCGGCTCCCCGCCCGGCTACGTGGGCTACGAGGAGGGCGGCCAGCTGACCGAGAAGGTCCGCCGCAAGCCGTTCTCGGTCGTCCTCTTCGACGAGGTCGAGAAGGCCCACCCGGACATCTTCAACTCGCTGCTGCAGATCCTGGAGGACGGTCGCCTGACCGACTCCCAGGGCCGCGTGGTGGACTTCAAGAACACCGTCATCATCATGACGACCAACCTCGGCACCCGGGACATCTCGAAGGGCTTCAACCTCGGCTTCGCGGCCGCGGGTGACACCCAGACCGGGTACGAGCGGATGAAGGCGAAGGTCGGCGAGGAGCTCAAGCAGCACTTCCGCCCCGAGTTCCTGAACCGTGTCGACGACATCGTGGTGTTCCACCAGCTGTCCGAGGACGACATCATCCAGATCGTCGACCTCATGATCGCCAAGGTGGACGAGCGGCTCAAGGACAAGGACATGGGCCTGGAGCTCAGCGTCGAGGCCAAGAAGCTGCTGGCCAAGCGCGGCTACGACCCGATCCTGGGCGCCCGCCCGCTGCGCCGCACCATCCAGCGCGACATCGAGGACCACCTCTCGGAGAAGATCCTCTTCGGCGAGCTGCGGGCCGGCCACATCGTCGTCGTCGACGTCGAGGGCGAGGGCAAGGACGCCAAGTTCACCTTCCGCGGCGAGGAGAAGTCGGCCGTCGCGGACACCCCGGCCGCGGTTGCCTCGTCCGGTCCGGACCTGACGAAGTAACCCAACTTTTAACAGACAACTTCACAGCCACCGAGCCCCCGGCGTTCACGCCGGGGGCTCGGTGCGTTCGCTCCGAGCGGGCCGGCGGCGGGGCGGACCGGGATCGACCGGCCCCCGTGCTGGCTGGTGCGGGTGCGCTCGGTTTCTCAGCAAGCTTTAACCAACATACGGTTGACACACGGTCAGATGATGGGAAGTCGCGGAGCATAGCGCCGTGACCATGTCACGGTCAAGATCTATCTTTTCTGTGCACCCTTGTATCAAATGACGTCCACCTGTCTTTCATTTTGGTTTGCCGGGCTTTGGCCAGAAGCTGGCCCCGGTCGGGGAGGACGTCACAACGTTGAAGAACACCAGGAGAACCGCTGCGGCTGCCACGGCCGCGGCGGTCATAGTCACGCTCGGCGCGGGCCTGTTCCCGGGCACCGCCGTCGCCGCCGGCTCGGCCCCGGTCCCGAAGGACCCGGCCGACGCCGTCCAGAACACCGAGCACAACATTCCGGGCCCGCTGACCGCGAAGGTGGAGGCGGAGCAGAAGGCCGCCACCGAGAAGCTGCTCAACGGCACCGCCCAGGTCGAGCAGCACAACGGCAGCACCAGCGTGAAGCTCGGCAAGGACAAGTACGTCGAGCTCGCCCGCGAGCGCACGGACAAGATCTTCACCATCCTGGTCGACTTCGGTGACCAGGTGGACAACACCACCAAGACGCCGGACGGCAAGGTCAAGTACGGCGGCGAGGCCGGCCCGAAGCACAACGAGATCGAGAAGCCGGACGCGGCCACCAACAACTCGACCGCCTGGCAGGCCGACTACAACCAGCAGCACTACCAGGACCTGTACTTCTCCAAGGACAAGCCCTCGCTGAAGACCTACTACGAGAAGCAGTCCTCGGGCCGCTACTCGGTCGACGGCGTGGTCTCGGACTGGGTCCGGGTGCCGTGGAACGAGGCCCGTTACGGCTCCGACTACTGCGGCTCCAACGTCTGCGCCAGCGCCCAGGACCTGATCCGCGACGCCGTGGACATCTGGTACAAGGACCAGCTGGCCAAGGGTCAGACCGAGGCGCAGATCAAGGCGACCCTGGCCCAGTACGACCAGTGGGACCGCTACGGCTCGCACCACGACGGGAACTTCAACCAGCCCGACGGGTACATCGACCACTTCCAGATCGTGCACGCCGGTGAGGACAAGTCGGCCGGTGGCGGCAAGCAGGGCAGCAAGGCCCTGTGGGCGCACCGCTCGTACGTCTACGGCAACCTGCAGGGCAAGGCCGGCCCCGAGGGCAACAAGCTCGGCGGCGTCCAGGTCGGCAACAGCGGCCTGTGGATCGGCGACTACACGATGCAGCCGGAGAACGGCGGCCTCGGCGTCTTCGCCCACGAGTACGGCCACGACCTCGGTCTGCCGGACCTCTACGACACCGCCGGCAAGGGCATCGACAACTCGGTCGGCTTCTGGTCGCTGATGTCCTCCGGTTCCTGGCTCGGCGAGGGCAAGAACAGCATCGGCGACATGCCGAACGACCTCGACGCCTGGAGCAAGTACAAGCTGGGCTGGCTGAAGGCCGACCGCGCCAAGGCGGGCACCGAGTCGACCCACCACATCGGCCCGGCGGAGTACAACAGCAACCTGCCGCAGGGTCTGATCGTCGACCTGCCGAAGAAGAGCATCACCACCGAGATCAACAAGCCGTTCGGCGGCACCGGTGAGTGGTGGAGCGGCAGCGCCGACAACCTGAACGTCACGCTCACCCGCGACATCGACCTGACCGGCAAGACCAAGGCCAGCATCAACGCCAAGGCCTGGTACGAGCTGGAGCAGGACTTCGACTACGCGTTCGGCGAGGTCTCCACCGACGGCGGCAAGACCTGGACCGTCATCGACGGCACCTGGAACGGCACCGCGCTGCCCCGCGAGAACGACCGCCCGGCCCTCAGCGGCCAGGTGGCCGCCTGGGGCGACCTGTCCTTCAACCTGGACGCCTACGCGGGCAAGCAGATCAAGTTCCGCTACCACAACACCACCGACGGCGGCCTGCACTTCCGCGGCCTGACGCTGGACAACATCACGGTCGTCGCCGACGGCGCCACCGTGTTCAGCGACGACGTCGAGAACGGTGACAACGGCTGGGTGGCCGACGGGTTCTCCCGCTTCGGCGGCTCGTACAGCAAGGACTACGCGCAGTACTACATCGCGGAGAACCGGCAGTACGTGTCCTTCGACCAGACCCTGAAGACCGGCCCGTACAACTTCGGCTTCGCCGACAAGCCGAACTGGGTCGAGCACTACTCGTACCAGCCCGGCCTGCTGATCTGGTACTGGGACGAGTCGCAGACCGACAACAACGTCAGCGTCCACCCGGGCCAGGGCCTGATCCTGCCGGTCGACTCGCACCCGACCCCGCTGAAGTGGAACGACGGCACCCTGATGCGTCCGCGCATGCAGGGCTTCGACTCCACCTTCGGCTCCCGCCGCGTCCCGGCGCTGACCCTGCACAAGGCCGGCGCCGAGACCGTCATCCCGAAGACCAAGGGCGTCGACGAGTTCAACGACCTGAAGTCGTGGTGGAGCAAGGACAACCAGTACAGCGGTGTCAACGTTCCGAAGACCGGGACCAGCATCGAGGTCGAGAACGAGTCCTCGAACTACCTGGAGACCTGGATCCGGGTCCGCCCGGTCGACAACTGATCGTCAGCCCGGTAGCGATCGGCCTGTGACCAGGCAGCTCTGACAACTCCACGTCCGGCCCGTCCCCGCAGCGCGCGGGGGCGGGCCGGACGCTTTGTCAGGACCGGCCGGCCCGCAGCCGGTCCAGGAAGGCGGCGGCGGCCACCGCGACGTCGGCACCGGTCCAGTCGAGGGCGGCCGCGGCGACCGTGACCTCGGTCATCGAGAGCCCCGGCGGCCCGCACTCGCGCCAGGCGCCGAACAGCCCGGTCCCGGTGTCCTCGGCCAGCCCCAGCCCGGCCTCCTCCAACTCCCCGGCCGGGTACGGCAGCCAGAGCTGGAACTGGTGGGTGTGCGGCGGGGCCGGGTGCACCCGGGCGCCGGGGACGGCGGCGAACGCCCGCGCCAGCGCCCCGGCGACCGTCCCGGCGTGCGCCACGTACCCGGCCAGCCGCGGCAGTTCGCGCTCCAGCCCGGTCAGCGCGGCCAGCGCGAACGGCCACTGCTGGTAGAGCTGCCCGCCGTAGCGGTGCCGCCAGGCCCGGGCGGTGCGGACGAAGCCGCCCGGGCCTGCCAGCGCGGCGCCGCTGATCCCGCCGAGCGTCTTGTAGAAGGAGACGTAGACCGAGTCGGCCAGGCCGGCGACCTCCGGCAGCGGCCGGCCGAGGGCGACGGCGGACTCCCAGATCCGGGCACCGTCCAGGTGCAGCGCCGCACCGTGCTCCTCCCGCACCACCGCGGCCAGCTCCACCAGCTCCGCCCAGCCGGGCAGCACGAACCCGGCGTCGCGCAGCGGCAGCTCCAGGCTCAGCGCGGCGTACGGCTCGTCCAGGGCGCGCAGCTCCTCGGCGGTGGGCTGGCGGGGCGCGGTGGTCGGCCAGAGGCTGCGCAGGCCGGACAGGACGGCGAGCGCGTGCCGCTCGTGCCGGTCGGTGTGGGCCAGCGGGTGGGTGACCACGGTGCGCGGCCCCGCGGCCTCGGCGTGGATCCGCAGCGCGATCTGCTGGGCCATCGTGCCGGTCGGGAAGAAGGCCGCGTCCTCGGTGCCGAGCAGCTCGGCGACCCGGCGCTCCAGGGTGCGGACCACGCCGTCGCCGTACTGGTCCGGGCGGCCGTCCAGGTCGGCGGCGCCGTGCGGACCGGGGGCGGCGCCCGGCAGCGGGCCGGCCAGGTCGGCGAGGCGTTCACGGATGCTCTGCGGCCGGACGCCGGACAGCAGCCGCTCGCAGCCGCGCAGGGCGGCGAAACGGCGGTCCGGCAGGCTCGGGCGGTCACTGGCGTCGGGGTCTTCGCTCCTGTTGCCATACATGGCTCGATGGTCCCGCAGCGGGCCGGACCGGTCAGCGGTGCGGACGGAAAGCGGTCCGAGCCCGCCAAACCCCGGCCGCGCGTGGTGCTGGTCACAGGCCCCCGGCCCGGTACGACCGGCGGTAGTAGCGGGGTCGGCGGAATCGGCGGGCGCCCCGAGCGGTCGTGGACGACCGGATCTCGTGATCGTTACTCCGCCGGTCTGAATCTCCGGCGCCACGCTGACTACACGCCGTAGTACGTCACCCCGTTTGGGACTCCGCTCGGTGACCGTTAAACCTGAGTGGTCCCCCGCTCAGCACGCGCCCGAACGGGCACTCCGTGCTGCCCTCGTACGATCCGTGAGGTACGGCAAGCGATGTCCACCGTCCCGCCCGTGGGGCCGGCCCTGCGCCGGCTCACCGCCCTTGCGGCGGCCCAGGCCGCGGCCTGGCAGCCCCGGATCGGCCACGCCGTCCGCACCCATGTCGCACCGCTGCGCGCCCTCGGCTCGCCCCGGCACACCACCCTGCCCGGCAGCCGGCAGCGCGCCGAGCACGACCACGCGCTGGTGTCCGCCGGATCCGTCGCCGCGCTGCTCGCCGGGGTGCTGCTGGTGGCCGCCCCGGGCACGGCCTCGGCGCAGACCGTGCGGCCCACCACGCCGGGCAGCTCGGCCTTCACCGTGCCGCGGGCGGAGGTGCCGAGCGCGGGGCTGGTCCAGGTGGCCGGCCCCAGCCCGTACAAGCTGCCCGACGACGGCGACTCGGCGCAGCAGTTCGTGGCGGTGGCGGCCAACCTGCTGCCGCTCGAACCGCCGGCGCCGCAGCCGGAGCCGGACCCCGCCGCCGAGCCGGCCCCCGAACCCGGGCCGGCGCCGGCTCCCGGGTGGTCGGCGCCGGTGCCGAACGCACCGACCAGCAACCCGTACGGGAAGGCCAACCGCAGCTACGCGGCCGGCTACCACACCGGGGTGGACTTCGCGGTCTCCCCGGGCACGCCGCTGCTGGCGGTCGGCGACGCGACCGTGGTGTCGGCCGGCTGGGACGGCGCGTACGGCAAGGAGGTCGTGCTGCGGCTGGCGGACGGGCACTTCGCGCAGTACGCCCACATGTCCTCGCTCGCCGTCTCGGCGGGCCAGCGGGTGTCGGCGGGCGAGCGGATCGGGCTGTCCGGGAGCACCGGCAACTCGACCGGCCCGCACCTGCACTTCGAGATCCGCACCAGCAACCGCTACGGCGCGGTGGTCAATCCGATCGCCTACCTCGCGGGGCACGGCGTCACGGACTTCTGAGCCGTCCGACGCCCTCAGGTCCCGGCAGGGGCGGGGGCGGCGGCCGGGGCGGGGTGGCTGATCCCGGCGCCGATCTCCAGCGCGATGTCCCGGGCCGCCCCGATCGCCGCGTCCAGGTCGGCGGCGGGCAGCTGCTCGCCCCACACGTTCCGGGCGTGGCCGCAGTCCGCGTTGTCCTGCTTGAGCAGGAACAGCGACGAGTGGACGGTGAACAGCGCCATCGCGGCCCGCAGCCGGTCGTGGAAGTCCGCTTCCGGCCCGTGCACCAGCTGCACCATGGTGATCATCCGGTCCTTGAAGGCCAGCCCGGCCGGGGACTCGCGCAGCGCGGGCTGGTTCTCGTGGAAGAAGCGCAGCAGCGGGGCCCGCTCGGCCATCCCGTCCGCGAAGCGGCGGATCAGCTCGTCGCGCATCTCCGGGCTCCAGGCCTGCTTGCGGCCCCACGCGATGGTCTCGTCGATCGGCGCGGCCATCCGCTCGACGATGCCCAGGACGATGTCGTCCTTGGTCTTGAAGTGGTAGTACAGCGCGGCCTTGGTGACGCTCAGGCGGTCGGCGATCTCGCGCAGTGAGGTCTGCTCGTAGCCCTGCTCCGCGAAGAGCTCCAGTGACACCTCGATGATGCGAGCCCGGGTGTCGCTGCGGGGGCTGTGCGGAGTACCCATGGCCTGCCTCATGACTGCGTCGGTGTACTGCGGACCCCGGGGTGGTGTCCGCCCCGGGCTCATTCTCCCTGCCCAGACGGCCGGCTGGGAAACTAGCTTGACGACCGGCTAGGAAACAACTTACCGTGCCGACGGTCGATAAACTAGCCGGGCGACAAGTAAGCGACCGCCGCACGGCACGACGCCCCGTCCGAACCACCCTCCGGGAGACCCCACCTCATGTCACAGTCCAAGCCCGTCGGCCCGGTACCGGAGGACAAGACGGCCGAGGAGGAGAAACCGCGGTCACCGCGTGAGATCCGCCTCGTGATGGTCGGCCTGGTCGTCACCATGCTGCTGGCCATGCTCGACAACCTGATCGTCGGCACCGCGATGCCGACCATCGTCCACGACCTCGGCGGCGGCGAGCACCTGTCCTGGGTCGTCACCGCGTACACCCTGGCCACCGCCGCCTCCACCCCGATCTGGGGCAAGCTCGGCGACATGTACGGCCGCAAGGGCACCTTCCTGACCTCGATCGTGATCTTCCTGGTGGGCTCGGCACTGTCCGGTCTGTCGCAGAACATGAACGAGCTGATCGGCTTCCGCGCCGTCCAGGGCCTCGGCGCCGGCGGTCTGATGGTCGGCGTCATGTCGATCATGGGCGCGCTCGTCCCGCCTCGTGACCGCGGCAAGTACCAGGGCATGTTCGCCGCCGTGATGGCCCTCGCCACCATCGGCGGCCCGCTGGCCGGCGGCTTCATCACCGACCACCTGAGCTGGCACTGGACCTTCTACATCAACCTGCCGCTCGGTGCGATCGCGCTCGCCGTGGTCGTCGTCACCCTGAAGCTGCCGAAGGTCCGCAGCACCGCGCGGGTCGACTACGCGGGCGTCGTGCTGCTCACCACCGGCATCACCTCGCTGGTCCTGATCACCACCTGGGGCGGCCAGCAGTACGCCTGGGGCTCCAAGGAGATCCTGGGCCTGACCGCGCTGGCCATCGCCTCGCTGATCGCCTTCTGTTACGTGGAGCAGCGGGCCCAGGAGCCGATGCTGCCGCTGAGCCTGTTCCGGAACCTGAACTTCACCCTGGTCTCGATCATCGGCTTCGTGGTCGGCTTCGTGATGTTCGGCTCGACCGTCTTCCTGCCGCTGTACCAGCAGACGGTCCAGGGCGCCTCGGCCACCAACTCCGGTCTGCTGCTGATGCCGATGATGTTCGGCATGCTGATCGTCTCGCTGGTGGTCGGCCAGGCCGTCACCAAGACCGGCAAGTACCGGATCTTCCCGATCATCGGCACCCTCGTGATGACCGGCGGCCTGATCCTGCTCTCCACCATGGGCGTCGGGACCAGCAGCTTCACCTCGGCCTGCTGGATGGTCGTGCTGGGCGCTGGCATGGGCTTCCTGATGCAGATCACCATGCTGGTCGCGCAGAACAGCGTGGAGCTCAAGGACATGGGCGTGGCCAGCTCCACCGCCACTCTGTTCCGCACCATCGGCGGCTCCTTCGGTGTCGCGCTGTTCGGAGCCCTGTTCAACAACCGGGTGAAGGACACCATGAACGAGATGCTCGCCGGGAAGCCGCAGCCTCCGGGCGGGATGCAGGACCCGAGCCAGATGAGTCTGAACGATCTGCACAAGCTGCCCGACTACGTCCAGGACGCCTACAACCACGCGGTGTCCAACGGCGTGCACAGCATCTTCCTGTGGGGCGCCGGGATCGCCGTGATCGCGATCGCCGCGGCGGTGTTCCTGCGCGAGGTACCGCTGCGCGGTACCGGCAAGGACGAGAAGCCGGCCGAGGCCTCGCTGGAGGCCGCGGCCGTCTGACGGCCGCAGACCGCACGATGGCGCCCCCGGAAGGTTCGAGCCTTCCGGGGGCGCCATCGTCGTTCACTGCCGTCGTCGTTCACTGGGGCAGGCGGTAGACGCCCTGCTCGACCGGCTCGACCAGGCCGTCCGCCACCAGGCCGTCCAGCGCCCGGGCCCGCTGCACCGCGTCCGGCCAGACCGCGTCCAGCCGGGCCTGGGGCACCGTCCCGTGCGCCTCGCGCAGCACCGCGAGCAGCTTCCCGCGCACCTGGCGGTCCGTCCCCTCGTAGGACTGGCCGCGCCGGGCCGGGCCCTCGTACGGCGGGCGGCCGGCCCGCTGCCAGGCGCAGGCGGTGAACAGCGGGCAGTCCCCGCACTCCGGGCCGCGCGCGGTGCAGACCAGCGCGCCCAGCTCCATCACGCCGACCGCCCAGGTGGCGGCCGTCTCGGCGTCGTCCGGCAGCAGCGCGGTGGCGGTGCGGCGCTCGGCGGCGGTGGTGGCCTGGGCCGGGTACTCGACGCCGGTCACCGCACGGGCGAAGACCCGGCGGACGTTGGTGTCCAGCACGACGTGCCGCTGGCGGAAGGCGAAGGAGGCGACGGCGGCGGCGGTGTACTCCCCCACCCCGGGCAGCGAGAGCAGGGTGGCGTGGTCGTCCGGGACCTCGCCGCCGTGCTCCTCGGTGATCGCCACCGCAGCCGCGTGCAGGCGCAGCGCCCGGCGCGGGTAGCCCAGCCGGCCCCACATCCGGACCGCCTCGCCCGGCGCCTCGGCGGCGAGGTCGGCCGGGGTCGGCCAGCGGGTGAGCCAGGCCTCCCAGGCGGGCAGCACGCGCTTGACCGGGGTCTGCTGGAGCATGAACTCGCTCACCATGACCGCCCAGGGCGTCGCGTCGGGGGCCCGCCAGGGCAGGTCCCGCTTGCTCGCCTCGTACCAGTCCAGGACGGTCGAGTGGAACAGCGGCAGGGGCATCGGCGGCCGGGAGGCATCGGCGGCGGTGGCGGTGATGGCAGTCATGTCCCTTCGATCCTCCCACGCCCGCCGACCGCGCCGAAGTGGAGCAGGCCACTCCGAATCCCCTGGGGGCCTCGCGAAAATCGTCCGGTTGGGGCTCGCTCGAACGGATCAAATGGCGGATCATGTGAAGGAAGGGGCGACTGTGCGGTGTTGGTGAGTCAATCGCCACACACAGTCTCGTAGAGTTTGATCGTGCCTTCTCTGCGTCAACCCGTCGGACCACTGCCGGCCTCGATCTACTGGCGTCGGCGCATCGTCGTGCTCGTCGCCGTCGCGGCGGTCGTCGCCCTGATCGCCTGGCTGATGATCGATCAGGGCGGAGGCGGTGACGGCGGCTCACAGGGCAAGGCCGCACAGGCCGTTCCGTCCCAGGACCAGGCCCCGGCCCAGGCCATCACGCCCGGAGCCTCCCCGAGCGGCCCCGCGGCGCGCCCGGGCGGTGGCGGTACCGGGGGCGGCCCGGTGGCGGGCGGCGGCGGCACCGAGGTCAACCTCAGCGGCGGCATCGGCGCCGGCGCCAACCCGGCCCCCGGGGGCGGCGCCGCACCGGCGACCGGCGGCGGCACGGGTGGTGGCACGGGTGGCTCCGGCGGTACGGGCGGCGGCGCTCCTCCGGCGGTGAACACCCCCGAGATCATGGCGCTGCCGGTCTGCGCGTCCTCGCAGGTGGCGCTGGAGCTGGCCGGCACCCAGAACTCGTACCAGCCCAAGGACAAGCCCCGGCTGGCCCTGACCGTCAAGAACTCCTCCGGCGCCAACTGCCGGGTGGACCTGGGCCGCACCGCCTCCGTGATCACGGTGAGCGGCAGCAACAACGACCGGGTCTGGTCCTCCGGCGACTGCCCGGCCGACAAGGGCGGCATCTGGGTGCAGCTCGGCGCGAACGGCAGCCAGACCGAGACCTTCACCTGGGACCGCAGCCGCAGCAAGCCGCAGTGCGCGACCGCCGACCAGACGCCGCCGGCGAGCGGCACCTACGTGGTCCTCGCGGAACTCACCGGGCTCTCCGGGGACAAGGTCTCGGCGCGGGCCTCGATCCGGCTGGACAGCTGAGAACCGGTCAACTTCCACCGGAGCCCCCGGCCGCACGGCCGGGGGCTCCGTCGTGTCCGGGCGCGGGTACGGACCGGGGCGCGGTACGGACGTGCGACGGCCCCCGGGAGGCGTTCGCTCCCCGGGGGCCGTCGCCGTGTCCGGGCTTCCGTACGGCTGCGCGTCCGGTCAGACGTAGCGCTCCAGGATGGACGATTCGGCAAGGCGGGACAGGCCCTCGCGGACCGAGCGGGCACGGGTCTCGCCGACGCCCTCGACGGTCTGCAGGTCGTCGATGCTCGCGGCGAGCAGCTTCTGGAGGCCGCCGAAGTGCTCGACCAGGCGCTCTATGACCGTGTTGGGCAGACGCGGGATCTTCGCCAGCAGGCGGTAGCCGCGCGGCGAGACGGCGGAGTCCAGCGACTCCGGCGAGCCCGAGTAGCCGAGCGCCTTGGCGACGGTCTGGAGGTCCAGCAGCTCGGCGTGGGTGAGCGCCTCCAGGTCGGCCAGCACCTCGGTGACCGTCCGGCCCTTCTTGGCAGCCCGCTCCGGGAAGTAGTCCCGGGCGACCAGCTCGCGCTCCGGCTCCACGCCCGCGATCAGCTCGTCCAGCTGGAGCGAGAGCAGCCGGCCGTCGATGCCTAGCTCCAGCACGTAGCCGGCGATCTCGGTGGCGATCAGCCGGACCATCTCCAGGCGCTGGGCCACGGCGGTGACGTCCCGGACCGTCACCAGGTCCTCGATCTCCAGCGCGGAGAGCGTGCCGGCCACCTCGTCCAGGCGCAGCTTGTAGCGCTCCAGGGTGGCCAGCGCCTGGTTGGCGCGGGACAGGACGGTGGTGGAGTCCTCCAGCACCCGGCGGGTGCCGTTGACGTACATCGCGATCAGCCGCATCGAGTGCGAGACCGCGACCACCGGGTAGCCGGTCTGCCGGTTGACCCGCTCGGCGGTGCGGTGGCGGGTACCGGTCTCGTCGGTGGGGATGGTCGAGTCCGGCATCAGGTGCACGCCGGCCCGGACGATCTTGGTGATGTCCTTGTCGAGCACCACCGCGCCGTCGAGCTTGCACAGCTCGCGCAGCCGGGTGGCGCTGAACTCGACGTCCAGGACGAAGCCGCCGGTGCACACGGACTCGACGGTCTTGTCGAAGCCCAGCACGATCAGACCGCCGGTGTTGGCCCGCAGGACCCGCTCCAGGCCGTCACGAAGCGCGGTACCGGGCGCGATGGCGGTGAGGGAGGCCCGCAGCAGGGCCTCCTCGCGGGAGGCCTTGTCCGCCCCCCGGTCGCTGGCTGCCACGTGACTCCTCCGGTCGACCCCGTGCCTCGCGCCGTGCGCCGGTCCGCGGTCTGTTGCTCTGTCGCTCAGTACCGCTCGGTACTGCCTTCTGGCCAATGAGACTGGGGAAAGTCTAACTGCGTGTGGCTTCGGCAGGGCTTGGGTCAGCGCAGTTCGTCGGAGTCGAGCGGCTCCCAGCCGTCCATCAGCTCCTCGGGGTACGCCGCCGGGCGGTCCGCGGCCCGGGCGGAGCGCGGGGCCGGCGGCGCCGACGGTGCCTCACCACGCGGCTCGGTGCGCGGCTTGGCGGCGGAGCGGCGGCGGCCCGGGATGGCCCGCAGCGCCTCGCCGATGTCGGCCACCTCGACCACCTTCATGCCCGGCGGCACCTTGCCCGGGTCCGGCGGGACCAGGGCGTGGGTGAAGCCCAGCCGGTGCGCCTCGGCGAGCCGCCGCTGCACGCCCGTCACCCGCCGCACCTCGCCCGCCAGGCCGACCTCACCGATCGCCACCAGGTTGCTGGGCAGCGGGGTGTCGGTGGAGGAACTGGCCACCGCGAGCGCCACCGCGAGGTCGGCGGAGGGCTCGGTCAGCTTCACCCCGCCGACCGTCGCGGTGTAGATGTCCTGCTTGCCGAGCTTCACCCCGCCGTGCCGCTCGACCACGGCCAGGATCATCGCGATCCGGGGGGACTCCAGACCCGAGGTGGTGCGGCGTGGGGAGGGGATCTGCGAATCCACCATCAGCGCCTGCACCTCGGCCACCAGCGGGCGCTTGCCCTCCAGGGTGACGGTGAGGCAGGTGCCCGGAACGGGCTTGTCACGCCTGGTCAGGAAGAGGCCGGACGGGTCGGCCAGGCCGACGATGCCCTCGTCGTGCAGCTCGAAGCAGCCCACCTCGTCGGTGGCGCCGTAGCGGTTCTTGACCCCGCGGATGAGCCGCAGCCGGGCGTGCCGGTCCCCCTCGAAGCTCAGGACCACGTCCACCAGGTGCTCCAGCAGCCGCGGGCCGGCGATCTGGCCGTCCTTGGTGACGTGGCCGACCAGCAGGGTGGCCATGCCGCGCTCCTTGGACGCCCGGATCAGCGCGCTCGCCACCTCCCGGACCTGGGCCGGGCCGCCGGGGGCGCCGTCCAGCTCGGCGGAGGCGATGGTCTGCACCGAGTCCAGGATCAGCAGGCCGGGGTTGACCGCCTCGATGTGCCCGAGCACCGCGCCGAGGTCGGACTCGGCGGCGAGGTAGAGGTGCTCCGAGAGGGCGTTGATCCGGTCCGCGCGCAGCCGGACCTGGCCGGCCGACTCCTCGCCGGTGACGTAGAGCGTGCGGTGCTGCGCGGTGCCCGCCTTGGCCGCGACGTCCAGCAGCAGGGTGGACTTGCCGACGCCGGGCTCGCCGGCCAGCAGCACCACCGCGCCGGGCACCAGGCCTCCGCCGAGCACCCGGTCCAGCTCCGGCACGCCCGTCGAGCGGGCCGTCGCGACCTGGCCGTCCACCTGGGCGATCGGGCGGGCGGGCGCGCTGACCGGGCCGGCGGCCGTGGTGCGGATCGGCACCGCGCCGTACTCCTCGACCGTGCCCCAGGCGTTGCACTCCGGGCAGCGGCCGACCCACTTGGGCAGCTGGTTGCCGCACTCGGTGCAGCGGTACGCCGGGCGGGGCTTGGCGGTGGTCTTGGAACGCGGAGGCATGCGGCCCACCGTAGCGCCTGGGTGTGACAACGACGGCCCGCCCGCGGGCTCGCCCCGCGTCCACACAGATGGGCGATGTTGTTACCCGAAAGAAGTACATACGCGGCGAACGGCCGGGGTCAGCCGTGCACGGTCTCTACCGTCGGACGGGTGACAACGAGAACTGTTGGGCCGACCGGGGCGGGCAGGCCGGGTGAACCGACCGGGCCGGCCGGGCCGGTCGGGCCGGTCGGGCCGGTCGGGCCGGTCGGGCCGGTCGGGCCGGTCGGGCCGAAGGCAGCCGCCGCGCTCGTGGCGTACGACCGGCAGGTGGACGGCCTGTTCACCTACTGCCTCTCGGTGCTCTGCGAGCACGACGCGGCCGCCGACGCCCTGGGCGAGGTCCGCGAGCTGGCGCGGCGGTACGGCGCCCGGCTGGCCGAACCCGGGCTGCTGCGCGCCTGGCTGTTCTCACTGGCCCGGTACTGCTGCCTGCGCCGGCTCGCGGGCGGCGGCCGCGGCGTGGCCGGTGCCGGGGCCGCCTCGGCGGCGCCCGGGGCCGAACCGGGCGAGGCCGAGGCGGCCCGGCGGCGGCGCGAGCTGTCCTCGCTCGCCTGGCCGGAGGCGGCCGGCACCGACCCGGAGCAGCGCGAGGCGCTGGAGCTGTCCGTCCGGCACCGGCTGACCCCGCTGGAGGTGGCGGCGGTGCTGGACCTGCCGTTCGAGCGGACCCGCGCGTTGCTGGCCGGGGCCGAGGCCGAAGTGGCCCGGACCAGGGCGGCGCTGCTGGTGCTCGGCGTGGGCAGCTGCCCGGAGCTGGACCGGCTCGGCGGGGCCGGGACGGAGTCCTGGCGGGACTGGGTGCTCGGCCCGGCGCTGCGGCGGGAGCTGGTGCAGCACGTGGTCGACTGCCCGACCTGCCGGGGGACGGCGGAGCGGGTGGCCGCGAGCGAGGCGGCGGAGGGTGCGGCGGGGCTGTCGGGGCTGGCGCTGCTGCGGGCTCCGGTGGACCTTCCCGGGGCTGCCGCGGTCACCGACGTGGCGGCTGCTGCGGTGACGACTGCTCGGGAGGTGGCTGCTCGGGAGATGGCTGCTCGGGTGGCGGAGCCGGGGCTGCGGTTCGACCAGGGCGGCTTCCCCCGGCACCGGGCGCCGGATGCGGGGCGCGGGCTGGCGGTGCGCCGGCGGGTGGTCACCACCGGGGTGCTCGCGGCCGTACTGGCGGCGCCGGTGATCGCGCTCTGGGCCGGGCACCGGGGCGGTGGCGGGTCGGGGCCGGCTGCCTCGGTGTCGGCAGTGCGGGTGGACGAGGCCGGGTCGCCGACCGGGCAGCGGACGCGGCCCGCGGTGGACGGCCCGGCGGAGTCGGGTGCGCCCGGTCTGCCCGGGACGGAGCTCGCGGGGGCCGGGACCGGGATGGTCGCGGGCGGCACCGGTGTGGGCGGGGCCGGTGCAGGCGGGGCCGGTGCAGGCGGTGCCGGTGTAGGCGATGCAGAAACGTTGCTTCCGGGTTTTCCGCGACTCACCTTCGAGGGCGCGGTGATCCCGGTCCCGGCCCACGGCGCAACCCCGCTCAGCAGCCCGACCCTGGTCGCCGCACCGGCCCCGGCGGTCGACCGCGCCTCCGCAACGGGCACGGGCGAGCCGGCCTCCGCCGGACTCCTCACCGTCGAGGCCGGCGAGTACGGCAACCGGACCGTCCTCACCCTCACCAACTCCGGTACCACGGAGATCCGTTGGCGCGCGGTGGCGGACGCCGGCTGGCTCCGGCTCAGCCGCGACTCCGGCACCCTGGCGCCCGGCCAGCGGATCACCGTGATCGTCACGGTGGACGAGGACCAGGCACCGACTACGCACTGGACCGCCCGGATCGCGCTGCCGCCCTCGCAGACGGTGGTCGCCCTGGAGGGCGGTCCGCACAACCGCGGCGGGTCCACCTCCTCCCCGGCCGAGCCGTCGCCGTCGTCGACGCCGCCCTCCACGCCGGTGCCGACCGGTTCCGCGACTGCCTCGCCCACATCGTCCATGTCGCCGTCCGGCCCGCCCACGTCGTCCCCGTCGCCGTCCGGCCCGCCGGCGGGCTCCCCGTCCCCTTCGGGCACGGCCACCGCCGCGCCCGGCTCGGACACCTCGCCGCACCCGACAGGCACGGCGACGGCCTCCCCGCCGAGGCGGTAACAGCGGGTGCAACGCGCCGGACGTGCTCGGCGATGCGCAGGAAGTCGGCCCGGCCGACTTCTCGCGCACGGCAAGCTCGGGCATCCGCCGACTATGTAGACCGACCGCCATATTCCCACCGCAACCCCGGCAAAGGCCGCGCCAGAAGTCGACCCCGCCGACTTCCCGCGCACGACAGAAGCCAGGCATGGCCACATATGTAGACCGACCGTCATATTCCCGACGAAGAGCCCGACGCATGAGAAGTCGACCCGGCCGACTTCTCGCGCACAGCGGGTCGGGCGTCGAAGGATAGGTAGACCGGTCTGCATATTCCTGCCTGCGGCCTCCAGGTGAGAGGACGCGCGAGAAGTCGGCCAGGCCGACTTCTCGCGCGCAGCAGGGTCAGGCCCCGGGAGCTTCCGGCCGCCGGCCGCGAGCCCCGACAGGGACGTGCATGAGAAGTCGATCAGGCCGACTTCTCATGCGAGGGCGGGATCCAGGGGGCCCGCGTCGAGGCGCGTCGAGGGGTGGAAGCCGAGTTGCGGGGGCGGGCAGGATGTCAGACCCGGTGGATCGGCGGGATCCGGTAGCTGCCGTCCAGGACGGCGGGCCCGGGCTGGTAGATGCGGAGGATGGGGCGGAACTCGCCGGGCGGGGTGGGGAGCCAGTTGGCGGCGGCGGCCGGGTCCTCGGGCTGGTCGTGCTGGAGGACCAGGGCGAGGGAGCCGTCCTCGCCGTGGACCAGACCGGGGGTGCGGTCGCCGATCGCGTAGCGGTCGATCGGGTTCTCCACCAGGCAGTAGTCCGGGACGGAGTACATCGTGACCGACCAGAACGCCCCGGCCGGGGGCGGCTGGTCGAAGCGCAGGGTGTAGTCGTGGACGCCGGAGAGGGGCCGGCCGTCGGAGTCGTGGTAGGTCATCGCGAACGAGGCCTCGTAGGCGTGGTTGCCCCAGAGTCCGGCCCGGGCGGCGGCGGCCCGGCTGAGGTAGGCGGCGCGGCGGTCGGGGATGCGCCACTCGGGGTCGTCCAGGGTGCCGGGGCCCAGGTGGTCGGTGTTGTAGTCGAAGAGGTGGAGCGCGCTGCGCCACTCGCCGGGCGGGTGGTCCTCCGGCGGGCGGGTGGCGTCCTCGACCCGTTCGCGGCCGGCCGCCAGGCCCTTGGCCAGTGTCAGCGTCCACTCGGGGGCGGCCGCGCGGTACGGCGAGGCGCCGTCGTCCAGCAGGCCGAGCGGGGCGAAGCGGCGCTGGTACTCGATGTCCGCGGTGGCGGGCGGGAAGGCCTGCATCCAGACCCGCAGCCGCTCGAAGAAGGCCAGCCGCTCGGGGACGTCCCCGTCCGGCTCGGGCAGTCCGGCGACCAGGCCGCCGGGTTCCAGCGGCTCCAGTTCCAGGGCTGCCTGGAGGGCCCGGACCCGGGGCAGGTCGTCCGGGCCGGTGCAGGCGAAGCGGCCGACGAGGGTACCGACGGTGGTGGGCAGCTCGATCACCCGGTCAGGGTCCGGCGGGCTGCCGTGCCAGCCGGGCGGGACGATCAGCCAGGTCTGCGAGCCGGTGCCGGTGGCCCGGCGGCCGAGGTAGGCCACGTTGTCCGTCCAGGCGTCGATCAACTGCAGCACGTAGTAGGCGTCCGCGGTGTCCGGGACGCGCAGCACCTGCGGGCCCTCGGAGAGGTCGAGCTGGGCGATCGAGTAGACCGTGTCGTTGTTGACCGAGACGAAGTCGTCGGCCGGTCCGGCCAGCCGGGTGGCGTGGCTGAGGTGGTTGAACGGCGCCGCCGGCAGGGTGCCCAGACCGCCCCGGACGAACCGCTCGACCATGGTGAGGCCGGCGACCAGCGGGTAGCCGTAGACGTACGCGTCGGCGGCCAGGGCCTCCAGATCGGGGTGGTTCATCGCGGGTCCTTCGTCCGGGGCGGGCAGCCGGTCGGCGGAGTGCTCGGCGTCGGCGGGCCGTTCGTGCCGGCTGTGGCGGGCGGGTCGTGCGCCAGGCCGGGGTGCGGTCGCCGATCGCGGTACAAATCGGATGCTAAGCGGGCCCGGGTGGGGTGGCACGTCGGGCCGGGCGCCATGCGGCATCCGGTGATCCGCTGTCTGCTCACCGCGAATCCGCTCGTACGGGCGGGGCGGACGGGAGAGGGTCGTCGGCATGAAGATCCTCCTGCTTGGTGGCTCGTCCTTCCTCGGACGGGCCTACGCTGCCGAGGCCCTGGCCCGGGGCCACAAGGTGACCACCTTCAACCGCGGCCGCAGTGCCGCCGACCTGCCCGGCGTCGAGGCCGTCCGGGGCGACCGCGACAGTGCCGGGGACCTCGCCCGGCTGGTCGACGGCCGCAGCTGGGACGCCGTCGTCGACACCTCCGCCCAGCAGCCCGCCCAAGCCGCGCTCAGTGCCCGTCTGCTGCGCGAGCGGGCCGGCCACTACACCTTCGTCTCCTCCGTGCACGCCTTCGCCGACTGGCCCGCCCGAGCGGTCGACGAGGACTCCGCGCTGCACCCCTGCCCCGCCGACACCCCGCCCGACCAGCCGCCCGGCAGCACCCTGAAGGCCGGCTGCGAGCGCGCCGTGCTGGCGGGGTTCGGCGCCCGGCGCACGCTGGTGCTGAACAGCGGGCTGCTCGTCGGCCCGTACGAGTTCGGCGGCCGGCTGCCCTGGTGGCTGGAGCGGATGGCCCGCGGCGGGCGGGTGCTCGCTCCGGGGGATCCGCAGCGGACCATGCAGGTGATCGACGTCCGGGACTTCGCCCGCTTCGGGCTGGACCTGCTGACGGCCGGGACCCCGGGGCGGTTCGTCACCACGGCCCCGCCCGGCTGGCTCCGCTTCCGCGAGTGGCTGGAGACCTGCCGGGAGGTGGCGGGCGCCGCGGACACCGAGCTGTCCTGGATCCCGGACGGGCCGCTGCTCGCCGAGGGTCCGGACCAGGTCGGCGCGTGGACCGAACTCCCCCTCTGGGCACCGGATCTGCCCGAGCTGGCGGGCGCCTGGCTGGCCGACACCAGCCGGGCGGAGGCGGCAGGGCTGCGCTGCCGGCCGTTCGCCGAGACGGCGCGGGACACCTGGGAGTGGCTGCGGACGCGCGGGCCCGCCGAGGACACCGACGCCGAGGGGCGCAAGGGGCGGCCGGGGGCGGCGGTGCGGCAGGGCATCGAACCCGCCAAGGAGCAACGGCTGTTGGCCGCTTTCGGCTGACGGCGGACGCGTCGGGCAGCGGGAGCGGGAAGTCGGCCCGGCTGGCTTCCCGCTCCTGAGGCACTCCTGCAACGCTCCTGTCGCGCTCCTGTCGCGCTCCCGAGGCACTCCGGGGGGCACTCCCCCGAGGCGCGCTTTCCCTCCCGGGGGTGCGTTCGGCGAGGTCAGCCCGCTCAGTGCGTGCGGCGGGTGACCAGCTCGGCGAGCGCCAGCAGCTCGTCTGCCGCGGCCGGCTCCGGGACCGCGGCGGCCAGCTGCGCCATCGCCGCGGCCATCCGCTCGCAGGACTCGCCCTGCGCCCAGCCGCGCCCGCCGGCCGCCTCGACGGCCGCCGCGCACCGCGTCAACTCCTCGGGGCTCAAAGGGCGTTCGAGCGCGTACAGCTCGCCCAGCCGATCGCCCTCGACGGTGCCGGACCCCAGCGCCGCGACCACCGGCAGCGACTTCTTGCGGGCGACCAGGTCCGCGCCGACCGGCTTGCCGGTGACCGCCGGATCCCCCCAGATGCCGATCAGGTCGTCGATCAGCTGGAAGGCCAGGCCGATCTCCCGGCCGAAGCCGTCCAGCGCCTGCGCCGCCTCCTCCGACGCGCCCCCGTACAGGGCCCCCATCGCGCAGGCCGCGCCGAGCAGCGCGCCGGTCTTGGCCTCCGCCATCGCCAGGCACTCGGGCAGCGAGACGTCGTTGCGCCGCTCGAAGGCGCAGTCGATCTGCTGCCCCTCGCAGAGCTCGACCACGCAGTCCGCGAGCCGACGGATCGAGCCGTGGGCGGCCGGGTGGGTGTCCTCGGCGAGCAGGCGCAGCGCGAGGGAGTGCATGGCGTCCCCGGCCAGGATGGCCTCGGTGGTGCCGAACACCCGCCAGGCGGTGGGCCGGTGGCGCCGGGTGTCGTCCCGGTCGATGACGTCGTCGTGGAGCAGGGTGAAGTTGTGCACCAGCTCCACCGCGGCGGCCGCGGCGGCGGCCGCGTCGGGCTTGCCGCCCAGGGCCTGGGTGGCGGCGAGGACCATGGCCGGCCGGATCGCCTTGCCGGCGGAGGCCTCGGCGGGGGTGCCGTCGGCCTCCCACCAGCCGAAGTGGTAGCCGGCCACCTTGCGCATGGTGCCGGGCAGCGAGTCGACGGCGGCCCGCAGGACCGGGTCGACCAGGGCGCGGGTCCGGGCGAGGATGCCCGCCGCCTCGTGCCCCTCTTTGTGGTCCCGCTCCAGCGTGGGACTCGTCATGGGTGTTTCCCCCTGTCGGGCGCCTGTCGTGGGACGGCCCGCCGACGGCGGGCCGGGGTTGCGCTGCAGCGCCGGGGCACGGTCGCACGTCGCCCCGGCCGCCCTCGGGCCGGGGCCGTACGCGCGGGGCGTGCCGCCCGGCCGGGGTGCGGTGGGCGGCCCCGGTCCGACGGCACGGCTCTGCGGCCGGCCCCGCGCACCGTCAGTACTGCGCGATGTCCACGTTCTCCAGGACACCGACCGCGTCCGGCACCAGGATCGCGGCGGAGTAGTAGGCGCTCACCAGGTAGGAAATGATGGCCTTGTCGTCGATTCCCATGAACCGCACCGACAGGCTCGGCTGGTATTCGTCCGGAATTCCGGTCTGGTGCAGACCGATGACGCCCTGGCTGTCCTCGCCGATTCGCATCGCGATGATCGAGCTGGTGCTCCCGACGATCGGGATCTTGTTGCACGGGAAGACCGGAACCCCGCGCCAGGACAGGAGCTGCTTGCCCTCGACCTCGACCGTCCCCGGGTAGAGGCCGCGCTTGTTGAGCTCCCGGCCGAAGGCGGCGATGGCCCTGGGGTGGGCCAGGAACATCCTGGTGCCGCGACGGCGGCTGAGCAGCTCGTCCATGTCGTCCGGGGTGGGCGGGCCGGAGTGGGTCTGGAACCGCTGCTCGTACGCGGCGTTGCTGAGCAGGCCGAACTCCGGGTTGTTGACGAGCTCGTGCTCCTGGCGCTCGCGCAGGGCCTCGATGGTGAGCCGGAGCTGGTGCTCGGTCTGGTTCATCGGCTGGTTGTAGAGGTCGGCGACCCGGGTGTGCACCTTGAGGATGGTCTGCGCGACGCTCAACTCGTACTCGCGCGGCCTCAGCTCGTAGTCCACGAAGGCGCTGGGCAGCTCGTACTCGCCCCGGTGGCCGGCCGAGAGGTCGATCTCCGCCTCGCCGTGCTTGTTCTGCGCCTGCTGGAAGCCGTTCAGGTACTCGATGACCTGGAGCTGGAGCGCCTCGGAGCGGTCGTGCAGCTCCTGGAAGGCGGCCCAGGACAGCGTCAGCACGGTGCCGGAGGTCGCGGCGCGGACGGTGTACGGCCAGTCGCCGCCGTCCTGCCGGATCGCCTCGTCACCGATGGGGTCGCCGTCCGCGAGCGAGCCGAGCACCGTCTCCTCGCCGTACTTGCCGGTGCCCAGCCGGTCGAGCTTGCCGTGCGCGATCAGGAAGACCTCGGTGATCGGCGCCCCGGCCCGGACCAGGACGTCACCCGCGGTGAAGTCCCGCTGCACGAAGCGCGAGGCCAGCTCCTCCAGCACGGCCTCGTCCTGGAAGCCGCGCAGCGCCGGCACCTCGGCCAGGGTGGGCGGGACGATCCGCACCTCGGTGCCGGTCTTGACGAAACTCACCCGGCCGCGGCCGACCGAGTAGCGCAGGCGGCGGTTCACCCGGTAGGTGCCGCCGGACACCTGCACCCAGGGCAGCTTCCTGAGCAGCCAGCGCGGGCTGATGCCCTGCATCTGCGGAGCGGACTTCGTGGTCGTCGCGAGGTTCCGCGCGCCCGCCGTGCTCAGACTCTGCTGCTGCCGGATCTCCGACTGCGCACCGGGCACAGGAATACCGGCATTGGTTTCGGTCGACATGAGGGGAGCCCTTCGCATATCCCGATGAAGTGTCGCCTTGCACATGCGTGTTGCAGCTTCATCGTGGGCCCATTCGGTGGCGCCCCGCAATCACTCGTTCGAGTGGTTCGGAATGGTCGAACAAATAGTACGAATAGATCGCCCGATCGATATCTGTTCGACCATTTATTCGAACAAATCGGAGTGCCGCGACCCATCCTCCCCCATCCGCGCCCCGGCCCGCACCCCCTTCGGCTCGACCCGTACGCGGCGCCCCTGCCGTCCGAGCCGTTCGAACAGACCGCTAGGGTGCCCTGACCTTTCGTCAACTCCTTTCTGGGGATGGTCACATGAGTGCGCCCGTGCGTGTCTGGCTGAACCGCACCTTCGCCGAGAACGTCTTCTTCATCGAGCAACTGCGCGCCACCCCGCGGCCGGTGGTGGTCCACGCGACCCACGGCGACCCGGACTCCCCCGTGCTCGCCGCAGCCGACCACGGCACCCCGGAGCCCGCCGACCTGGCCGCGGACGGCTACGTCGGCTACGCCCTGGACTACTGCGCCCGGCACGCCATCGACGTCTTCGTCCCGCAGCTGCACCAGCTCGCCATCGCCCTCGCCCGGCCGGAGTTCGAGGCGATCGGCACCGAGCTGCTCTGCCCGCCCGCCACCGCGATAGCGGCCTTCACCAGCAAGGCCGACGGCTACGCGGCCATCGCCGGAGCCGGACTGCCCACTCCGCCCTGGTGGCGGGTGCGCACCCCCGGCGAGCTGTGGGACGCCGTCGAGCGGATCGAGGGCACCGGGCACACCGCCTGCCTCAAGCCCACCACCGGCACCGGCGGCGCGGGCTTCCGGGTGCTCACCCGGGAACCGTACGGCGCACGGCGGCTGGCCGGCTGGGACCACCGGGTGCAGGTCGAGCAGGTGGCCGCGGCACTGGCCGAGGGCTGCCCGGACGGCGAGCCGGTGGACCTGCTGGTGATGCCGCACCTGGACGGACCGGAGGTCTCGGTGGACTGCCTGGCCGACCGGGACGGCAACCCGCTCACCGCGGTCGGACGCACCAAGGAGGGCCGCCGCCGGGGCTTCACCACCGAGGGGTGCTACCTGGAGCCCGTCCGGCGGCTGGTCCGGGCGACCGGGATGGCGTACCTGTCCAACGTGCAGTTCCGCCGCTTCGACGGCCGGCCGGTGGTCATCGACGTCAACACCCGCCCCGCCGCCGGGCTCCACCAGCTGCGGCTGTGCGGCCTCAACCTGCCGTGGGACGCGGTGCGACTGGCGCTCGGGGAGCGGCCGGAGGCCACGGGGACGGAACCGGACGTGCGCGGCATCGAGTACACACTGGTGTCCGGCATCCAGCCGGTCCTGCCGCACCGGGCGGCGCGAGGGATGTCGCCGGTCCGGGCCCGGGTGTGACGACCGAAGCGGGCGGCAACCGGGCCGCTACAGCGGGCCGTTCCAGTCGAGGGTCGGCTCCAGCACGCCCTCCAGGGTGAGCAGCCAGCGCTTCACCTCGATCCCGACCCGGCCGCCGCCGAAGCCGCCGATCCCGTCCGCCGCCACCACCCGGTGGCAGGGCACCAGCAGGGGGACGGGGTTGGCGGCCATCATCTGCCCGACCGTGCGGGCGGCCAGGCCGGGCTCCGCGACGTCCTCGAACACCCCGCTACGGGCGGCCAGTTCGCCGTAGGTGATGGTCCGGCCGTACGGCACCTCGCGCCAGAGCGTCTGCAGCACCGCGCGGTGCGGGCCGGAACTCAGGCTCCAGTCGATCGGCAGGCCCAGCTCGCTGGTGCGGCCCGCCAGGTAGGCGCCGATCCGCTCGGTGACGGCGGTGATCTTCGGCCCGTCGGTGCACGGCGGCGCCTCGCCGTCGCGCCGCCCGGTGTAACCGGCCGACACCACGCCGAGCGGGGTCACCGCGATGTGCATCGGCCCGCTGGGCAGCGGCGTGGGCACGGTCAGCCAGGACATCGACCAGGACTGCGACACGCTCGGGCCCCCACCCTCCACCGGACCGGCCGCCGACCACCCGGCACCCGGGGGCGTCCCCGCCCCGTGCGCCATGGTACGGCGGGCCGCCGACGGCACGGGCGGCTCCGGTCAGAGCTGCCCCTTGAGCCGGCGGGCGTTCGACGCGCACCAGTGCACCAGCTCGGCACGGTCCGGGGCACGCCCCTCGCACAGCACGGCGAGCTGTTCGTCGTTGATCCGGTTCGGTCCCGGGATCTCCAGCAGGTACGCCAGTTCCGCCAGCACGGTGGCGAGCCGCTCCGCGTCCGTGTGGTCCAGGGTGACCGCGGACTCGTGATGGCTGATGGTGAGCGAGCCGGGCATGATCGACCTCCTCCGTCACCCCCGCCCTCCACGGTACGACCGGGTCGGCCGCCCCGCCCGTCGCGGAGGCGTACGAACGCGGGAGGGGCAGCCGGTCGCGCTCCGGGGCCGGCCGGGCGCGGTGCGCGGTGAGCCGGGGGTGCGCCCCGAAGCCGTCCGAGGGGTCGGTCAGCTGTCCGGGCCCTCCTCCCAGCGGCGGTTCCGCACTGCCGGGACGGCCAACACTACGACCCCGGCAGCCAGTTGCCAGACCGCCCCGAGCAGCAACACGGCGCCCGACCCGAACCGGTCCGCCAGCGGACCGGCCGCCGCCAGCCCGAGCGGGCCGAGGGCGAAGGAACCCAGCACGCCGAACGCCGTCATCCGACCGAGCAGCTCCACCGGCACCCACTTCTGCGTGGTGGTGCTGTACAGCGTCCCGCAGACCGCCGAGCCGACCCCCGCCACCAGCGCGCCGGCGGCCACCCAGGGCAGCCCCGCCCCGGCCGCGAGCGCCCCGGAGGGCAGCGCCCAGCCCAGTGCCGCCACCGACGCCACCGCGAGCGGACGGGCGGGCGCCCGCCCGAGCATCAGCAGGCCTCCCAGCACCGCGCCGGCGCCGTAGCCGCCCATCACCAGGCCCCAGGCCCGGGCGCCGCCGAGGTCCTGCTGCGCGAGCAGCGGACCGAGCACCAGGAAGGGGGCCCAGACCAGCAGGTTGAACAGGCCCATCTGCACGGTGGTGATCCACAGCCACGGGCGGGAGGCGAACTCCGACCAGCCCGCCCGGACGTCCCGGATCATCGACTCCCCGCCGGCCGGCGCCCGCACCGGCAGTCGCAGCCTGGCCAGCGCGAAGGCGCCGACACCGTACGTCACCGCGTCGGCCAGCAGCACCGTCGCCGGTCCCCAGGCGGCGGTCACCAGGCCGGCGGCGGCGGGGCCGACCACGGCGGACACCGAACGGCCCAGCCCCAGCAGAGTGTTGGCGTCCGCCACCAGTTCCTTGCGGCGCACCAGGTCGGGCACGACCGCGCCGAAGGCCGGCATGAACAGCCCCTCGCCGATCCCCCAGACCGCCACCAGCGCGACCATCGCCCAGACCGGCGCGTGCCCGGCCGCCAGCAGCCCGGCGAACAGCGCCTGGACCAGGCCGCGTAACAGGTCCGAGCCCAGCATCACCCCACGGCTGCCGAGCCGGTCGGCGATCACCCCGCCGGCCAGCAGCACCAGCACCACCGGGAGGATCCGGGCCGCCATCACCCACCCCACGTCGGTGCCGCCGCCCCCGCCGTCGAGCACCGCGAAGGCGACCGCGACCGGCGCCATCGAGGAGCCGACGAGGGAGGTCGTGTACCCGATGAAGAACCACGTGAACTCGCGCTCGCCGAGCACGGCGAGACGGTCTCCCAGACGCCTTCTGCGGGCCGGGATCCGTTCAGTCTGCACTGCCATGTGCAGCAAGTCTGCGGTTCGGCGGGGAGCGGTTCAAGGGATTGCGGAGAAAAAGTTGAGCCTTTTGGAGTCAATTTACCGAGCCCACCCATCTGTCGCAGTAAATATTCGTTACTACGCTTCCCCACCTGCCCTTTACCGCGAATTGCGGCTAGGGTTCGAACGGCTTGACGGGATTGATTTACTGCGAGAGAGAGCGGTCGTGAAAGAAACTGCGGCAGGACTCCCACCGGTCGAGTACGCCGTCGCCGTCGAGCGCTACCTGGCCGCCTCCGGGCTCGCCGACGGCTCCCGGCGGATCTACCGGATCGCGCTGGACACCTGGGCCTGGGCGCTCGCCGACCGGCCCGCCCCCACCGGCCCCGAACGGCGGCGGGCCCGGCCGCCCGTCCTGCCGCTCGCGCTGCTCGACCGGCCGGACGCCGCCGAACGGCTCCGCGCCGCGGTCGCCCGGCGCGGAGCCGACACCGACCCGCGCACCCTCAACCGGGAGCTCTCCACCCTGCGCGCGGCCGTGGCCTGGTGGCGGGCCCGGGGCTGGATCGACGGCGACCCGACCGCCGGCCTGCGTCCCCGCCCGCTGCCCGACCCGGCCGCGGCACCGGGCCCCCTGACCCCCGAGGAGCTGCGCACCCTGTTCGCCCTCCGCGTGCCGCTGCGCGAGCAGGCGCTCTGGCACCTGCTGCACGAGTCCGGTGCCGCGATCGAGACCGTCCTCACCCTGGACACCGACCACCTCGACCTGCCCCGCCGCCGCACCCTCCCCCACCCGGACCGCACCCCCGTGCACTGGCAGTCCGGCACCGCCCGGCTGCTCCCCCTCCTGGTGGCCGGCCGCGTCACCGGACCGCTCTTCCTCACCGACCGCCGCGCCCCCACCGGCACCCCCGCCCGCGACCGCTGCCCGTACACCGGCCACGCCCGACTCTCCTACCGCCGCGCCGCCGAACTCTTCACGGCCCACACCCGGCCGCTCGGCCCGGGCTGGACGCTCCGCCGGCTGCGGGCGGGGCGGTAGGGCGGGGCGGGAAGGCAGGGCGCGAAGTCAGAACGGGAAGGCGGCGCGCGAAGGCGGCGCGCGAAGGCGGCGCGCGAAGGCGGCGCGCGAAGGCGGCGCGCGAAGGCGGCGCGCGAAGGCGTCGACCGGTGCACTCCGGCCGAGCCGCGAAGGGCTCCGACGCACCGTTACGCAGCCGATGGGCGGCCGTGACACGACCGGCCGAGGACCGCGACACGGCGCTCCTACCGTCATCCACGACGCCCCGGCCGAACCGGCCGGAGGGCGTCCACGACGAGGACGTACGCGTCCGGCGCCGACGACGGACGTCCCGCGACACCGGCACGCCGGATCCCGCGAACCGCACCGCGGACCGGCGGCCACCACGCACCGACCGATGCAGAGGGAGACACCCCGTATGAGCAGGAGCCGCACCCACCACTCGCCCGCCCGCCGCGTCCTGGCGGCCTGCGCCCTGACCGGCGCAGCGCTGCTGGCCACCGTCACCGGCGGGCAGGCCTGGGCCGACGGCGCGCCGAAGCCCGTCGCGACCGCCCCCAGCCACGTGGCCCCGGGCGGCGACGCGGCGGCGAAGCCCACCGCCGTGCCCGCCCCGGTCGCCCCGAAGGCCGAAGCCTCGCCGGCCGTGGCCGTCCCGAAGGGCGCCGCCTCGCCCGTCCCGGCCGCCCCCGGTGGCGCCCAGCCGCAGGTCCGCGAGGTGCCCAAGGGCGCCGCGCAGGCCGGTGACGGCTCCGCCGCCTCCGACGGTTCGGGCCTGATGCTCGCCGGTGGCGGCACCGTCGCGGCCGTCGGCGCCGCGGCCCTGGGCTTCGCCGTCCTGCGCCGCCGCTCCGGTGCGCGCAGCTGACACCGGTCCCGAGTCCGCCGGGCACCCCGGCGCCGCTTCCCCGTACCCGGCCAGTCGGGGAAGCGGCGCCGGGGCCGCCCCGGTGGCGGGGACCGACAGCCGCCGACGCGCCAAGGCACACCGGCGGGGGCGCCGACGCGCCGCCCGGCCCGGCCCCGGCCCCCTGCGCCGCACCGCCTTCGGCACCGCGGGCCTGCTCTGCCTGGTGCTCGGCACCTCACTCGCGCTGTCCGGCCGGGAGACCCCGGTGGTGAGGGTCGAGACCTCCGGGCACGGCACCGGCACCGACAGCCCCGCGGCGGCCCCGGGCACCCCGGCCACGACCGGCACCGGACCCACCGCGCCCACCGCCTCCAAGCCGTTCACGCCCTCACCGCCGAACCGCCTGCTGGTCCCCTCCGTCGGGGTGGACGCACCGGTGGCCGACCTCGGCCTGAACCCCGACGGCACGGTCGAGGTGCCGCCGGCCGACCGGGGCGACGAGGTCGGCTGGTACCGTAACGGCCCCACCCCCGGCGAGCCCGGCCCCGCCGTGCTCATCGGGCACTACGACACCGTGCACGGCCCGGCAGTCTTCAAGCAGCTGCCGAAACTGCGGCCCGGCGAGCTGATCCGGATCCGACGCGCGGACGGCAGCACCGTGGACTTCAAGGTCCGCACGCTGCTCCAGGCCGCCAAGGACCGCTTCCCGACCGAGCAGGTGTACGGCGACACGCCCGCGCCCGCACTCCGGCTGATCACCTGCGGTGGGCGGATCGGCTCGGACGGCCACTGGACGGACAACATCATCGTGCTGGCAGACCTGGCCTGACGACCCGGCACCGGCCGTACGAAGTGCCGTCGCGGAACCATCGGCCGCCGTCCGCGCGACCTACCACCCGGGGCCGTGACGGGAGCGACGAACCCCGGCGTCGCCGCAGACCAGGAGGACGAGCACCGACCGTGGCAGCAACACCAGCACCCCGCCGCCGGCCCGGCGCCGCCCCGGCGGCCACCCTGGCCGGCCTGGTCGTCGTCCTCGCCCTCGCCGCCCTCGCTTTCGGCCGGGCCACCCCCGGCGGCCTGAGCGACCAGGGCCCGGCCCAGGCCGTCAGGCCGCCGGCGGCGACCCGGCCACTCTGGGCTCAGCTGCCCACCTCCCCGCCGCCGGCCACGCCCGCGGCCGGCGCCACCCAGGAGCCGCCGCAGCCCCTACCGGACCTGACCGTCCCCGGGCGCGACATCACCGCGGTCGACGTCCGCACCGTCCTCACCAGGGATCCGAAGGTGAGCCCGGAGGAGCGCCAGGCGCTCGGCTCCTGCGCCGGGTGCGAGGTCCGCGCCCCCGAGTTCCGCGACCTCACCGGGGACGGACAGCCCGAGCTGATCACCGTCGTCGCCACCCCCGGACCGGTCGTACTGCACGTCTACGCACTCGTCGAGGACCGCCTGCTGCCCATCCTCCGGGTGCAGGTCCAGCCGACGTTCAACGCCGCGACCATCGGCACCGACCTGTGGCTGTTCGAGGCGACCAGCGTCTACGTCCGGACCAGCAGCCACTACCAGTGGGACGGGACCAGGCTCGCCCTGAAGGACCGCCTCGACGAGGGTGTCGGCGTGCTCCCGCCCACCGGCACGGACACCGGCCGGCCGGCCGCCCCCGCGGCCGAGGCCGTCCCGCCCGCGGCACGCCCCACCCAGCCCGCGCCGAAGAAGGCGGCCCCCGATGCCGTCGTCCCGTCCCCGCGCCCCGCCCGGCCGTCCTCCGAACCCACCGCCCCCGTCGTGATCCCGGAAGCGAAGCGATGACCCCCGCAGGCACCCCCGCCGCCACTCCCGCCCACCCGCACATCCTGCTGGTCGAGGACGACGAGGTGATCCGCGAGGCCACCCGGATGGCCCTGGAGCGCTACGGCTTCCCGGTCACCACGGCGGCCGACGGCCTGGAGGGACTGGAGGCCTTCCACGCCGTCCGGCCCGACCTGCTCCTGCTGGACGTCATGCTGCCGCTGCTCGACGGGGTCGGCCTCTGCCGCCGGATCCGGGAGGAGAGCCAGCTGCCGATCCTGATGATGTCCGCCCGGACCGACCCGGTGGACGTGGTCTCCGGGCTGGAGGCCGGGGCGGACGACTACGTGGTCAAGCCCTTCGAGAGCGCCGTCCTGGTCGCCCGGATCCGTACGGTGCTGCGCCGTGTCCGGGTCGTCCCCACGGTCGAGTCCCCGCTGCCACCGATGGCCCCGCCTGCTTCCCCGGCCATCCCCTCTTCCCCCGTCGTCCCCTCTTCCCCTTCTTCCTCGTCTTCCCCTCCCGCCGCCTCCGTCGCCGTGCGCAGCTTCGACGGCCTCCAGGTGGACACCGACAGCATGGAGGTCCGGGTGGACGGCCGCCTCGTCCCGCTCACCCCCACGGAACTGCGGCTGCTGCTGGAGTTCACCGCCGCGCCCGGGATCGTGCTGGAGCGCTCCACCCTGCTCGAACGCGTCTGGGACTACGAGTGGGGCGCCGACACCCGGGTCGTGGACGTCCACGTGCAGCGGCTGCGCGCCAAGATCGGCTCCGGCCGGATCGAGACCGTCCGCGGGTTCGGCTACAAGCTGCGGCGCCCGGCATGACCCTGCGCCGCCAGATCGCCACCGCCGTCGCCGCCATCGCCGTCCTGGTCGCGGTGGCCGTCGGCCTGCTGGTCCACCAGGCGATGATCCGTCAGCACGTCGACCAGGCCCGTTCCTCTGCGCTCGCCGCCCTCGACTCCGCACTGGCCGACTACAAACGCGGCAGCCTGCCGACCGGCCGGGGCGCGGCCGTGAACGACCCGGCCCTGCCCGGCCGGCTGCGCGCCCTCGCCGACGACGGCCGGCACGGCTCGCTGCTCGCCGCCGACGGCACCGGCGAGTCGATGTGGGCGGCCGGCCCGGTGCAGGACGGGGTGCTGTCCGTCCGGGTCGACTTCACCCAGGACCGGCAGGCCATCGCCGACCTGGACCGGATCATCCTGCTCACCGTCGTCGCCGCGGTCTTCACCACCGTGCTGGCCGGCGTGCTCGTCGCCGACCGGATCAGCCGCCGGCTGCGCACCGCGGCCACCGCCGCCCGGGGCATCGCGGCCGGCGGGACGGACACCCGGATCGGCGAACTCGTCGACGGCAAGGACGAGGTGGCCGACCTCGCCGCCGCCGTCGACCTGATGTCCCGCACCCTGCACCGGCGGCTGGAGGACGAACAGCGCTTCACCGCGGACGTCGCCCACGAGCTGCGCACCCCGCTCACCGGGCTGGTCACCGCCGCCGAACTGCTGCCGCCCGGGCGCCCCACCCAGCTCGTGCAGAACCGGGTCCAGGCGCTGCGCGGCCTGGTCGAGGACCTGCTGGAGGTCTCCCGACTGGACGCGGACGCCGAGTCCCCCGACCTGTCCGCCGTCCCCCTGGAGCGCGCGGCACGCCGCACCGTCTCCCTCACCGGCCTGGACGTCACCGTCGGCATCACCGCCGACCGGCAGGTCCGCACCGACCTGCGCCGGCTGGACCGCATCCTCGGGAACCTGCTCCTCAACGCCCACCGCCACGGCGCCGGCCCGGTCCACCTGCACGTCGACGGCCTGCGGATCACCGTCCGCGACCACGGCCCCGGCTACCCCGAGGACCTCCTCCGGCACGGCCCGCAGCGCTTCCGCACCAGCGCCCCCGAACGCGGCCGCGGCCACGGCCTCGGCCTCACCATCGCCACCGGCCACGCCCGCGTCATCGGTGCCACCCTGACCTTCGCCAACCACCCCGAGGGCGGCGCGCTGGCCACCCTCGTCCTGCCGTCGGACTGACCCCGGCCAACAGGGGAAGGGCCGGCCCGACACCCGTCGGACCGGCCCTTCCCGCCTGCACTGAGCCCCCTGTCGGGTTCGAACCGACGACCCCCGCTTTACAAGAGCGGTGCTCTGGCCAGCTGAGCTAAGGAGGCACGGTGGCCGTCCGCGATGGATCACGGCGGCACCGGGGGCAGTCTACCGGGCCCGGGTGACGGGATGGGGGGATATCCGGGGGTTGGTGGGATGGGTGGGCGTGATGGAACCGATGCCGAAATCGGGTCGGGTGGGGGCTGACAAGCGGCGGATGCGCAGGTAGCGTCGCCGGGAGTCGGTCCGCGCAGTGGTTCAGACCACTGGCGGGTCGGCGGAGCACAACAGACCCCCTTTACTCGGATCGTCCGGCACGTTCCTGCCGGTGAAGGAGAACAACGACCATGGCTTCTGTCACGTACGACAAGGCGACCCGCGTCTACCCCGGGGCGGACAAGCCCTCGGTGGACGCGCTGGACCTGGAGATCGCGGACGGCGAGTTCCTCGTGCTGGTCGGCCCCTCGGGCTGCGGCAAGTCGACCAGCCTGCGCATGCTGGCCGGCCTGGAGGACGTCAACACCGGTGCGATCCGGATCGGCGACCGCGACGTCACCCACCTGCCGCCGAAGGACCGGGACATCGCCATGGTGTTCCAGAACTACGCGCTCTACCCGCACATGACCGTCGCCGACAACATGGGCTTCGCGCTCAAGATCGCCGGCGTGAACAAGGCGGAGATCCGCACCAAGGTCGAGGAGGCCGCGAAGATCCTCGACCTCACCACGCTGCTGGACCGCAAGCCGAAGGCCCTCTCCGGCGGTCAGCGTCAGCGCGTCGCGATGGGCCGCGCGATCGTCCGCCAGCCGCAGGTCTTCCTGATGGACGAGCCGCTGTCGAACCTGGACGCCAAGCTCCGCGTCTCGACCCGCACCCAGATCGCCGGCCTCCAGCGCCGCCTGGGCATCACCACGGTGTACGTCACCCACGACCAGACCGAGGCGCTCACCATGGGCGACCGGGTCGCGGTGCTCAAGGACGGTCTGCTCCAGCAGGTCGACACCCCGCGCACCATGTACGACAAGCCCGCCAACCTCTTCGTGGCCGGCTTCATCGGCTCGCCGGCCATGAACCTGGTCGAGGTGCCGCTGGTGGACGGCGGCGTGAAGTTCGGCGGCTCGGTCGTCAACATCTCCCGCGAGGACCTGGCCGGCGCCGGCACCGACAAGACGGTGACCGTCGGCATCCGCCCCGAGCACTTCGAGGTCGTCCCGTCGGGCGGCATCGAGGGCGTCGCGGTGACCGTCAACGTGGTCGAGGAGCTCGGCTCGGACGGCTTCGTCTACGGCACCACCCAGATCGGCGGCAAGGACCACGAGCTGGTCGTCCGCGTGCCCGGCCGCCAGATCCCGGCCCGCGGCGAGACCATCCACGTCGTGCCGATCGCCAACGAGACCCACGTCTTCTCCACCAGCTCCGGCCTGCGCCTGAGCAACTGACGCCGCCCTGCGCCACACCTCGGAGCCCGTCGGACCCTCGCGGTCCGGCGGGCTCCGTCCGTACACCCCCGCGTCAACACGGCGCGGGGACGAACCCGGACACCGTGTCACTCGATGGCGTGACGGAGGGCGATCCGGCCCGTACTCACCGCTACTCTCCTGAGGGTGAAGCAGCTTGTGCGCCGTATCGGCCAGACCGTCGCCCTGACCCTGCCGGTCGTCCTGGTGACCACCGGCACCCTCGCCGTGACCCGGGTCCCGTGGGCCCCGCCGACCGGGCTCGACCAGCAGGTCGTGGCGGCGTCCAGCGGCGACGGCGCCGGGATCGGACGCTCCAACAACGCGGTCGGCGCCGCGGCCAAGGCCGCGGACGGGCTCGCCCCGCAGGAGTCGCTGCGGGTGGTGCTGCTGGACGAGCTGCGCGCGAAGAACCCTTCCGCCGCACTGGACCTGCTGGAGCGGTCGATGCGCGAGCAGCCCTCGCTGACGCCCTACTGCACCTCGCTGGCCGGTGAGCTGGGCAAGGCGGCGGTGCGCAAGTACCAGGGCGACGTCCAGCGGGCCCGCTCCTTCGCCCGTCCGGTCTGCGACGGCTCGTTCGCGGCCGGCGTCGTCGGCTGAGCAAGCCGAGGAAGCCGGGACAGCCGAGGTACCCGAGGAGCCCGAGGAAGCCAAGGGCCCAAGTCTCCCAAGGCGGCGGACGCCTCCCGTCCGCCGCCCTATTGTTCAGGCATGACCGCTGACTCCGGCCCCGACGCCGGCCTCCCGTCCGCCCCACTCCCCCAGTCCCAGCCGCCGCGGCCGACCACGACGCCCGTCACCCAGGCCGTCATCCTGGCCGGCGGCCAGGGCTCCCGGCTGCGCCCCTACACGGACGACCGCCCGAAGCCGTTGGTCGAGATCCCCGGGACGGGCACGCCGATCCTCGGCCACCAGCTGGCCTGGCTGGCCGAGGAGGGCGTCACCGACGTCGTCGTCTCCTGCGGGCACCTCGCCGACGTGCTGGAGGAGTGGCTGGACAAGACGGACCTGCCGCTGCGGGTGCGCACGGTGATCGAGGCGGAGCCGCTCGGGCGCGGCGGCGGCCTCAAGCACGCGGCCAAGGCACTGCCCCGCCCGGACGAGCCCTGGTACGCCACCAACGGCGACATCTGGACCCGCTTCAGCCTGCGCGACATGGCCGCCTTCCACCACGAGCGGGACGCCATCGCGACGCTCGCGCTGGCCCGGCCGCGGATCCCCTGGGGCGCGGTGGAGACCGACCAGTTCGGCAACGTGCTGGACTTCATCGAAGCCCCGCCCTCGCCCTTCCTGATCAACGCCGGCCTGTACGTGTTCAGCCCGGAGTTCGCCGAGCTGCTGCCGGACGTGGGCGACCACGAGCGCACCACCTTCCCCCAGCTCGCCCGCGGCAAGCGCCTGGCGGGCTACCAGCTGCCGCAGGGCGTGTACTGGCGGGCCATCGACACCGCCAAGGACCTCACCGAGGCGGCCAAGGAACTCGCCTCCGGCGCCGGCCGGACGCCCCGGTAACCGAGGCCACGAACCACCGGCGCCACGAACCACCGGCGCCACGAACCACCGCACCCCGGTCACCGACAGCACGGACGCCCGGCACCCCGGACGCCCGCACGCGGACAGGCCGTCGGCCGGGTGCTCCCCCACGGAGCACCCGGCCGACCGGCGTCACCGGGGGTCTCAGGTCGAGGTCGGCGCCCCCGGGTGGGAGGCGCCGCCGCCGGACAGGTCGGCCAGCGGCGCGCTGCCCAGCACCCCGCCGAGCAGCCCGCCGGAGCTCGGGCTGGACTTGGGCGCCGCCCCCGCGCCGCCGGCGCCCGGGGTGCTGCGCGACGCGGGAGCGGAGCCGCCCGAGCCGCCGGACGGCGCGGACGCGGCCGGGGAGGCGCCCGACCCGGCCTCCGCCCTGCCCGAGTGCCCCTTGCCGCTGGGCGTCGGGGTGGCCGGTTTGGTGGGCGGCGGGGTGGTCGCGCTCGGCGTCGGGGTGGCCGGGCGCGGGGCGGCGGGCGGGGGCGTGGTGGACGTGCCCTTGCCGCCGGGGGTGCCGGAGGGGCCGCCGGACGGCCAGACCGGGGTGCCGTAGTCGGTGGCCGGACGGTCCGGCGCCTGGTGCGCCCGGGCGCCGGTGCGAACGGCGGCGCCGAACATCGAACCGAGCAGCAGGGTCACGCCGACCACGACCGTGGTGACCACGGTGCCGCGGCGCAGCACCCGGCGGCGCAGCGCCGCGGGCGCGTCCGCGCCGAACCGGCGCCAGGCCTCCAGGCTGAGCCGCCCGTCCAGCGAGGCGAACGGTGCCCCGGCGATCAGCAGCGGGCTCCACGCCGCGAGGAAGATCAGGTCCGGGGTGTCGTAGACCGGGACGGCCCGCCAGCTGACGGTGAACAGCAGGGCGGCGGAGAGCGCCATCGCCGCGCCGGCGGCGAGCCGCTGCCAGAGACCGAGGACGGTCAGCACGCCGACCACGATCTGGGTGAACGACACCACCAGGCCGGCGCCCACCGGGTGCGCCATGGCGAAGGCCAGCAGCGGTTCGGCGACCTTCCACGGGTGCAGCGAGGAGAGCCAGCGCATCATCGAGCCGCGCTCTCCGCCGTCGAAGTACACCGGGTCGCACAGCTTGCTGAACCCGGCGTAGACCGAGAGCGAGCCGAGGACGGCGCGCAGCGGCAGCAGCACCAGGCCGAGGTCGACCCGGCGGCCCGGGTACCAGGGCTGCTTGCCCGCGGCGTCTGCGGCGGAGACCTCGGGCAGCTCGCCGCTCGGGGTCCAGCCGTGCGGCTCGCCGACGGGGCCGACGCCCGCGTCGGTGGCGGTGCCGGTGCCCTCGCGGGGCTGGCGCGGCAGGGCCCGGGCGCCCGCGAGGGACGGGAGCACCTGGGTGTCCGCCTCGGCCAGCCGGACACCGCCGGCCGGGGTTCCGCCCTGGCGCACCGCTTCCAGCAGCCGGGTGGCCGCGAGGTCCCCGGGTGGCGCCTGGCCGGTCCAGGTGACGGCGGTGACCCGCCCCTTGCGGCGCGGTGCGCCGCCGACCCCGGCCCCGGCCCCGGCCAGCACCGGGACGGCGGAGGCGGGTACGACGACCTGCGGGGTGACCAGCGGACGGCGGATCAGGCCCTGGTTGGCGTACGGGTCGCCGAACGCGGCACCGGTGGACAGCAGTCCGGCCGGAGCCTCGATCAGCGGCGCCACCGAAGCACCGAGCCGGAGCCGGAAACTCGCCTGGGTGCTGCTGAGCCGCGAAGGGTCCGACTCCACCTTGACGGTGTTGAGGCCGGGGCCCGCGTCTATCCCGGTGCTGCCGTCGCCGAACAGGGGGCGCCGAGGTGTTCTGGTGTCCACGCCCGTCTAACCGGGTGACGGCCGCTTAGGACACTCTCCCGGGTGGAGGTCCGACGCATACTTGAAGTGATCATGAAAAAAGCGATCGGGCCCGGTCGGGCCCGATCGCCTTCACTCGGATTGCGGGGAATTCGGAAGATCGCCTGCGCCCCGCGCCCCGGCCGTGCTCAGCGCTCGGCCGTACTCAGCGACGCTCGGCCGCGCTCAGCGCTCAGCGCTCAGCGCTTGGCGCGCAGCCGCGCGGCCTCGTACAGCACGATGCCCGCCGCGACACCGGCGTTCAGCGACTCGGTCAGGCCGGACATCGGGATCCTGACCCGCATGTCGCAGGTCTCCGAGACCAGCCGGGACAGGCCCTTGCCCTCGCTGCCCGCGACGATCACCACCGGGCCGGTCAGCAGCTCCAGGTCGCCGATCTCGGCCTCGCCGTCGGCGGCCAGGCCGACCACCATCAGACCGGCCTTCTGGTAGGCCTCCAGGGCGCGGGTCATGTTGGTGGCCCGGGCGACGGGCAGCCGGGCCGCGGCGCCGGAGGAGGTCTTCCAGGCGCCGGCGGTCATGCCGGCCGCGCGGCGCTCGGGGATGACCACGCCGTGCGCGCCGAAGGCGGCGGCCGAGCGGACCACGGCGCCCAGGTTGCGCGAGTCGGTGACCCCGTCCAGCGCGATGATCAGCGCGTCCTGGCCGGCGTCGGCGGCCTCCTCCAGCAGGTCCTCGGGGTGCGCGTACTCGTACGGCGGCACCTGCAGCACCAGGCCCTGGTGGTTGAGCCCGCCGGTCATCTGGTCCAGCTGCGCGCGCGGGGCCTCCATCAGCGGGATGCCACGGTCGTTGGCGGCCTGGAAGGCCTCGCGGACCCGGTCGTCCGTGTCGATGAACTGCTGGACGTACAGCGCGTTGGCCGGCACGTCGCCGACCAGGGCCTCGACCACCGAGTTGCGGCCGAAGACCAGCTCGGCGCTGCCCGCGCCGCCACGGCCACCGCGGCCGGCACCGGCCCGGCGCATACCGGCCCGCGACTTGGCGTCCCGCTCGCGCTTGAGCGCGGCATTGGCGGCCCGCTGCTTGGGGTGGCCCTTGCGTGCCTCGCCGGGCGGGGTCGGGCCCTTGCCCTGGAGGCCCTTCCGGCTGTGCCCGCCGGTACCGACAGACGCGCCCTTCTTCGATCCGGGGTTGCGGCGGTTCCTGCGCTGGCTGTTGCCGGCCATGGCTGTACTTCCTGTCTGTCCGGCATGCCCCGGCCGTCCCGGTCCGCCCGGTGGCGGCCGTCGGCATGCGCTACGTCATGCGGGAGGGCCGCACCGGTCCGGTACGGCCCACCCATCACCCCGATCGTCGGATGGGGTTACTGGCTGTTGATCGTCCAGCGCGGGCCGGACGGGGTGTCCTCGATCGCCAGCCCGGCCAGGCCGAGCTGGTCGCGGATGGCATCCGCGGTGGCGAAGTCCTTGCGCTCGCGCGCCGCCTGCCGCTGGTCCAGGACCAGACGGACCAGCGAGTCGACCACGCCGTGGAGGTCCTCGCCGCGCTCCGTCCCGGCCCAGTGCGGGTCGAGCGGGTCGAGGCCCAGTACACCGAGCATCGCACGGACCTCGGCCAGTCGCGCCACCACGCTCTCCTTGTCGTCCGCGTTCAGGGCGCTGTTGCCCTGGCGGACGGCGGTGTGCACGACGGCCAGCGCCTGCGGCACGCCGAAGTCGTCGTCCATCGCCTCGGCGAAGGCCGGCGGCACCTCGGGCGCCGCGTCGACCGTGCCGCAGCGCTCGACGGCGCGCTGGATGAAGCCCTCGATCCGGCCGAAGCCGGCCTCGGCCTCGCGCAGCGACTCCTCGCTGTACTCGATCATCGAGCGGTAGTGCGGGGCCGCCAGGTAGTAGCGGAGCACGATCGGCCGCCACGCCCGGACCATCTCGGAGACCAGCACCGAGTTGCCCAGCGACTTGCTCATCTTCTCGCCGGCCATGGTGACCCAGGCGTTGTGCACCCAGAAGTTGGCGAAGTCGTCGCCGTAGGCCTTGGACTGGGCGATCTCGTTCTCGTGGTGCGGGAAGATCAGGTCCAGCCCGCCGCCGTGGATGTCGAAGGCCGCGCCCAGGTACTTGTGGGCCATCGCCGAGCACTCCAGGTGCCAGCCCGGACGGCCGCGGCCCCACGGGGTCTCCCAGCTCGGCTCGCCCGGCTTGGCGGCCTTCCACATCGCGAAGTCCCGCTGGTCCCGCTTGCCGGTCTCGCCCTCGCCCTCGGGCTGGCGCAGGTCGGCCAGCTTCTGGTTGGAGAGCGCCAGGTAGTCGGGGTACGACCGCACGTCGAAGTAGACGTTGCCGTCGGCCGCGTAGGCGTGGCCCCTGGAGATGAGCCCCTGCATCATCTCGATCATCTCGGGGATGTGCCCGGTGGCCCGCGGTTCGGCGGTCGGCCGCAGGCAGCCGAGCGCGTCGTAGCCGTCGTTGAAGGCGCGCTCGTTCTCGTAGGCGATCTGCCACCACGGGGTGCCGAGCTCGCGCTCCTTGGCGATGATCTTGTCGTCGATGTCGGTGACGTTCCGGACGAAGGTCACCTGGTAGCCGCGGTAGGCGAACCACCGCTGCATGAGGTCGAAGTTGAGGTACGACCGGATGTGCCCGATGTGTGGCGCCGACTGGACGGTAGCGCCGCACAGGTAGATCGAGACACAACCCGGTACAAGCGGGACGAAGTCGCGTACCTGGCGGGTGCTGGTGTCGTACAGACGAATGCTCACAGCGTCAAGCGTAGTGGGCGGTGGGGGGTGCCCCGCCACATTCCCCGGGACAACGGAGGCGTGATCCCGGGGAAACGGTGGACCGCGGGCGGGCTCAGATGCTGCCGACCACCTTGCGGGGGGTGAGCCGGACGACCACCCGGACGTCGTCCGGGCCGTCCCAGGTGTACTTGTCCACGCCGCGGTACTTGGCGGCCAGCTCGTCGATCAGTTCCCGGCCGCCCTCCGTGGTCAGCGAGACCTCACCGCGCGCCTCCAGGTACTCGTACGGGTTGTCCGACGGGTTGACGAGGATCGAAACCCGCGGGTCCCGCACCAGGTTGAGGTGCTTGCGGCGACCCTGGACCGTGGAGAACAGGATGTCGCCGCCGTCCCGCTTGACCCAGACCACCGAGGACTGGGGGCTGCCGTCGGGCTGGATCGTGGAGACCACGGCGAAGCTCTTGTCGTCGAGCAGGGCCTTGGCGCGGTCGGAGAGTTCGGCCCTCATGCGCCCACCCCACTGCGCTCGGCGGGGGCGTTCGCCCACTCGCGCCTCTCGATGATGAGCTCGTTCCACTCGCTCATGGCGGTTACCTCTTCTCGTCGGCGGTTCGGCCCGAGCAGAAGCCCCGTACGGGCCCGGACCGAAGACTAACGATCCGGGCCCCGGGGGCACCCTGTGAACACCCGTCAGGTGCGGGCTTCTTCCCGCCGCTCACCGCGACCGGCTCAACGCCGTTCGTACACCAGGGCGGTGGCGATCGCGGCCAGGCCCTCGGCCCGACCGGTCAGGCCCAGGCCGTCGGTGGTGGTGCCGGAGACGGACACCGGGGCGCCGACCGCCTCGGAGAGCGCGGCCTGCGCCTCGGCGCGCCGCTTGCCGATCTTCGGCCGCACGCCGATCACCTGGACCGCGACGTTGCCGATCTCGAAGCCCGCCTCGCGGACCAGCCGGGCCGCCTCACCGAGCAGCTTCGCCCCGGACGCGCCGGCCCACTCCGGGCGGTCGGTGCCGAAGTGGGCGCCCAGGTCGCCGATCCCGGCGGCCGAGAACAGCGCGTCGCAGGCGGCGTGCGCGGCGACGTCGGCGTCCGAGTGCCCGGAAAGCCCGACCTCGGCGTCCGGCCAGTCCAGCCCGGCCACCCGGAGCGGGCGGCCGGCCTCGAAGGCGTGCACGTCGGTGCCGATCCCGACGCGGGGGATCACGGGAGTCTGCGGGTCAGTAGGCATCGGCGGCCCTCCGGCGGGCGAGTACGGCCTCGGCGAGCACGAGGTCCAGCGGACGGGTGACCTTGAACGCCTCCTCGTGGCCGGGCACCACGACGACCCGGCCGCCGTAGCGCTCCACCAGGCCGGCGTCGTCGGTGACCGGCGGCGCGTCGGCGGTGCCCGCACTCTCCTCGGCCAGCGCCTTGGCGTGCACCTCGACCAGGGTGGCGCGGTCGAAGCCCTGCGGGGTCTGCACCGCGCGCAGGGTGGCGCGCTCGGGCGTGTCGAGCACCGGCTCGGGACCGCCCGGGTTCGGCTCTACCCGCTTCACCGTGTCGGCCAGCGGCACCGCCGGCACCACCGCCTGCGCCCCGGCCCGGACGGCGGCCGCGACGGTGTCCACCACCTCGACCGGGACCAGCGGGCGGGCCGCGTCGTGCACCAGCACGACCCCGACCTCCTCCGGGATCGCGGCCAGGCCCAGCCGGACCGACTCCTGGCGGGTCGCGCCGCCGGCCACCACCCGGATGTCCTTGCCGTCCAGCCCGTGGCTGTCCAGCAGGGCGACCACCTCGGCCACCCCGTCGGCGGGCGCGGCGACCACGACCAGGCCGACCGCCCGGCTGCGGGCCAGGGCCCGGACGGCGTGCACCAGGAGCGGCACACCTCCCAGTTCCCGCAGGGCCTTCGGGGCCCCGGGCCCCAGCCGCTCACCGCGTCCGGCGGCGGGCACCACTGCTGCTGCAACTGCTCCTGACGCGTTCAGGTTTCACTCCTTCGGCGAAGTGGGTATGGCCATGGCGTGCCCGGCGGGCGCACCGGGCCCCTTCCGAAGAACCACGGTCCACCGCCCGCCGCACAGCTCCGCAAGTCCCGCGCAACAGCGGGTGCAGAAACGGTCTTGCAGGCCTGGACCGGCCAGGGCGCGGGCGTGGTCCGGACACGCCTCAGCGCCCGGAGTGCCACTGCACCACTCCCGGACGGTTCGTCCGAGGAGCGGCGCGCCGGCACCGGGCGCTGTGAGCGTTGGGCGGCAGCCCGACCGCACTGCGGTGGCGCGCGCTACGAGGCGAGGACCTCGTCGAGCAGCGTCTCCGCCTTGTCCTCGTTGGTGTTCTCCGCCAGCGCGAGCTCGCTGACGAGGATCTGGCGCGCCTTCGCGAGCATCCGCTTCTCGCCGGCCGAGAGGCCGCGCTCGCGCTCGCGGCGCCAGAGGTCGCGGACGACCTCGGCGACCTTGATGACGTCACCCGAGGCGAGCTTCTCCAGGTTCGCCTTGTAGCGACGGGACCAGTTGGTCGGCTCTTCCGTGTACGGTGCCCGCAGCACCTCGAAGACCCGGTCCAGACCCTCCTGGCCGACTACATCGCGCACACCGACGAACTCCGCGTTCTCGGCGGGCACGCGGAGCGTCAGGTCTCCCTGCTGCACCTTGAGCACCAGGTAGGTCTTGTCCACACCTTTGATCTGGCGAGTTTCGATGGCCTCGATCAGCGCGGCCCCGTGATGGGGGTAGACCACCGTGTCGCCAACCTTGAACGTCATGTGACAGGACCCCTTCCGTGGCTTTCCAGCTTAACACGCTTCCCGGCGCACCCGAAGGGCGTTTTCGCAGGTCAGGGCCGGTCTCGGGGCTTGACAAGCACCCCCATGACGTGCTGCGACCAGTGTTCGAGAGGGGCTTCCCGCAGGTCGGAGGCGGTTCCGGGGTTCGGCGAAACCCTTGCGCAACACCCCCGCAACCATGATTGGATCTTGAGCTTTCACCTCTTTCCGGGTCGCGGCCGAATCGTTATTCGATCTTGGTCGAACCTTGTCCGCCGGGTGACCCGGACATGTCGAACGTACCGCCGGACGGCCTCCGGCGGCCCTCGGGAGTGCGACACGGGGACCACCCCGTGAGGAGCGCATAAGCGAGGTCGATAATCTGAGTCCTGACCTACCGACACGTGACCTAGGAGAAGCCGCCGCCGTGAGCCGCAGCCTTCGACGCGGCAGCATCGCCGCCATCGCCGCCATCGCCATCGCCTCGCTGTCCTCCTGCGCCGCCGGCAACACGCCGGACACCCTGCAGATCAAGCCCGACAACGCGGCGGCAACCGTCGGGACGAACCTCCGGCTGAACAACATCGTGGTCGTCACCGGGGAGGGCACCGCGGGCAACTACACCGGTCCCGCCAACGTGGTCGTGAACATCGCGAACACCGCGGACACCCCGGCGGAGCTCAAGTCCGTCACCGTCGGCAACGGTGCAGCTGCCACCTTCACGGACGCCGCCGGCGCTCCGCTGTCCAGCATCGTCGTCCCGGCCGGTGGCTCGGTGGCGATCGGCGGCCAGGGCAACCCGTCCGCCACCGTCGCCTCCGCGACCGTCTCCGTCGGCGGCTTCGCCCCGACCGTCTTCACCTTCAAGGACGGCCAGAAGGTCGAGGCCCAGGCCGGCGTGAGCCCGGACTCGGGCGAGAACGGCCGCGGCCTCTACAAGGGCTTCGGTCCGACCCCGTCGCCGACCGCCACCCCCGCCAAGACCACCACCCCCGGTGCCACCGCCCCGGCCACCCCGACCGCCGGCGCCACCCCGGGCGCGCCGACCACCGGTGCCGCCGTCCCGGCCGGCGCCACCACCCCGGCCGTCCCGGCCGCGCACTGACGCCGCACCCCGCCTCCGGCGGGCCCGCCCGGGCCCGCCGGAGCGACGCGAAGGCCCCTTCCGGCTGCCGGCGGGGGCCTTCCGCGTGGTCGGGACGGTTTACGGCTCGAACTTGTAGCCCAGGCCGCGGACGGTGACCAGGTAGCGCGGCGCGCCCGGGTCCGGCTCGATCTTGGCCCGCAGGCGCTTCACGTGGACGTCCAGGGTCTTGGTGTCGCCGACGTAGTCCGCGCCCCACACCCGGTCGATCAGCTGCATCCGGGTGAGCACCCGGCCCGCGTTGCGCAGCAGCATCTCCAGCAGGTCGAACTCCTTGAGCGGCAGGTCGACCTTGGCGCCGTCCACGGTCACCACGTGGCGGTCCACGTCCATCCGGACCGGGCCCGCCTCCAGGGCGCCCGGGCCGCCGCCGTTGTCGCCCGCGCCGCCGTCCTCGCCGCGGCGGCGCAGCACCGCGCGGATCCGCGCGACCAGCTCGCGGGTGGAGTACGGCTTCGTGACGTAGTCGTCAGCGCCTATCTCCAGACCGACGACCTTGTCGATCTCGCTGTCCTTGGCGGTCACCATGATCACCGGGACGTTGGAGCGCACCCGGAGCTGGCGGCAGACCTCGGTGCCGGGCAGGCCCGGCAGCATCAGGTCGAGCAGGACGAGGTCGGCACCGTTGCGTTCGAACTGCTCCAGGGCGTCGGGGCCGGTGGCGGCGACGGCCACCTCGAAGCCCTCCTTGCGAAGCATGTACGAGAGGGCGTCGCTGAACGACTCCTCGTCCTCGACCACCAGTACTCGGGTCACGATCAGGCCTCCGGGGCAAGCTGAGGGGTTGTGTCTGACAGGTGTTGTTCCCGCTCCCCGGCGGGGAGCGAACGGTCCGTACGGCCCGTACGGACCGTGGTGAGGGTTCGGGGTGCGGCGGCGGGTCCGGCGGGGTCGCCGGCCGGCACGTGGTCCGGCTCCTCGCCGAACGCGTCGTCGGGCTCGTCCTCCGCGGGTGCCTGTCCGGCGGGCAGGCGGATGGTGAAGGTCGAACCCTGGCCCTCCACGCTCCACACCGAGACGGTGCCGCCGTGCGAGGCCGCGACGTGCTTGACGATGGACAGGCCCAGGCCGGTGCCACCGGTCGCCCGGGAGCGGGCGGGGTCGACGCGGTAGAACCGCTCGAAGACCCGCTCGCGGTCCTTCTCGGAGATGCCGATGCCCTGGTCGGTGACCGAGATCTCGATGAGCTCGCCGTCCGCCTCGCCGAGCGCCGCGGCGCTGGAGATCCGGCGGGTGGCGATGGCCACCCTGGTGCGGGGCGGGCTGTAGTTGACGGCGTTCTCGACCAGGTTGCCGAGCGCGGCGGCGAGCTGGCCGCGGTTGCCGTGCAGGTAGAGGCCGGCGATGCCGCCCGCCGCGATCAGGATCTGCTTGGCGGCGGCCTGCTGGCGGCAGCGGTCGATCGCCTCGGCGATCAGCTCGTCCACCGCGACCGGCTCCGGGTCGACCATGAGCCGGTCGTCCTGGACCCGGGAGAGGTCGATGATCTCCTGGACCAGGCTGGCCAGCCTGGTCGCCTCGACCTGCATCCGGCCGGCGAAGCGCTGCACCGCCTCCGGGTCGTCGGACGCGTCGGCGACGGCCTCGGAGAGCAGCGACAGGGCGCCGACCGGGGTCTTCAGCTCGTGGCTGACGTTGGCCACGAAGTCCCGGCGGACGGCCTCCACCCGGCGCCGCTCGGTCTGGTCCTCGACCAGCACCAGCACCAGCCGGGAGCCCAGCGGGGCCACCCGGACCGAGACCGCGAGCGGCTCCGCCGCGCGGGCCGCGCCCGGCCGGGGCACCTCCAGCTCGACCTGGCGGATCTCGCCGTCCCGGCGGGTGGAGCGGGCCAGCGCGAGCATCTGGTCCACGGCGACGGCGCCGCCGCGCACCAGGCCCATCGCGTACGCCGCCGAGCTGGCCTTGACCACCTCGTCGCCCTCGCCCAGCACGATCGCGCAGGAGCGGAGCACGGAGAGCACGGTGTCGACCCCCGGCGGCAGCGGCGGCTCGGGGTTGCCGGTGCCCAGTGACTGGTACCGGCCGTGGTTCCTGCCGCCGGTTCCGCTGTACTTGCCCCTGGCCTGCTCGCGCTCGCTCCAGCGGAAGGCGATGGAGGCGGTGAGGCCGACGCCGAGCCCGGCTATGGCACAGGCAGCGGCGGCGGCCACGTTCACGTCCATGTGGCCAGCGTAAGCGCACGGCCAGGGCAGTCCCCAAGCGCTGGATCAAGGCATCGACCACGCGTTGCCGAGAATTCACCTTCAGGTAGCTGTCGATTCACCGTAGCGGCCGTGCATCGTCGCCCTGACGGCGGAAAGTTGGCCAGGCAGCCCGTGTGGGAGAGATCGGTGCGCCCGACAGCGGCCACCGGCTCGGGTGTGCGCGTACGATGCGCGCCACCAGCAGCGGTCACCCGGACACCGGAAACGACGGTCGGACGGGCTGGCCGGTCGGCACCGCCACCGACACAGCTACTGAGGAGAGAACATGCGCGACGCGTACCACGAGGAACTCGATGCGATCGGCGACAGCCTGGTCGAGATGTCCCGGCTCGTCGGCTCTGCCCTGGGCCGCGCCACCACCGCCCTCCTCGACGCGGACCTGGCGCTGGCGGAGAGCGTGATCGCCGCCGACGAGAAGATCAACGAGCTGCACCACGAGCTGGAGAACCGGGCCATCGACCTGCTGGCCCGCCAGCAGCCGGTCGCCACCGACCTGCGCATCGTCGTCACCTCGCTGCGGATGAGCGCCGACCTGGAGCGCTGCGGCGACCTCGCCCGGCACGTCGCCAAGGTCGCGCGGATGCGCTACCCCGACACCGCCGTGCCGCGCGACCTGCACTCCACCGTCCTGGAGATGGGCCAGCTCGCCCAGCGCCTGGTGGCCAAGGCCGGCCTGGTCATCGCCACCAAGGACGTCGACAAGGCGCTGGAGATGGAGCAGGACGACGACGCGATCGACACCCTGCACCGCGAGCTGCTGTCGCACCTGATCGACGAGCGCTGGCACCACGGCATCGAGACCGCCGTCGACATCACCCTGGTCGGCCGCTACTACGAGCGCTTCGCGGACCACGCGGTGTCGGTCGCCAAGCGCGTGGTGTACCTGGTGACGGGCGAGCACGTGGCCGAGTTCGTGGCCGCCACCGAGGCCGCCGAGGCCGCGCCGGTCGACTGACCTCCGGTACGGGCCCTGCCGGGTGCGGGCCCTGCCGGTCCCGGCATTGCGGCTCACGGCACAGCTGCTCACGGCTCCCCCGAGGGACGGCGAGTAAACCTGAGACGAGGGTGGTGCGGGCGCACGGTCTTCCGTGCGCCCCACCACTGCGCGCCCGTTGACGCCCCCTCCGTCCGGCGGTTTCACTCGACATCGTGGGCACAGGACTGTGCCCGTCACTAGGAGGGAAGCTCGATGAAGGCCAACCCGACCCGACCGGCAACCGCCCACGACACCGTCGAGCCACTCGCCCCGAAGCTGCTTCCCGTCCTCGCGGCCGGCTGCGGCTGCGGCCCCGGCTGCGGCTGCGGCTGCCAGTCCGGTGCGCCCTGCCAGTGCGGCGGCGCCGACGGCGGCTGCTGCGGCCACTGAGCGGTCCGCCGCCCGAGGAGTCCCCCGAGGTACACGGCCTACTGGCGGCCGTGCACCTCGTTCGTTCCCGCGGGCGTCAGAACCGGACGTCGGAGCAGGAGTAGAAGGCGTTCCCGGTGTCGGAGATCGTCCAGACCGCGACGACCACCTGGTGTCCGGTGCGCCCGCTCGGCACGGTCGCGGTGTGGCTGAGCGTGCTCGGCACCTGCTTCCCGCCGTACGGGACGGTCAGGAAGGGCGTCAGGTCCAGGTCGGCCCGGGTGACCGGCCGGCTCGCGTCGTAGCCCGGCTTGGTCATGTAGTACCGGAAGTCGGTGGTCGCGTGCCGGGCGGTGAACGTCCAGGTGAAGGTGAGTGGCCGGCCCGCCGTCACCGGCGTGGTCGGCCAGGCGCCCCCGTGCGGGTCGTCCAGCTCGGCGAAGCGCGAGTTGCCGCCGGCGCAGATGGTGCCGTCCGAGGGGCCGAGGGCCGGGAAGCCCTTGGGACCCTCGGCGCTCTGCGGCTCCCACTGGATGTCACCGCAGTCCCAGGGGACGGCGCTCGTGTGCACGTCGCAGAGCGCGGCTCTGCTGGGCGGGGTCGAGATCCAGCCGTGGGACGAGGCCGGGAAGGCGAGGGTCAACGGGATCGCCAGCGCGGCGACGACCGCCGCGACGATGTGGCGTGTGCGCATGGTGCTCCTCCGTGGGGGTGGATGGAGTGTGCGCCGGGGCACAGGCGCGCGCGTGGGGGTGCAGCGGCCCGGACGGGGAGGTCCTGGCATGCCTGCGTCATCCGGTGCACTCACGGTAGGAGTCGCCACCTGGGCCGTCAATGGTCTGAACCATTTTGCCATCACCTGCCCAACTCCCTTGCCAGGCAGGCCGGTTGACCGCGAATCGGCCGAAACGAACGAAGGCCCCGCCGCCCGGTCTGCCGGGGCGGCGGGGCCGTTCCGCTTCTGGGCTTACTTCTTGCCCTGGGTCTGGCCTGTCGATTTTTCAGGCCTGATCAAGGGCTCCTGACCTGGGGCTGAGCCGTCGACAGTTGTCATCGTTGGCCACCCTTGATCGACGCCGGACGGCCCACAGACGGCCCGAGAAGCGGACTACTCCTCCGTCACTCAGCCTCAGGGGCAGGGCCCACAGCTTGGAGCAGGGAAAGGCAATCGCGGCCAAAGTCGGTGAGTACCCAGATGTTGGCGAAGCCATCATCGGCCGTCATCCGCCCCAAGCCGTCATCCCTGACCATGCCTTCAGCAGTCAGCCGACCGATTGAGGCATGGAGCATGTTGGCGAACCCTGGCAGCTCCTGCAATATCTCCGGTTGTCGCCATCCCGGCCAGGCACCCACCCGAGGATCAGACGGCTCAATCAGGCTGGTTGGCTTCGTGAGGAGGTTCATGAGCAGGACCTCCGGTTCGTCGATCCGGGCAAGCCCACGGATACGCAGGCGCTCAACATCGACCTCCGCTTCGTCACGAACACCACGCGCAAGGCAGCCAGCCAGCGCACGAATCTTCGCGTCATAGGGTGTGTCCATCGCAGCCTGCACACTCTCTGACAGCAGTGCCAGCAGCCTGGGGCTGCTCTCGATGGTCTCAGCAAGACGGTTGGCATCAGTGCCCGCAGCGGCAGCCGCCTCACGCACAAGCTGACTCGCGCGCCGCTCCCGCCATCGCGCGATCACGCCGAAGAGCCGGCCGCCGGCCACATCGACCAGCTCCTTGCCCGCAGCAGCTGCGATGCCGAGTTCGGGACTGATCAAGCCAGCGGCAGCCGCCCCAGCACTCGTCACGCTTCGCATCGCTATCTCGGCAGCGCCTGTTCTCTCACCATCCGTCATAGCTGAGGAGAGTAGACCTAATCCGGCCTCCCCAGAGCGCGCGAGACCGCCAGCTACCGCAAGTCCATCGCCCTGTCTCGATGCAGGGCCGCCCCCAGGGTCTCATCTGCTGGCTCTCCGTGCCTGGCCGTTGGATCGGCCAGGCACGGAGAGCCCGAGCCAGGTGCTGTCAGGGCAGCTGGCAGAACGCCACGGTTGCGTCGTCGCCCGACTTGAACCGCGGCCAGCGGCGCCCGTCCGGATCTGTAGCCTCGGTCTTCCGAACCTCCGAGATCAGGCCGTCCGCGCCAGCCTCCCGGAGCATCGCGAACGCGTCCGCCCAGGATGCCGTGCCGTACTCGGTCACGAGGCGCGAGACTCCATCGGACAGGACGGCCACCGAGCGGACCCCGGCGATCGACACCCCGCCCGTCAGTGCATGGCGCGCCGCTTCTCCGGTGGAGGCGGCCACCCAGTAGCCGTCCATGGTGTTCCGGGTGAGCCGCTGAGCCTCGACCATCCGGCGGACGGCCTCGGCGTGCTCCGGCGTGCCGGTGGCGAACTGTTCCGTCTCCGCCCGGAGTTCCGGCACCACGGTGTCCACCCGCAGGTCGGTGACCACCTGGCAGTCGCCGGCCCGCTCGAAGACGATGGGCGAGTCCGCGAGAACGAGGTAGTCGAACCGGTCGGCGTCGGCCCGCAGGATCGAGACCGTGGCGGACGGCGTACCGGGGTTGCCGAGGTCGCACCCGGGGTGGAGCGCCGCCACCTGCTCCAGCGCTTCCGCCAGCCCGTCAGCCAGCGGCCGGCCGGGCTCTGCCAGTGCGGCCACCAGGTGGCCGCCGAGTTGGGAGACGTACCACGGCACGCCGTGCCGACAACCGGTGTCCAACCCGGCCGTGCTCAGGCCGTCCAGGACGACGGCGAGCGTCGGCGTAGCCGCCACCCAGTCCTCATTGGGGTTCGTGCCACCGGGTGCGGTGGCGATGGAGACGCGCATCTGTCAGCCCTCGTGTCGGTAGATCGGGGTGATCCTGCTGCTCTCCAGAACTTCCAGAGTCTGCGGGTCGTAACGGCAGGAGATGAGCGTGGAGAAACGCTTCGTCCGCACCTCGCGGTACAGCTCGCCGAGGTGGTTCTCCAGGTAGTGCACGACGCCGTTCGCGCCGATCGCGTGGATGCCCGCGACGTAGAGGAACGTCCCCTTGCCGTCGAGGCGGGGAAGCCGAGCGAGGTAGCCGACATCCCCGGCCGTGCCGTCCACGTCGAGCGGGGAGCGGTACTCCGTCTCGGTGTGCAGGTCCACCAGGTGCCAAGCCGTGTCCTTGCGGAACCGCAGGTTGTCGTCACCTTCAAGCACCTGGGCCACGATCGGGGACAGCCGCGGGCCGCAGATGACGACCAGGTGCTCACGGTTGAGGTTCACGATGCCAGACGGCGGGATGACCTCGTACTCGGAGTCGAGTTTCAGACCCGCGAACAGCTTCCGCAGGTGCTCGTAGTTGTTCAGGTCTTCCCTGGTCACGACCTGGCTTGGGTTCTCGTCCGGGGACTTCCCCGCCTCGTACTTGCCGCCGACAGCCACGGTCATCGGCCCCAGGCCGAAGAAGGCCCGCTCCGGCGCGGGGCCGGCCGACGCGAGCTGACCGACACGCCCACGGCTTACGCCAAGCAGGGCAGCAATCTCGGTCTGCGACATGCCCGACGCCGATGCCTCTTCGATGGCCTCCCGGCGGACCCGGGACAGCTCGACCACCCGGTTCTGATAGTCCGCCATCAGGGCAATCGCCGCCTTGGCCCGGTCGATCGGGACGGCCACGTTGGCCACCCGCTCAAGCTCCTCGTGCATGGTGATCCCTTCACTGCCTAGGGGGGCGAAGCAAGCCTACCGCTAGAGGGGCTTGACGCACAGGTAGCGACTGCCTACCTTGGGTATCGCGAGAGAGCGAAAGCCCCCCTAAGCAACACGGGGAAAGGGCCTAGCACTTCGTTGACCTGCGAAAACGCAGCGGAGCGGCGCCCCAACCGCCAAGTCAGTACGCCGCTCCATGCCCCAATGAAGGGAGTTCCATCATGCACGGATCGCTCGCCACTCAGCCGCTGACCATCGGTGCCGTCCAGACGTTCGTGGACGTGTGGGGGGAGCCGGAGGTGACCGAGACGGCCCCGCGTGTGGCGGTGCAGATGACGCTGCACCTGTCGTTCGCGGAGATCCTCGGCCGCCTGCTGTTCAGCCCGGGTGCCCTGCTCATGCAGGAGGACCTGGAGAGCGGCAACGAGGAGAAGATCGTCGGGTGCCTGTGGTTCGCCATGGCGCAGGCCAACGTGAACGACGCCGAGGACTACGCGGACATGGCCATGGACGTCTACTACGGCCGTCGGCGCCGTGACCTGCGGGACTTCGCGGCCCGCCTCGGCGCTGCCGTGACCCGCACCTTCGGTGTCACCGCCCCTCAGCCGCCCGCGCCGACCGCCGCCCCGGTCCTGTCCCTGGTGACCCCGGTCGCCGCGAAGGCGGTGGTGGCGTGAACACGGTCGTTGAGATCCGCCGGTGCCCGCGCTGCTCGGCCCGGCTCAGCCGCAGCAACCCCGACACGCTGTGCGGCCCGTGCCGCCGGACGGTCGGCCCGGAGGACACCCGCCGCAGCCGCCTGGCCGAGTTCCGCGAGTCCGCCCCGGTCGTGGCCCCCGTCGTGGCGGAGGGCCCGGACCTGGGCGCGGTCCTGCGCAACTTCCGCACCCGGACCCAGCTCAAGCAGCTCGACCTGGCGGACCTGCTCGGCTTCAGCCAGTCGTACGTGTCGCTGCTGGAGCGCGGCAAGCGCACCATCCGCGACATCGCCGAGCTGCGGCGCATCGCCGCCGTCCTGCGCCTGCCGGAGGCAGCGTTCGGCCTGCTCCCGCTGGCGGTGGCCGCGTGAACAACCCCGACCCGCACATGCCCTCGCTCGCCGAACTGGTCAGCTACACCAGCCGGGAGCCCCTGACGGTCAAGCAGATCGCCGCCGCGCTCGGCACCACGAAGTGGACCGTGCACCGCGAGATCAACTCCGGCCGCCTGCCGCACTACCGCATCGGCTCTCACATCCGCGTCCAACGCTCGGTCTTCAGGACCTACCTGAAGGACTTGAACGTCCCCGTCGGCATCACCGGCATCGCGGGCTGACAGCCCCGGCTCCAGCGGCGCTCACGCCCGCTCACAGGCGCTCACCGGGTGCCGCTGAAGTCCGACCGGCCGGGCCTGAAACGGCGCCCGGGGCGGGTGAACACTCACCGGTGAACACGAAGGCGCTCACCGCGCTCACGGGCCGCTCACGAAGCGGACCTGAAGCCCGGGCGGGCGGACCTGAAGAGACCACCCCGGCGCCTGAAACGGCCCCCGGTTCGGGTGAGCGTTCACCGGTGAACGCCCCGGGTGTTCACCCCACTCACGACCCACTCACCGGCCGGACCTGAAACGCCCGGCCCCGCCCCTGAAACGGCCCAGGGCCCGGCCGAAGCCCCCGGCTGTGGACCCGAAACCGCTGATCAGAGCAGGGTGAACGCCAGTGCCACCCGACCGGCCGCCGGTGAACACGGGGACCGGAACAGCGCTTCTCCGGTCTCCGCCCCGCTCGGCCGGCGCCCGGCCCGGTCGCCGTTTCAGGGGCGGGGGTGGCCTCTTCAGGCCCGCCCCGTGAACACCGGTGAGCACCCGACCGACGGCCGGTGAACGCCCCCTCCTTAAGAGCGCTTCTCCTCGGCGGACCGGGGCGAGCGTGCCCCGCCGAGCACCGCCAACTCCCCCAAGGAGAAGCGCTCTTAAAGGGGGAGGTGAGCGCCCGCCGAAGGAGCGTGAGCAGTGCGCGACCCACCACCCAGCCGACTGCCCGACCGCTGACCGACCCGCCCCGCGAACCGCCGGAGAACCCGTGTCTGTCGAAACCCTCCCCTCCACCGCCGACGGCCGACCACAGGCCCGACCGAACCCGATGTACGACCCCGCGCCCGGCATCGTGCGCCCCGAGCGGCCGGGCCCCGTCCCGGACCCGGAGGTGTTCTGCGGCTGGGCCGGAGAGACCGTCGCCGCCCTCGACCCGACCACGGAGGCCGACCCCGTCGGCATCCTCGTGAACCTCCTGTCCGCCGCGGGCGCGGCCATCGGACCGGGGCCGTTCATGTGGATCGGCAACGACCGCCACCCCGCCCTGATCTGGGCCCTCACCATCGGCGGCACCTCCCTGGGCAGGAAGGGCGCCGCCACCAACACCGTGCGCCGCCTGCTCAAGGCCGCCGTCCCGGACTTCATCGCCTCCAACACCCGCTCCGGCCTGTCCTCCGGCGAAGGCCTGATCGACATGGTCCGCGACGGCGACGGCGACAAGGACCCCGGTGTCACCGACAAGCGACTGTGGGTGATCGAGTCCGAGTACGGCGTCACCATGGCCCGGGGACGCCGCGAGGGCTCGTCCCTGAGCGGCATCCTGCGCCAGGCCTGGAACGGCGAAGACCTCGGCGTCATGAACCGCGACGCGCTGCACGCCACCGCCCCGCACATCGCCGTCATCGGCCACATCAGCTCCCGCGAGCTGCGGGCCAAGATGCAGGACGCCGAGATGGCCGGCGGCACCTACAACCGCTTCCTCGCCATCGCTGTCTGGCGCAACCTCCTGCTGCCCGATGCCCCCGGTGCCTCCGACGAGCTGATCGACAACCTCGCCTCCGCCTGGCGGACCGTCATCACCGACGCCCGCCGCCTCGGCGAAGTCCAGCTCACCCCCGAGGCCGCCCAGCTCTGGCGTGACGAGGTCTACCTGGCGCTGTGCGGGGACGAGGGCGACGAAGGCCCGATCGCCGAGTTCACCGCCCGCGCCGCCCCCTACGCCAAGCGCGCTGCCATGGTCTACGCCCTGACCGACCACACCGACCGCATCGGCGAAGCCCACCTGCGGGCCGCGTGGGCCCTCGTGCGGTACGCCCGCGCCAGCGCCGCCCACGTCCTGGGCCCCACCGCCGCCGCCAGCACCGGCGATCCGCACCTGGACAAGCTACTGAACGCGGTGAAGACCGCCGGGCCGTCCGGCATGACGCAGAGCCAGGTGCAGGTGCTCCTGAAGCGGCTCAACGCCACCCAGCGCGCCGACGTCACCGCCCGCCTGGTGCAGCTGCCCGGCTTCGCCGCCGCCCAGCTCTCCACCGGCGGACGCCACCAGACCGTCTACCTCTACGCCCCGCCCGACTGAGGAGCGGTCCGGAAAGGCCGGAAAGCCCGCAAAGGCTCCTGACCTGCGGAAACGGCTGGCGGAAAGTGGTCCGGAATGGTCCGCGAAGGGGTCCGCGAACCCCGGCCGCCCGGCTTCCCGGCCCCTTTCCAGACCATTCCGGACGGCTTTCCGCCACACAAAACCCCAGCTCAGACCCCTTTCCAGCCTTTCCGGCCTTTCCGGACCGCACCGGACCCGAACGGAGACCGTCCCATGACCCGCCCGACCCCCACCCGACCCGCCGCCCGACCGGCCACCCGGGCGGAAGTCCCACCGGCCGCCACGACGCCCCGGGCCCGCTCCCCACCACGGACGGCCGGGCAGAAGAAGCCACCCCACCCCCCGGCGGGCGGGTGGACTCTTCCCTCCGCGCCACACGGCCACCGGCCCGCAGAGCGAGCCGCCCCGGCACCGGCCGGGCAACAGCCGGTGACCTCCCACCCACCCCCCACCCGAGGAAAACCCCTCCCCCGCCCGTCCAGGGCCCCCGGGAGGCGCTCCCGGGCCGGGCGGAGGGGTGGGTGGGAGGTCACTCTCCGCGCTCACTTTCATCACCCGCTCCGTGAATCCGGGGGTCCCACGTACGCGTGCACGCGTACGCGCGAAGGAGCCCCCGACCGACACACAGCGTCACCAACGGCCCGCCGCCCGACCGTCAGGCCCGAAGCGTCAGAAACCGTCTGACGGCCCTGACGCCCAGATCCCCGGGTAACGCGCACGCGCGCGCGAGCTGACGCGTCTGACACCCCGTTCTGACGCCCCTGACACCCCTGCCTGACACCCGCCCTGACGGCCCTGACACCCACCCGCCGACCGATCTGACGGTCCTGACACCCCGCAGACCCGACCCGCCCCGCCGGCCAACCGCGATCTGACACCCCTGACGGCCGCCCTGACACCCCTGACGCCGTCACCCGCCGCGACCGACCCGACCACCCGACCCGCCGCCCACCGAGCCCACCTGCCGCCTGTCGCCTGTCACCTGTCGTCCCCACCCCGAAACGGGCCCCACAGCCCCGAAACACCCCCCTGACCTGCGCCTTACAGGCGACAGACAGGTGACAGGCGACAGGTGACAGACAGGCGACACGACAGGTGAGGCGACAGGCAGACAACAGCCCCAACCGCCCTGGAGGACACCTTGGCCAACCGCCGCGAACCGGCCGACACCCCGCCCACCGTCGTGCCGCTGCCCGCCCGCTTCCTCGCCCCCGAGGACATCGCCGCGATGTTCGGCGTCCCGCTGGAGACCGTCTACCAGTGGCGCCGCAAGCGCACCGGCCCGCCCGCCTTCCGCGCCGGCCGACACCTCCGCTACCACCCCGACGCCGTCGCCCAGTGGGTGGCGGACCAGAGCCGAGAGGCGGCCTGAGCCATGGCCGGACACATCCAAGACCGCTGGTACAAGACCGAGCCCGGCCCCGACGGCAAGCCGCGGCGCGTCCGCACCGACCGCTACGGCACGGGCAAGCGCTACCGGGCCCGCTACGTCGCCCCGGACGGCACCGAGAAGAGCAAGAGCTTCCCCGACCGGCAGAAGCGGCAGGCGGAGGAGTGGCTGGCCCGGATCGAGGCCGACATGTCGCGTGGCCAGTACCTCGACCCGGCGACGGCGAAGACCACGTTCCAGGAGTTCGCCGAGCACTGGCTGAGGAGCCAGACCAGCGACCCCAACACGCAGGCCTCGATGCAGTCGCAGCTCCGGCGGCACGCCTTCCCGCGGATCGGGGCCCGGCCGCTCGCGTCGTTCCAGCCCAGCCACATCCGGGAGTTCGTCGCCGAGCTGGAGACCTCCGGCATGTCCGGCTCGTACGCCCGGGTCATCTTCTCCAACGTCCGCGCCGTACTGAGCGCCGCCGTGGACGACGGCATCCTGCTCAGGAACCCGTGCGTCGCCCGCACAGTGCGCCCGCCGGCCGTCGGGGCTCGGCGGGTCGTCCCGTGGGAGCCGGAGCGGGTCTTCGCCGTCCGGGAGGCCATGACGGAGCGGTACCGGACGACCGTCGACGTCGGCGCCGGCTGCGGGTTGCGGCAGGGCGAGATCCTCGGCCTGGCCGTGGACGCGCTGGACTTCGACGCCGACACGATGCACGTCACCCAACAGCTCAAGCTGAGCCGGAGCAAGCCGGTCTTCGCGCCGCCGAAGGGCGGGACGCTGCGGAGCGTGCCGCTTCCCCGGCCGGTGGCCGACGCGCTCAGGGCCCACATGGAGCGGTTCCCGGCGGTGGAGATCACGCTGCCGTGGATGAAGGTGGGCGGACCGCCGGTGACGAAGCGCCTGATCTTCACCAGCCTGTCCGACTCGATCGTCTGGCGCGGCATGCTGAACGAGGACCACTGGAAGCCCGCGCTGGCCGCCGCTGGGGTCATCCCGACGCCGGGCAAGGGCGAGTCCTACGCGTCCGCCCGGGAGCACGGCATGCACGCGCTCCGGCACTTCTTCGCATCGGTGCTGCTGGACGCCGGGGAGAGCATCAAGGCGGTGAGCGAGTACCTGGGCCACGCCGATCCGGGGCTGACACTGCGGGTCTACGCCCACCTGATGCCGGACAGCCGGCGCCGGGCCCGGAAGGCGATCGAAGAGGTCTTCAAGCCTCAAGATCACGAAGGCTGACGGCCCACAGGCGGCCCGGGAATGACGACGGCCCCTGATCTGCGCCATACGGGCAGGTCAGGGGCCGTATCGCCAGGCTGATTACTTCTTGCCCTGGTTCTTGACCGCCTCGATGGCGGCCGCGGCGGCGTCCGGGTCGAGGTAGCGGCCGCCCTGGGCGACGGGCTTGAAGTCGGCGTCCAGCTCGTACACCAGCGGGATGCCGGTCGGGATGTTCAGGCCGGCGATGGCCTCGTCGGAGATGCCGTCGAGGTGCTTGACCAGCGCACGCAGGCTGTTGCCGTGGGCGGTGACCAGGACGGTCCGGCCGGCGGCGAGGTCCGGCACGATGGCGTCGTACCAGTACGGGAGCATCCGCTCGACGACGTCCTTCAGGCACTCGGTGCGCGGACGCAGCTCGCTGGGGATCTCGGCGTAGCGCGGGTCGGCGGCCTGCGAGTACTCGGCGTCGTCGGCCAGCACCGGCGGCGGGGTGTCGTACGAGCGGCGCCACAGCTGGAACTGCTCCTCGCCGAACTCGGCCAGGGTCTGGGCCTTGTCCTTGCCCTGCAGCGCGCCGTAGTGGCGCTCGTTCAGCCGCCAGCTGCGGTTGACCGGGATCCAGTGCCGGTCGGCCTTGTCCAGGGCGATCTGGGAGGTGCGGATGGCGCGGCGCAGCAGCGAGGTGTGCACCACGTCGGGAAGCAGACCCTCGGCGGCCAGGAGCTCGCCACCGCGGGCGGCCTCCTTCTCGCCCTTCTCGTTGAGGTCGACATCGACCCAACCGGTGAACAGGTTCTTCTGGTTCCACTGGCTCTCGCCGTGGCGGAGCAGGATGAGTCGGTACGTCGTGTCAGCCATGACCCCCAGCTTAGTGGGGGGTCGAAAAACCCCTGGTGGGGACCTTAGGCCGGTGTGTAATGTGTGCTCCGCGCATCTGACACTTACATGCGTCGGCTGACCGGGCCTGCCGCACCGCTCAGCGGACGCCCACCCCCGGGAGCCCCCACATGCTCGTCGCCCTGGCCGCCAACCCCCGGCTGCGAAGACTCCTGCACGAGACGGTGGGCGGGCTGCCGCGGCAGTTCTGGTGGCTCTGGGTGAGCACGCTGGTGAACAAGCTCGGGGCCTTCGTCGTCACCTTCCTGGCGTTCTACCTGACCGCCGAGCGGGGGTACTCGGCCTCCTACGCGGGCCTGGTGGCCTCGCTGTTCGGGCTCGGCTCGGCCGTCGCGGCGATCCTCGCGGGTGTGCTGACCGACCGGATCGGGCGCCGCCCCACGCTGGTCGCCGCCCAGCTGGGCACCGCGCTGTTCACCGCCGTGCTCGGCTTCACGGACGGCCAGGTGGCGATCGCCGCGGTGGTCTTCCTGGTGGGCCTGTGCAACAACGCCACCCGGCCGCCCACCGCGGCGATCATCGCCGACCTCGTCCCGGCCGAGGACCGGGTCCGCGCGTACTCGCTGAACTACTGGGCGATCAACATCGGCTTCGGCCTCTCGGCCGCGGTGGCCGGCCTGATCGCCTCCCACGGCTACCTCACGCTCTTCCTGCTGGACGCGCTCACCACCCTGGTCTGCGCGGTGGTGATCTTCGTCCGGATTCCGGAGACCAGGCCTTCCCCCGGCCAGGCGTCGGGCTCCGCCGAACCGCAGGTCAGTCTGCTGTCGGTGTTCCGGGACGCCCCCTTCATGGCGCTGGTCGGGCTGACCCTGCTGCTCGCGCTGGTCTTCCAGCAGGGCAGCACCACGCTGGCCGTGGACATGGGCGCCTCCGGCATCACCTCCACCGAGTACGGCCTGGTCATCGGGCTGAACGGGCTGCTGATCGTGGTCCTCCAGATCCCGCTCACCCGGTGGATGGAGGGCCGCTCGCGGACCGGGCTGCTGATCGCCAGCTGCCTGCTCACCGGCTGGGGCTTCGGGCTGGCCGCGCTGGCCGGGTCCTCGGCCTGGCTGTTCGCGCTCTCGGTGGCGGTCTGGACGGTCGGCGAGATCCTGAACACGCCGGTGATGATGGGCCTGGTCGCCGAGCTGGCGCCGACCCACGGGCGCGGCCGCTACCAGGGCGTGCACAGCCTCTCCTGGTCGCTCGCCTCGTTCCTCGGCCCGGCGGGCGGCGGGCTGCTGCTCCAGCACGGCGGGCCGGCCGTGCTCTGGACGGCCTGCGGGGCGGTCGGGACGGTCGCCGCGCTCGGGTACGTCGTGCTGGCCCGCCGCACCGGTGTGGCGGGGCGCCGCCGCCCCGTGGTGGCGGAGGTCCCGGCGCCCGCGTCCGAGGCCCGGGCGCCCGCGGTGGAGCAGGCCGGGAAGGCTCCGGCGGGCGCCTGACCGGACGGGTCAGCCGGCGTCCGGGGCGTCCGCCTGCGGGGTCGCCGGCGCGGCCAGGTGGGCGAAGGCGGCCAGGTTGCGGGTGGACTCCCCGCGCTTGGTCCGCCACTCCCACTCGCGCCGGATCGCCGTGGCGAAGCCCAGCTCCAGCAGGGTGTTGAACGGCTCGTCCGCGTTCTCCAGCACCGTCCCGAGCAGCCGGTCCACGACCTGCGGGGTGAGCGCCTCCAGCGGCAGCCGGCCCGCCAGGTAGACGTCGCCGAGCGCGTCGACCGCGTACCCGACGCCGTACAGCCGGGTGTTGCGCTCCAGCAGCCAGCGGTAGACGGCCTCGTGGTTCTCGTCCGGCCGGCGGATCACGAAGGCGTTCACCGACAGGGTGTGGTCGCCGACCCGCAGGGCGCAGGCGGTGCTCAGCTTCCGGGTGCCCGGGAGGGCCGCCACCAGCGTGTACGGGTCGGTGGCGGCCGGCTCCCAGGCCACCCCGGCGTCGTCCAGGGCGGTGCGCAGGAGGGTCAGGGCCTCGTCCTTGGTGCGGATTGCCATGGGGGTGACGTTACTCGCCGGTACCGGGCGGGCGCAGCCCCAGGCCGGCCGGGCCCGGGCAGGCGCAGCCTCAGGCCAGCCGTCGACGGGCCGCGGCCAGTCGGCCGGCCGGGCGGGCCATGCTGCCGGCGTACACCTCGGCCGTGGTCGCCGCGGCGGTGTCCCAGCCGAAGCCGGACGCGTGCCGGGCCGCCGCCTCGCCGCGCCGGGCCGCCAGGCCCCGGTCGGTGATGTAGGGCTCCAGCGCGTACGACCACTCCAGCGGGTCGTGGCCGGGCACCAGGGTGCCGGTCTCGCCGTCCCGCACCGCGACCGGCAGACCGCCGACCGCGGCCGCCACCACGGGGGTGCCGCAGGCCTGCGCCTCCAGCGCGACCAGCCCGAAGGACTCGCTGTACGAGGGCATCACCAGCGCCGTCGCCGCCTGGTACCAGTCCGCGAGCTGCGGCTGGCCGACCGGCGGGTGGAACCGCACCACGTCGCAGATGCCCAGCTGGGCGGCGAGCTTGTGCAGGCTCTCCGGCCGGGCCAGTCCGGTGCCGGAGGGCCCGCCGACCACCGGCACCACCAGGCGCTCGCGCAGCTCCGGGCGGCGGCCCAGCAGTGCGGCGACCGCCCGCAGCAGCACGTCCGGGGCCTTCAGCGGCTGGATCCGGCCGGCGAACAGCAGCACCGCGGCGTCCTGCGGCAGGCCCAGCCGGGCCCGCGCGGCGGCGGGCGTCCCCGGCCCGCCGGGGCGGAAGACGTCCAGGTTGACCCCGGGGTGGACGACGGCCAGCTGCTCCGGCCGGGCAGCGTAGTGCAGCGCCAGCTCTGCGGCCTCCTCGGTGGTGTTGGCGATCAGCCGGTCGGCCGCCTCCACCACCTGGGTCTCCCCGATCACCCGGGCCGCGGGCTCGGGCGTGTCACCCGCGGCCAGCGCGGCGTTCTTGACCTTCGCCATGGTGTGCATGGTGTGCACCAGCGGCACCCCCCAGCGCTGCGCGGCCAGCCAGCCGACCTGCCCGGAGAGCCAGTAGTGCGAGTGCACCAGGTCGTAGTGGCCCGGGCGGTGGCCCGCCTCCGTCCGCAGCACCCCGTGGGTGAAGGCGCACAGCTGGGCCGGCAGGTCCTCCTTGACCAGGCCCTCGTACGGCCCGGCGGTGACGTGGCGGACGAGTACGCCCGGGGCCAGCTCGACCGTCGGCGCGTCGTCCGAGCAGATCGACCGGGTGAACACCTCGACCTCGATGTTGAGCTCGGCCAGGCGCTTGGCCAGCTCGACGATGTAGACGTTCATCCCGCCGGCGTCCCCGGTGCCGGGCTGGTGCAGCGGCGAGGTGTGGACGCTCAACATCGCTATCCGGCGCGGGCGGCGGCGGCCGGGGACGAGCGACTGGAGCCGGCCGCGCGCGGGGGCGGCGGGCTGGGCACGGCGTACCGAACGGACGGGGTGCTGGATCACCTGGCTGAAGCCTCCTCTGTGCGGCCCGTCGAGGCGGTCCGCGCCGGGCCGCCCGTTGTCCGGTGTGCGCTGCCCCGTCCGGGCACACATCACCGCCAGTGTGCCAACCACACGGACCGCGTCCGGCATTCCCGCCCCGGCCCACCGGCCGGAGCGGTCGCCATCGCCCCAGGTCAGCACGGTACCGCCGAGGGCCCGACTACCCTTCTGGGCATGGCTGCCTCCTTCGACCCCGCAACCACCGCGCCCGCCCGCGGACGGACCGGGCGCCCGGTGGGGACGGTCACCCGGGGCACCACCAACACCAACCGGCTGCGCCGGATGGACCGCTGGATCGCCCACACGCTCGGCCGCGCGCTGCGCGGCGCCGAGCGCCCACCGGTCGCGGTGGACCTCGGCTACGGCGCCGCGCCGTGGACCGCCGTCGAGCTGGCCGGGCGGCTGCGCACGGTTCGGCCGGACGTCCGGGTGGTCGGGATCGAGATCGAGCCGGAGCGGGTCGCCGCCGCGGTGCCGTACGCCGAGCCGCCGCTGCTCACCTTCCGGCGCGGGGGCTTCGAGGTGCCGCTGGACGGCGGCGCGCCGGCCCAGCTGATCCGGGCCGCCAACGTGCTGCGGCAGTACGACGAGTCGGCGGTCGCCGGCGTGTGGGAGCGGCTGTGCGCACGGCTCGCCCCGGACGGGCTGCTGGTCGAGGGCACCTGCGACGAGATCGGGCGGCGGCACGTCTGGGTCGCGCTCGGCCCGGAGGGGCCCCGGACGGTGACCTTCGCGGCCCGGCTGGGCGGCCTGGGCCAGCCCTCCGACCTGGCCGAGCGGCTGCCGAAGGCGCTGATCCACCACAACGTGCCGGGGCGGCCGGTGCACGCCTTCCTGACCGAGTTCGACCGGGCCTGGGCGGCGGCCGCGCCGTACGGGGCGTTCGGGGCCCGGCAGCGCTGGGTGGCGGCCTGCACGGCGCTGGCGGGCAGCTGGCCGCTGGTGGACGCGCGCGGGCGGTGGCGGCAGGGCGAGGTCACGGTGCCCTGGTCGGCGCTCGCGCCGTAGCCGCCGCGGGAGCAGGTGAGCGACCCGATGCATTCACTCGAACGAGTTATCGAATATCTCTGGCGTGTTGACGCCTCCGCACGCCACGATGGACCCGGCCGAGCGGCGACACCACACGCCGCCCGGTCGGCACCGCGCCCAGCCCGCCGTCAGCCGTCCCGCTCGGACAGCTCCCGCCGGACCCGTTCGAACACCTCGTACATCTCCGACCCGAACAGCACGAACCGCACCTCCGCCAGCTCCGCCCCCGCCTCCGCGTCACCGCCGTCCAGCACCTCCGCGACGGTGCCGAGCGCGATCCGGGCCGCGTCCGCCGGCGGCCAGCCGTAGATCCCGGCCGACACGGCCGGGAAGGCCACCGTGCGCGCGCCGAGCGCCGCCGCGGTGCGCAGCGACTCGCGATAGCAGGAGGCCAGCAGCTCCGCCCGCTCCTCGTACTCCTCCGCCCGGTACACCGGCCCGACGGTGTGCACCACCCACCGGGCCGGCAGCCGCCCGGCCGTCGTCGCCACCGCCCGACCGGTGGGGAGCCCCTTGCCCCAGTGCGAGGCCCGCAGCCGGCGGCACTCCTCCAGGATCTGCGGCCCGCCCCTGCGGTGGATCGCGCCGTCCACCCCGCCACCGCCCAGCAGGGACGAGTTGGCGGCGTTCACCACCGCGTCCACCGGCTGTTCCGTGATGTCACCCTTCACCAGGGTGATCCGCTCCACCATCGCCAGCTCCCTCCCCCGGGCCGCCCGGCCACTGCCGGGACGGGAACCGAGTCGTCGTCCGAGTCCAGTCACCACACCGCCACCGGCGTGGCAATAACCACAACGGCGCCGGTCGGCCAGAGAAATCCCCGGAGATCACGTTATGGTCGCGAGAAGTTCCCCGACGCGCGGTGCCAGGCGGGCACTGCGGACGGACGCCGACCGTTACGCAGTCAGGGAAAGGGAGGAACCACCGATGCCCGCAACGGGAGACGGGCGGGCACCTGGTGCCGCGGACCTGGCGGGCGCCCATGACGGCGCCCCCGTCGGCCATGCCCGCAACCACGCCATGACCGGACCGGCCACGGCGACTCCCCCGATACCCCACCCCCGCTCGCGGGCCGCGCACGCCTCCCACCCGTCCCACATCCCGGAACCGGGAGGCCCTGCGGCGGACGGGCCGGCCGACGGCACGCCGCTGCGGCTGCTGGTCATCGAGGACGACGCCTCGGACGCCCAGCTGATCAAGGCCGCGGCGGCCGACAGCGGCGCCTCGATCGAGATCCACTGGGCCCGCGGACTGGACCAGGCCACCGAACTGCTCGCCCCGCCCACGCCCTGGGCCCGGCGCGGGCGTTCCCGCACCCCCGAGTTCGGCTGCGTGCTGCTCGACCTCGCCGCGCCCGCCGACCTGCCGCACCCGTCCGACTCCTCGGACGGGCTGGAGGGCCTGCACGAGCTGCTCCGCCGGGCTCCGCACACCCCGGTCGTCGTGCTCACCGACGCCGCCGGAGCCGAACTCGGCGCAGCCGCCGTCGCCGCCGGCGCCCAGGACTTCCTGCTCAAGCACGAGACGGACGGCCCGCTGCTCGCCCGCGCCCTGCGCTACGCCGTCGAGCGCAAGCGCGCCGACGAGTCCCAGCGCCGCCTGGTCGAGGCGGAGCTGCGCGGCCAGGAGAACGCCCGCCTCCAGCGCCACCTGCTGCCCACCCCGCTGCTCGACGGCGCCGGGCTCTCCTTCACCCGGCGCTACCGGCCCGGCCGCCGCCGCGCACTGCTCGGCGGCGACTTCTACGACGCCGTGCGCACCGACGACGGCACCGTCCACGTCGTGATCGGCGACGTCTGCGGCCACGGCCCGGACGAGGCCGCGCTCGGCGTCGCGCTCCGGATAGCGTGGCGCACCCTGGTCTTCGCGGGCCTCACCGGCGAGGCCCTGCTCACCACCCTCCAGCACGTGCTGGAGCACGAGCGGCGCAGCGACGAGATCTTCGCGACGCTCTGCATGCTGGTCATCGAGCCCGCCGCCGGCAGCGGCCCCGACGCGCTCGGCGCCGGCGAGCGGGCCCGGCTCTACCTCGCCGGGCACCCGGCGCCACTGCTGCTCGGCCGGGACCACGGGCCGATCACCCTGCCCGCCGACCTCGCCGGCCCCGCGCTCGGCCTGTTGCCGTGCCACGACGGGCAGGCCGCCTGGCCCGCCCACGAGGTCGAACTGCCGGCCGGCTGGCGGCTGTTGCTCTACACCGACGGACTGATCGAGGGCCGGGTCGGAGCCGGGTCGCGCCGGCTGGGCCAGGACGGGCTCGCGGACCTGATCGGCGACCACCAGGCCGCCGGGCTGACCAGGGGGCGGCTGGTCGACAGCGCCATCGCCGAGGTCGAGGAGCTGAACGGCGGCGCGCTGACCGACGACGTCGCGGTGCTGCTGCTGGAGCGCAACCCGGTGCAGCTGATCCTGGGCTGACGGACGCGCAGGCGGGCACGCAGGCGAACACGCAGGCGGGCGGGCACGGAGCGGCCCGGGCGGGTGAACTCCCCGCCCGGGCCGCCGCGTTGTCCGCTGCCGCTCCTACCAGGGGCCGTACGGACCGGTGTTGCTCCGACCGCCCCGACCGCCACCGCCGCCGGTCAGCGCCCGGATCGCCGGGCGGACGTCCACCACGTAGACGATCGAGGCGACCAGACCGGCCAGGGTCCCGATGCCGGTGAAGAAGTTCACCCCGAACAGGAAGTCCCAGCCGAAGGAGATCGCCAGGATCGCCACCCAGAAGCCCTTGGTCTTCTTGTCGGCCGCCCGGTAGGCGTCCTCCCGGCGGGTGGCCGCGTCGGCCAGGGCGAACAGCTTGTAGGCGAGGATGGCGACGGTCGCCCACCAGATCGGGTTCAGATAGGAAAAGGCCAGAATCTGCAACACTCCGACCATCTCGATCTCCTCTGCTCTCGGCTCCGGCGCTGCGCCCGCCGTCCATCCTGGCACGACGACCGTACGCAACGAGGTCAACGTCCCACGGTCACCGGATGTGCCCTGAGGCACACGGGCTCACTCCGCGGCGTCGGCGGCATCCTTGCGGGCCTTGGCGGACTTCCTCGTAGCGGACTCGTTGTCGCTCTCCGCCGCAGGTTCGGTCTCGACGGGCTCCGCGGTCAGCTCGTGCCGGTCGGCCTCGTCCGGCGTGCCCGGGCGGGCCTTGTCCACCACGATCTTGCCGCGCTCGGCCAGCTCGTCGTACGTCTCCTTGGCCCTCACCGCCAGCTCGGCCGCGCGGGCCACCTGCTGCAGGGCGAAGGCCTGGGCTCGCTCCTGAAGGGCCTTGAGGTCGGTCGGCAGGGTGGTGACGGTCTCGGTGACCTTGGCCTGCGCCCCGGTCAGCAGCGACTGCGCCTCCTGGAGCCTGGCCGCGGCCCTCTCCTGCGCGCCCTTGCGGTCCGCCGCCAGCGCCTCGACCCGGCCCGGCACCTCGCACAGCTTCTCGTACGCGAGGTCCCCGGCGCCGGCCAGGGCGTACAGCGGGGTCGGGTCGCTGAGGGTCTTCTTGATCTCGTCGGTGATGGGCATGGTTACCGGTCCTCCCGGTGGCTGTTCTGGATGGCTGGGCCGTCGGCCGTCACACCGGAGGCCGACGCGGCGTTCTCCTTGAGGAAGGCGTCGTAGACCGCGAGCAGCGCCTGCTTCTGCTGCTCGTTGATCAGTGGATCGGCCAGGATCGAGGCCCGTAGCTCCAGGCCCTCGCCCCGCCGCTCCTCCAGGATCCCGGCCTGGACGTACAGCGTCTCCGCCGAGATCCGCAGCGCCTTGGCGATCTGCTGGAGGATCTCCGCGCTCGGCTTGCGCAGCCCGCGCTCGATCTGGCTGAGGTACGGGTTGGACACGCCGGCGGCCTCCGCCAGCTGCCGCAGCGAGTACTGGGCGTTCCGGCGCTGCTCGCGGATGTACTCGCCCAGCGAGCCGACGTTCAGTGAGGCCATGCGGACAGCCTGCAACACCCCGCTTGCAAATGCAAGCAAGGTGCTAGCGACAGCAAACGTGTCGGGGTGGGCGGGGGGCCGGCAGGCGGGTGATCAGGCCAGATGGCGCAGGAGGAGGCCGGTGAGCCGTTCGGGGGAGCGCAGCGGGAGGTAGTGGTCGGCGTCCGGGACGAGGTGGCCGCGGGCGCCGGGGATGTCTGCGGCCAGCCGCCGGGCGATCGCCGCGATCTCCGGGTGGTCGCGGTCGCCGTGGACGACCAGGGTGGGTGCGGTGACGGTGCCGAGGAGCGGCTCGGCCGCCCGGGCCGGGGCGCCCGCGAGGTGGTGCTCGCTGACGATCCGGCGGTGCGCGTTCTCCTCGACCATCGCCGCGATCAGCTCGCCGCCCGGTGCGTCGCGGCCCATGGCGGCCCAGACGGAGAGTTCCAGCTCGGCCAGGGCAGCCGCGTCGCCGCGCCGCCGGGCCTCGGCGTAGGCGGTGGTCTCCGGGGACGGCGGCCAGTCGTGGCCGCTGACCGAGGCACCGACCAGGCCGAGCGCGGCGACCCGGCCGGGGTGGGCGAGGGCGAAGTCCAGCGCGGTCTCCCCGCCCATGCTCAGGCCGACCAGTGCGGCGCTGCGCAGACCGAAGTGGTCCAGTACGGCGCCCAGGTCCGCGACGTCGTCGAAGTCCTGCTCCGGCGCGCTGGAGCGGCCGAGGCCGCGGGCGTCGTAGCGGATCACGTCGTGGTGCCGGGAGAGCGCCGGGGCGACGGCGTCCCACAGCCGGGAGTCCATGCCGGAGCCGTGCAGCAGCACCACCGGGCTGCCGGTGCCGCGGCGCTCCGCCCACAGCCGGCCGCCGCCGGGGGCGGGGACGTGGACCTCGGCGGCGGGCGGATCGGTGTGCAGGCTCATGCGGTGATCCTTCCAGAGGCCCCGCCGGGCCCGGCCGGTCGGGCCCCGCGGGGCCACTGGCCGCTCAGGCGGACTCGGGCAGCCGGATCGGCATCAGGACGGAGAAGGTGCCCGCCCGGCCGGGGGTGCGCACGGCCAGCGGGGCGATCGGGCCGCCGAGTTCGAGGAGCAGCTGCTCGGGCCGCCCGGCGTCGAGGGCGTCGAGCAGGAAGTCCCGGTTGACGGCCACCCGGTAGCCCTCGGGGGCCGGGTCGTCGGCGACCGTCAGGAGGCCGTCCCCGGTCAGGGTCAGGACGGTGACCTCGCAGTCGGCGCCGTCCGGGCCGGAGGGCAGGGTGCGGGTGGTGCCGGTCTCCACCGCGGCGCGCAGTTCGGCGGCGGGCAGCGTGATCCGGTGCTCCGGTTCGAGCCGGGTGACGGCCCGGTGGTCGGGGTAGTCGAAGTCCAGGGCGGCGCCCTCGATCCGGTGCTCCCCGGCCTCGGCCCGGACCACCCCGCCGCCGAGGGTGAGTGCCGCCTCCGCCGCCCCCGCGCCGAGCAGCGCGCGTAGCGCGTCCACCAGCGCTTTCGGGACGACCGTGCCGGCCACCGGCCGCTCGGGCGTGTCGCCGGCGGCGGGCACCTCGGCGAAGGCCATCCGGTAGCGGTCGGTGGCGACCAGGCGCAGTACCGGTCCGTCCGGCTCGAAGAGCACGCCGGCGAGCGAGGGCAGCTCCGGGTCCGCACAGACCGCGAAGCGGACCGCGTCCAGGGCGGCCGCGAGGCCCTCGGCCGGGACGGTGAGCCGGAGTCCGGCGGGGGTGGTGGTCATCGGCTGCTCCCTCTGGTCGATCATCGCGTGGATCAGGGAGAGCTCGCGGCGGGCGTCGGCGAGACCGTCCTCCAGCCGGCGCAGGTGCGCGTCGAGCACCTGCCGGGCCTCGCCGCTGCCGGGTGCGGCGCCGAGCACGGCCCGGATGCCGGCCAGCGGCAGGCCGACCCGGCGCAGCCGGGCCAGCAGCCGGGCGTCGGCGAGCTGGCCGGGCCGGTACCAGCGGTAGCCGGTCTGCGGGTCGACCCAGGCGGGAGTGAGCACCTCGGCGCCGTCGTAGTAGCGCAGGGTGCCGACGCCCAGGCCGCTGGCGCGGGCCAGTTCGCCGATGCTGTGCAGCTCGCTCTCCATGCCGGTGACTCTGCGGGCTCGACCTGGTCGAGGGTCAAGCCGGGTCGGCGAGGTGGGCCAGCTTGCGCGGGTTGCGGACAGCGCGGATCTCGGAGATCCGCACGGTGCCGTCGGGCTGCTCGGCGAAGTCGAACACCGAGACGGAGTCGACCGCTCCGTCCACGGTGACCAGCACGCCGGGCTCGCCGTTGACCAGGACCGGACGGGCACCGGCGCCCTCGCCGAGCCGGCGGAGCACCCCGAGGACGAAGCGGGCGACGTTCTCGGCGCCGGTGACCGGCCGCAACGCGGCGCGGATCACCCCGCCGCCGTCCGTCCAGCCGGTGACGTCGGGCGCGAGCAGTTCCAGCATCCGGTTGAGGTCGCCGCCGACGCAGGCCGCCAGGAACTCGTCGGTGACCCGGCGGCGCAGCTCGGGCGGGGCGTCGTAGCGCGGCCTGCGGGCGCGCACGTGCGCCCGGGCCCGGCTGCCGACCTGGCGGCAGGCGGCCTCGGTGCGGTCCAGGGCCGCGGCGATCTCCTGGTAGGAGAAGCCGAAGGCCTCCTTGAGCACGAACACCGCCCGCTCCAACGGCGACAGGCTCTCCAGCACCACCAGCAGGGCGACCGAGACGGTCTCGGCCCGCTCGACACCGTCGGTCGCGTCCGGCTCGGTGACCAGCGGCTCGGGCAGCCAGGGGCCGACGTAGGACTCGCGGCGGGCGGCGGCCGAGTCCAGCTTGTTGAGCGCGAGGTTGGTGACCGTACGGGCCAGGAAGCCGCCGGGGCCGGCGACCGGGCCGGTGACGCCGCTCCAGCGCAGCCAGGTGTCCTGGACCAGGTCCTCGGCGTCGGCGACGCTGCCGAGCATCCGGTAGGCGATGCCGAAGACCATCCGCCGGTGCTGCTCGAAGTCGGCCAGCCGGGGGTCGGCCGGTCGGGTGTCGTCGGTCCGCGCGGCCCCGCCGGTCGGCCCGGTCCCGTGGGTGTCGGTCACCCGCGCGACGCTACCGCACGGTAGCCACCGCGCTCAGCCCCGGAAGGCCTCGTAGGCGGGGGCGAGCAGGGCGGCGAGGTCGCGGCCGTGCACGGTGATGCCGGAGCGTCCGAGGCGGCGCAGCGAGGGCTCGTCCGGACCGTCCTCCTCGGGCGGGGCGGGGTGCAGGGTGAAGTCGCCGCGCCAGTAGGCGGCGACGTTGACCACGGGCGGCTTCGGTTCGTCGGTCAGCGGTTTCGGTTCACCGGTCATGCGTCCTCCTCGGCCACGGCGTCCTCCCGGGTGAGGGCGACCAGTTCGCGCAGCGCCTCGACCGGCAGGTCGGTGAGCCAGCGCTCCCCCTCGCCCACCACCGTCTGGGCCAACGAACGCTTGGCGGCGAGGAGTTCGTCGATCCGCTCCTCGACGGTGCCGACGCAGACCAGTCGGCGGACCTGGACGTCCCGGCGCTGGCCGATCCGGAAGGCGCGGTCGGTGGCCTGCTCCTCGACCGCCGGATTCCACCAACGGTCCAGGTGGATCACCTGGTTGGCGGCGGTCAGGTTGAGGCCGGTGCCGCCGGCCCGCAGCGAGAGCAGGAACACCCGCGGCCCGTCCGGGGACTGGAAGCGTTCGACCAGCTCCTCGCGGCGCGCCCGGGGCAGGCCGCCGTGCAGGTGGAGCACCTCCTCGCCGAGCCGGCGCTCCAGGTACGGCCGGAGCATCGTGCCGAACTCGGCGTACTGGGTGAAGACCAGTGTCCGGTCGCCCTCGGCCAGCGCCTCCTCCAGCAGTTCGGCCAGCCGGGCGACCTTGCCCGAACGCCCGCCCACCGCCGAGCCGTCGTGCAGCAGTTGGGCCGGGTGGTTGCAGACCTGCTTGAGCTTGCCGATCGCGGCCAGCACCGTGCCGCGCCGCTCCACGCCCCGGACGCCCTCGACCCGCCGCAGGAGGTCGGCGACCACGGCCTGGTAGAGGCCGGCCTGCTCGGCGGTGAGGTTGCACCAGACGGTCATCTCCTGCTTTTCGGGCAGCTCGGCCGCCACCGCCGGGTCGGACTTGACCCGGCGGAGCACGAACGGCGCGGTGCGGCGCCGGAGTTCGGCGGTGCGCTCGGGGTTTCGGTGCAGCTCGACCGGGATCGCGTAGCGTTCCTTGAAGCGCTCGGCCGGCCCGAGCAGGCCGGGGTTGGCGAAGTCCAGGACGGCGTGCAGTTCGGCGAGCCGGTTCTCCACCGGGGTGCCGGTGAGCGCGATCCGGTGCCGGGTGACGGGCAGCGCGCGGATCGCCCGGGACTGTGCGGTGCCGGTGTTCTTGATGTGCTGGGCCTCGTCGGCGACCACCCGGCGCCAGCGGATCGCGCGCAGGGCGGCGAGGTCGCGCTGGACCAGCCCGTAGGTGGTGATGACCAGGTCCACGCCCCGTACGGCTTCGGCGAGTTGCTCCGCGCCGAGGCGGCCGGCTCCGTGGTGGACGTACCGCCGCAGGCCGGGGGCGAAGCGCTCGGCTTCGCGCTGCCAGTTGCCGACCAGGGACATCGGGCAGACCAGCAGGGTGGGGCCGTTGGCGCCCTCGGAGCGTTCGGAACCCCTCTCGGATCCCTCCTCTGAGGTCTTCTCGAAGGCCCTCTCGGAGGCCCTCTCGGAGGTCTTCTCGGAGGCGAGCAGGGCGAGGGTCTGGACGGTCTTGCCGAGGCCCATGTCGTCGGCCAGCACGGCGCCGAGGCCGAGCCCGGACATGGTCCGCAACCAGGCCAGTCCGCGCTCCTGGTACGGGCGCAGCACGGCCCGGAAGTCCGGCGGCAGCTCCGGTGCCGGGGCGGCGCCGGCCTGCCCGGCGAGCAGCTCGCCGAGCGGACCGTCCGCGCGCACCGAGGTGACCGGCAGCCCGGCGACCGTCGCCTCCGGGTCGAGGGCGAGCCGCAGCAGCTCGGTGGCGGCGAGCACGCCGTCGCGCCGGTCGGCGAGGAAGGCGAGCGCGGCGGCGATCTGCGCCGGGTCGGCCTCCAGCCAGGTGCCGCGCACCCGAACCAGCTCCTGTTTGGCGGAAGCGAGTTCGGCCAGCTCCTGCTCGGTGAGCGGATCCCCCTCCGGACCGAGCGCGGCCTGCCAGCGGAAGGCGACCACGGCATCCCGGTCCACCTGACCGGTGACCGCGAGCGAGCCGGGCGCGGGCGGGGTGGTGGCCCGCAGGGCGAGCCCGAGCCGGGGGCGGCGGCGCCACCAGGCGGGCAGCAGCACCCCGAAGCCGCCCTCGGCGAGGGCGGGCGCGGCGGTGCGCAGGAAGTCCAGCGCGCCGGTGCGGTCCAGCGGCAGCGCGGACGGGCGGGAGCGGTGGCGCAGCCCGTCCAGGGCGGGCCACCGGTGGGCGGCGCGGGCGAGTTCGGCGACCAGGACGTCGGCCGGGTCGTCGGCCTTGCGGGCGAGCGCGGCGTGGGCGGCGCCGCCCTCGTGCAGGTCGGCGGCGCGGACCAGCAGGGAGGGCTCGTCCACGGCCTGGAGCAGGAACTCCAGCTGCCAGGCGTCGTCGGAGGGGCGGCCCTGCGGGTCGTCCGGGTCGGGGCCGAGCGGCTCGACCAGGCGGAAGCAGAGCCGCAGCGCCGGGTCGACGGGCTCGGCGGCGGCGTACCAGGCGCCGAGCCGGTGGCGCAGTTCGGCGACCTCCTCGGGCGGGGCGCCGTCGATCCCGCCGTCGGGGGTGCCGAGGGCGTGCAGCCAGCGCTCGGCGACGGTCCCGGCCTCGCCCGGCGGCGGGAAGGGGGTGTCCGCCAGTGCGGCGCGGGCCTCGGCGTCCACCAGCGCGCCCAGGGCGGCGCCCAGCAGCGCCTCGCCACTGCCGGCCCCGTGCGGCCACTCCCCCAGCAGGACGGGCGGGCAGCCGGCGGCCAGGGCGGCGGCCTCGCGGCGCCCGGCCGGGGTGAGGTCGGGCCGCCACCGGGCCTGCGGGCGGCCCTCGGCGGCCTGGGCCCCTCCTGCCCGAGGGCGGGCGGGGAGGGAGGGCAGCGGCAGCACCCGGCCCCGGCCGACCGCCCGCCAGGCGAGGTCGTGCACCCCGGTGAGCCAGCGCAACGAGGGGCCGTGGACCACCTCGACCCGCCCGGTGCCGGGCAGGTCGGAGCCGGTGACGGCCCAGACCGGGTCGAAGACCTCGCCGAGCAGCTGGGCAGCGGCCCCTGCGTCGAAGAGCAGTGCCGGCACCCGCCAGGGGGTGAGGACCGCAGCGCCGCGCGGTGGGGTGACCGGCAGGTCGGGCGAGGGCGCGGGGAGGGTGCCGACGGTGGGCAGCAGCAGGGTGGCCCAGCGCTCGGGAGCCTGCCCGGCGAGCCAGCCGAGGCCCGGGCCGATGCCGCCGAGCACGGCGGCCAACTCGCCGGCCGGGCAGGCGTAGGGGTGGGCGCGCGGGACCGGGGCGCCGGGGCGCGGTTCGGCGACGGCGGGGTGGGCGCGGGCGTCCTCGGCCCAGAGCGCCAGCTGCCCGTCCGCCCGCCAGAGCGCGTGCAGGACGAACATCGGGGGCCTTCCGGGCGGGGTGGGACCGTCCTTCGCAGCCTAACCGGGAGGGCCGACAGGGCCGGTCCGCTGAGCCGTTCGAGGGAAGCCCGGGAGTTCTGGTTGAAAGTTGAACGAAGTTGCCCTACGCTGAAGCCAACAAGTTGAAGCCTAAACAAATGGCTTCGGACCAAGGAGGAAGCCATGGGCCTGTTCAACCGCACCAAGACCGTCACCGCCCCCGCCGCGACCGCCGTCCAGACCCCGGCCGGCCCGGACCTCGCCCACCTGACCGGCGACTGGACGATCGACAACACCCACAGCGAGATCGGCTTCTCGGTCCGCCACGCGATGGTCACCAACGTCAAGGGCCGCTTCACCGAGTACGACGGCAACCTGCACCTGGACGGGACCCACCCGGGCAACTCCTCGGCGGAGCTGGTGATCAAGGTCGGGAGCATCGACACCAACCAGGCCCAGCGCGACGAGCACCTGCGCACCGGCGACTTCTTCGCCGTCGAGACCCACCCGGAGATCCACTTCCGCAGCACCTCCGCCCAGCTGCTGGGCGGCGACTCCTACCGGATGACCGGCGACCTCACCATCAAGGGCACCACCCGCCCGGTCGTGCTGGACCTGGAGTACACCGGCAGCGCCACCGACGCGTACGGCGCCCAGCGGGTCGGCTTCGAGGGCAAGGCCGTCGTCGACCGCACCGAGTTCGGCCTGACCTACAACGCGGCGCTGGAGACCGGCGGCGTGCTGATCGGCGAGAAGGTCAAGCTCAGCTTCGACATCTCCGCCGTCAAGGCGGCCTGAGCCGGGCGATCCGGCCCCCACGAGCACCGCCCCTGCCCGTCCCCCCGGGGCAGGGGCGGTTCCGTCTGTCCCGCGGCAGCCCCGACTCACCCTGCGGCAGCTTCGCCCGCCCCTACGACAGCAGCTTCGACTACCCCGGCGGCAGCAGCTTCGCCTGCCCCGGCGGCAGCAGCGCCGCGTCCGCCGCGGGCAGCCAGCTGCCCGGCGGGCGGTGCAGCCAGCCTTCGGCCGCACCGAGCGCGACCGCCGCCGCGGTCACCGCCCGCAACCCCGGGTGACGATCGCCGGGCCGGTGCACCAGGCTGACCGGACTCAGCGGCACCGGCTCCACCAGCGGCACGGTCACCGTCCCCGGGATCCGCGGGCCGCCGACCGTGGTCAGCATCGGATCGCCGTGCCGGGCGAGGTAGCGGGCGGTCTCGTCCACGCCCACCGGCGGCACGTACGGCGCGGCCGCCGTCAGGCCGTGCTCGCGCAGCAGTCGGGTGCCGAGGTCGGCCCACTCGGTGGTGGCCGGGTTGCCCGCGCAGATGTCGACGGGGTGCCCGGCCAGGTCGGCCAGGCGCAGTACGGGGCGGCCGGCGAGCGGGTGGGTGTCCGCCATCATCACCGCGATCCGCTCCAACCGCACCGGCAGCTGGACGAGTTGACCGCGCACCGGGGCGGGTAGCCCGGCGAAGCGGCCGAAGGAGGCGTCCAGCCGGTGGGCCAGCAGTTCGGCGGCGGCCGCGGCCAGTCCGCCGTGGAAGCGGGCCAGCAGCTCGCCCTCCGGCCAGGCTGCGCGGGCCCGTTCGAGCACCCGGTCGGCGGTGAGGTCCGGGCCGGTGACGTCGCTGTTGAGGTCGAGCAGCAGCGGCCGGGCGCCAGCCCCGGCTCCGGAAGCCGCGTCGGTGAGGATCTCGTCGTGCAGGGCCAGGAACCGGCGCGCCCGGGGCAGCAACCGTTGCCCGGCCGGGGTGAGTTCGACGCTGCGGGTGCTGCGGCTGAACAGCGCGTCGCCGAGCAGCCCCTCCAGGGTCCGGACGTCCCGGCTGAGCGCCTGCTGGGCGATGTGCAGCCGCTCGGCGGCACGGCCGAAGTGCAGGGTCTCGGCGGTCGCGACGAAGCCGCGCAGCAGTCGGGGGTGCAGGTCACGGGGCATGGGCGGCAGATTAACAACAGCGTGTTGTGAGTGCGGCGAAGTAGGTGTTGGACGGTTGCCCGCCGACGGCACCAGGCTGTGGGCACCCCCCTCCCCCTGCTCACAGGAACACGATGCCCTCGCGCGCCTTCCTCGCCTCCTACCGGCGGCTGTTCGCGGCCCCCGGCACCGCCGCCTTCACCCTGGCCGGGCTGCTCGGCCGGCTGGCGCTGTCGATGTACGGCGTCTCACTGGTGGTGCTGCTCTCCGAGCGGCGCGGCTCGTACGGGCTGGCCGGGGCGGTCTCGGCGATCGGGCTGGTCACCGGCGCGATCGGGATGCCGCTGATCGGACGGCTGGTGGACCGGTACGGGCAGGCGCGGGTGACGGTGCCGGCTGCGCTGTACAGCGCCGTTCCGATGGCCGCCCTGCTGCTCTGCGTCCACCTCGGCACGCCCGACTGGACGCTCTTCCTCAGCTCCGCGGCCTGCTCTGCCATGCCCAACCTCGGCGGCATGGCCCGCTCCCGCTGGGCGCACCTGCACCGGGACGACCCGGCCGCGCGGCACTTGGCCAACTCCTTCGAGCAGGCGCTGGACGAACTCTGCTTCATGGCCGGGCCGGTGCTCGCGATGCTGCTCTGCACCACGCTCGCCCCGGAGGCCGGACTGCTCACCACGGGCGCCCTCGGCACCGTCGGCGCCCTGCTGTTCGCCGCCCAGCGGCGCACCGAACCCCCGCTGCCCGTCCGGGAGTCCACCGACCAGAGGCACGGCTCGCCGCTGCGGGCACCCGGACTGCGGGTACTGGTGCTGACCTTCCTGGCGACCGGCATGGTCTTCGGCGCGACCGAGATCACCACCGTGGCGTACGCCGACGCGCTCGGCCACAAGGCGGCGGCCGGCCTGCTGCTGGCCCTGGTCGCGGGCGGCTCCTGCGTGGCCGGGCTGCTGTTCGGCCTGCTGACGTCCCGCCGGACGCCCGGCACCCGCTTCCTGCTCTGCACCACGGCGATGGCCGCGGTGCTGCTGCTGCCGCTCATCGCCGGGCTGGGCGGGGCCGGGCTCGGACTGCTCGGCGTGGCGCTGTTCGCGGCCGGCACCGCCACCGCGCCGACCATGGTGACCGGGATGACGCTGGTCCAGGAGCTGCTGCCGCAGCGGCAGTTCAACGAGGGGATGGCGATGGCGGTGTCCGGCATCGTGGTCGGCATCTCGGCCGGGGCGGCGCTCGCCGGGACGGTCGCCGAGCAGGCCGCTCCGGGCACCGGCTACGCTCTGCCCGCCGCGGCCGCCGGGCTCGCGCTGCTGATCGCGCTGGCGGGGCGGCGGCACCTGACGGGACGGGCGTCCGGGGCCGGCGCGCCGGGCGGGGCGCCGGGCGAGGCGCCGGGCGAGGCGCCGGGCGGGGCGCCGGAAAATGCCGAGCAGATTGTCAGTGCCACCGTCTAACTTCGAGGCATGGCGGAAATCACCTACGTCCGAGGCGATGCCACCGCGCCCCAGGGCAAGGGCGTGAAGGTGATCGCGCACATCTGCAACGACCTCGGCGGCTGGGGCAAGGGCTTCGTGCTCGCACTCTCCAGACGCTGGCCCGAGCCCGAGGCCGCGTACCGACGCTGGCACCGGGAGCGGGCGAAGAACGACTTCGGCCTCGGCGCCGTCCAGCTGGTGCCGGTCGGTCCGTACGTCTGGGTGGCCAACCTGGTCGGCCAGCACGGCATTCGGACGGGGCGCTCCAGCGGGGTTCCGGTGCGCTACGAGGCGATCGACACCGGGCTGGCCTCGCTCGGCGAGGACGCGCTCCGGCTCGGCGCCTCCGTCCACATGCCGCGGATCGGCTGCGGCCTGGCGGGCGGGCGCTGGGAGCGGGTCGAGCCGCTGGTCACCGCCCGGCTGACGGCTCGGGGCGTCCCGGTGACCGTCTACGACCTCGGCTGACCGGACGCCCCGACCCCTTCCACCACCCCACCGACCCGATCACTTCGGCTACTTCGACCGGTCCGGCCGTTCGGACCCGACCGCCACGCGCGCGGCCGGCCACGCGTACACGTACTCGGGCAGCAGGAATCCGCCGGGGAACTCACCCTCCTGCGCCCGGACCCGCTCGGCGCCCTCGCGCTCGTAGAAGGCGATCGCGCGGGTGTTGTCCCGCAGCACCTCCAGGGAGAGTTCGGCCCCGGGGTGCCGCTCGGCGACATGGGTGCGGGCCGCGGTCAGCAGCTCGCGGCCGATGCCGCCACCGTTCAGGCCGGGGCGCACGTGCAGGTTGTCGATCAGCACCCCGCCGTCCGGCTGCGGGACGAGGTAGATGAACCCGACCGTCACACCGGCCCGTTCGGCCACCAGGAGCTCGGGGGCGTTCCCCGGCTCCCCGTAGTCGGCCTCCAGGCGCAGTTTCCACAGCTCGCGCCGCTGGGCGACCATCCCGTCGCCCAGCCCCTCCTCCGGGACGATCCCCTGGTAGGCGGTGCGCCAGCTGTGGGCATGCAGCTCGGCGACGGACTCGGCGTCCTGCACTCCGCCGCGCCGGATGACGATCTGCCCTGAACTGATCATGTGACCAGCCTCCCACAGAGAATGGAGTTGAACATGTTCAACCGATACGTCTACAGTTCTACCGAGCTTTTGAACGCGTTCGAAACAAGGGGGGTCGCCGTGGCACCGGATGCGGAGGGGGCATCCGGTGCCACGAACACCGACACCGGGTGGAACGTCGTCTCCGGCTAGGCTCGTGCTCGTGGACGACCTGGCATCGACGAACCGAACGGACGGCGAGAACGGCGCGGCCGGGGCTCCGGCCGCGCCCGGACCGGAGGGCGGGCCCGGACCGGAGGGCGGGCCCCTGCCCGGCGGCCGGGCACAGCCGAAGACCGACAAGAGTGAGGCGACCCGGGCACTGATCCTGGAGACGGCCATGCGGCTGTTCCAGGAGCGGGGCTACGAGAAGACGACCATGCGCGCGATCGCCACCGAGGCCGGTGTCTCGGTGGGCAACGCGTACTACTACTTCGCGGCGAAGGAATTCCTGATCCAGGGGTTCTACGACCGGATGACCTACGACCACGCGGCCGACGCCAAGCGCCGCATGGCCCACACCCGGGACTTCTCCGAGCGGTTGCAGATCGCCCTGACCTCCTGGCTCGACACGGCCGCGCCGTACCACGAGTTCTCCGCGCAGTTCTTCCGCACCGCCGCCGACCCGACCAGCTCGCTGAGCCCGTTCTCCAACGAGTCCCACCCCGCCCGGGCGACCGCGGTCGAGCTGTTCCGCGACGTGCTCCAGGGCTCGGAGCTGGCGCCCAAGCTGGACGCCGAACTGGTCGAGCTGCTGCCGGACGTGCTCTGGCTGTACCTGATGATCGTGGTGCTCTACTGGGTCTTCGACCGCACTCCGGACACCGAGCGGACCAGGGAGTTCGTCCGCCGCTCGACGCCGCTCGCGGCCCGGGTGATCAACCTGTCCCGCTACCGGGTCTTCCGGCCGATCGTCCGCGACGCCAAGGGCCTGATCCAGGACTTCATCCTGCCCACCATCGGCAGGACGGCGGTCAAGTAGCGCCCGCCACAAGGACGGCGAGGAGGCCGGCCCGCGCACGGACCGGCCTCCCGCATGCGTGCCCGGCCTCAGAATCCGTCCGGGTTCCAGGCGGCGAGCGGGGTGCGCAGCAGCAGGTCGGCAGCGGCCGCCGCGCCGGGGCGCGACTCGGTGACCAGGCCGGCCGCGGCCAGCCGCGGCACCGTCTCACCGCCCAGGTAGAGCGAGCCCAGTGCCGAGGCGCCGAGCGCGAGGTCGGCGTCGTCGGTGGTCCGGGTGCAGCGGCCGGTGCCGTCCCCGGCCACCTCCAGCGCCCAACGGCCCGAGGCGTAGCCCAGCTTGTCGTCGACCTCCAGCACCACCCGCCCGGGGGCGCCGTACGTCCGGGCGTTGAACGCGGCCTCGACGTCCAGCACCCGCAGCCAGGTGAAGTCGGCGTTCTCGACGTACGGGGTGGCCGCACGCGGGTCCTGGAGCAGCAGCGGCAGCGGGTCGTCCGGGCCGAGGTTCTCCACCACGACCTTGCGCACCCAGTCGACGGAGAGGAGGAAGCGCCACAGCTCGGTGGTGGTCGCGCCGTCCAGCGCCAGGAAGTCCTCGACGGTGAGCGTGCAGTCGGGATAGCTGCCGTCCCACTTGTCGTCGATCCGGTAGACCGCCAGGCCGGTGACCACGCCGTCGGCGTCCCGGTGGACGGCCGCGAACGGCTCCTTGAAGTCGAAGCCCGGCACCTGGACCTCACCGGTGGTGCGCTGCCACCACAGCTCGTTGCGGTCGATCGCGCCCGGCTGGGTGCGCCGCCACCGCTCGTGCAGGTCCGCGCCGAGTTCGCGCAGCTCGGCCATGGTCACGAAGTCGATCCGGCTGCCGGGGACGACCGGCAGGCCGTCCCGCAGGCCGCGGGTGCGGCGCAGGTCGACGTTCCAGCCGTGGCCGCGGGTGGCCGGGCCGAAGCCGAACCGGCCGTAGATGTTGTACTCGGCGGCGATCAGGATGGCGACCGGCGTGCCGCTCCCGGCGGCGGTCGCGAGGTCGCGCCGCATCATCGTGCCGAGCAGGCCACGTCGGCGGTGGGTGGCGCTCACGGTGACGTTGGTGATGGCGTCGGCGGTGATGACGGCCCCGCCCGGGACCGTCAACTCGGCGTCGTAGCTCCGGAAGGTGGCGATCTGGCGGTCGCCGTCGAAGCCGGCCAGCATCCGGCCCGGCTCCCACTGGCGACGGCGCAGATCCGCCGCGCTGCCCACGTGGGGGCGCAGGAAGCCGAGGGCGAGCGCGCGGTCCCAGGCCTCCACCTCGTCCTCGGAAACCGCCCGGATCCGGAGTCCGTTCACGGTGTCAACGGCCGTGTGGTCGATGCTGTTGCCCATGCGGCCACCGTACGGCGGCGCCCCGGGGGCGGCATCCGATTTATTCCGTGCCCGACCCGGTGTGCTCGCCCGGCACCACCACCCAGTGGTTGGTGTGCAGGAGGCGGTCCGAGAAGTCCAGGTCCCGCTCGCCGAGAAACCGGAAGCCGAGCGCCCGGCAGATCCCGTTGGACGGTCCGTTGGTGGTCCCCGGGTTGGCGTGCACCTCGCCCCAGCGGCCGTCCTCGGCGGCGGCGTCCAGCACCAGACGCACGGCCGCCTTGGCGAGGCCTCGGCCCTGGTACTCGGGCAGCACCATCCAGCCGATCTCGGAGACGGTCGCGCCGTCCTCCTGGTCCGACCAGAGCGTGACGGTGCCCGCCGCCTCGCCGTCCTCGGCGCCGTCCGGCACGATCATCCTGATCCAGGAGCTGTCCGCGGCCACCTCGGCCAGGTCCTTGCGCAGCCGCGCCTCCACCTGCTCCCGGGGCAGCGGCCCGCCCAGTTCGGCCATCATCAGCGGGTCGCAGCGCATCCGGACGTACGCCTCGACGTCCCCCGCCCGAACATCCCGCAGTCGCATGACTCCTCCTCAGCGCCGGTCCGAGCGGCCACGCTAACGCGGCCCACCGACATTGGCGCCGGGCGACCCGGGCTGGCATCCTCGTGCCGGTTCAGGTACGGACGATCCGCTTTTTTTGGGGGAGCCATGGAGGACGAGTACTTCCGCCGGTTGAAGGAGTACGAGGGCCGGTCGCTGACGGCGAAGGCCGTCGGCGGGCTGACCGTCGCCGGCTGGCTCTGGGCGCTCTGGCTGGTCTTCCTCCCGGCCGGCGGACTCTGCGGCTCCCCGGCCTTCTACGAGCCGACCGGCTTCCACATGGCGGAGGCCTGCGACTCCGAGATGATCGGCCGGATCGGCAGCGCGCTCGCCGTCCTCCTCGTGTCGCTCCCGTTCGGCGCCGCCTGGGGCTGGTCCGTCGTGCGACTGCGCGAGAGCCGCAAGGCCCTGGCCGCCCTCGCCGGCCGGTAGCCGACGGGGCGGCGCCGGAGCGCCCCCGGCTTCCCGGGTCAGAACATCTAGGGACGGGCGTAGAAGACGGACCCTAGGGACGGGCGTAGAAGTCCGGGGTGCCCATGATCCAGAGGCTGGCCTGTTTGATCGGCATGCCGGCCCGCGGGGCCTCGATCATCTGGTCGTCGCCGATGTAGAGGCCGACGTGGTAGATGTCGGCGGCGCGCCCGGTGTCGGTCCAGAAGACCAGGTCGCCGGGGCGCAGTTGGCGGTAGCCGATCGGGGTGCTCTGGGCGTACTGGTCGGCGGCGAAGTGGTTGAGCTGTCGGCCGCCCTCGCGCCACGCCATCATGATCAGCCCGGAGCAGTCGTAGCCGCCCGGGCCCTCGCCGCCCCAGACGTAGGGCAGGCCGATCGTGGACTTGGCGAAGGCGATGGCGGCGGCCGCGCCCTCGGCGGACCACGGGTGGGCGGCGCTCGGCGCGGCCTTGGCGTTGGCGGCGGCGCGGGCGGCGGACCCGGCCTCGCGGGTGGCGACCGCCTCCAGGGCCTCCCGGCGTTGGCGCTCCAGCTCGACGGTGGTGTTCCGGGCGGCGGCCAGCTCGGCGAGCAGCTGCTCGCGCCGCCGCCCGGCGGCGGCCACCTCGCCCTGCTGGGCGGCCAGCCGCTGCTCCGCCCGGGCCTTGGCCGCGCCGACCTCGGCGGCGGCCTTCCCCGCGGTCTCGGTGGCGGCCCGGGCGGCGGCGGAGGCGCTACGGGCGGCGGTGGCCGTGGAGGTGGCGGCGTCCAGGATCTGCCGGGTGCGCTCGCTGACCTGGCCGACCGCGGCGGCGCGGTCGCCCGCCTCGCGCGGGCCGTGGGCGCCGAGCAGGGCGTTGAGGGCGGACAGTTCGGCACCCACCCCCTGCCGGTACGTCTCGGCCGCGAGCCGGGCCGCGTCCTCGGCGGCGGCCGCGCGCTCGGTCTCGGCGGCGGCGGCGCGCTGGGCGGCGGCGTCCTCCTCGACGCGGGCCCGGGTGAGGGCGAGCTGGGCGCCGTTGTAGGCCTCGACGGCCTGTTCGGCGGCGCGCCCGGCCCGGTCCAGCTCGGCCCGGGCGGCGGTGAGCGCGGACTCCAGGGCGGCGGCCGAGGAGGCCTTGCCCTCGGCGTCGGCCCGGGCCCGGTCGATCTCCTCGGTGGTCGGGTACGGCTCCTCTCCCCCGGCCCGGCCGGCCGCCGGTCCACCGGCACGCGGTTCGCCGGTCGCCGGGGCGGCCTGGACGGCGGGGAGCAGCCCGAGCAGGGCGGTGAGGGACAACAGGAGGGTCAGCAGGATCCTGCGCGCCACGCGACATCCCTTCTGGCGGGTCCGGAGGGGACGGCGTCGGACGGCGCGCGGCGTCCGGGCAGACGGCGGCCCGGGACGGCGGGAAGTCCGATGAATCATCCCATCACATGACAGAACGGTCACATGACGCCCATGTTCTCAATTCCGGCGGCCTTCACGCCCGGAAAGTGCTCTGCCAGTCGGGTGGCTATCGGATAATCCGACCACGCCTCAGCTCCGGCGCGGCGTATGAGGAGCAGGTCGGCGAGGCGAGCCGGAAGCGAGCGCGGAGAGACGGACTACCGGCTGATCCGGCGGGTGTGCGTCCGCAGCCGACGGTGCCGCTCGGGGCGGCTTTCCAGTCCGGTCGGACCGACGGCGAAGGCCCGACTGCGCCCGGCCCGGACGGTCCGGCGGCGCTGCTGCGCCAGGCGGGAGCGGCCCGGACCGGCCTCGGCCGCCGGGTCCGCCGCGACCGGCGCCTTCCCCTCCGCCCCGGCGGCGGCCGCCGAGCGGCGGTCGGCCAGCCGGGCCTGACGGCGGGCCAGCGCCCGGGCGGCGTGCGCGTCGAGGTGGGCGGTGGCCCTGGCAGCCATCCGCTCGGCCACCCGGTGCGCGGCCGGGTGGTTGACGGGCACCTTGTCGGGGGCCCCGGCGATCAGGTCGAAGAGCCAGGTGCGGGCGCGGTCCGCACGCCGGTGCAGCAGGCGCTCGCGCCGCAGCGCACGCGCCCGGCGACGCGGGCGCGTGGCGTATCGCCAGCGGGCCCACGGGCTGCTCGGGCGGGCCAGCCGGACCGCCCCGATCCAGGACAGGCCGGGGACCATGATCCCGAGCAGTCCGGTCCACACCTTGCCCTTGAGCAGGGTGATCACCGAGGCCAGCGCGTTCACCGAGATGATCGTGATCAGACCCCACCTGGTCTCCTCGCCGGGCACCACGCCGAGCGGCACGTACCCGACCAGCAGCAGGGAGGTGAACAGGATGCCGAAGATCACCGCGTCCACCGACTTGCGGCCCTGTTCGCTCCAGTACACGTCGTCCAGGTGCAGGATCAGCGCGAACTCGTCCAGCACCAGGCCGCAGCCGATGCCGAAGGCCAGCCCGAACCAGTTGATCCACGGATGCCCGCCGTAGGTGGCGAACACCCCGATGCCGCCGAGCAACAGGAAGCCCAGGCCGAACACCATGTGGTGGATGTGCAGCCCGCCGGGGGTCACGTTGCCCGGCCACCAGCGCACCTGGGCGCGGATCATCCGGACGCTGAACCGGATGAAGACGAAGGAGACGATGAATCCGACCAGCAGCAGGAACAGCGGTTGCTTGTGCGTGGCGACGATGTGGTCGCGGTAGCCGTCCAGCAGTGTCGTCATGGGTCTTACCTTCGTTCCTGGTCCTGCGTCCTGCCTGCCGCAACGTGGCCCGGGGCACACATCGCCCCCAACACCGGGCCGACGCCCGGTCAGAACCCTCGAGTTCGCTTGGCCGCCCGGCGCGGCACGGCCGGGTAGAGCGACGGGCGCTCGGCGCCGACCGGCAGCTTCATGAACAGGCGGGCGATCTCCCCACCCAGGTTCACCCCGACCGCCAGCGCCATCGCGATCGCCGCTGCCCGGAAGACCGACACCAGGCCGGCGCTGGAGTGCCCCTGGGCGAAGGCGAGCATCCCGAGGTAGAGCGCCGAACCGGGCATCAGCGGGCCGATCGCGGCGGTCACGTACGGCAGCGCCGAGCCGTTGCGGTAGCGCGCCATCAGCTGGCCGAAGAGGCCGACCAGCCCGGCCGCCACGCCGGTCGCCGCGATCGGGTTGACACCCGCGTTGTACACCAGCGCGCCGTAGCTGGCCCAGCCGATGCCGCTGTTGACGGTGACCAGGGCCAGCGTGCGGCGGTCGGTCTGGAGCAGCGTCGCGAAGGCCAGGGTCAGCAGCATCGCGGCGACCATCTGGACCGGCGGGTAGCTGACGCCCACCAGGCTCTCGTCCGGGCGCAGGTTCGCCTCGAAGCCGACCCCCAGGTAGAGGATCACCATCACCCCGATCACGATGCCCGCGACCAGGTAGATCACTTCCAGCAGTCGGGCCGCGGCGGTGATGTAGAAGCCGGTCAGACCGTCCTGCACGGCGGCGACCAGGGCGCGCCCGGGCAGCAGGGCGAACAGGCCACCGGTGATCACGACCGAGCCGCGCAGGCCCCAGTCGTTGAACGAGAGGATGATGCCGGAGGCGGCGGCCGGCATCGCGGCCGCCACGAACTGGTAGAACTCCGGCAGCCGGCGCCGGGCCAGCGCGGAGGCCAGCCGGTCGCCGAGGACGGCCGCGACGAAGGCGCTCGCGAACACCAGCCAGGCCTTGTCGTCTATCCGCCCACCGACCAGGAAGGTCGCCGCGCCGGCCAGCAGGCCGCTGGTCAGGGCGAGGAACCAGGCCGGGTACGGGTGCCGGTTGCGGCGGATCACCGCGAGCCGGCGGTAGGCGTCGTTGACCGTCACCTTCTCCGCGGTGATGTCCGCGACCAGCTGGTACACCGCGTTGAGCCGGGTGTAGTCGGAGGTCCGGCGGCGCACCACGCGGTCGGCGGTGACCGGCGGCTCGACCAGCGAGGGCTGGTGCGAGATGCCGATCAGGGTGAAGGTGACCTGCGGCTCGCAGCGGTCCAGCCGGTAGGCGTGCGCGATACCGAGCATCGCCGCCTCGACGTCCTCGGCGGCCTCGCCGCTGGCCAGCAGCAGCTCGCCGATGCGCAGCGTCAGGTCGAGGATGCGCGGGACGTTGCGGGTGGCGGCCGCGGAGGGGTGCAGTTCGCGGGCGGTGCGTTCGAAGGCGGGCCGCTCCGACATCGGGGTGCGCAGCAGGGTGCGCATCCGGTCCGGCCAGGGCGCCTCGCCCGGGGCGCCGGCGGTCAGGTCGGGGACCGGGATGCCGGTGGGCGGGGTGTAGCCGGCTGCCCGCCACTCCTCGGGGGTGAGGGTGTCCTCGGCGACCGAACGGCGGCGCACCGGACGCCCGGTCTCGGGGCGGCCGGTCTCGGGGCGGCCCGGGGCCGGCGCCGGCTCGGGTGTCGGCTCGGGGGCCAGCAGGCCCTTGGTCTCCGGGACGGGCGGGGCGAGCGGGACGACGGTGGTGGGCTCGACCGGCGGGGCGGGGTGGCCGAGCAGGCCCTCGGTGGGCGGGGCCTCGGCGGGGTGCACCGGCTTCGGGGGTGCCTGCCGCGCCTGTCGGACCGCCCGGCCTCCCCTCGCCCGCTTGCCCGCACCCGGTCGGCCCCGCTTAGGCACTTCCGCTCCTTGCCACCCCTGGTGGCCGCCGGCCACCGTTCGATCTCGGTTACACCTTGCCTGATCGAACAGCCGGACGCACATGTACGCGGCGTCGCGTGGCCGCAGCGGCGGACGCCTACCCGGCGCGGTGGCGGTCGGCACGGGCCGCGCCGGAGCGGCGGGCCCGCAGCAGCTCGATCGCCACCGGGACCACCGAGACCAGCACGATGCCGACCAGGATGGCCTCGATGTTGTCCCGGACGAACGGGATCTGCCCCAGGAAGTAGCCGAGCACGGTGACGCCGCCGCCCCACAGCACGCCGCCGACCAGGTTGAACACCACGAAACCGCGGTAGTTCATCCTGCTCACCCCGGCGACGATCGGGGTGAAGGTGCGCACGATCGGCACGAAGCGGGCCAGCACGATCGCCTTGGGCCCGTGCCGGTCGAAGAAGGCGGCGGCCTTCTCGACGTTCTCCTGCTTGAAGACCCGGGAGTCGGGCCGGCGGAAGAGGCTCGGGCCGACCTTGCGGCCGAAGAGGTAGCCGACCTGGTCCCCGGCCACCGCGGCAACCACGATCAGCGCGCAGACCAGCCAGAGCGGCTGGTGCAGGTAGGTGCCGCCGGCCACCAGCAGGCCGGTGGTGAACAGCAGCGAGTCACCCGGCAGGAAGAAGCCGATCAGCAGGCCGGACTCGGCGAAGACGATGGCCAGGATGCCGATCAGGCCGAAGGTGGAGATCAGGGTGGTCGGATCGAGCCAGGACGGGCCGAGGGCGAGGCTGGTCACGGTGCGGGCACTCCGAAGGTCGAGTCTTGGCAATGAAACGGTAAAGCATTGACAAAGACTCGATTCGGGGCCGGAAGGTTCCCGGCCGGAAGCGCGGGCGGCCCCGGAACGCGCGGGGCCCGGAGGAATGCCGCCCGGAACGCCGCCGGCCCCGGCGGGGGCCCCGGAGGGCCGGCCCGCCGGGGCCGCGGCGCGGTCGAGGGTGGTCAGAGCCCGTAGCGCTCGACGATCTCCTCGTGCCGGGCGAGGTCCGCGCCGGCCGCCTTGGCCAGCTCCGGCCAGCCGAGCGGGTGCGGCCAGCCGCCGGTCAGCCGGTGCAGCAGGGCGTCGGCCTCGGCGGCCGAGGCGGTCGGCGGGACGCCGAGGGCCGCGTAGACGCCGGGCAGGGTGTCGCCGTCCTCCGCCGGGTCGGTGATCCGGTACTGGTCCCCGCTGTACACCCAGACCGCGTACCCGGCCTCGTGCAGTTCCTCGCGCAGGACCGACCACGGCTCGTCGCCGGGCCGGCCGCCGTCGATCCAGTACGTGGTGTACCCGGCCGGGTCGAGCAGGGTGAGCAGCCCGAACACCGGGCGCCAGTGCTGCCGCTCCTCCTCGGGGGCGTCCTCGGCCGGCGGGCGCTCCAGCAGGGCCGGGGCGAAGACCACCACGTCGCCGTGGTTGAGCGTCAGGTCGTCGCCGAGCACCGGCAGGATGCGGGCGGTGGCCGGGCCCGTCCGCAGGGCGGGCAGGTCGGACGTCGCGCCGTTGGTGCGGGTGGCGCGGATGGTGACCAGCTGCCACTCCTCGTCCACCGGGCCCTCGGGCTCGTCGAACTCGATGTCGAGCAGCGCGCCGGTGGAGCGGACCACGGCCCAGTCCCGGTTGGCGCTGGCCGCGGTGATCAGGTGCCACAAGTCCGGCTCCTGGACCGTCCGGTGGCCGTCCTCGTCGCCGGCGTCCTCGGCCGGCACCGCGCGCTCCAGCAGCTCCAGGTACATCCGCTGCGCGGTGGCGTGGTCGCCCAGCTCGGTGGCGGCGAGAGCGGCGAGGCGGCGGGTGTTGAGCACCTCGTCGTCCAGCGCCAGGATCGCCCGGCACTGCTCCAGCGCCTCGGCCCAGCGGCCCTCGGCGGCGGCCCAGCGGGCACGTATCCAGTGCCCGTCGGCCGGGGCGGAGGCGGCCACCCGGTCCGCGAGGCGGCGTACGCCCTCGGCGTCCCGGGCCTCGATCAGCATCTCGCCGAGCGCGCCGGTCAGCTCGCGGTCCGCCGGGTCGTCCTCCACGTACCGCCACAGCAGGTCGGCCGCGGCACGGGCGTGGCCGAGGCCGCCGAGCACGGTGGCCAGGAGCACCGCCAGTTCGGTGGCGCCGGCCTGCTCACCCCGGTACCGGTCCAGGGCGACGGAGAGCAGGTCGGCGCCGGTCTCGTAGGGCACCCGGACCTCGGCCAGGTGCGCCGTCAGCTCGCCCGGCGGGACGGGCAGCTCGGGCTCCGGCAGTACCTCGGCGGCCGCGCGCAGTGCCGCGACCTGCTCCGACACGCCGTCGGTGCGGCGCAACCGGGTGAGCTTACGCTCCCCCGTCGCGGCGAGGGTCAGCGCCACCGTGCGGGCGCCGCGGGCGAGCGCGAGCCGGCCCGCCGCCAGCAGCAGGTCCACGCACGGGCGGTGCGCGCCGACGCCGTCCAGGTAGCCGACCCAGCCGGCCAGTACGGCGCCCAGCTCGGCGTCGTTCTCCCGGGCGCCGGCCGCGACCAGCAGCTCGACCGTCTGCGTCCAGGCGCCGCGCAGGTCGGCGTGCTTCTCGGCCTCGGCCCGCCCGGGCAGCAGGGCGAGCGCCTCCTCGGTGCGGCCGAGAGCGGCGAGCGCGCGGGCCCGCAGCAGGGCGCCCCAGCGCTGGTCGCGCTCGTCCAGCCCGCGCCCCTGCTTCTGCTCGGCCCGCTCGGCGGTGTCCAGCAGCTCCAGCACGTCCTCGTGCCGGCCCAGCAGGTGCAGGGTGCCGGCCCGGGCCTGGTGGAAGCGGAGCGAGACCGGCTGGCCGGCCGCCCGCATCCGGTTGGCCGCGGAGTCCAGGTAGTCCAGCGCCTCGGCCGCCCGGCCGTCGTCCTCCAGGGCGTCGGAGTACTCGCGGGAGAGGCAGTCGTAGCAGGCCCGGGCGGGCTCGATCCGGTCCAGCGTCTCGCCGACCACGGCGAGGCGCTCGGCCACGTACCCCGGCCCGTCGACCCGGGCGTGGCAGATCGCGAAGTCCTGCACCACGCAGACGGACTGCGGGCACCCCGCCGTCTCCTCCCGGTGCGCGAAGTCCAGCAGGTCGACCGCCTCGGGCAGCACCGCCTCGCCCTGCTGGCGCTTGTTCAGCAGGTTCTGCATCCGCCAGTGCCGCAGGTAGACCTCGACCCAGGGCAGGCCGAGCGCCCGGGCGGCGGCCACCGCCTCCGGGTAGAGCGCGTCCAGCTGCTCGTTGCGCCCCTCGGTGGCGTGCTCGGGCAGCTCGATGATGGCGTCGGCCAGCCGGTGGTGGCCGGCCTCGGCCAGCTGCCGGTGGGTGTCGCGCACCCAGGCCCAGATGTCGGTGGTCATGCCGGTTCCCCCTGCGTCGTGCTGATGAGTTGTCTACCGCACACCCCTGACAATCCGTCCGTCACGGCTCCTCCGAGAGGGCGCCGGGGCTGTCCGGGACCTCCGGCAGGCCGGCCGGGACGGCGGCGGTCAGGGCGGAGACCGCGGTGCCGATGCCGGTCAGCGCCGTGGTGAGGTCGCCCTCGGAGGGGCCGGACGAGGCCGCGGCCATGATCACCTTGATCGACCGGAGCAGCCCGGCCGCGGTCGCGCTGCCGGTGTGCCCGCGGCGGTAGGCGGCGAGCAGGTCCTGGACCGCCGGACTGGCCAGGTTGAGGTAGAGCCGGGCCCGCACCCCACCGTCGGTGCGGGCCGTGAAGGCGCGGGCCAGCCGCAGGGCGGCGGACGGTATCCGGGCGTCCGCCTGGTCGTCCTCGATCCGGGCCTTCAGCTCGGCCTCGCGGTCCGGCACCAGCACCAGCGGCAGGCCGGGCGGGTCGAAGCGGGCCGGGACGAGCTGCTCGCCCGGGTCGGCGAGGGCGCCGGCCAGCCAGGCCGACTCGTGCTCCGGCAGCGGGCGCTCCGGGTCGCGGAACAGCTCGCGGTCGCCCTGCTCGCTGCCCAGCTCGACCACCCGGCAGCCGCGCAGCTGGGCGTAGCGGCGCAGGAACGGCAGGACGGCGTATCGGTCGCCGCGCGCGATCGGCACCCGCATCGCCCGGTACAGCATCTCCTCGAAGCCTCCGCCGCTGCCGAGCGCGACGTGCACCGCGCCGCCTCCCGCCGCGCGCAGCGCGCCGGCCGTGAGGTCGCCCTGCGAGGTGGGCACCGGGACGTCGTCGGCGAGCAGGGTGAACAGCCGCTCGTCGCAGAGCGCGGCGCCGAGCAGGTCGTTGCCGTGCCGGGTGAGGATGCGGCGCCAGGCGGCGGGCCGCAGCCGGGCGGTCTCGTACAGGCCGTCCACGATGGCGTCGGTGAGGACCTTCCGGAGCGCGTGGTAGTGCTCGTCGCGCTGGAGGTCCTCGCGGCTGGCGGTGGGGGTGAGCCGGTTGGACTCGACCACGCCGCCGATGAACCCGGCCCAGCGGGGCAGCAGGTCGCGGGCGTCCTCGGCGAGCAGCATGCCGCGCAGGTAGACGGCGAGGTCGCGGTTGTCGCTGCTGCCGTAGGTGCCGCCGTCCTGGACCCAGAGCAGACCGGCCGCGTCGGTGACGCCCTCGACCGGGTGGACCGGGAAGGCGGTCAGCGGTTCGAAGCGGCGGCCGAAGGCGGCGGCGAAGCGCATCCGGGCGGCGTACCGGTCACCGTCCGAGGGGCTGCCCGAGGCGTCTCGGCCGGGGGCGGGGGTGGGCGGCGGGAGGGCCGATCGCCGCCAGGGCACCTCGACGGAGTTGACCGGACGCTCGTCCTCGCCGACGTGGACCGGGATCGGCAGCAGCACGCAGTAGCGGCCGAGCACGTCGCGCAGGACGTCCTCGTCGGCGAGGTGGCCGTGCTCGGCCTTGATCGCCAGCTCGACCACCGTGCCGGGGCGGGGCCGGGCGGGCACCGGCTCGACCTGGTACTGCTCGCCGCCGCGGCTGCGGTAGCGGTGCCCGAGCAGCGGCTCGCGGTGCGAGGTGGTGGTGACGGTGACCTCGTCGGCGATCGAGAAGGCGGAGAGGAAGCCCAGGCCGAAGGCGCCGATCAGCTCCTGGTTGCCGGTCAGTTCGCGCAGCATCCGGGTGTAGCCGGTGCCGACGGTGGCCAGGTAGGAGTGGATCTCGGGTTCGGTGAGGCCGGCCCCGGTGTCCTCGATGGCGACGGTCCGCCGGGCGGCGTCGGCGTGCACCCGGATCAGCGGGCGGTGGTCGCCGTCCGGGTCCTCCAGGAGCCGGCGGGTGTGCGAGTCGTGCGCGTTCTGGACGAGTTCGCGCAGCGCGACCAGCGGGGTGGAGTAGAGGTGGGTGGCGAGGACGTTCACCAGGCCGCCGAGATCGACCTCGGTCGTGCGCAGCTCCTCGGCGGGGGTGGGCTCGGGCGGGGCACCATCAGACATGGGTCCTCAGTGTGCCAGTGCGACTATCTGGCGACCATTTCTTTCTTCTTGACGCCTTGCTGACGGAATGACGAAATGACGCAATGCGGTCAGCTCTTAATTGACCGATCCTCCACCATCGGGGGAATTGCCACCCGTTCGGTGGAATTCGTCCACTACCCGTACGTCCGCTGCCGGTCCCGCCCCGGGGCCTGCTCAGGAGAGAGCCAGCACCGCCCGGCCGAGCCTCAGCAGGCAGTCCCCGAGGTCCGGCCGGGCGCTGTGCGGACGGTTCCGCACCCCGTCGTTGACCAGCGCGAACAGCGCGTGCACCCGGATCCGGGCGGTCGCCGCGTCGCACGTGGGGTGCACCTGCCGCAGCAGCCCGACCCAGGTGCGCAGGAAGTCCCGCCGGAAGTCCACCGCGGCCCGGCGGTCGGGCGGGGCCAGCCGCTCCGTCTCGCTGAGCATCGCGCCCAGGTAGTCCCCGTTGCGCAGCGCGAAGCCGACGTACGCGCCCAGCCCGGCCTCAAGTGCCGCCCCGGGCCCGGAGGCGGCCGCGATCGCGCCGTCCACCTCGTGCCGGAGCCGCTCGCGGCTGCGCACCAGCGAGGCGGCGAGCAGCTCGGCCTTGCTGTCGAAGTGCCGGTACACGCTGGGGCCGGAGATGCCGACGGCGGCGCCGAGCTGGTCGGTGCTGACGTTGTCGAAGCCGCGCTGGTGGAACAGCCGCACGGCCGCCGCGAGCAGCTCCTCCCGGCGCGCCCGCGGCCCGGGTTCCGGCACCGGTACGGCGGCGGGCCCTGCGACCGCACCCACCAGGGAGACCCCGAGGACGGCCGCGACCACCTCGCGCAGCAGCGCCTCGGCCCGTCGGGCCTGCGGCGCCGCCGACTGGTAGGAGAGTCCGGCGCAGGCCGAGAGCGCCGACCAGCAGAGCAACTCGGCGTCCCCGGTGGCGAGTTCCGGCCGTTCCGCGCGCAGCACGGCGACCATCAGGGCGACGTCGGCGCGCAGTTCGCGGCGCAGCGCCGCCCGCCGGGCCGGCGGCAGCAGCCGGGCGTCGCGCTGCACCAGGGTGCCGAGCGGGCGGTGGCCGACCGCGACGGCGGCCAGCGCGGCGCCGAGCTCGGCGGTGGTGCGGGCCGGGCACAGTCCTTCGGCAAGCGCGTCCAGGCCCAACCGGACGGCGCGGTCGAGCAGTTCGGGCTTGCCGCGGAAGTGCCGGTAGAGCGCGGGCGCGGTGATGCCGACGCCGGCGGCGACCTCGGTCATCGAGACCTGGTGGTAGCCGCTGCGGTGGAAGCGGTCGGCGGCCACGGCCAGGATCTGGGCGCGCCGTCCGGGCGGCCGTCGGACCACCATGGCGTGCCTCCCTCCCCCTCGGCCGGGTACCGGCCCGGTACCGGAGCGGCATCGACGGAAGGCTAGCAAGGATTCACTTCGCACCCCCGTCGACCGTGCTTCCCAGCGCCTTCTCACGACCGGCCCACTCTGGACAGCCGAAGCTACCCCGGATTAACTTGTGGGGCCATCACCAGGCACGTTCCGCCCCGGCCGGCAGCCCCGGCCGGTGCCGTCGAAGGGAGCGCCGCCGTGCGCCGCACCGTGTTCAACGAGGACCACGAGGCCTTCCGGGAGACCATCCGGGACTTCATCGCCAACGAGGTCGTCCCGGTCTACGAGAGCTGGGAGGCCGAGGGCCACCCGCCGCGCGGCTTCTACCGGCAGCTCGGCGCACTCGGCGTCTACGGCATCGAGGTGCCGGAGGAGTACGGCGGCGCGGGCGAGAGCGGGTTCAAGTACCAGGCGGTGATCGCCGAGGAGACCGCCCGGGCGGGCGTGAGCTTCGGCTCCTCCGGCGTGCACACCGGCCTGGTGCTGCCGTACCTGCTGGAGTACGCGAACGAGGAGCAGAAGCGGCGCTGGCTGCCCGGCTTCGTCTCCGGCGACATCATGACCGCGATCGCGATGACCGAGCCCGGCGCCGGATCCGACCTCGCGGGCATCTCCACCACCGCGAGGCTCTCCGAGGACGGCACCCACTACGTCCTGAACGGCGCCAAGACCTTCATCACCGGCGGCGTGCTGGCCGACCTCGTCCTGGTGGTCTGCCGCACCGCCCCGTACGACCCGGAGAACCGCCGGGCCGGGCTGTCCATCCTCTGCGTGGACACCGCCTCCGAGGGCTACACCGTCGGCCGCAAGCTCCAGAAGATCGGCCTGCGCACCTCGGACACCGCCGAGCTGGCGTTCAGCGACGTCCGGGTGCCGGTGGAGAACCTGCTCGGCGAGGAGGGCAGGGCCTTCTCCTACCTGACCCACAACCTGGTGCAGGAGCGGCTGGCGATCGCCGTCGGCGCGTACGCGGCGGCCGCAGCGGCGGTGCGGTTCGCGGTGCAGTACGTCAAGGACCGCAAGGTGTTCGGCAAGGCGGTGGCCGAGTTCCAGAACACCAAGTTCACGCTGGCCGACTGCGAGGCCCAGGTGATGGCGCAGCAGTCGATGGTGGACCGGGCGCTGGAGCTGTACCAGAACGGCGAACTGACCGTCGCGGACGCGGCCGCGGCGAAGCTGTTCTGCACCGAGTCGGCCTCCACCGTGATCGACAAGTGCCTCCAGCTGCACGGTGGTTACGGCTACATCCTGGAGTACCCGATCGCCCGGCTCTACACCGACAACCGGGTGTTCCGGATCTACGGCGGCACCAGCGAGGTCATGCGCAGCATCATCGCCAAGTCGCTCGGGCTGTAGGCCCGTCCGGGGCCGACGGCGCGCCGGGCCGCACCCCTCGGCGACCCGCCTCGCCGCTGCCGGCCGGGCGGGCTCAGTTGGGCGAGCCGTGCTCGGCGCGCCAGGCCTCCCAGCCCGCCGCGGAGGCCACCTTCGCCTCCCGCAGGGCCCGCTGGGCGAGCGTGCCCGGCGGGGTTTCCAGGCCGCGCACCCAGCTGCGCCCGGCCGCGATCAGCGCCGCGCACACCACCACCGTGCCGGCCGCACTGAGCACGGTGCCGATCGCGGTGAGCGCCACACCGCCGGTCAGCAGCGGGCGGTTGACCCGGAACCCGGGAATGACTCTGTCGTTGGTCGCCATGCCTCCACGATGCGGGCAGCCGGCGGAGCCTGCACGTCGGGCTGCTCGGCCCGGGTCGCTCCGGGTGCGGGAGGCCCGGACGTCCGCGACGCTGGGCACACGGAGTGAGGAGGCGGCGCGATGCCCGATCTCGAACAGCTCGCCGTGGAGCACGCCGCCCTTGCGGCCGAGAGCCCGCACGGGCGCAGCGCCCACCTGGTGCTGCACGACGGGATCCTGCGCCAGACCGTGATCGCGCTGACCGCGGGCACCGCGCTGGACGAGCACAACCCGCCCACCGCGGGCAGCGTCCAGGTCCTGCGCGGCCGGGTCTCGCTGACCATCGCCGGACGGCGGCTGGAACTGCCGGCCGGCCGCCTGGAGCCCGTCCCGCAGGAGCGGCACGGGCTGCTGGCGCACGTCGACTCGGTGGTGCTGCTGACGGCCGTCACCGCGTAGCGGACCCGGCCTCCACGGGGCCGAACACGCTGTCGCCGACCAACCGCAGTCCCCGCAGGAAGTCCCGTCCGCTGGGAGCGAGTTCGGGCGCGGCCAGCCACTGGGCGCAGTAGCCGGCCAGCAGGGTCTGGTAGAAGGCGCCGCGGACGACCTCCTCCTCGGTGTCCGGCACCTCGGGCAGCCCCTGGAAGACCGCGGCCAGCCCGAGCCGGCCCTCCTTCTGCGCCGCCGCGAAGGCCTCCGCCAGTTCGGGGGCGTGTCCGGCCTGGGCGAGCGCCTCGAACTGGGCCGCCCAGAGCCCGCGGTGCTCGACGAAGACGTCCCGCAGGCCGTCCCAGACGGCCGCGAAGCGCACCTCGGGGTCGTCCGACACCTGGTTGGCGGCGATCACCACCGCGCCCAGGGCCTCCCCCATCTCCCCGATCGCCTCGATCATCGCCGCGTTGAGCAGCGCCTCCTTCGAGCCGAAGTGGTAGCCGATCGCGGCCAGGCTGACGCCGGAGGCGGTCGCGACGTCGCGGGCGGTGGTGCGCCCGTAGCCCTTCTCGTACAGGCAGCGCTTGGCGCCGGCCATCAGGTCTTCGCGGTTTCCCATTCCTCGATCCTACGGAAGCCCTGGACGAATGTCTCGCACGAATGTCTTGCACGGGCGATTTACACATACGTACTAGACAAGCGTCTTACCCGCCCGTACCGTCTTCCCCATGACCGCAACCACTGGCCGCGCAGGCCGTCGCGAATGGATCGGCCTGGCCGTCCTCCTGCTCCCGACCCTCGTCCTCGCCATGGACATGGGCGTGCTCTTCTTCGCCGTCCCGTACATCTCCACCACGCTGGCGCCCAGCGGCACCCAGCAGCTGTGGATCATGGACATGTACTCGTTCCTGCTGGCCGGGCTGCTCATCACGATGGGCGCGCTGGGCGACCGGATCGGCCGCCGCCGGCTGCTGATGATCGGCGCCTCCTGCTTCGCGGGCGCCTCGCTGCTGGCCGCCTGGTCGCACGACGCCGGCCAGCTGATCGCGGCCCGCGCGGTGCTCGGCGCCGCCGGGGCCACCGTGATGCCCTCGACCCTCGCGCTGATCCGCAACATGTTCCACGACCCCAAGCAGCGGCAGATCGCGCTCGGCGCCTGGGGAGGCATCCTCACCGCCGGGGCCACCCTCGGCCCGGTCGCCGGCGGCCTGCTGCTGGAGCGCTTCTGGTGGGGCTCGGCCTTCCTGCTCGCCGTCCCGGTGATGGCCCTGGTGCTGCTGACCGCGCCCGTCCTGCTCCCCGAGTACCGCTCCACCGGACGCACCGGACGCTTCGACCTGCTCGGCGCCGCGCTCTCACTGGCCGCGATCCTGCCGCTGGTCTACGGCATCAAGACGGTCGCCGTCGAGGGCTGGAGCCTGCTGCCCGGGCTCGCCGTCCCCGCCGGACTGCTGCTGGCCGGCGCGTTCGTCCTGCGCCAGCGCGCCGCCGCGAACCCGCTGCTCGACCTGAGCCTGTTCCGGATCCGCACCTTCAGCGGCGCGATCAGCGTCAACACCGTCGCGATGTTCGCGATGATGGGCTTCGCCCTCTTCACCTCGCAGTACCTCCAGCTGGTCAAGGGCATGAGCCCGCTGGCCGCCTCGCTCTGGTCGCTGGTGCCGAGCCTGGGCGTCGGCGCGGCGGTCGGGGTCAGCTCGGCGCTGGCCGGCAAGGTCCGCCCGGCAGTGCTGATGGGCGGCGGCTTCCTGGTCGGCTCGGCGGGCTTCGCGATGATGACCCGGGTCGGCCCGCACTCCCCGCTGGCGCTCGTCCTCACCGCGGCGGGCGTACTGGCCGCCGGGACCGTCGGCACCATAACAATGACCGCCGAGATGGTCGTCTCCGCCGCCCCGGTCGAGCAGGCCGGTGCCGCCTCCGCCACCTCCGAGACCGCCGTGGAGCTCGGCAGCTCGCTTGGCATCGCCCTGCTCGGCGCGGCCGGCGCCGCGGTCTACCACCACCAGCTGGACGGCACCCTCCCGGCCGGCGTCGACGGCGAGGCCGCCCGGACCGCCCAGGACACCCTCGGCGGCGCGGTCACCGTCGCCGCCCACCTGCCCGGCCGGCTCGGCGCCGACCTGCTGGAGACCGCCCGCACCGCCTTCACCGACGGCCTGCACGTCGCCGCCGTGGTCGGCCTGGTCTTCGCCCTGGGCGCCGCGGTCCTGGCCTACCGCCTGATGCGCCACCTCCCGGCCGCCGCCCCCGCACCCACGCCCGAGGCCGTCGCCGCCTGACCCACCCGGCCCGATCCACGCGAGTCATCGAGAGCCCCCGCCCACCCCGGGCGGGGGCTCTCCGCCGTTGCGGAGGCAGCCACCCGCCGCGGCCACCGGCCGGCCCGGCGGCCGCACCGAGCACGGCGCGCCGCCGCGCCCAGCCTCCACCCAGGGGTGGACCGCGATGGCTCCACCCCCGGGTGCGTGTGCCGACGGCCCACCCGGAGGACCGTGGAAGCACACCTCGGATCCGACCTCCGGGAGCCCCTGATGTCCCTGCCCGCTCTCCTCTCCCTCCTCGGCGTCCTCTGCTGGACCGCCTACGAGCTGCTGCTGCGCCGGCGCGAGGACGCCTCCGCCGGCACCTGGCACGCCGACCGCCGCGACCGCGGGTCGACCCGGCTGCTGCTCGGCTGCTACCTGGTGTCGGTCCTGGCCGTGGTGCTGTTCGACCGCGCCGCGATCGGCGAACTGCCCGTCTGGGCGGGCTGGTTCGGGGTGGCCATGGTGGCCGTCGGGCTGGCGCTGCGGGCCTGGGGCATGCGCACCCTGGGCCGGTACTACACCCGCACCCTGCGCACCGTGGACGACCAGCACCTGGTCCGCACCGGCCCGTACCGGCTGATCCGGCACCCCGGTTACGCCGGCAGCCTGCTGGTCTGGGCCGGCTACGCGGTCGGCACCGGCAGCTGGGCGGCCGCCCTGGTGGTCGCGGCGCTGCTCCTGACCGCGTACGGCCGGCGGATCTCCGCCGAGGAGCGGCTGCTGCTGGACGTCTTCGGGAGCGAGTACGCGGAGTACCGTCGGGTGTCGAAGCGTCTGGTGCCGTTCGTCCACTGATCGCACCGCCGCGGGCGGAGGGTGTGAGCTTCGGCACCCGCAATCGGCCAGGCGGGTGCCACGGCGCTCGCGATCCGCTCGAACGGCACCTGGTTTTTGGCCAGCGTTTCCCGGCTGGTGTATCCGTTCGCCGTCAGGGCCAGGCATACTGGCCAGCACGGGCGCTAGCGCCCGCCACGACTCTAGACAAGAAGGGACCGGTGGCCAGGGATGCTGCGGAACGGTCTTGAGCCCTGGCACATTCTCGTGGTGCTGGCGGTCGTCATCCTGCTGTTCGGATCGAAGAAGCTGCCCGAGATGGCCCGCGGTCTGGGCAAGTCCATGCGCATCCTGAAGGCCGAGACGAAGGCCATGCGCGAGGACGACACCCCGGCGGACGCCGCCGCCGGCACCGCGCAGAGCACCGCCGCTCCCCAGCAGAGCGCCGACCGCCCGGCCGTCACGCCGACCAACGTGACCAAGGCCGCCGAGACCAAGCGGCCCGAGACGACCGCCTGAGTCCCCCTCTTCTCCGGAAAGCCCCTGGTGAGCCACCAGGGGCTTTCCGCCGTTCCGGGCCGGTGGGGGAACGCTCCGGCGCACGAGCGTCGACTGGCCGTCCGATCTGATCCGTTGTCTCCTGGTATGCACCCCTCGGAGGAACGGAGGCCCGGCATGCCGACCGACCAGCCCGGCGACGAACTGGCCGAGCTGCGGGCCCGGCTGAGCGCGGTCGAGGCCCAGGAGGCACGGCTCGCCGACCAGTTGGCGGCCGGACCGGCACGGCACCCGCCCCGGCACCGGATGCGCTCCTTCTTCTCCGCCCTGCTGATCGTGCTGGCCTGCGTGCTCACCCCGCTCGGCGCCCTCGCGCTCTGGGCGAGGTCCGAGATCAGCGACACCGACCGCTACCTCGCGACCATGGCCCCGCTGGCCAAGGACCCCCGGGTCAAGGCTGCCGTCGCCGACCGGGTGACCGCCGAAATCATGAAGAAGCTCCCGCTCGAATCACTGCTCGACGGCGTCGCCCCGGCCGACAGGCCCAAGCTCGACGCCCTGCTGGGCAGCATCGGCCAGGCCCTGGACAGCGGACTCGGCAGCTTCGTCCACACCGAGGTCGAACGGCTCGTGGACAGCGACGCCTTCACCACCCTCTGGACGGACGTCAACCGGCAGGCGCACGCCGCCGTCGAGAAGATGGTGACCGGACAGGGCGGCGGCGCCGTCGAGGTCCGCAACGACACGGTGCTGCTCGACCTCGCCCCCGTGATCGCCCGGGTGAAGTCCGCACTGGTGGACCGGGGGCTCCCGCTGGCCTCCCGGATCCCGGAGATCCACACCTCCTACCCGCTGGTGCAGTCCGACGCCCTCCCCAAGGTCCGCACCACCCTGCGGGTACTGGACCTGGCCGGCTTCTGGGTGCCGGTGCTGGCCGGCGCCTGCGCGCTCGGCGGGGTACTGCTCGCGACGCGCCACCGCCGGGCGGTGGTGGCGGCGGCCCTCGGCATGGCGGGCGGGGCGCTGCTGCTGGGCATCGGGCTGAGCGTGTTCCGGGCCGTCTACCTGGACCGGCTCCCGGCCGACGTCGACCAGGCGGCCGCCCAGGCGGTGTACGACACCCTGGTGCGGTACCTGCGCTCGGCCGTCCGGGTGGTGGTCACCCTCGGCCTGCTGGTCGCGCTCGGCGCCTGGATCATCGGCGGCGGGCGGTGGGCGCGCACCGTCCGCGGCGGCTGGAGCGCCGGGCTGGGCGCGGTGCGGCGGGTGGCCGAACGGGCCGGTCTGCGGCTCGGGCCGGTCGGCCGGTTCGTCCACCGCTGGAAGGCCGCGCTGGGCTGGCTGGCGGTCGCGGTCGCGGCGCTGGCCTTCGTGCTGTGGAACTACCCGACCGTGCTGGTGACGCTCTGTCTGGCGCTCGGGCTGGTCGTCGTACTGGCGGTGCTGGAGCTGCTGGACGAGCCGGGGCCCGCTGAGCGGCCGGAAGGAGGAGCCCCGGTCTCGGCCTGAGGGACGATCACGCGGGGCCCGGGGCCGCCCTAGGGTCGGCAGGGTGTGGGGAACGACGTGGAGGGGCTCGCGGCTGCTGCGGCCCGCGCTGATCGGCTCCGGGCTGGGGTACCTGCTGCTGGCGGGCCGTCCGCAGGCTCTGACGGCGACGGACTGGGCGGTCGCCGTCGGCGCGCTGCTGCTCGCGGCGCTCGGCGGGCGCCTGCCGCTCGCGGTGGCGCTCGGGCAGTGCGCGCTGACCGTGCCGGCCGTGGCGCACGCCGTGCAGGTGGAGGTCAAGGTCGGCGTGGCCGCGGCCTTCTTCGAACTGGCCGTACGGCGGTGGGGCCGTCCGGTGGCGGGGCTGTGGGCCGTGCTGCTCTGCGCGGAGCTGGCACACGCCTGGCCCTCCGTACCCGACGCGCTCTACCGGACGGCGCTGTTCGGCGGCGTACCGGTGCTGCTGGCCCGCTACATCCGCGCCGCCGAACGGGTGCGGCAGGCGGCCGAGGAACGGGCCCGGGAGGCCGAGCGCAGCCGGGACCTCGCCGAATGGGGCGCCCGGATGGGCGAGCGCGCCGCGATCGCCCGCGAGCTGCACGACATGGTCGCCCACCACCTGGCCTCCACCGTGCTGCGGGTCGGCGTCGCCCGGCACGTCCTGCCGGACGCCGACCCCCGGCTCACCGCCGTACTGGACGACGTGCACGCCGGCGCCACCGCCGCCCTCGCCGACCTGCGCCGACTGCTCACCGCCCTGCGCGAGCCCGACGCCGGGCAGCTGGCCCCGCTGCTCGCCGAGACCGCCGACCTGCCCACCGCCGTCGCCGGGGTGGTGGAGCGGTCGCGGGCGGCCGGGCTGCGGGTCGACGCGGTGATCGGCGGCCGGCTCGCCGAACTCGACGCCATCGGCGGGCTGACGGTGCTGCGGCTGGTCCAGGAGGGGCTGGCGAACGTGGTGAAGCACGCCGGCCCGGGCGCGCGCGTCCGGCTGCGGGCGACGACGGAGAACGGGAACGTGGCACTGGAGCTGGAGAACACCCGCGGGCAGGCCGGGCCGGCGCCCGTGGACGGCGGACACGGGCTGCTCGGGATGCGGGAGCGGGTGGCACTGGTCGGCGGCACCATCGAGGCCGGACCGGTACCGGACGGCTGGCGGCTGGCCGCCTCCTGGCCGCTGGGGACGGGGGCGGCGGCATGACCGGCGTGCTGATCGTCGACGACCAGCAGCTGGTCCGGGCCGGGGTGCGGATGCTGGTCGAGTCCACGGACGACCTGACGGTGGCCGGCGAGGCGGCGGACGGTTCCCGGGCGGTCGAGCTCGCGGTGCGGCTGCGGCCCGACGTCGTGCTGATGGACCTGCACATGCCGGGGACGGACGGCATCGCGGCGACGGCTCAGCTGCTGTCCCGTCTTCCCTCGGCCCGGGTCGTGGTGCTGACCACCTTCGATGACGACGACCGGCTCTACCCGGCCCTGGCCGCCGGCGCCTGCGGCTTCCTCGCCAAGGACGTCGAGCCGGGCGCGGTCCTGGACGCCGTCCGGCGGGCGGCGGCGGGCGACAGCCCGTACAGCCCGGCGGTGCTGCGGCGGGTGGTGGCCCGGGCGGCGGAGGACTGGGCGGGGGCGGAGCGGAGGGCGGTACCGGAAGTCCGCTTCACGGACCGGGAGAGCGAGGTGCTGCGGCACCTCGCGGACGGGCTGTCGAACGCCGAGATCGCCGGACGGATGCACCTGGGGGTGACGACCGTGAAGACGCACGTGTCGAACCTGATGACCAAGACGGGGAGCCCGAACCGGGTGCGGCTGGCGGTGCTGGCCATCCAGCGGGGGCTCGCCTGATCGGAGCAGGCGAGCGGGCGGACGGGGTCGGGTGCGGGGCAGGCTGGGCAGGATGTCCGAGAACCCGCCCCCGCCCGTCGACCTGCGGTCCTGGTTCTGGCTGCTGGGCGCGTCCACGCTGTTGATGGCCGGATACTTCACGCTGCCGCTGGAGTGGCTGGGCGAGCGCCGGCCGCGGCTGAGCTGGCTGGTGTTCGTGGGGGCACTGGTCGGGATGAGCTGGCTGATGCTGGCCAAGATCATCGGAGTGATCCGGGGCACCGCCAGACGGCCGGTGGTCTGGCTGATCTTCCTGATCTTCCTGGCGCTGACCATCTTCGCGGCGACGTACTACGTGCTCGGCTCGCACAAGGCGGAGTTCGACGGGCTGGAAACCCGGCTGGACGCGCTGTACTTCACGATCGTGACGATGGCGACGGTGGGGTACGGGGACATCACCCCGGCGGGGCAGACGGCGCGGCTCGTGGTGGTCCTCCAGATCGGGTACAACTTCGTGTTCCTCGCGGCGGCCGCCGGGACCGCGTCCCAGGCGATCCGCGGGAACGTCGAGCGAAGGATCCGGAAGCAGGACTGAGTCCGCCACGGCGGGCGGTACGCGGACGGCACGTACCGGGCGGGCCGGACGGGCCGGCACAGTACCGGGCCGACCTCGGTGTGACGGGAACGGGAAACCGGAGGGGCCGGCGTCCCGGCCCTTCGACAGGCTTGTCCACAGGCTGTGGACAAGCCTGTGTCAACCGCGGGCCGTCAGCGAATCGGCGTCCGCCAGGGCGGCGACCGGGCTCGTCAGTCGTCCTGGAGGTCGGCGGTGGTGTGCAGGGTGGCGTACAGGGCGGAGAGCCGGGCGTTCCAGTTGGCGTAGGTCGGAACGTCGACGGCGTGCTTCTTGCCCATGTCCCGGATCACCTTCTGGGCGTTCCTGAGCTCCTGCGCGGCGTCGTCCGGGTTGCCCTCGTTGAGGCGGGCGGCGGTGGCGTCGAGGATCTTCAGCAGGTCCGTCTGCTTGTCCCGCTCCTTGGTGACCTGGGCCTGGGCGACGGCCTGGCGGAAGGACTGGATCTGCTGCGCGGCGGGCTGGTTGCGCGGGACGGCCGCGGTGGAGGCCGGGGGTGCCGAGGGGGTGGTGGGCGCCGACGAGGTCGCGGTCGCGGAGGCCTTCGGGGCGGGCGTCGCGGCCGGGGTGGTGGAGGTGGTGGCCGCGGCGGGCTTGGCGGCGGCCGCGTTGCCGGCCGGCTCGTCGAAGGCGGTGAGGGCCAGCGCGGCGACGCCGGCCAGGCCCGCCACGCCCAACGCCCCGAACACCAGCGGCTTTCGGCGGCTGCGGGCGGGAGCGGGCGCGGGCGCAGGGGCAGGCGCCCGGACGGGGATCGGCGCCATCACCGAGGTGGCGGCCGGCGGCTGGGGCGGCAGCACCGTGGTGTGCTGCTGGTTCGGCGCCGGGGAGAAGGGGACGGGCGGGAGCAGCTGGGTGGCGACCCCCGCCGCCCCCGCGCTCGCCAGCAGCTCGGCGGTCGGGTCGCCGACCATCAGCCCCGGGACGGTGCCGAGGATCTCGGCCCGGGCGGCGGCCGCGCCGGCCGGGCGGTCGGCCGGGTTCTTGGCCAGCAGCCGAAGCACCGCCGCGTCCAGTGCGGGCGGCAGGCCCGGACGGCGGGCGGACGGCGCCGGCGGCTGCTCGCTGACGTGCTTGAAGGCGATCGCCACCGGGGTCTCGGCGGTGAACGGGGTCGCGCCGGTGAGCATCTCGGTGAGCACGCAGCCGACCGCGTACAGGTCGGTCCGCCCGTCCAGCGCCGAGGCGGTGGCCTGCTCGGGCGAGAGGTAGGCGGCCGTACCGAGCACGCTCGCGGTCTGGGTCAGGTTGCTGGAGGAGCCGGCCCGGGCGATGCCGAAGTCGACGACCTTCACCCCGCCGTCGTCGGTGATCATGATGTTCCCGGGCTTGATGTCCCGGTGCACCAGCCCGGCCGCGTGCGCGACGGACAGCGCCTCGCAGACCGCCGCCGCGATGCCGACGGCGCGCTCCACCGGCAGGGTCCGCTGCTCGGCCAGCAGGGCGGCCAGCGAACGGCCGTTGACCAGCTCCATGACGATGAACGGGGTGCCCTGGTCCACGCCCGAGTCGAAGACCATGACGATCCTCGGGTGCACCAGCATGGCCGCGTGCTGGGCCTCGCGGCTGAAGCGCTCGGCGAAGCGGGGGTCGTCGGCGAGGCCCCCGTTGAGGACCTTGACGGCCACCTGACGGCCCAGCACCCGGTCCACGCCTCGCCAGACGGTGGCCATGCCGCCGACGCCGAGCATTCCGACGAGTTCGTAACGCCCGTTCAGCGCCCGTCCGATCACCTGGAGCTCCCCTCACGTGCCCTGCCCGGGGTCCCGGGCCGCCTCGTGCACCTGTGCACGATAGCCGCACCGTCGAACGGGCCGACCAGGGGCGGAGGGTGGCGGTCGGGGGACCGGGCAGCGGTCCCCCGGCCGCCGGCACGGGGGTGCGGCCCGCCCTGACTGCGGGCGGGCGGGCCGCACGTTTCCGGGCCGGCCGGGCCGGCGGCGCGTCCGGGGTGCGCCTGCCGGTCCGGCCGGAGCCGGCCGGGTGGTCGGTGGGCACGGGGGAGCCGACCGGCCACCCGGGGTCTTCGGGTGGTACTGCTTCCCGTCGGTCCGGCCGGTCCGGCCGGTCCTGCGGGTCCTGCGGTGGTGCTGTTCCGGGTGGGCGACGAGCCCGGGGGGAGTCGCTCGCCGCCCACCCGGAGTTCTGGGGGTTACCTCCCGGCCGACTGCTCGTTCTCGGTCCGGTCGGTCCTGCTCGGGCGGACGTCCTGCGGGGCGGGGGTGGGCGGGACGAGCGGGACGGTCACGCCGGACTTGCCCGGCCTGCCGCCGGTGTCCTGACCGTTGTCGCCGCTGTCCTGGCCGTTTCCACCGCTGTTGGCGTTGCCGCTCCCGTTGCCACTGCCGCCGGTCCGGCCTCCGCCGGTGTTCCCCTTGCCGGCTCCGGCGGTCGCGCCGGTGCCGGTGCGACCGGGGTCGCGCGTCGGGGCGGTGCCGCCCTGGTGGTCGCCGTCCTCGTCACCGATCGCGGCGTTGCAGTAGTCCGCCACCCGGTCCGCGCCGCCGGCCGCCGCGACCAGCGGGCCGTACCGCGGCTCACCGGCCAGCCGGCTCGGGCGCTCGCCCTTGGCCGTACCGTCGGTGAAACCGGTGCAGAGGCCGACCAGGGCGGGCGGGACGGCCGGGTGGCCACCGCGTCCCTCGGCGGAGGGGGTGCCGGGCGTCGCGGGGCCGGACGGGACGACCGCCTGCGGCCCGGCGGAGGCGGTTCCGGAGGAACGGCCGGAGCCGGACGCCACGGCATCGGACGGGGCCACGCCGACGGACGAGCCGGCGGCCGACGAGCCCGGCGCGGTGGCCGCGCCCACGCCCGCGAGCCCGTGCTCCGGCGCGGACGGGCCGCCACCCAGCGCGGACGGCAGGCTGCCGGTGCCGGCGGCGACGGCGACACCGCACAGCGCGGTGGCGCCGAGCACGACGGCAGTGGCCTTCGTGCTGAAGGCCCTGGCCAGCGCGGCGGTTGCCATCGATCGTCTCCGGACGGGGGTCACTGTCGGGTCGGGCGTGAGACCGGCCTCCCGGAACGCGGCCAGGGCGGCCTCCTCCCCGGCCAGTTCGCCGGCCGTCGCGGGGGCGGCGGCCGCGGCGAGCACCCGGGCGAGCTGCCCGGGACCGCCGTCCGGTCCGGTGAGCGAGGCGTCCTGCCCGGCCGACGGGCCGCCCACAGCACCACCGAGCAGCTGCTCAGCGGTGTCACGGTCGATCCGACGGGATCGGTTGGTGCTCATCTCATGTCCTTCAGCGTCGCGGCCCGGCGTTCTGTCACACCCTGCGGAGAACTTTTTTTCGCGGCTTTCCCCGCAGGTCGCCCGGCGGCCTCGCCCGCGCTCACTCCAGGGGCCGGTCCGGGGACGCCCCCCGGGGCTTCGGGGCCCTGTCCGGCCCCCGCGCCGGCCGTCGCGCCGCCGCCCCGGGCGGCCGGGATGCCGCCCCCGGACGCGAGCGGCTCGACCAGCTTGGCCAGCCGCCGCAGCCCCCGGTGGGCGGCCATCCGGACGGTGCCGGCCCGCTTGCCGAGCACTTGGGCGGCACTCTCCGCGTCCAGCTCCATGACCACCCGCAGCAGCACCGCCTCGGCCTGGTCGCGCGGCAGCCGGGAGATCAGGGCCAGGGCGTCGGCGGTGCCGACCGTGGTCAGCGCGGCGCGTGCGGTGTCGTCCCCTGCCGCCAGCTCGACCAGCTGCTCGAAGGGCAGGTCGGCGACCGGACGGCGGCGCCGGGCACGCAGGTGGTCGAGGGCGCGGTGGCGGGCGATGGTGGCTGCCCAGCCGCGGAAGCCGTCCCCGTCGCCGGAGAAGCCGCGCAGGTCGCGGGCGATCTGCAGCCAGGCCTCGGAGGCGATGTCCTCGGCGTCCTGCGCGTCCTCCGGCCGGCCGCCGACCAGGACCCGCAGGTAGCGCAGCAGGCCCGGCTGGACAGTCCGGAAGAGCAGCCGGAACGCCTCCTCGTCCCCGCCCTGCGCGGCCCGGACCGCCTCGGTCAGGTCGGGGGGAGCGGGGGCCGGGCCCGGTGGCGGGCCGGTGGGTGGTACTGGTCCGGACCGGCCGACGGGGCTGTCGGTGCCCGCTCCGGGGCGCTCTGCACTCTGCACTCGCCACATGATGCGCCATTCGGGCGAACGCTTCGGCTCCGGCCGAAGGACCGGTCCGGCCGGGGCCGAGGTCCCGAGGACTGCTGTCGTTCGCCCACGGCCCGCAAAGGCCCGTCCGGCCTACGTTGTCTGTAGGCGAAGCAGTCCGGACCGCCGAGATGCCCGGACGCCGGATCCGCCGACGCGCCCGGCCCGCCACCGTGACCCCGCCGCGCCCGAGGGCGCACGCACGACCCGTGCAGGCCCCTGTCGTGCGCCCCTCCCCCGGCCGGTCCGAGCAGATCCGGTCGGCCCCGTCCGGGCCGCCGCGGTGGCCCGGGTGCAGCGCGCCGAGCCGGCCGACGAGGCTCTGGTGCTGACCGGCGCCCGGACCCGCGGCGACGGCGCCGCCCGGACGGTCCTGGCGGGCGTCGCTCAGGGCTTCCTGTCCGCCGGGGACGAGCGCTTCGGCACCGTCCGCTGCCTGGACACCCTGGGCCGCGAGCTGTGGGCCTTCCCCGTCGAGGAGCAGGACCTTCCCCGTCGAGGAGTGAAAAGCAGCAGGTAGGGGGCGGTGTCACGACGCGCACCATGACAACTGTCACGCGGATGACGCAACGGACGGCACTGCCCTGACGGAGGGCCGGACGGAAAAACTGGAGGCACGACGCGGGCAGCGGCCCGCGGCCACCAGCCGGGGGAGGAACCCACCGTGAGCCAGACCGTCAGCGCCACCGCCGTCACCGGCACCGTCGCCCTCACCAGCACCGTCACCGGCACCACCGCCACTCCTGCCCGGGACGCCGCCACGGGTGCCGCCCACGCCGAGGCGCCCAACCCGCTGGTCTCCGGGCTCCGCCCGCTCGCCCTCGACGTGGCCGCCCCGCTGGCCGGCTACTACCTGTTGCACTCGGCGCTCGGTCTGAGCGAGTTCGCCGCGCTGGCCTGGAGCAGTGCCTTCCCGGCCGCCCGGACCGTCCTGGGCCTGCTGGGCGAGCGCAGGCTCAACCTGTGGGCCACCCTGATGCTGACCGTGAACCTGGCGGGCCTGGCGCTGACCTTCGTCACCGGCGACGCCCGGCTGATGATCGCCAAGGACGGCGGGCTGAGCGGCACCGTGGCACTGGCGATCCTGGCCTCCGCGCTGATCGGCCGACCGGTGATGACCCCGATGCTGATGCCCTTCCTCACCAAGGGCCGGCGGGAACGCTCCGCCGCCTGGCAGCGGCTGGTCGAGGGCCGGGCGGCCGGGTCGCGGGCCTTCCGCCGCCACGAGCGCCTGTTCTCGGGCATCTGGGGCACCGCGCTGCTGACCGAGTGCGCGGCCCGGGTGGTCGGCGCCTTCACCCTGCCGGTGTCGACCATGGCCTGGCTGTCCACCGTCTTCCTGATCGGCGCGATCGTGGCCGGTTCGATGCTCGGCCAGATCGCGGTCGAGCCGATGGAGCGGCTGGTCCGCGCAGAGACCGAGGCCCCGACCGCCGCCTGAGCGCGCGGTCCTTCCCTCCCTCCCCTTCCCGCCTTCCTGAACAACCGGTTCCGAGGACTCGAACAGCGAGGAACCATCCGGATCTCCCGGGAGTCGTCACATAACGAGGGGGTAACGGGACCCCCGACGAGGAAACGGGGAGCCCCATGCACCGGACGACGCACGCGCCGAGCAGCACCGTGGACCGCACGCTCGTCTGGGACGGCTGCCTGAACGTCCGCGACCTGGGCGGACTGCCCACCGCCTCCGGCCGACTCACCGCCCACCGCGCGATAGTCCGGGCGGACAACCTGGACCGCCTCACCGCCGAGGGCTGGGACGCCCTCCTCGACCACGGCGTCCGCACCGTGGTCGACCTGCGCAACGCCGAGGAGTACAAGCCGCTCCTTCCGCTCCCCGAGGGCGTCGAGCTGATCCGCGTCCCGCTGGACGAGCTGGCCGGCCCCGCCCGGTGGGAGGCCCACGGACGGCTGGACGGCACCCCGCTCGCGCTTCGCCCGTACCTGGACCACTGCCCGCACGCCGCCGCCGCGCTGATCTCCGCGATCGCCGGCACCCGTCCCGGCGGCGTGGTGGTGCACTGCGGCGCCGGCCGTGACCGCACCGGCCTGGCCGCCGTGCTGCTGCTCGCCCTGGCCGGGGTCGACCGGGCCGCGATCGCCGAGGACTACCTGCTGAGCGGCCCCAACATCCGCCCGCTGTACGGGATGCTGGGCCTGCCGGACCCGTACCGCCGGATCGACGCGGTGCTCGCCGAGGCCGGGACCACCGCCGAGGCCGCCCTGGCGGCCGCGCTCGACGGGTTCGACCCGGCCGGCTACCTGCTCGCGGCGGGCGTCGCACCCGAGCGGATCGCCGCCGTCCGGGAACGGCTGCTGCCCGCCGCGTAGCGCGGGCCCCGACGCCGCCACGATCACCGTCAACCGACGGTTGACGATCCTCGGGTCGACAACCTACGGTTGACGCATGGAGAATCCTGTTGTTCCCAACACCACTCCGCTGCGCCTCGACGACCTGATCGCCGCGATCAAGAAGGTCCACACCGACGCGCTCGACCAGCTCTCCGACGCGGTCATCGCCGCCGACCACCTCGGCGAGCTCGCCGACCACCTCATCGGCCACTTCGTCGACCAGGCCCGCCGCTCCGGCGCCTCCTGGACCGACATCGGCCGCAGCATGGGCGTCAGCAAGCAGGCCGCCCAGAAGCGCTTCGTCCCCAAGGACCCGGGCACCCCGAACGACCTCGACCCCAGCCAGGGCTTCAGCCGGTTCACGCCCCGGGCCCGCAGCGTCGTGGTGGCCTCGCAGGAGGAGGCCCGCAAGTCGGGCAACGCCGAGATCACCACGGCGCACCTGCTGCTCGGCCTGCTCGCCGAGCCCGAGGGCATCGGCGCGAAGGCGCTCGCCGCGCAGGGCGTCACCCCGCAGGCCGCCCGGGAGGCGGTCACCGCCACCCTGCCGGCCGCCGTCGACGGGCTGCCCGCACTGATCCCGTTCGACGCCGAGAGCAAGAAGGCGCTGGAACTGACCTTCCGGGAGGCGCTCAAGCTCGGACACAACTACGTCGGCACCGAGCACATCCTGCTCGCGCTGCTGGAACTGGAGAACGGCCAGGGCGTGCTGGCCGGGCTGAAGGTGGACAAGTCCGAGACGGAGACCTTCGTCTCGGAGGCGATCGCCGCCATCATCGCCGCTCGGGACGAGGAGTCCGGGCCGCAGCAGTGAGACCACGGCGCCCTGCCCCGGACGGAACTCCCCTCCGGGGCAGGGCACTTGCGCTCAGAACCCGGAGACGCGGGTGGTGACGATCCGGACCCGGCCGTCCTCGGCCGCCTCCAGCGCCGCCCGCAGCCGGGCCGAGCGGGCCGGCCCGAGGAGCCCCATGGCGTCCTCGACCGGCGCCCAGCGGTGGGTGTCCAGCTCGCCGGCCGGGACGGTCACGGGGGTGCCGTCCGGGACGGTCCCGAAGTCGAACATGAAGTGCTGGGCGGGGTGGTCGAGTTCGTCCGAGGCGTGGGTCCAGGAGATGACCAGCAGCTCGCCCGCCTCCCGAACGATGCCGGTCTCCTCCTCCAACTCCCGCACGGCGCACTCGACCGGGCCCTCGCCGAGGTCGATCGTGCCGCCCGGGAACTGCCAGTGCTCGCGGTACCCGGCCTTCACGATCAGGATCCGTCCGGACTCGTCCCGCAGCAGGCAGCCCGCCGCCGCGTAGATCCGGGGCAGGGACGCCAGCCATTCCTCGCGGGACTTCAGTGGCTCAGCCGTCACGGTGCTCCTCCTGGGGTGGGTGCGGTCGCCCCTACTTTGCCACCCGACCGATGAGCCGCGGCCCCGCCGGCGGTCCTATCCGGCATGGACACTGTGGAGACCACACCGGGCAGCCCCGTACTGACCTGCGACCTGGCCGCGCTCACCGCCCCCGACCTGGCCGTCGTCGACGCGCTCGCCCGGCTGCGGCTGGCCGCCGCCCGGCACGGGGTGGCCGTGGTGCTGCTGAACACCGGCGGGCCGCTGCGCCAACTGCTGGCGTTCAGCGGCCTCTCGGCGCTGCTGCCGGGCGCGGCGGATCCCCTGGACCTCGCGCAGCTACCCGGCGGCGGGACCCGTGACGGGCTCGACGGCTTCGGCGGGCTCGACGGCTTCGACGGGCTCGGCCTCCAACCGGGGCGGGAGGCCGAAGAGCGGGAAGAGCACGCCGGTGTCCAGGAAGTTGGTGAAACCGGTGATCCGGTTCCCTGACACCTCCAGCACGATCACCGCCCACGGCTCGTGCCCGCCCGCCGGGCTCGGCCGGTACTGGCCGAAGGCCCGGCCGCCGTTGGCCGTCACCGGCAGCAGCCGGGAACCGCGGCAGCCGTGCCCGGGGCCCAGCATCCACGCCCGGATCTCGTCCTGCCCGCGCAGCCACATCGAGAACGGCGGCATGTTGAGCGTGACGTCCTCGTGCAGCAGCGCGGCAAGGCCCTCCATGTCGTACGCCTCGAAGGCGCGGACGTAGCGCTCCAGCAGCGCGCGGTGGTCCTCGTCCAGCTCCGGGGCCGGCCGGGCGGCCGAGGCGTCCGTGGCGAGCACCGCCCGCGCCCGCTGGAGCGCGCTGTTGACCGAGGCCACCGTGACGCCGAGCAGTTCGGCCACCTCGGCGGCCTTCCAGCCGAGCACCTCGCGCAGGATCAGCACCGCCCGCTGCCGGGGCGCGAGGCGCTGGAGCACGGCGACGAACGCCAGCTTCACCGACTCGCGCTGGGCGGCCACCTCGGCCGGGTCCCCCGTCTCGGGCAGCACCCGGCCGTCCGGTGCAGGACCGATCCACGTCATCTCGGGCAGCTGGGTGCCGTGCGCGGTGGCCACCGTGACCGGGCCGGCCAGGTCCATCGGCCGGGCCCGGCCGTTGCGGCCGTTCAGCGCGTCCAGGCAGACGTTGGTGGCTATGCGGTACAGCCAGGAGCGCAGCGCGGCCCGCCCCTCGAAGCCCTTGTGCCCGCGCCAGGCGCGGACCATGGTCTCCTGCACCGCGTCCTCGGCCTCGAAGACCGAGCCGAGCATGCGGTAGCAGTAGCCGGTCAGCTCGGTGCGGTACCGCTCCAGCTGGAGCTCGACCGGCTCCTCCGTGATCACGTCGGCCATGGTGCGCCCGCCCCCGTCGTCCTGCCGTGTGCCCTGGTGAACGGGACGAACGTAGCGCACGCGACTGACAACCGCCCTTCGGGAGCGGCCGGCTCGGTGCCGGCCGGCTCGGTGCTGTCCGGCTCGGTGCTGTCCGGCTCAGTGCTGTCCGTACGCCTGTCCGGAGCCGAAGCCGGCGGTCACCAGCTTCCACAGGGTGGGGAACTCCTCGCCGGTGATGCCGGTCGGGTTGAGCCCGACGACCACGCTGCGGGAGAAGTCACGGGTGGCGAAGACGCCGGTGGTGTAGCCGGGCCGGGAGCCGTTCTTGCCCCAGATCTCGGTGCCGTTCGGCAGGACGGTGCGCAGCAGGCCGGCGGTGCTGTAGCAGGCGTGCCCGGCGGTCGGGCCGATCTCGCAGTTCTTGTTGTGGTCGTTCGGCAGGTCCGGGACGGCGAACACCTCGGCCTGCTGGGCGGGCGGCAGCAGCCGGCCGCGGTAGAGCGCGTCGAAGAAGCGCTCCAGGTCGGCGGCGGAGGAGATCATGCCGCCCTCGGCCCACGGGTACGGGCTCTGCTCGGTGACGTCCACCCGGGCGGTGCTGCCGTCGGCGTTCCGGACGTCCACGTAGCCGGTGGCGTGCGGGCCGTGGATGGTCAGGTCGTCGGCGGCCGGGACGTAGGTGGCGTGCAGGCCGAGCGGGCCGGTGATGCGCCGCCGCACCTGGTCCGCGTAGTCGTCGCCGGTGATCTTCTCGATCACCAGCGCGGCGACGAAGTAGTTGTTGCCGTTGTACTGCTGCGCGGTGCCGGGCTCGAAGTTCCTCGGCTGGGTGCGCATGTCCGCCACCACCTGCTGGGGGCTGAAGTAGGTCGCCTTGTGCGCGGCGAACCACGCCGTGCTGCCGTCCCCCGAGGTCATCCCGCCGCCTCCGGGCAGGCCGCTGGTGTGGTTGAGCAACTGCCGTACGGTGACCTCCGGGTCGGCCGGCAGCAGTCCGGGCAGGTAGTGCTGGACGGTGCCGTCCAGGTCGACCCTGCCCTCGGCGGCGAGCTGGAGCATCACCGTCGCGGTGAACACCTTGGTGACGCTGCCGATCCGGAACCGGGCGTTCGCCGGCACCTCCTCCCCCGAGGTGCCGCGCCACCGCGCACCCGGGCCGTCGACCCGGACCAGCGCACCGGTGATGCCGGCGGGCAGGGAGCCGAGGGTCGCGGCGAGCGATTCCCGGTCCAGCGGGCCGGGTTGGGCCGTCGCGGGCGCGCGGGACGGCCCGGCAAGGGCGACGGTGGCGACGGCCGGGGAGGCTCCCGCGGCCAGGGCCGGGGTCGCGACGCCGACCGTGGCGGCGGCGAGCAGCGCGCCGGCTGCTGCGAGGACGGACCAACGACCGGTGCGGGTACGGCTGTTCATGCGGATTCTCCCCAATGGCGGCTCACCCGGCGGGTGTCGGGCCACCCTGGCGGCGGCCCGCCCGGTCGGCGGTGGCTCTGACGGGAGAGAGTCTTCGGGGCGGCGCCGGGCCGCGGCATCCGGGAGCACCCCCGAACCCTCCCCGAGAACGCCCCTGACCGCACGTCAGGGGCGGTGCGACCGTGGCCCGGTCGCCCGCCCCTGCGGTGGGGTGCGGCTCAGTGGGCGGAGTGCTTCTCCGCACCACGGTGCCGGTGCCCCTTGAGCTCGGCGTGCATCGCCGGAGCCGCGTGCATCGTCGTGCCCGGCGCGTCCCTTCCGCCGTGCCGGAACACCTCGCCGGCGCCGTGCCCGCCGGCGGCGTGGGACATCGCGCCGGCGCTCGGCTCCGGCGCGAGCCGGATGGGCGGACTCGCCATGCCCCGGCGCTCCAGCAGCTCCTGCGTGCCCTGGCGGAACTTGGCGGTGCTGCCTGGCGTTCGCTTGGTCATCGTCGGCCTCCCTTCGTCGGCCGCCGGCCGGACGGATGCCGGGCAGCGGGGCCGCATGGGCGTTATGTCCGGATTTTATCCGGGCTGCGGGCCCGCGCCACTGTGGAGAAGCCGCCCGGCCGCTGCGGGAACCGTGCGCGGCCGCGGTGCGCAGGAGCCGCACGCGACCGCGGTGCGCGGGAGCCGTACGCGGGAACCCGCCTCAGCCCATGACCTCGTGGACGAAGCACCAGCGCCAGTCCTCCCCCGGCTCGTAGGAGCGGATCACCGGGTGGGAGGTGTTGTGGAAGTGCGCGGTGGCGTGCCGCTGCGGCGAGAAGTCGCAGCAGCCGATGTGACCGCAGTCCAGACAGATCCGCAGGTGCACCCAGTCCCGGCGACCCTGCGCCAGGCAGTCGGCGCAGCCGTCGACGGGCGGCCGGGGCTCGATGTCCTGAGGGGCCAGAGCGAGGTCTTCGCAGGCGCTCATGACTGAAAGGCTATGCCGCCCCGGCGCGGAGCGCCTGCTCGGGGCCGAGGACGTCGCCGACCTCGTCGCGCTACACCGTCAGCCGCCCCGCCACGTCAACCTGCGCCACCTGGTCGTCCTGCCGACCGGCCGGCGCAGGGCCACGCCGTACCGGCACGGCGGATTCCCCGCTCCTCGTCCACCGGCGGCATGGGAGCATGCCACCCGTGGCGATCGTGACGGGGAGAACGAACGACGAAACCGGCGGGGGCGACCCCGGCGGTTCGACCGCGCGGCGGGAACGCGGCGTGGGGACGCAGGGCAGCGGCAACACCGGCGACACCAGGGGACCGGCCGACGGCAGCGCAGGTGCGGCCACCGCCCGGATACCCGAGCAAGCCGGCACCGGCCGGTTCCGGGCCCGCACGCTGCCCGCCACCGACCGGGTCCGGCAGCCCGTCGCCCTGATCCGGCTCCTCGGCGGCCTGTTCGCCATCGCCCTCACCCTGCTGCTCGCCGACTACGCCCGTGCCACCACCGGCGGCATCGCCGCCGATGTCGCCGAGGCGGCCGCGCTGGTGCCGCGCCCGATGGCCGGCCTGGCCGGCGGGCTCACCACCGCCGCCGTCCTGCTGCTCCCGGTCGGCCTCGCCGCCCGTCGGCTGCTGGGCCCCGACCGGCGGCGCGCCCTCCAGCAGGTCTCCGACGGGCTGCTCGCCGCCGTCCTCGCGTACGGCGCCACGCTCGGCCTGGGCCTGTGGGCCGACAGCCTCGCCCCGGTCTCGCTGCTCACCGCGCTCACCCAGCCCCTGCCCGGCGGGCTCGGGCACACCGAGCCCGTCTACGGCTACCTCGCGCCGGTCCTCGCCTTCATGACCGCCTCCGGCAGCCGGGAACGCCGCCTGCCCTGGACCGTCCTCGCCCTCTCCGGCCTCGCCGGAGTGACCGGCGGGTACGCCACCCCCACCGCGCTCCTGCTCGGACTGCTGATCGGCTGGACCGGCGCCCACGGCACCCTGTACGCGGTCGGCACCCCCGATCCCTGCCCCCGGCCCGGCGAGGTCCTGCGCGCCCTGCGCGACAGCGGCCTGCGGCCGGTCGAGGCCCAGCCGGCCGGCCCCGACCGCTACCGGGTCCGGCAGGCCGGCCACCGCCCCGACCTCGACGTCCGAATCCTCGACCGGCAGGCCGTCACCGCCGCCGCCGTCCAGCGCGCCTGGCGCCGGCTGCGCCTGCACACCGCCCCCGACCCGCGCGTCCTGCGCTCCCCGCGCACCGGGCTGGAGCACGAGGCACTCGTCACCTATGCGGCCCTCGCGGCCGGTGTCCGGACCCGTCGCATCGCCGCCACCGCCGGCCTCGGCCAGGACACCGCCCTCATCGCGTACGAACGGCTGGCCGGACGCACCCTGGACGAACTCGCCGACGAGGAGATCACCGACGAGCTGCTCACCGACGCCTGGCAACAGCTCGCCCTGCTCCAGCGCCGCGAGATCGCCCACCGTGCCCTCGTCCCCTCCTCCCTGCTGATCGACGACTCGGGCGCGGTGCACCTGGTCGACTTCGCCGACGGCGACATCGCCGCCACCGAACTCGTCCTGCACTGCGACCTCGCCCAGCTCCTCACCACCCTCGCCCTCCGCGCGGGCGCCGCCCGCGCCGTCCGCACCGCCATCGCCGTCCTCGGGCCCGACCCGATCGGCGCCGCCCTCCCGCTGCTCCAGCCCATCGCCCTCACCCACACCACCCGGCGCGCCCTCAAGCAACACGCGAAGAGCACCGCCACCCGGGCCGCCGAGCCGGACCCCCACCACGACGCCCCCGCCCCCAACGGCCTGCTCGACGAGATCCGTGCGGAGGTCCTGCGCACCCGCCCGCAGGTGGTGGGCCGGCCGGTGCGGCTGGAACGGGTGCGGCCGCGGACCCTGCTGGTCGTCGTGGGCGGGGTGGTGGCCGGCTCGCTGCTGATCCCGCAGCTGTTCGCGTCCGAGGACAACCCGGTCTCCGCCCTCGCGGACGCCGATCCCTGGTGGCTGCTGCTGGCGCTGGCCGCGGCGGCGACGAGCCATGTCGCAGCGGCGATGGGCTTCGTCGGTTTCGTGCCGGAGCGGCTGAACTTCCGCAACGCGGTGCTGGCGCAGGTGGCCGGATCGTTCGTGAAGCTGGTGTCGCCCGGCGGCGTCGGCGGTGTCGCGCTGAACACCCGCCTGCTGCAACAGGCGGGCATCCCCACCGCCCAGGCGCTGTCCAGCGTCGGCGTGGGGACACTGATCGGCCTGGTGCTGCACCTGCTGCAGCTGGGGGCCTTCGTCTACCTGCTGGGCTTCGAGCCGGGCGGCTCCGAGCTGGACGCACTGCCCACGGTGGTCGGCGGGCTGGCCGGGGCGGCGGCGCTGCTGGCGGCGGTGTCCGCGATCCCGGTGACCCGGCGGTGGCTGGCGACGCGGCTGCGGCCGCTGACGGCCGAGGTCGTGCCGCGGCTGCTGGACCTGCTGCGCAGCCCGACCCGGCTGGCGGTGGGGGTGACCGGGCAGCTGCTGGTGTCGATCTGCCTGATCGCCTGCCTGTACTGCTGTGCCCGGGCGATCGGCCGGGAGCCGTCCTTCGCCTCGGTCGCGGTGGTGTTCCTGGTGGGCAACGCGGTGGGCAGCGCGGCACCGACTCCGGGCGGGGCCGGCGCGGTGGACGGGATGCTGATCACCCTGCTCCAGCAGACCGCGTCGATGGAGCAGGGCGCGCTGGCCGCGGTAACGCTGTACCGCCTGCTGACGCTGATCCTGCCGGTGCTCCCGGGCTGGGCGGCCTTCGTCTGGCTGCAGCGCCGCCGGGCCCTCTAGCCGCGCCGGGCCCCGTGGCCGGGCCCCGGTCACCGGGGTTGAAGCCCGGCCCGGCGCCCGTCGGCTACTCCCGGTACTCCTCCTCCACGTCGCCGTGCCGGACCGCCCGGGTCTGTTCCACGACGTCCGCGACGTTGGTCGCCGGGTCCGCACCGAGGGACCGGCGTTCGGCCACCTCGTCGTACGTGTCGCCCTCGGGTGCCTTCTCGTCGGGCTCGACGGTCTCGGCGGTCTCCTCGATCAGGTATTCCTCGTGCTGTTCCTGCGGCATGGCATCCGTCCTCACTGTTCGGAGGCCTTCACGGGCCCGGCTGGCGGTACTGGCAGTATCCGCCGCCCGGCACCCGGACGCGAAGTGCCGACCCCGCCCCGGCGTGTTGCCGGGACCTGCGCAACGCCTGGCCGGCCGGCCCGATTGACCCACGAAACAGCACCCTGAATGACCCAGGGGGCGGGTGCATTCCGCGCCTAGGGTCATCACCATGACGACGAACGAGATCACCCGGACCACCGCAGCCACCGAGACCCCCGCCCGCCTCGACTACGCCCGCACCGCCCCCAAGGTGTTCCGCGCGATGATCGCCCTGGACGCCGCCGCCCGCGAGGGCCTGGACCCGGCCCTGGTCGAACTCGTCCAGATGCGCACCTCCCAGCTGAACGGCTGCGCGTACTGCCTGGACATGCACGCCAAGGACGCCCGCAAGGCCGGCGAGACCGACGAGCGGATCTACCTGCTGCCGGTCTGGCCGGAGGCCCCGGCCGGGGTGTACACCGAGCGCGAGCGGGCCGCCCTGGCGCTCGCCGAGGAGATCACCCGGATCGGCGGCGGCGTCTCGGACGCGGTGTACGCCCGGGCCGCCGCGCACTTCGCCGAGGCCGAGCTGGCACAGCTGATCTCGGTCTGCTTCACCATCAACGCCTGGAACCGCATCAACGTGGCCACCCGCAAGACCCCCGGCACCGCCTGACCGCACCGCCGTGCGGGAGCGGCGGCGGGCGGTGGCAGAGCGGCGGCGGGGCGGTAGCAGGGCCTCGGCGGGGCGGTAGCAGGGCCTCGGCGGGCGGTGGCAGGGCGGCGGCGGGAGCGCCGTCACGGGGCGACGGCCGGAACGCCGTCCGGGCCACCAGGGGTACGATCGGTGCCGTACAAAGGGCTAACCCACACCCACCCGGTGGCCCCGAGGCCCATACGAACGACGGGGAAATCATGTCCGGCTCGCACTACTTCACCGGTGCACCCGAGGTCGCCAGCGACCGCCGGCCGATCACGGTCTCCCTGCCGGACCTCACCCTGGAACTGACCACCGACGCCGGGGTGTTCTCCCGCAACCGGCTCGACCCGTGCACCCGGATCCTGCTGGAGCACGCCCCGCAGCCGCGGGTGCGCGGCCCGATCCTGGACATCGGCTGCGGCTACGGTCCGATCGCGCTGACCTGGGCGAGCCGCCGCAAGCGCCTCCCGGTCTGGGCGGTGGACGTCAACGAGCGCGCCCTGGAACTGGTCCGGCTGAACGCCGAGGCGCTCGGGCTCGGCAACGTCCAGGCCGCCCTGCCCGACGACGTCCCCGAGGACGTCCGCTTCGCCACCATCTACTCCAACCCGCCGATCCGGATCGGCAAGGCCGCGCTGCGCCGCCTGCTCACGCACTGGCTCGGCCGGCTGACCCCGGACGGCTCGGCGTTCCTGGTGGTGCAGAAGCACCTGGGTTCGGACTCGCTCCAGAAGTGGCTGAACGAGCAGGGCTACCCGACCACCCGGGTCACGTCGGTCAACGGGGTGCGGATCCTGGAAGCGCGGCCCCGCCCCGAGGTGGGCGAGGGCTCCGAAGAGAGTGGACGAGGTACGACGACGTGAAGCAGCTGCGCGGGACCGAACTGAAGCGTCTGCACCGCTCGTGGCGGCGCAGCAACGAGTTCCGGCTCGCGATGATCCTGGAGAACCTCCAGTCGCCGTTCAACGTCGGCTCGGTGGTCCGCACCGGCGCGGCGATGGGCGCCGAGAAGCTGTACCTGACCGGGGACACCCCGTCGGTGCGCTCGGCCGGAGCCCAGAAGGCCGCGATGGGCACCGACAAGTACCTGAAGGTCGAGCACTTCCCGACCGTCGCGGAGGCGGTCGCGGCGGCCAAGGCGGACGGTTTCAAGGTCGTCGGCCTGGAACTGGCGGACGAGGCGGTGCCGATGTTCGCCGCCGAGCTGACCCCGGCGGTGGCCTTCGTGCTCGGGCACGAGGACCGCGGGATCACGCCCGAGGCGCTGGCGCTGTGCGACCAGGTGGTGTTCGTGCCGCAGCTGGGCCGAGTCGGCTCGCTGAACGTCTCGGCGGCCGCGACGGTGGCCTGCTACGAGGCACGCCGGCAGGGCTACGCGATCAGCGGCACCCCGGACGGCGACCTCGCAGCCGACCTCGGCGACGACGAGTAGGCCAGTAAACGAGCAGGCGAGTAGACGAGTAGCGCCCCGCGGCGCGAGGGGAGCCCGGGCCGTCCGCCGACGGCCCGGGCTCCCGGCTCCGATCAGCCCTTGACGTTCCGTCGGGCGGCGCCGACCAGGAACACCACCGCGAGCATCGCCGCGGACAGTGCCCCGACCAGCAGCGGGCCGGGACCGGCCGGGCTGCCGTTCACGCGGACAGCCCCCATGAAGTCGACGGCGGCGACGTTGTTGACGAGGATCCACCAGAGCGGCAGGTAGACCGCCTGGAAGAGCCGGTGGCTCCGGCTCACCACACCGAGCGCCATGGCCAGCGAGGGGACGAACAGCGCGCCCCCGAGCCAACTGGCCGCCCCCGCGGCGTCGCCCGCCACCAGCATGCGTATCAGCGGGGCGACGCCCGTCACCGCGGTGAGCACCAGCCCGGACGCCCATTCGGCCAGCAGCCGGCGCCGGGCCGACGGGTAGGCGCCGAGCAGCACCTCCAGGCCGTTCTCGACCTGCTGACTGCCGAGCCGGGACCAGATCAGGACCGGCCACAGCCACGTCAGCGGCAGGAGCAGGCCGGTGACGGCGTCCAGCGGCAGCGCGAACCCGGCCACCGTCAGCCCGGCGGCAACCAGCCACCACCAGCGGGAGACGCCCTGCACCAGGATGCGGGCCTCGCCCGCCAGCAGCCGGCCGAACGCCCCGGCCCGCCGCGGTTCGGTCCGCGGCAGGACGCCCGGCGCGGTCGCCCGGCGTGCACCTTCGGGCTCCGCCCCGTCGAGCACGGACGGCTCACCCGCCGCCCCGGCGGCATCCGGCACCGGCGCCGCGCCACCGGAGCCGCGCGCGGGATCGAACCTGCCGAACCACAGGGCCGGCAGCAGCGCCACGGCGAACGCCGCGAGGAACAGTGCCAGCCGGCCGAGGAGGAACCCGGAGGAGGGATCGAAGCCGTCCCAGTGGAAGGTGCCCAGCGGCTTGTCGACCTTGGTCAGGCCGAGGCTGAACCCGCCCGGGTCCGCCGTCTTCTGCTGGGCCTCCAGCGCGGCGCCCATCGACCGTGCGACCTGGTGCACCCCGAGACCGTCCAGCGGCGCGGAAGCCGACTGCCCGCCGATCGCGAGCACCATGGCCAGCACGAACCAGACGACGTTCCCGAAGCCGCCCCGCAGCAGCGGCACCGTCTCGAACAGGAGCGCCGCCGCCGCGGTGACCGCCATCACGGGCAGCGACAGCAGCAGGAACGGCTCCGCCAGGGCGACCGGGTCGACCGCCCTGTCCTCGCCGCGGGTGATCTGCATCAGCAGCGCGGTGACGGCCAGCACGCCGACCATGGAGACGAGCACCAGCAGGTTGCTCAGGAACTTGGCCAGGAGGTAATGGGAGGTGCGCAGCGGGGTGGCGGCGAGGACCTGGCCGACGCCGGTCGTCTCGTCCCGCGCGATGCCGCTGCGCACCACGTAGAAGCCGCCGAAGGTGAGCCAGAGCACACCGGCCAGGGCCGTGACCGCGCCGACGTACGCGCTGTTGTAGACGCCCCGGCTGCCACCCACGTCCATGATCGTCCAGTGGCCGTCCGCGTTCGGTACGGCCAGGTAGCCGAGCCCGACCGCGGCGAGCAGTGTCACCGCGTACACCGGCCGGCGCACCCGGTCTCGGAAGTCGCCGACCGCCAGCCCGGCGAGCACCGACCCGGGCACCGCCGCGCTCATCGCCGCACCGCCCGCTGCCCGGTACCGCTCCGCTCCCCCGCCCGGTGGATGACGCCCAGGTAGGCGTCCTCCAGGTCGGGCGCCACCCGGACCGCGTCGGGCCGTGGCGGCTCGGCGGCGAGCAGCCGCAGCCGTACGCCGTTCCCGGTCCGCACCATCCGGCTGACCACGTGGCGGGCCTGGACGGCCAGGAGGTCCGCCGGGGCGACCACGGCCTCCCATACCTGCCCGTCGATCTCCCCGAGCAGTTCGTCGGGCGCGCCCCGGCGCAGCAGCCGGCCGTGCGCGACCACGGCGATGTCGGAGGCGACCGACTCGACGTCGGAGACGATGTGGGTCGAGAGCATCACGACCCGGTCCGCCGCGAGCTCGCTGAGCAGGTTGCGAAAGCGCACCCGCTCCTCCGGGTCCAGGCCGGCGGTCGGTTCGTCGACCACGATCACCTTGGGGTCGGCCAGCAGTGCCTGCGCGATGCCGACCCGGCGGAGCATGCCCCCCGAGTACGTGCCGAGCGGGCGCTTGACCGCCTCGGTGAGGTTGACCAGCTGGATCAGCTCGTCGATCCGGGCCCGGGCGGAGCGGGCGCCGATCCCCTTGGCTGCCGCCAGGTAGGACAGGAACTCCCGCGAGGTCAGGTTCGGATAGACCCCGAAGTCCTGTGGCAGATAGCCGAGTTCCCTGCGCAGCCGGTCCGGCTCGGCCACTGCGTCGGCGCCCAGGTAGCGGACCCGGCCGTCGGTGGGCCGGGTGACCGTCGCCACGATGCGCATGAGCGAGGACTTCCCGGCGCCGTTCGGCCCCAGCAGGCCCAGCATCCCGGGGCCGAGGTGCATCGTGATGCCGTCGACGGCCCGCTTGCCGCCCTTGTGGACCTTGGTGATGTCGATCAGTTCGAGCATGGTCTCCGTCTTTCCGGCCTTCCCCGCAGAAGGGCTCGTCGGTTTCAGCCCTTGAGGTCCGTCTCGCGCCCGTCCCGCAGGACCGCGACGCCCCTGGGGACCTCGACCCGGTACTTCGTGTCGCAGTTGGCGAACCCCGAGCACCCTGCCCGGAGTTCGAGGACACCGTCCTTCAGCTCCCAGGACTCCTTGACGCTGCCGACCTTGCCGCTCGTGTCGAACCAGCGGGTGACCTTGACGTCCGTGCGATCGGCCGCGACGAGGTCGGCGGGGGCCCCGTGCGACCTGACGTCGAGGCTCTTGCCCGCGAACTCGAAGGTCTTGTCCTCGGGCTGGGCGTCCGTGGCATCGGCGCAGCCGGCGAGCGGAACGAGGGCGGCCACCGCGAGGGCGATCAGGGCGGGTGCGGATTTCGGGCGTCGGTCCACCGCGTCCTCCTTGTGTCTGCGATCGGGTGCGCCGCTCGGGGCGCGCTTCCTGGTGCACTTGAGCACGCCCGCCAGCCTGGCCGATCCGCGGACGTCTGCCATCTGCCGTTCGGCAGATATCCCGTTTGACCAAAGGGGGAGTTTCTTCCACCGACAACGCCTGCCCGTCATCGCCAGAATGGCCTCACGGCCGGCACGACCCGGCCGCGCAACGGCACCACTGGGAGGGAACCGCGTCCATGGACAACACGATGCAACTCGGGGAGGGCCCCGCACCGGCCGAGGTCACCGGGTTCTCCGTACCCGCCGGACTCACCGCCCTCCGACGGTCCCTGACCCTCAGCCGGCTCTCCGCCCTCGCCCTCGTCCGCTCCATGGGCCTCACCGGCGCGATCTCGCTCGTCGGGCCGGGCCTCGGTCCGGTTCCCCGGGCCATGGCCCGGGTACGCGACCTGGCCGACCGTCAGCGCGTCCTGGCCGAGGAGTGGTCCGGCATCCGGTTCCCCGGACCGCCCGGCCCGCTGCCGCCGGTGCCCGCCGACGCCTCCGGCGCCGTCGCCCGCTACCGCTGGATCACGGGCGACCCGCAGACCCGGCGGGAGTTCGGCTGGGTCCTCGCCGAGCCGGTCGTCGGCGGCCTGCTCGCCTTCCTGCCGATCGCCGTCCTGCTCAGCGGCCTCTGGGGCGTCTTCCTCGCCTTCTTCGGCGTCCCGCTGTCCGCCGAGTGGGACGGCCTCTGGTACCAGTTCATCCCGATCGAGGGCACCGCCACCGCCGCCCTCTCCGGCCTCCTCGGCCTGCTCCAACTCCCGCTCGCCCTCTGGCTCGCACCCCGCACGGTCCACCGGCACGCCCGCCACACCCGCTCGATGCTCGCCCCGGGCGAACAGGAGCTGCTGGCCGGCCGGATCGCCCACCTGACCGCCACCCGCAGCACCGCCGTCGACACCCGGATGGCCGAGATCCGCCGGATCGAGCGTGACCTCCACGACGGCGCCCAGGCCCGGCTGGTCGCGATGGGCATGACCCTGGACGCCGCCGAACACCTCCTGGAGACCGACCCGCAGGCCGTCCGCGCCCTGCTGGTCGAGGCCCGCCAGTCCTCCGCCAAGGCCCTGGAGGAGCTCCGCGACCTGGTCCGCGGCATCCACCCGCCGGTCCTCGCCGACCGCGGACTCGCCGACGCGGTGCGGGCGTTGGCGATGGTCTGCCCGGTCCCCACCGACGTCTCGGTGGACCTTCCCGGCCGCCCCGAGATGCCCGTCGAGTCGGCCGCCTACTTCGCGGTCTCGGAGCTCCTCACCAACGTCGTCAAGCACTCCGACGCCGGCCGCGCCGGAATCGAACTCCGCTACGATCGCGGCGTGCTGCGCATCACCGTCTCGGACAACGGACGGGGCGGCGCGGACGCCGGCCGGGGCACCGGGCTGCGCGGCGTCGAACGACGGCTCGCCACCTTCGACGGGGTCGTCTCCGTCAGCAGCCCCCCTGACGGTCCGACCACTGTGATCATGGAGCTTCCGTGCGCATTGTCCTCGCCGAGGACCACTTCCTCCTGAGGGACGGCCTGATCCGCCTCCTCCAGGCCCACGGCCACCAGGTGGTGGCCGCCGTGGACAACGGCCCCGACCTCCTCCTGGCCCTCACCGAGCAGCAGCCGGACGTCTCGATCGTCGACGTCCGGCTGCCCCCGACCTTCACCGACGAGGGCCTGCGTGCCGCCCTCACCGCCCGCCGCACCACGCCCGGCCTCCCCGTCCTGCTCCTCTCCCAGTACGTCGAACCCCTCTACGCCCGCGAACTCCTCACCACCGGCGGCCGCGGCGTCGGCTACCTGCTCAAGGACCGCATCACCAACGGCGCCCAGTTCCTCGACGCCATCCACCGCGTCGCCGCCGGCGGCACCGCCATGGACCCCGAGGTCATCGCCCAGCTCCTGGTCCGCAAGAACCGCGACACCGCCCTCGCCGCCCTCTCCACCCGCGAACGCGAAGTCCTCGAATCCCTCGCCCAGGGCCGCTCCAACGCCGGCATCGCCCAAGCCCTCTTCATCACCGAGAAGGCCGTCGCCAAGCACATCGGCAACATCTTCACCAAGCTCGGCCTCCTCCCCACCGACACCGCCAACCGCCGCGTCCTGGCCGTCCTCACCTACCTCGACCAGTGACCCCGGCCCACCCCGGGCACGCAAAAGGCCCAGGCCGGAATCAATCCGACCTGGGCCTTCACTGAGCCGCCTGCGGGATTCGAACCCGCGACCTACGCATTACGAGTGCGTTGCTCTGGCCAACTGAGCTAAGGCGGCACCGTTGCCGTCGTGTGGCGGCAACGCGGGCCAGTCTACACAGGTTCGCGGGTGATCCGTAACGGGATACCGGGGCGGCGGTCAGGCCGAGGAGACGGCGAGTTTGGCGGCGAAGCCGGCGAAGAGGACGGCGACGCCGCTGGTGAGGGTGGCGGAGAGTCGCTTGCGGCGGCGGAAGGCGGTGGCGAGGGTGGTGCCCGCGAAGATCAGGAGGGAGAGGTAGAGGAAGCTGAAGGTCTGGAGGATGCCGCCGAGGAGGGCGAAGGAGAGGGCGGGCTGGCCGTAGGCGGAGTCGACGAACTGGGTGAAGAAGGAGAGCAGGAAGAGGATGGCCTTCGGGTTGAGGAGGCTGATCACCAGGGCGCGGCGAAAGGGCTGCTCGGTGGATTCGGGGGCCGGTTCGGCGGTGGGGTCGGCCGCGGCCCGGCGTTCGCGCCAGAGCTGGCGGGCGGCGCGGAGCATGCCGTAGCCGATCCAGAGAAGGTAGGCGGCGCCGCCGAACTTGACCACCGCAAAGACGGCCGGGTTGGCCTTGAGCAGGGAGGCCGCGCCCAGCGAGGTGAGGCTGATCAGAACGAGGTCGCCGATGAAGACGCCGGCCGCGGCCTGGTAGCCGGTGCGGATGCCCTTGCGGGCCGCGACGGACAGTACGTACAGGGAGTTGGGGCCGGGCAGCAGGATGATCACGAGGGCGCCGAGGACGTACGTCGCCAGGTCGTTGACTCCGAGCACGATGAGCTCCGGTGCAGGAGAGGGGGGTGGGGGCTCATCGTAACGTCGTACCGGTAATCGGTTGAAGGGAGAACGACCTGCCGATCTCCCGCCGCCGGGCCGGCCCTACCGGTCGCAGCGCTTGCCCTGCTCCGGGGCCTCCCCGGTCAGCAGGAAGCGGTTCACCGCTCCGTCCACGCAGGTGCTGTGCCGGCCGTACGCGGTGTGGCCGTCGCCGTCGAAGGTGAGCAGGCGGCCGGACTCCAGCTGGCCGGCCAGCGACCGGGCCCAGGCGTACGGGGTGGCCGGGTCGCGGGTGGTGCCGATGACGACGATCGGGGCGGCGCCGGCGGCCCGGATGGTGTGCGCCGTGCCGGTGGCCCGGACCGGCCAGTAGGTGCAGGCCAGGGCCATCCAGGCCATGTCACGTCCGAAGTGCGGCGAGACCCGCTCGAACTCCGGCACCGCCTGTCGGACGTCCTCCGGTCCACCGAACGGCGCGGGCAGGTCGAGACAGTTCACCGCGGTGTTGGCGAACATCAGGTTGGGGTACGAGCCGTCCGTCTTGCGCCCGTAGTAGTCATCCGAGAGCTTCAGCAGGCCGGTGCCGTCCCCGGCCTTGGCGTCCGTGAGCGCGGTGCGCAGCTTGGGCCAGAGGACGTCGGCGTACATGGCCCGGATGACGCCGGTGGTCGCCTGGGACCCGGTGAGCCGGCGGCCGCCGTCGGTGCTGGTGGGCAGCGAGGCGGTGCGGACGCCCGCGAGCAGGGCGGTGAGCTGCTCGCCGACCTGCTGCTCGGTGCGGCCGAGCGGGCAGTCCTCGCGCTGGGCGCAGTCCTTGGCGAAGGCCGCCCAGGCGGTCTCGAAGCCGCCCGCCTGTACGCGGTTGCCGGTGACGGAGTCGAGCGCCGGGTCCATCGCGCCGTCGAGCACCAGCCGCCCGACCCGGCTCGGGAACAGCCCGGCATAGGTGGCGCCGAGGAAGGTGCCGTAGGACTTGCCGACGTAGTTCAGCTTCTCGTCGCCGAGCAGGGCGCGCAGCACGTCCATGTCGCGGGCGCCCTCGACGGTGCTGAGGTGGCCGAGCGCCGCACCGGCCTGCTTCCGGCAGCCCTCGGCGAACTCCTTGTCGGCCGCGATCAGCGCGTCGATCCCGCGCTGGTCGCCGGGGGGCAGGCCGACGGCGGTGTAGGCGTCCATCCGGTCGCCGCTCAGGCAGCTGACGGGGTTGCTGCGGCCCACCCCGCGCGGGTCGAGGCCGACCAGGTCGTACCGGGCCCGCACCCCGCGGTCGTACGTCCGGGCGGCGGCCTCCAGGTACTCGATCGCCGAGCCGCCGGGCCCGCCCGGGTTGAGCAGCAGGGATCCGAGCCGCGGGCCCTGGGAGGCGGAAGGAGGGACGGCCCCGGACGGGGAGGCAGAGGAGCCGGATCCGGAGCCCGCCGGTTCCGCCGCCGCGCGGGCGGCCGCCAGGGTGAGGTCCCCGTCCCCCGGGTGGTCGTAGTCCAGCGGCACCCGGAACGCCGTGCACTCGAACCCGCTGTCGCACGGCTGCCAGGCCAGGCGTTGCGCGTAGTACGGCGCCAGCGCGGCCGGGACGGCGGCGGGCAGCGGCTCCAGCGGAGTGGCTCCGGCCGCCGAGTCCGAGGAGGACGCCGTCGGCGCCCCGGACGGATCGGAGCTGCACCCGCCCGCCAGCAGCCCGGCGACGACCAGCGCCGCAGCCAGTGCCCGTGCCCGCCCGGAAGTCCTCATCCGCCACCTCTCCGCAATCGACCAGCACGTGGAACAAACCGTGGAACAAACCGTGCAACAACCCGTGGAACACCCAGCGGACCAACGCGTGGAGCACCCCGGAGGAAACGCCGCTGCCCGGCCCCCGCCCCCGGGGTACCGGGCAGCGTAGTGCCGCCGGACCTGCGCTCAGGACGCCTTGGCCAGCGCCTCGGCCAGGAACTGCGCCGCCTGCCGGACCAGCCGCAGCCGCTCCCGCTCGGGGGTGAAGTCCTGCACGTTGTCCGAGATCCGCACCTCGGCCTTGGCCGCCGCTCCGGGGCCCGCTTTCAGCGCGGACCGGAGCCGGCGGGCCGAGTCCAGCCCGGCGGAGTCGGCCTTGGCGGCGGCCAGCAGCAGCTTGGCCGCACTGCCGGCCGGGGCCTCGGCACCGGTCTGGGTGAGCGCGGTGGCGTCGTAGCGGCCGGAGACCGCCGCGGCCGCGCCGTACAGGTCGGGCCGGGACAGTACGGCGGCGGCCGCGCAGGGCGCACCGCCCTCGACACCGAGGACGCCCCAGGAGGCCGGGCCGGGCGTCATGGCGCGGAAGGTGGTCACGATGGTGGTGCGCAGCGTCGCGTCGTCGGCGACGGCGGCCGGGGCCGCGGCGACCAGCTCGCAGGGGTGCGCGGTGCCGTTCGGCGCCTCGGGGGCGACCAGGATGAACGGGTGGGCCTTGCCGCTCTGGAGGGCCGCACCGATGCCCTCGAAGACGTCCGGGACCTCGGCGTCGGCGGTCTTCTGGGGCGTGGCCGCGTGCATCACGACGACCGGGAAGCGGGCGTTCGGCTCCTTGACGTACTGCGGCGGGAGCCAGACCCGCACGTTGCGGGGGTGGCCGTCGGGGCCGAGCACGGCGGACTGGAGCAGCTCGCCACCACCGGGGTGGCCGACGCTGTCGAAGCGGCTGACCACGGCGGGAGCCTCGGCAGCTCCGACGGCGGCCGGTGTGGCGGGTGGTGTGGCGGCCGCGGGCGGCGCCGCCTGCTGCTGCCGGACCACCCCCGCATCGGGCCCGGTACCCGACCTCGCGTCCGAACCCGAGCGCGTCGCGTCCACGACCGGCTCCGCCCGGTTCGGTTTGTGGGTGTCCCACCGGAGGCCGCCGAAGGCGCCGAACGTGGTGAGCACCGTCAGCGCGGTGACGCACACCCCGCAGACCATCGCCCCGGCCGCCCGCACCAGCATCGGCCAGCGCTCACCGGTCAGCTCGTAGGTCTCGGCGGCCCGCAGGTCGCGCCAGCGGAGCTGGGCGCCCCGGGCCAGCCAGATCCCGCCGAGGGCGGCGGCCAGCAGGGGGATGACGAGGAGCGAACGAACCACGGGACGCACCACCTCTGGAGGGGGCCGCGCCGAACCGGAACGGCGCGTACGGGAGGCGACCGCCCCGGCACCGGGCGCAGTCGGCCCCCAGCGTGCACAACGGGCGGACGGTCACACGACGGTGTGCCCGGCGAGTGTCGCTCGTTCACTCGAAGGTGGGACGGCCCACGCTCCAGGCGGCCTACGGGCATCGCCCGTCGGAGTAGCGGCCCGCCCGCTGGAACGGCTCCCGGGGCGAGCGACGGCCCGGCCCGGCGCTCAGCCCGCGCGCAGCGCCACCGTCATCGCCTCGACGGCGAGCAGCGGGTCCACGTTGCGGTCCAGCGCCTGGCGGCAGGCCAGCACCGCCTCGATCCGGCGCAGCGTGCTCTCCGCCGGACTGGCCTGGGCCACCCGGTTCAGCGCCTGCCGCTGGTCCTCGTTGGCGAGCGCGCCGGTGGAGCCGAGCTGGATGGCGAGCACGTCCCGGTAGAAGCCGAGCAGGTCGAGCAGGGCGACGCCGAGGGTCTCCCGACGGGTGCGGGTGGCCCGGCTCTTCTGCCGTTTCTCCAGCTCCTTGACCGCACCGGCCATGCCGCGCGGCGCCTTGCCGCCCTCGGCGGCGCCGTAGGCGGCCTTGAGGTCGTCGGTCTCCTTGGCGTCCTGGGTCTCGGCGAGCGCCTCGGCATCGGCCTTGGCGGTGTCGACCAGGCGCTGGGCGGCGCTCAGGCAGCCGCCGATGTCACCGACCTCCAGCGGGATGCGCAGCACCTCGGCCCGGCGCGTCCGGGCCTGCTCGTCGACGGCGAGGCGGCGCGAGCGCTCGATGTCGCCCTGCCCGGCGAGCGCGGCGAGCCGGGCGGTCTCCGGGTCGACACCGTCGCGGCGGACCAGGGTGTCGGCGACCGCCTCGGCCGCGGGGGTGCGCAGCACCAACAGGCGGCAGCGCGAGCGGATGGTCGGCAGCACGTCCTGGACGGAGGGGGCGCAGAGCAGCCAGACGGTGCGCGGGGAGGGCTCCTCCACGCCCTTGAGCAGCGCGTTCGCGGCGGCCTCGGTGAGCCGGTGGGCGGCGTCCACCAGGATCACGGACCAGCGGCCGCCGGTCGGGTAGCTGGAGGCGCGCAGCACCAGGTCGCGCATGTCGCCGACGCCGATGGAGAGGCCGTCGGTCCGGACGTACTTCACGTCGGCGTGGCTGCCGGCCAGCACCGTGTGGCACCCGTCGCAGAACCCGCAGCCGGGCGTGCCGCCGAGCGCGAGGTCGGGGCTGGTGCACTGGAGGGCGGCGGCGAAGGCGCGCGCGGCGGTGACCTGCCCGGCGCCGGGCGGGCCGGTGAGCAGCCAGGCGTGCGTCATCAGGGAGGCGTTCGTGCCCTCGACCGGGGCGGCCCCGCGACCGGCCTCGACCGTCGCCCCGGCCGCCCGGGCGGCGGCGGTCAGCTGTTCGACCACCCGCTCCTGGCCCACCAGGTCGTCCCAGACGGCCACTGCTGCTCCCAAGCTCCGTACGGCAGCGCTCGTGGCGCCTCTTCCCCGCCGTCGAGCATACGTCTCCGCTCCGACACCCACTGCTCCGTCCGGGTCATGGCGGGCGGGGAGGCCGATCCCACGGCGGCCTGGAGTCCTGCCCCCACGGGCGACGGACCGTCGCCGGCCGGAACGCCGCCCGCCGGAACGCGGCGGCGCCGCCGGGGACCTGCCCCGACGGCGCCGCCCACGCGTGTCCGGTCAGCCCCGACGGCCCCAGCGGCGGCCCTTGCCCTTACCGTCGTCCTCGCCCCGGGTGTCCCCGCGGCCCTCGGGCCGCTCCGCGCCGGCCTGCGGGCCGCCGTACGGACCGTCCTGGCCCGGGCCGCCGCGCTCCCAGCGCGACCACTCGTCGTGCGAGCCGAGCAGGGTGTCGGTGAGGCTCGGCAGGTCGTCCAGCGGCGTCTCCTCGGCCCACTCCGGCCGCGGCCGCTCGGCGCCCGGCTCCGGTTGCCGCTGCGCCTTCGGCTGCGGCTGCGGCTGCGGCTGCGGCTCGGCGCCGGCCACCGGCAACTCGCGCGTGCTGTCCACCGGCTCCACGCGCCGCGGCCCCTGCGCCGACCGCTCCTCAGGACGGCCTTCGGTGCGGCCCTCGGCACGTCCCGGCTCGATCCGCGGCAGCACCTCGGTCCGGTCGGCCTCCGCCGCGACCTTCGGCAGCACGGCCGTCTCGTCCACCGCCGAGGCCGGCACCACCGGCAGCTTGGCGGTCTCGTCGACCGCCCCGGCGGCCCGGCGCGCCTCGGCAGCCTTGCGCGCCTCGACGGCCTCCGCCGCCCGGACGGCCGCCTGCCGGTCCCGCGGCGACAGCTCGCGCGTCGCCTCGTCCCCCAGTCCGCCCGACGACGACTGTGCCGACGCCGCCTGCGACGCGTCCCGCGGAACATCCTCCGGCGTGTCCCGGAGCATCCGCAGCTCCGTGGTCGCGTCATCCCCGGCCCCTGCTCCGGAAGCCGAACCCGGCCCCGAAGCCGAACCCGGACCCGGCCGACCCTCGGCCCGGTCCTCCGCCGACTCCGCCGCCGCAGCCGCGGCCGCGAGCGCGGCGGCCTGCGCCAGCCGTGCCTCCTCGGCCCGCTGGAGCGCCTCCTCCGCCCGGCGACGCTGCTCCTCGCGGGCGAGCTCGCGCTGCCGCTGGATCTCGGCCTGCGCGGCCGCCTCGTCGGCGATCCGCTTGCGCTCGGCGGCCTCTGCGGCCAGCCGGGCCTCCTCGGCCGCTCTGAGCTCGGCCTCCTCCTCGGCGCGGCGCCTGGCCTCCTCCTCCGCCCGACGGCGCGCCTCCTCCTCGGCCTTGCGCCGGGCCTCGGCGGCGGCCCGCTCGGCCTCCTCCTTGGCCAACCGCTCCTTCTCCGCCTGCTCGGCCCGCAGCTGCGCCAGCAGTTCCTGCCGCTTGCGCTCGGCGGCCTCCTCCTCTGCCTTCTTGCGGGCCTCCTCGGCGGCGCGGCGCTCGGCCTCCTCCTTGGCCAGCCGCTCCTGTTCGGCGCGGGCGGCCTTCTCCTGCTCGGAGAGCGGCAGCTCGCGGTCGAGCCGGTGCCGGATGGCGGTGGTGACGAAGCCGGCGGCCTGACTGCCGTCCACGACCAGGTAGCGCGCCGGGTCGGCGGCGGCGAGTGCGAGGAAGCCGGCCCGGACCCGCTGGTGGAACTCGGTGGGCTCGGACTCCAGCCGGTCCAGCGCCTCGGTGAAGCGCTCCCGGGCCTTGGTCGGGTCGACGTCCAGGACGACGGTCAGGTCGGGCAGCAGCCCGCCGGTGGCCCAGCGGGAGATCCGGGCGACCTCGGTCGCGGCCAGGTCTCGCCCGGCGCCCTGGTAGGCGATGGAGGAGTCCATGTACCGGTCGGTGATCACCACGGCGCCGCGGGCGAGGGCCGGCCGGATGACGTTCTCGACGTGCTCGGCGCGGTCCGCGGCGTAGATCAGCGCCTCGGCGCGGTGGGACAGGCCGGTGTTGCCGACGTCCAGGACGAGGCCGCGCAGCCGCTGGCCGACCGGGCTGCCGCCGGGCTCGCGGGTGAGCACGACCTCGTGTCCCTTGCCGCGGATCCACTCGGCGAGCGCCTGGGCCTGGGTGGACTTGCCGGCGCCGTCGCCGCCCTCCAGGGCGATGAAGAAGCCGGTGCCCGCGCCGCGGTGCGGCACCGGGCCGCTCGGGCCGCGCACCGAGTCCACCAGGTCCCGGACGAACGGCGCGGTGCCGCGCCGGTCGTCGGTGCGCAGCAGCACGACGGCGGCGAGCACCAGCGTGAGCAGCCCGGAGGTGGCGACGGCCAGGGCCGCGCCACCGTGGATGAAGGTGAAGGAGCCGGGCTCGACGGTGCCGTACTCCACGTCCCCGTAGGCGGCGGCGATCAGCGGGACGGCGACCAGCGCGGCGGCGACCACGGCCCGGAGCACCGCGAACAGGTGCTCGGTGACCTTCGGCAGCCGTGCCTCCTCGACCTCCTGGGCGAGCAGGGTGCGCCCGGCCGAGACCACGATCCCGACGGCCAGGCCGGCCAGCACGGTGAGCAGCAGGACCAGCACGAAGTCCAGCACCAGGCCGGCCAGGATCAGCGCGACGCCCTGGGTGAGCAGCGCCAGCGCGAGCAGTCGGCGGCGGGACAGCGAGGGCAGCGTGGCCCGGGTGAGCCGGGCGCCCAGGGCGGGCGTCCCGGTGGCGGCGAGCACCAGCAGGCCGTAGCCGATCGGCCCGGCGCGGTGTTCGGCGGCGGTGAGCAGCGCGAGCGCGGCGACGCCCGCCATCGCGGCGTAGCCGGCCGCGACGGCGAAGGTGAAGTACGGGGCGCTGCCGGTGCGGCCCTTGCTCAGCGCGGGGCCGGGGGCAGCGTCGGTCGGGGCACGCAGGCCCTGGAGCGGGGAGACGGGGGCGACGGACACCGGGCCGCCGGGCAGCTGCTGGAGGTAGCCGCGGACCGCCGAGGCGGCGAACAGCCCGGCCGCGCCGAGCGCCGCGAAGGTGAGCTGGTGGGCGCGGAGCCAGTCGGAGCCGAGGGCCGCGCCGATGTTGTTGAGCAGGGTGAAGGCCACCAGGCCGACGGCGCCGAGCGGCACGGTCACCCAGCCGGTGAAGCGGTCGATGGCCCGGACGCTCTCCAGGTTGGCAGCGGCCGGACGCTGCTCGGCGACCGGCAGGTACCGGTTGGCCGGCGGCAGCAGGCCCGGAACGGCGGCGGACTTGGCGATCCCCCAGACCCGCTCGGCGGCACCGGTCACGAACACGGTGGCGAGCAGGACGTAGGTGGCGGCCCCGGAGGGCTTGGCGGCGGAGCCCAGCCAGACGCTCCACCAGGGTGCGAGGCCGATCAGCAGGGCACGCAGCACGTCGGCGCCGAACAGTGTCCAGCGCCGGTCCAGCCGGCCCGCGACCAGCCGGTGCACCGGGCCGAGCAGCGCGACGCCGACCAGCCCGGTGGCCAGCACCCGGACGGCGAGGACCGCGGCGAGGGCGAAGGCGAGGCTGCGCGGCAGGCTGCCGAACTGACCCCCCTGGGCGGCGGCGATCACGGTGAGCGCGAGCAGCACCAGCAGGCCGAGCCGGTCGGCGGTGCCGCCGATCAGCTGGGTGGTCCACAGGCGCCGGTAGGCACGTGTCCGCAGCAGCGCCCGGGCCCGGTCCACCGGGGTCCCGGCGGGCGCGACCTCGGGCAGGTCGGACGCCCAGGCTCTGGCGGCCGGGGCGGCGCTGGGGGTGGGCTGCTCCTCGCTCGTCATACGGTCAGCGTAGCGGGCGGGGCCTGGCCGGAATGAGACGAACGGGCTTCCGGATCGTGCTCATCACCGGGTTGTGACGTACCCCGCACAGAGCCCGACGAACCCCGGGCCCGCACCCCCGGGATCGGGGGCACGGGCCCGTCTGCGGTGACCTGGGATCAGCCCTCTTCGGTGGCCGCGGCCTTGCCGGCCGCCGTCCCGCTCGCAGCGGTCTTCTTGGCCGCCGTCTTCTTCGCCGCCGCCGTCTTGGTGGTGGTCTTCTTGGCGGCGGTCTTCTTCGCGGCCGCGGTCTTGGTCGCCGCGGTCTTGGCCGTGGTCGTCTTCTTGGCCGCGGCCTTCTTCGGCGGGGCCTTCTTCGCCGCCTTCTTCACCGGTCCGCGCGCCCGCTTCTCGGCGAGCAGCTCGTACGCGCGCTCCGGCGTGATGGTCTCGACGTCGTCGTCCTTGCGGAGCGTGGCGTTGGTCTCGCCGTCGGTCACGTACGGGCCGAAGCGGCCGTCCTTGACCACCACCGGGCGCTCGCTGACCGGGTCGTTGCCCAGCTCCTTGAGCGGCGGGGCGGCGGCGGCCCGGCCGCGCTGCTTGGGCTGGGCGTAGATCGCCAGCGCCTCGTCGAGGGTGATCGTGAAGAGCTGGTCCTCGCTGGTCAGCGAGCGGGAGTCGGTGCCGCGCTTGAGGTACGGGCCGTAGCGGCCGTTCTGCGCGGTGATCTCCGCGCCCTCGGCGTCGGTGCCGACCACCCGCGGCAGCGAGAGCAGCCGCAGCGCGTCCTCCAGCGTGACGGTGTCCAGCGACATGGTCTTGAACAGCGAGGCGGTGCGCGGCTTGACCGCGTTCTTGCCGGTCTTCGGCGTGCCCTCGGGCAGGATCTCGGTCACGTACGGGCCGTAGCGGCCGTCCTTGGCGACCAGCATGTTGCCGCTGACCGGGTCCGGGCCCAGCTCGAAGTCGCCGCTGGGCTTGGCCAGCAGCTCCTCGGCCAGCTCGACGGTGAGCTCGTCCGGCGGCAGCTCGTCCGGGATGTCGGCGCGACGGCCGGGCTCGCCCTCGACGGCCGAGGCGCGCTCGACGTACGGGCCGTAGCGGCCGACCCGCAGGGTGATGTCGTCGCTGACCCTGAACGAGCTGATCTCCCGGGCGTCGATCGCGCCGAGGTCGGTGACCAGTTCCTTCAGGCCGCCCAGGTGGTCACCGTCGCCGTTGCCGGCCTCGGCGGCGCCGCCCGCGGCGTGGCCGTCGCCCTCGCCGAAGTAGAAGCGCTTCAGCCACGGCACGGACTGCGCCTCGCCGGCGGCGATCCGGTCGAGGTCGTCCTCCATCTTGGCGGTGAAGTCGTAGTCGACCAGCCGGCCGAAGTGCTTCTCCAGCAGGTTGACCACGGCGAAGGAGAGGAAGGACGGGACGAGTGCCGTCCCCTTCTTGAAGACGTACCGGCGCTGGATGATCGTGTCGATGATCGACGCGTAGGTGGAGGGGCGGCCGATCTCCCGGTCCTCCAGCTCCTTGACCAGCGAGGCCTCGGTGTAGCGGGCCGGCGGCTTGGTGGCGTGGCCCTCCGGGGTGATCCGCTCGGCGGCCAGCGGGTCGCCCTGGGCGACCTGCGGCAGCCGGCGCTCGCGGTCGTCGAGCTCGGCGTTCGGGTCGTCGGCGCCCTCGACGTAGGCCTTGAGGAAGCCGTGGAAGGTGATGATCTTGCCGGAGGCGGAGAACTCGACGTCCCGGCCGTCGGCGGAGGTGCCGCCGACCCGGACGGTGACGGACTGGCCGACCGCGTCCTTCATCTGGGAGGCGACGGTGCGCATCCAGATCAGCTCGTACAGCTTGAAGTCGTCGCCGCTCAGGCCGGTCTCGGCGGGGGTGCGGAAGCGGTCGCCGGACGGGCGGACGGCCTCGTGCGCCTCCTGCGCGTTCTTGACCTTGCTGGCGTAGGTGCGCGGGGCGTCCGGCAGGTAGTCGGCGCCGTACAGCTGGGTGACCTGGGCCCGGGCGGCGGAGATCGCGGTGTCCGACAGCGTGGTGGAGTCGGTACGCATATAGGTGATGAAGCCGTTCTCGTACAGCTTCTGGGCCACCTGCATGGTCCGCTTGGCGCCGAAGCCCAGCTTGCGGCTGGCCTCCTGCTGGAGCGTCGTGGTGCGGAACGGCGCGTACGGCGAGCGGCGGTAGGGCTTGGACTCGACGCTGCGGACGCCGAACGCCGTCTGCTCCAGGGCGGCGGCCAGCTGACGGGCCGCCTGCTCGTCCAGGTGCAGGGTGTTCGCGCTGGCGGCCTTCAGCCGGCCGTCCTGGCCGAAGTCGCGGCCGCTGGCGATCCGCTTGCCGTCGACGGCGGCCAGCCGGGCGCCGAAGGTCTCCGGGTTGGCGGCGTCGACCGGGGTGCGGCCGGTGCCGAAGGTGCCGACCAGGTCCCAGTACGAGGCGGTGCGGAAGGCCATCCGCTCGCGCTCGCGCTCGACCACCAGGCGGGTGGCGACGGACTGCACTCGGCCCGCCGACAGCTTCGGCATGACCTTCTTCCACAGCACCGGCGAGACCTCGAAGCCGTACAGGCGGTCGAGGATGCGGCGGGTCTCCTGGGCGTCGACCAGGCGCTGGTTGAGCTCGCGCGGGTTGGCCACGGCCTCCTGGATCGCCGACTTGGTGATCTCGTGGAACACCATGCGGTGCACCGGCACCTTGGGCTTGAGCACCTGCTGGAGGTGCCACGCGATGGCCTCGCCCTCGCGGTCCTCATCGGTGGCGAGGAAGAGCTCGTCGGACTCCGCGAGCAGCGACTTCAACTTGCTGACCTGGGACTTCTTGTCCGCGTTGACCACGTAGATGGGCGCGAAGTCGTGGTCGACGTCCACCCCGAGGCGGCGCACCTCGCCCGTGTACTTCTCCGGCACCTCGGCCGCGGTGCTGGGCAGGTCGCGGATGTGCCCGACGCTCGCCTCGACGATGTAGCCGGGGCCCAGGTAGCCCTTGATCGTCTTCGCCTTGGCCGGCGACTCGACAATGACGAGTCGCTGTCCGTGCGCGGTCTCGCTGCTCGGGGACACCTTCGCTCTTCTCTCCCGGTCCTTATGTGGCTGGTCGGCGCCGGCAGCACGGGCTGCGCTCCGCCCGACCCCTCCACCGTCCCGGGGCTGCCGCGGCACGACACCCCCACCAGCGGAGTGTGACCGTACCCCGGCCACCCTTGTCAAACGGACGGATCCCGCGTTTTCACTTACCGGGCTCACCGACGCCACTCGAACGGTAACCCGATGACGGAGGTTCGCGCCCCGCGGAGGGGGCCTTCGGCAGGTTCCGGAGGATGGAATGACGGATTTCAAGATCTGTCAACGGAAAATCGACGGACGGGCCCGGGGCGGCACTTTCGGCACGGGGCGGCGCTTTCGGCGCGGGCGGCACTTTCGCAGGGGGGCGCTCGTTCATGGGTGGCCGCAGGGTCCTCGTGGCAACCCCAGGCTCCGCGGATCGCCCGGGGGTTGCGGGGCTCAGCCGCCGGCCGCGGCCACGAGCCCGGTGCCGACCGCCAGACAGCCCACGCCCAGGGCGCTCCACAGCAGGTCGACGACGGCAGACCGGCCCACCTCTCCGGCCGCCAGCACCACCCGGCTCGGGCGCTGCGGGTCGTAACAGATCCGCACCGGGGCGCCGGGAGCGAAACGGCCCGGACGGCGCAGCGGGGTGTGCCCACGCGGGCGGGCGATCACGAGCCCCGCGATCCCGCACGCGCCGGGGCCGCCGACCGACGGCGGCACCGAGAAGGAGAGCAGCGGTGCGCTGTCCAGCTGGCCGTGCACGTCGTCCTCGGCCACCACGGTGGCCACCGCCGGCACCCCCCGGCGGCGCACCCGCAGGCGCAGGCTCACTTCGGCGGCGCACCAGAGCAGCAGCACGCCACCGAAGAGGGCGAGCACCGACCCGCCCACCATCGCCGTCGTCGTGTCCACCCCTGGCCCCCGGCTCCCCAGCTCTGTCCACAGCCTGTGGACAGAGCTTCACAGTGGGGGACCAACGGGAGACAGCCGTCCGACGGCGGCCGGACGAACCAGGGGGTACGGGCGGGTGAACCGGACCCGGATCCCGGCAGGCCGGGGCCTCGGCGGGTCCGCTCTCAGGGAGTGCGGTCTCAGGGAGTGCGGTCTCAGCGGACCGGGTCGATGAACCCCTGCTCGGTCAGCAGGCGAAGCGACTCCGGCACCCGGTCCCGCAGGACCACCCGGTCCTCGCCCAGCAGCTGCGCGATGGCGTCCACGATCTCGCCCGCCGACAGCGTCCCGTCGCAGACCCCGACGAAACCGGCACCCACGGTGTCCACCTTGGTGGCCCGCCGCATGCCGCGGTTGTGACGCAGGATCACGTGCTCCGGGTCCTCCGCGCCCGGCGCGCCGACCTGTTCCTGGACCACCTCGTCGGCCAGCACGTAGCGGGCCGCGAGCAGGCCCGCGTCGTCGTGCGAGCGGAGGAAGTCCTGCCGGTCGAACCAGGCCTCGATGTGCGGGCCGAGCGGCTGTTCCACCGGGTGCGGCCACTCCTCCACCCGGACGGTCGGGCGCTCGGCGCCGCTCGCCCGCAGGGTGATCCAGCCCATGCCGATGCCCTCGACCCGGCCCGCCTCGAAGGCGTCCAGCCACTCGCCGTACCGGGCCTGGTAGTCGCCGCCGGGGCCGCGGTGGTCACCGCCGTCACGCAGCCACAACTCGGCGTACTGGGCCACGTCCTGGACCTCGCGCTGGACGATCCAGGCGTCCAGGCCGGTGCCCGCGACCCAGCCGGCCAGCCGCTCGTGCCAGTCCTCGCCCTTGACGTGCTGCCAGTTGGCGAGCAGCTGGCAGTAGCCGCCGGGCTCCAGGTGGTCGGCGGCCGAGCGGACCAGGCTGCGGCACAGGTCGTCGCCGGCCATGCCGCCGTCGCGGTAGGTGAACCGGCCGGCCGGCGAGATGACGAACGGCGGGTTGGAGACGATCAGGTCGAACTTCCGCTCCCCGACCGGCTCGAAGAGGCTTCCGGCGGACACCTCGGTGTTGTCGAAGCCGGACAGCGCCAGGGTCAGCTCGGTGAAGCGCAACGCGCGCGCGTTGAGGTCGGTGGCGGTGACGGTCCCGGCGTGCCGGGCCGCGTGCAGCGCCTGCACACCGGAGCCCGAACCGAGGTCCAGCGCGGCCCGGACGGGGCGGCGCACGGTGATGTTGGCCAGCGTGGTGGAGGCGCCGCCGACCCCCAGCACCAGGTCCTTGCGAGCCACCCCGTGCGCGGTCTCACCGGAGCCGATGCCCCCTGCGCCGCCCACGGCGCAGCCCAGGTCGGAGACCACCCAGGCGTCCGAACTGGGCATCCCGGCCACCTCGTTGGCGTACGGCCGGACGTCGACGGTGGCGCGCACCAGATCGCCGTCGGGGCGCAGCCAGCCGTCCGCCAGGCAGTCCTCCACCGGCAGCGCGGCGGCGGCCGCCCGGTACGGGACCGGCTGCTGGAGCAGGAACAGCCGTACCAGCGTCTCCAGCGGACTGCCACCGCGGGTCGCCCGCAGCGCCGGGACCGCCTCGCTGCGGGCCAACGCCGAATAGCCGGTGGGCCCGAGCAGGTCCAGGCACCCGTCGGCGGTGAACGAGGCGGCGAGCAGCGCCTCGCGGAACTTGGCGAGGCGGGTCGGGTCGAGAACGGGGCTACTGATCACCCCGCCATTGTCCCCCGCCGCCCACCCCGCGGCCGCCGCTGCGCCCCGCGCCCATCGGACGGAAGCCCGCACCACTCCGCGCGCCCCCGCAGGCCGCCGCGCGCCGCCCTGCCGGGGCCGCCGAGTCGTTCGGCAGCGGCCCTCGGGCGCGCCGGCTCTCGGCGTACGAGCTTCGGGGGCGGCGGCTCCGCGAGGGCACGCGGAGCCGCGCCGTCCGTCGGGGCCGACGCGCCCGGGCTCAGCTCGCGCTGGGGGCGGGGTTCGCCGGGGTGCTGGGCGGGGCGGCCGGAGCGGTGGTCGCGCCGGCGGCCGGGCTCGTTCCGTCGGTCGCGCCGGGCACCGGGGGCGTGGCCGGGGCGCTCGGGGTGTCGGTGGCGCCGGGGGCCGGGGTCGTGCCCGCGCCGCCCGGGGCCGGAGTGCCACTCGCGCCGGCTCCCGCAGCACCGGTCGCAGCACCGGTCGCACCGCCGGTCGGGGCGGTGGTCGAGGACGGCTTGCAGCCCTCCTGCTTGGCCATCGCCGCGCCGAGGTCGCCGCGCTGGAGCTTGCTCTGCGCCTGGGTGGAGAGCGAGGCCAGCTGCTGCACCTGGTCGGCCACGCTGCGCAGCCCGTCGGCGAACTTGGCCTGGTCGTTGTTGGGCAGCGCGTCCAGCTTCTTCTGGACCTCCACGTAGCCGTCGGCCGCCTTCTTCAGCTCCTCGACGGTGTCCTTCTGGAGGAGCGCACCGTCCTTCACCTTGGGCGCACCGGCCGCGTCGATGGCGGCCGCTATGTCCTGGTTGGTCTTGGCCAGCCGCCCGATGTCCGTGGAGAGCCGTTTCTGGAGGTCGGCCGGGGCCTCGCCGGTCTTCACCTGGCCGGTGTCGGCGAGCGCGGTCTGCGCCTGGGCGATCGGGTCCTTGGCCGCGCCACAGACGTTCGACGCCCAGGACTCCAGCTGCTTGCTGTTGTCGTCGCCGCCGCAGCCGACGGCGCCGAACGCGAGCAGCACGCCGAGGGCGGGTACGGCCAGCAGTCGCTTGTTCACCGGGAGAAGCCTTTCGGTTTCGGTCGTCATCGGTCGTCGAACCTACACGGCCGGTGTCCGTCCCCTGGTTCCCGGTTCCCCGCCCCGCTCCCCGCCCTGCCGTCCGCCCCCTCGGCGCCCCTCCCTGCGCCCCCGGCCGCGGGTCAGGCCCGCTCGACCCGGATCGGATCGCCCGGCGGACCGTCCGCGGCACCCGGGCACCACCGTCCGGCCGCGCCCAGGACGTTGCAGGGACTGGTCGGCCGGCACTCGCCGTCGTGCGATATCGGCGTCGGACCGTACGGCAGCACGAGGCTGTCACCGTCGGTCCGGAAGGCGATCGTGCCCGGCTCCACGGCCTGCCGGGCCCCTCCTCGCGCGGCACGCCGACGGGCGTACCGAAGCAGACCTCCTCGCCCCGGGTACCGGCCGACGAGCTGATCGGCAGCTCGGCCCGGAGCGCTTCGGTGGTGGGGGTGGCCGCCGATGTGGCGGTGGTCTGCCCGGCCGGCCACCGGACGCGGTTCCGCTTGTACGTCCTCTTCCGCGGTCCTCTTCCGCGACGAGGCCCGACCGGTGATCGGACCCGGTCGTGCCGGAAGCAGCGAACCGCCGGGATCAACATGTGGTCAACGCATGACCGGGGGCTGGACGCCAGCCCTCCGGGTGCGTACGGAACCGCGGAAGAGACGCCTCAGACCGCGATGGAGGCGACCGAGACCGGCCAGCTCATCCGGATCAGGCCACCGTCCGTGCCGTTGGTGACCTCCAGCTCCTCGACCAGGCCGGTGATCACGGCGAGGCCCAGGGTGTCCTCGTCCGGCTCGCCGCCCTCGGCAGCGCCGGAGGCCGGGACGGCGGCGGGGCCGGCCTCGTCCTCGACCTCGATGAGGAAACGCTTCTCCTGATCGGTCAGCGCGACCCGGACCGTGCCGCCGATACCGCCACGCTGGTGCAGGCCGACTGCGCGGGAGCACGCCTCGCCGACCGCGAGCCGTACCTCGTCGAGCACCGACTCGTCGACCCCGGCCCGTCTGGCGACGGCCGCGGCGACCAGTCGGGCCGTCCGCACGTGCTCGGGAAGCGCGCTGAATCGAAGTTCGACGGTTGCCATCTCTCCCCCTCGGGGTGCTCCGACAGGGGCCGGAGGTCCGGCCCCTGCGGGCCGGCGGAACCGGCCCAGAGGCGCCCGAGGACGCTCCGGGCCACACGGGCCCGGGCACCCGGACGCGAGGAACGGGCGGGGCCGGCCGCACGGGCCGGCCCGGCCGCGTCAGTCGGTCGCGTTGACCGCGTCGTCCACCGAGGTGTGAATCGGGAAGACCTTGGTCAGGCCGGTGATGCGGAAGATCTTCAGGATGCGCTCCTGGTTGCAGACGAGGCGCAGCGAGCCCTCGTGAGCGCGCACCCGCTTCAGACCGCCCACCAGCACACCGAGGCCGGTCGAGTCGAGGAAGTCAACGCCCTCCATGTCGACGACGAGGTGGTACTTGCCGTCGTTGACGAGCTCGACCAGCTGCTCCCGCAGCTTCGGGGCGGTGTACACATCGATCTCGCCGCCAACCTCGACGACCGTACGATCGCCGACTGAACGGGTCGACAGGGACAGGTCCACGGAACCTCCAGCACCTTGCCTTGCTACGTCATGTGCGATCCTCGGCCGGACGGCCGCCACCGCATGGTCGCGAGCCCCGGGCGCGCCCAGCCAACGCGTGGCAAGCCTCAGCGCTGCGACCCACGGCCATTCGGCCGTCACGGCCACATTCAACCACCTGCGACCATGCCCGCACGATGGCTTACGGCGATTCTCCGTCACGCCGGTGACACACTGGGTCCCCATGCCGCCCCGACACAGCCCGCCCGAGGCACTGCTCACGACCCTGGCCACCGGCCGGGGGCGGTCCGACCGGCTCACCCATACGGAGCACCTTCCCGCCCGAGCTGCGTGTTATTCACCGTGGCCCGACTCGATCCGTCCGGAGGTCGTGGCCGCCGCGCGCGCCGTCGGGGTGGAACAGCCGTGGGCGCACCAGGCAGAAGCTATGAATCTGGCCAAAAGCGGCCAAACTGTGGTGATCGCCACAGGCACCGCCTCGGGCAAGTCGCTGGGCTATCTGGCCCCGGTGCTCAGCGACCTGCTGGACGGCACCGAGGCCCGCAACGGCCGCGGTGCCACCGCGCTCTACCTGGCCCCGACCAAGGCGCTCGCCGCCGACCAGCGCCGCCGGGCCGCCGAGCTCGCCCCACCGAGGGTCCGCGCCGCCCTGTACGACGGCGACACCCCGCCCGAGGAGCGCGAGTGGGTCCGCCAGTACGCCTCCTACGTGCTCACCAACCCGGACATGCTGCACCGGGGCATCCTGCCCGGCCACGCCCGCTGGTCCTCCTTCCTCAAGGCGCTGCGCTACGTGGTCGTCGACGAGTGCCACAGCTACCGGGGCGTGTTCGGATCGCACGTCGCCCAGGTGCTGCGACGGCTGCGCCGCGTCTGCGCCCGGTACGGTTCGTCACCCACCTTCCTGCTGGCCTCCGCCACCACCGCCGACCCGGCCGCGACCGCCCGGCGGCTGACCGGCCTGCCGGCCGTGGCCGTCACCGAGGACGCCTCACCGCGCGGGCCGATGGTCTTCGGCCTCTGGGAGCCGCCGCTGACCGAGAACGTCGGCGAGCACGGCGCGCCCGTGCGCCGCACCGCGACCGCCGAGGCCGCCCGCCTGCTCACCGACCTGGTCGAGTGGGAGACCCGTACCGTCGTCTTCGTCCGTTCCCGGCGCGCCGCCGAACTCGTCGCGCTCCAGGCCCAGGACCAGCTCGACCGCCCGCTCGCCGGGCGGGTGGCCGCCTACCGCGGCGGCTACCTCGCCGACGAACGCCGGGCCCTGGAGCGCGACTTGCACACCGGCCGGCTGCTCGGCCTCGCCTCCACCTCCGCTCTCGAACTCGGCGTCGACATCTCCGGCCTCGACGCCGTCCTGATCGCCGGCTATCCCGGCACCCGGGCCTCGCTCTGGCAGCAGGCGGGCCGGGCGGGCCGGGAGGCCCAGGGCGCTCTGGCCGTCCTGATCGCCCGGGACGACCCGTTGGACACCTACCTGGTGCACCACCCGGAGGCGCTGTTCGCGGCCCCCGTCGAGGCCACCGTGCTCGACCCCGACAACCCGCACGTGCTCGCCCCGCACCTGTGCGCGGCCGCCGCCGAACTCCCGCTCACCGATGCCGACCTGGAGCTGTTCGGGCCGTCCACCGCGCCGCTGCTGCCGGTCCTGGAGCGGCGCGGCCTGCTGCGCCGGCGCAGCGACGGCTCCTGGTACTGGACCCGTCGCGAGCGCGCGGCCGACGCGGTGGACCTGCGCGGCAGCGGCGGCAGCCCGGTGCAGATCGTCGAGGCCGACACCGGCCGACTGCTCGGCACGGTGGACGCCGCGGCCGCACACACCACCGTCCACACCGGGGCCGTCCACCTGCACCAGGGCCGCACCTACCTGGTCCGGGAGTTCGACCTGGACAACTCCGTCGCCCTGGTCGAACCGGCCGACCCGCCGTACACCACGGCCGCCCGCGACATCACCTCCATCTCCGTCCTCGACACCGACACCACCGTGGACTGGGGCGAGGGCCGGCTCAGCTTCGGCTCGGTGGAGGTGGTCAACCAGGTGGTCGGCTACCTCCGCAAGCGGATCTCGACCGGGGAGATCATGGGCGAGACCAAACTCGACCTGCCGCCCCGCACGCTGCGCACCCGCGCGGTCTGGTGGACCGTCACCGAGGACCAGCTGCTCGACGCGGACATCCCGCTCGACCAGTTGCCCGGCGCGGCCCACGCAGCCGAGCACGCCTCGATCGGGCTGCTGCCGCTGTTCGCCACCTGCGACCGGTGGGACATCGGCGGCGTCTCCGTCCCGCTGCACCCCGACACCGGCCTGCCGACCGTGTTCGTGTACGACGGCCACCCGGGCGGGGCCGGCTTCGCCGAACGCGGCTTCCAGCGGGCGGTCCAGTGGCTGACGGCCACCCGGACGGCGATCGCCTCCTGCGAGTGCGAGCGCGGCTGTCCCTCCTGCGTCCAGTCGCCCAAGTGCGGCAACGGGAACGACCCGCTGGACAAGGCCGCCGCCGTCCGGCTCCTGGACGTCCTGCTGGCCGGGGCGCCCGGGGCTGCGGACGAGCAGAACGGGCAGGAGACACCGGACGGGCCGGGGACACCGGACGGGCCGGGGACGCAGCACGGGCCGGGGACGCAGCACGGGCCGGGGACTCAGGACGGGCCGGAGGCATCGGACGGGCAGGAGGCGGCCTCGGGACCGGACGGTGGAGCGCAGGCCGGTTCATGAGGCCACCGCCGCAGTGCTCGGGCCTCGGCCCGGCCCGCCGTCCGGGACGTCCTCGGGGCCGGTGACCGGGGCCCGTGCCGGCCCGGCTCGGGCCCTTGCCCGCGCCGGGCCGACCGGCAGTCGGGCCGGGAGCCCGCGGACCCCCACCTCGGCCACCACCTCGACGGCGTCCACCGTCCGGTCGACCGCACAGGACACCAGCCCGGCGCCCTGTACGGCGGCGATCCCGGCGGCCCGGGCGCAGCCGCCGTCCGGGTCCAGCAGCAGTCGGTCCGCCGCGGCGAGGGCCGCGAGGTCGGCGGCCGACTCGGCCCGGTGCCGGGCCGCGACCACCGAGCCGACCGCGATCGTCGCGGCGCACACCGCCGTGCCCAGCATCGCCAGGGCGAGCAGCCAGACCGTCGCCGAACCGGCGTCCGGCCCTCGTCCGCCCGCCGCGGCCGCTCGGGCCGCACGGGCGCGCGCCACCCGCTCCGCCGTCGCCCGCAGCCCGCTCAGGACGGCCATGGGCCACCGCCTCCGTCCGTGACCGGCACCAGAACGTCCTCCCGCGCCGCCACCGCCGCCGCGCTGAGCCGGACGGCGAGCAGCCCGCCGAGCCTGCCCGGCCCCGCGCACGGCGCCTCCACCTCGACCCGAACCGTGTCGGCCGCCAGGGCCACCCGGACCTGCGCGCCCGGCGGGGCCGCCGCGCGGGCGAGCCCGGCAGCGTCCTGCTCCCCACGTGCGGCCGCCCTGGCGCCGACCCGGGCGGCGTCCACGCAGCGGATCTGCGCGGCCGCAGCGAGCACGCCCCAGATCAGCATCGCCGCGAGCAGGAGAAGCGCCGGCAGCACCACCGCCGTCTCCGCCGTCACGAAGCCCGCGTCGCCGCGCCGCCGCGGGCGCAGCGACCACGCCCGGCCGGCACCGTGTTCCCCCGCCCTGCCGGGGCCTGTCCCCGGGCCCCCGCCACCCGCCCGGAGGGCAGGCGGGGCGGCGTCGGGGTGAGCGCCCCGCAAAGCGGGGGTGAGGGCGCCTCCCGGCCGACGGGCTGGGGCCCGTCGGCGGTCGGCGACAACCTCGCGCGGTGCGTTCGTGCTCTGGGACCATCCGGCCCGAGGCGGCCCACAGGCGGGAGGCCGGCGGCAGACCCTAGGCCGCATGGAGCGCCCGCACCAGCATGTCGGTCAGCGCGCCGGTGATGGCCTCGCTGGTCACCACCTTGTACAGCCCGGCCGCGAGGGCGCACGCGCCCAGCGTCCCGACGGCGTACTCGGCCGTGGTCATCCCGGCGTCCGAGCGACCCCGAAGCCGGACCACCCTGCGCACCCGACAGGCCGCCCGGCGGGTCCTCCGCCGCCACGTGCCGGCCGACGAGCGGAGCGGACGCCCGGTACCGGGCCCGATCGCGATCACTGCGGTCATGAAACTCTCCTGTCACTCGATGTCCGTTGGTGTTCGTGCAACCGGCTCTTGTTCACATCGCCTGGGCGAAGCGGCTGGTGAGGCCGACGACCACCGGCACCACGCCGATCAGGGCGAAGGCCGGGAGGAAGCAGAGCCCCAGCGGCGCGGTGGCCAGCACCGCGGCCCGGCGGACCCGGGCGTGGGCCGCACGGGCAGCCGCCGTGCGCTGCCCCTGGGCCAGCCCGATCAGAGGGCCGGCGGCGGGGACGCCGCCGAGGCTGCTGCGCTCCAGGCAGCGCGCCAGCGGCGCCAGCGACGGGTGGTGCTCGCCCAGTCGGCGCCAGCACAGCTCCGGCGGTGCGCCCAGGGCCAGTTCGGCCCCGATCGCCACCAGCCGAGGACCCAGCGGCGCACCCACGCTCCGGCCCACCGCCGACACCGCCTCCGAGGGCAGCGCCGCCGAGCCGAGGCAGGCCGCCAACAGCTCGGCGCTCAGTGGGAGTTGCCTGGTCAGCAACTGCTCCTCGCGGGCCGCCCGGCGATCGACCGGCGACCGCGCCCGGGCCGACCACCGGTGGACACCCAGCGCCAGCAGCACCCCGACGGCCAGTCCGGAGCCGCCACCGAGCAGCGCCACCGCCGCGAGCCCGGCGGCAGCCGCCGTCACCACGCTTCGTCGGCGCCCAACGCCCGAGGGCGTCAGCCTGGTTCGCTTCCCCGTCCTCTCCCTCCCCCGGGCCGCCGCCCGGGGGAACACCCGTCGATGCCTCGCCCGGCCGCGCACCGACGTCCACACCACCGCGGCCGCAACCGCCGGGAGGGCGACCGCCGCCCACTCGATGCCCCGCATCACCTCGCCCCCGTTCCCACCCCGGGCGCCCGCGCCCGCACCCGTGACAGCCCGCAGTTCCGCTCGCCCGCCCGAAGAGCGGGCGCCGCACGGCCGGGGGCCCGACGCCGCTCGCCCCGCCCCGGAGGCACTTCCAGGGCGCCGTGGGCCGCCGCCCGGACGATGCGCACCGTCCAGAGCACTCCCAGCCCCTCCAGGGCCGCCCCCGCCACGAGGCAGCCCAGTCCGGCCGGCGTGTGCAGCAGCACCTCCAGCGGCCGGGCCCCGAGCGCCGCGCCGAGGAGCAGCCCGACGCCCGGCAGCGCGGCCAGGACGGCGATCGTCGTACGCGGCCCGGCCAGTTCCCCGGCGATCTCCTCCGCGAGCGCCCGCTCGCCGCGCAGCGCCTCCGCGACCCGGTCCAGCGCGGCTGCCAGCCCCGACCCGCTGTCCGCGGCCACCCGCCAGCAGGCCGCGACGGCCGCGGCTCCACTGCCGCCCGGCAGTTCGGCCAGCAGGTGCAGCGCGGCGGGCACGTCCCCGCCGTAACGGCCCGCCGCCAGTCGGGCCACCGGCTCCTCACCGAGCCGGCGCAGCCCCTCCGGGTCGGCCGCGAGCCGCGCGGTGACCAGGTGCAGCGCCTGCTCCGGCGTCGCCCCGCTGCGCAACTCCCCCGCCAGACCGGCGCAGAGGTCCACCACGGCCGCGGCCCGGTGCCGGGCCTCCGCCGCCAGGCGCCGCCGCAGCCGCCACCTGCGCAGGGGCAGGACGGCCAGGGCGGCCGCGAGCACCGGCACCGGCGACTCCGCGGCCTTCCCGGCAGCCAATCCCAGTGGCAGGAGCAGCAGTTCGGGTGCCAGGAACTCCGGCAGCCGGCCCCGGGCCGGCACCGCGACCTCCGGGCCCGGCACCCGCACCGGAGGCCCGCTACCCGCCAGCACCAGCCTGGAGCGCCGCCCGCCCGGCAACTGCTCCTGCACCGCGCGCCACGCGGCGACGGCCACCAGGCACAGCACCGCCGTCCAGCAGAGCGTGAGTTGACTCTGCGTCATGTCGTTCACCTCCGTTGTCGTCGGTCTTTCCGGACCGCGCCGCCGAGCAGCACGACGGCGCCCGCGACGCACCCGCTCAGCAGCAGGGCGAAGGCGAGTTCCACGACCCGCACGTCCGCACCCGCCGGACCGGCCGCCGTCACCGCGATCACGGCCGCCCCGATCCGAGTGACACCCCGCGCGCCGCCAGCAGGCCGACCAGCCGCTCCCAGCCCCGGCCGGGACGCAAGCCGCCGGATGCCGGGAAGGCCACCGCGGGTGTGGTCACGGCCGACCCGTCGCCGGCCGCGGTCAGCGTGTGGATCTCCGCCACCCGGCGCCGCCCCGAGGCCGGATCGCGGACCAGGTGCACCACCACATCGAGCGCGGCCCGCAGTTGGCTGTGGAGCGCCGGCCGGTCGAGACCGGCGAGCGAGCCCAGTGCCTCCAGCCGCACCGGCACGTCCGCCGCCGTGTTGGCGTGGACCGTGCCGCAGCCGCCCTCGTGCCCGGTGTTCAGCGCGGCCAGCAGGTCCGACACCTCGGCCCCACGGACCTCGCCGATCACCAGCCGGTCCGGGCGCATCCGCAGCGCCTGGCGGACGAGGTCCCGCAGGGTGAGCTCGCCCAGCCCCTCCTGGTTGGGCGGCCGGCTCTGCAACCGGACCACGTGCGGGTGGTCCGGTCGCAGCTCGGCGGAGTCCTCGGCGACCACGATCCGCTCGTCCGGCCCGACCAGACCGAGCAGGGCCGACAGGAGCGTGGTCTTCCCCGAGCCCGTCCCGCCGGACACGAGCAGCGACAGCCGGGCCCGCACGATGCCCGCGAGCAGTTCCGCACCCTCCGGTGGCAGCGACCCGCCCGCCGCCAACTCGTCGAGCGTGAACGGCCGGGGACGGCAGACCCGCAGCGAGATGTGCGTGCAGCCGGCCGCGATCGGCGGGAGCACGGCGTGCAACCGGGTGCCGTCCGGCAGCCGGGCGTCCACCCACGGGCGGGCGTCATCCAACCGCCGGCCTGCCGCGGTGGCCAGCCGGTGGGCCAGCCGCCGCACCGCCTCGGCGTCGGCGAAGCGGATTCCGGTGGCTCGCTGCAGGCCGCCGCCACGGTCGACCCACACCTCGTCCGGACCGTTCACCAGGACGTCCGTGACGTCGGGCGCCGCCAGCAACCGGTCCAGCGGGCCCGCACCCACCAGTTCGGCGCGCAGCGAGCGCACGGTGTCCAGGACCTCGTCCCCGCCGAGCGGCGGGCGGGTGGCCCGCAGCGCGGCCGCGACCGAGCCTGCCGTCGGGGCTGCCCCCGACTCGGCCAGCCGCAGCCGGACCGCGTCCACCAGGGCCGCCGTCCGCTGCTCGCGGGCCGTCCGGCCGTACGGGCAGGGCCCGTGCCCGGGCTCCGGCGGCCCGCCGGGCGGCGGCACGCTCCGCAGCGGCCGGTGCTCCCGCGCGTCACCGCCCGGGCCCGGCGAGCCGCTCCGAAGGACCGTTCTACGCAGACGGACCATCAGTACACACCCCCTCCGACCGCCGGCACCGGCGGCAGCACCTCGTTCAGGAAGCTCGCGCAGAAGCGCGCGAGCGGGCCGCTCTCCCGGCTCCCCGGCGGGACGCCCTTCACGACGTCCTGGGCCAGGCCCGGCTCCGGCTCCAGCTCCCCCGCCAGGGGCAACCGCAGCCCGCGGACGATCTGCCGGACCGGGAGCCCGCCGGCCCGCACCGGCCGCAACACGGCCCGGACGTCCCCGAGCCGCATCCGGGCCGCCGCCGCGACCCGGTCGGCGGCGGCCACCGCACGCAACTCGGCCGACACCACCAGCAGCGCCAGGTCGGACTGCTCCAGCGCCTGCCCGGCAGCCGCGTCGAGGTGACGGGGCACGTCGACCACCACCAGCCCGCCGCGCCGCCTGGAGGCGGCCAGCACGCTGCGCATGGCCTCCGGCGGCACCGTCAGGGTGTCGCCGCGGTCCCAGGACAGGCAGGACAGCGCGGAGAGCCGTTTGAGCGCCGGCAGCGCCCGGGCCAGCTCGGCCCCGCTGACCCGCCCTCGGGAGCCGGCCAGATCGGGCCAGCGCAACCCGCTGACCCGCTCGCCGCCGAGCAGGATGTCGATGCCCCCGCCCAGCGGATCGCCGTCCAGGAGCATCGTCCGCCGGCCCGCCCGCGCGGCCGTGACCGCCAGCGCACAGGCCAGCGTCGAGGCTCCGGCCCCGCCGGATCCGCCGAGCACCGCGACGGTGACCGCCGGGCAGCCGACGCCCTCGGCCGCGTCGGCGATCCGGTCGAGCAGCCAGGCCTCGGCGTCGGGCAGGAACAGCACGTGTTCGGCCCCGAGTTGGACGGCCCTGACCCACACCCCGGGGTCGTCCAGGTCCAGGCCGAGCAGCAGCACCCCTCCGCGCCGGCCCAGCCCGGAGCAGCGGGCGGCCTGGTCGTCCCCGACCAGGACCAGCGGGGCCCCCTCCCAGAGGTCCCGCGTCGGCGGCGCGCCCCGGACCAGCCTCGGCTCGGTGCCCGCCGCCGCGCAGATCCGCAGCAGGTGCTCGGCCAGGCCTTCGTCCTCGGTGACGACGAGCGGCCCGGCGACCGCGGGGCCCTCGGCGGCGATGTGGTCGGCGATCGGTGTCGACATGGTTTCTCCCCTCCGCGCCGCCGGCCACCGGGGGTGGCCGGCGGCGCACGTCGGACTCTTCCGGCGGACGGCCGCCCGACAGACCTCCGGGGGAGGAAGGGGATGAGGCCCTGCCCGGCGACCGCCGCCGGTCATCACGGTGGGGGGAGATCCGGATTCCGTCATCCGGGTTCCGATTGCCTGTGGATAACTCGTGGGCTGTGGATGAAAACGTTCACCCGGGCGGGGGGCTAATCGGCGAAGAATTGACGAAAGGGGTCACCGAGATGAACCGGGGCCTGCCGCATCCCGTTCCGTCGCCCTCCCGACCGCCGCCCGCCACACTCCGGACACCGCCTCCGAACGGGCCCGCACCACCGATCGGAACCAGCCGTTCGATCCTCGACGGGCATGAGCAAATGGCAACGCAGAGTGACGAAGTCGGGTGGGCGGGCCGAGCTGCCGACACCCCCTGTAAGCCGCCGACGCACCGGCGCCGAATGCGCCGCGAGGGGCGTTCAAGCCCTGAAAATGGCCCCGGACGTGCGACGACCCCCGCCGGGGGGGAGAGCGGGGGTCGTCTATCCACAGCCCGGCTCGGGGGGGAGGAGCCGGACCGGGTTAGCACGGTCGCGAACGATCCGTGACTTCCATGGTGTACCCGAGCGGCCAGAAACACAAACCCGCACGCCCGCGAGTACGCCGAATGGCGGGGTGTTTTGCAGCTCCCTCTATCCTCGGTTCCCGTGGACACCATCGAGAACGCCGACGACCACGCCGACGAGTCCCAGGGCGACACGACCGGGCCCGAAGAGCTCCGCCCGCCCGTTCGTCCCCGACCCGGCAGGCTGCGCACGGCGGCCTTCTTCGACCTCGACAAGACCATCATCGCCAAGTCGAGCGCGCTGGCCTTCAGCCGCCCGTTCTACCAGGGCGGCCTGATCAACCGTCGGGCCGTACTGCGAAGTGCGTACGCCCAGTTCGTCTTCCTCGCCGGCGGCGCGGACCACGACCAGATGGAGAAGATGCGCGAGTACCTCTCCGCGCTCACCCGTGGCTGGAACGTCCAGCAGGTGCGCGAGATCGTCGCGGAGACCCTGCACAACCTGATCGACCCGATCATCTACGACGAGGCGGCCTCGCTGATCGAGCAGCACCACGCGGCCGGCCGGGACGTGGTGATCGTCAGCAGCTCCGGCTCCGAGGTGGTCGAGCCGATCGGCCGGCTGCTCGGCGCGGACCACGTGATCGCCACCCGGCTCAAGGTCGAGGACGGCTGCTACACCGGCGAGATCGAGTACTACGCCTACGCCGAGAACAAGGCCGCCGCCATCCGGGAGTTGGCCGCGACCGAGGGCTACGACCTGGCTGCGTCCTACGCCTACAGCGACTCCTCCACCGACCTGCCGCTGCTGGAGGCGGTCGGCCACCCGTCGGCCGTCAATCCCGACCGCGCGCTGCGGAAGGAGGCGCAGGCCCGGGAGTGGCCGGTGCTGGTCTTCGACAAGCCGGTGGAACTGCGGCGCCGGCTGCCCGAGTTCTCCGCTCCGAGCGGTTCGGTGCTGACCGCCGTGGCGGTCGGGACGGCCGCGGTGACCGCCGGGGCGATCTGGTACCTGGCCCGTCGGCGGCGTCCCGTCGCCTGAGGCCACTCGACCGGGCCGCCATTGGACAAAACGGGCAATCGTGATGGACTTCTCGTTTCGGGTTCCCCTTTCGCCCGAAACGCGATACAAATGAAGCACGGCCCGCGAGACCCGGTCAGGACCTAAGAGGTCAAACCGACAACGCAGTTCAGGCCCCACGGACCGCACGTACAGATATCCGGGCACCCACATGCAGCCGACCCGCTGTCGGGCCGCCGGACCAGACGAACGGGCAGGATCCCCGTCTGATCGGCACTTCCGGTGCATGCATGGTCACCCGGTATCTGCACCAGCGGCGGCACCCAGCAGGATCAGGTGCCGCCGCATCTTCGTCTCCGCGCGCCCTCGCAGGGCGTGCGCCCCCTCGCTCCGGCCGCTCAGACCATCCCGCGCTGCATCGCCTCGCAGACCGCCGTGCTCTCCCGCACGCCGAGCCGCAGCGCCCGGCCGCAGTGCGCGATCCAGGCCGCCATCCCCTCGGGGGTGCCCGCCAGGTACCCGGCCAGGGCCCGGCGGTACTCGGCCGCGCCGAGCTCCGCCAGGCCGACCTCGGCCGGGCAGATCGACTTCGGGTCGAGGCCCTCGGCGATCAGCACGATCCGCTGGGCGGCCCGCGCGATCACCCCGTTGTGGGTGCCGAACGGCCGCAGCGCGAGCAGTTCGCCGTGCACCACCGAGGCCACGACGAGGGCCGGCGTACCCACGCCCTGCCCCTCCGCACGGGCCACCAGCAGCCGGGAGAGCTGGTCCAGCCGGGCCGCGACCTCCTCCGTACCCGGAGCGGGCGGCAGCACGGGCAGCGGCCCGCCCGCGGTGTCGACCTCGACGCTCTCCACCGGCTTCAGCTCCAGCGGGAACAGTTCCTCGGCGCCCTCCCCGGCCCGCCGCGGGCGACCGGCGGCCGGATCGCCGTCGCCGACCGCGAGCAGGTGCAGCCGGGCCAGCACCTGGAGCGGCGAGTGCCGCCAGATGCTGAGCAGCTGACCGGCCTCGGCGGCGATCCGCAGGGCCGCACCGACCGTGCGGGCTTCGGGATCCGCGCCGAAGTCGCTGCGGCGGCGGACCTCCTCCAGCGGCCAGTCGGCCCCGGCCAGGGCGGCCGACGCGCGGGCGCCGCGCAGCGCGGACTCAGAGGTGACCTCGGCCGCGCGGCGGCGCATCACCCGGTGGCCGTAGAGCCGGTCGACGGCCTTGCGCACCTCGGCCACCGCGTCGGGCACCCCGGGGAGCTGGGCCAGTGGGGCGAGGGGATCAGTTCCAGTGCTCACCTACCCGAGAGTAATGAACGGGGCGCCCCTTCCGGAACAGCAACCCCGCATCACCCATTAGAGGCAATCCTCACTTCCCTCTCCCGGCGAAACCCAAACCACGGCTAGCATGGCCACTATCGGAGACGATAACGATTTCCAACTAGGGAACGCGTCGTGCGCGGCCCCTGGGCAGGCGGCCCGCAGCGAGGGCCCTGAGCGAGAGCCGGAGTCCCCAGATGAAGATCGCCTTCGTCGGCAAGGGCGGCAGTGGGAAGACCACGCTGTCCGCACTGTTCATCCGCCACCTGGCCGCCATGGGCCGACCGGTCATCGCCGTGGACGCCGACATCAACCAGCACCTGGGCCCAGCCCTGGGACTGACGGACGCTCAAGCCGCCGATCTGCCCTCACTGGGCGGACACCTGCCGGAGATCAAGGAGTACCTGCGCGGCAGCAACCCGCTGATCCGCTCCTCCGGCGAGATGATCAAAACCACGCCGCCCGGCCGCGGTTCGCGACTGCTGCGGATCGTCGAGGAGAACCCGGTCTACGCCTCCTGCGCCCGCCCGATCGCACTGGACGAGGGCTCGGTCCGGCTGCTGGCGACCGGCGCCTTCACCGAGGAGGATCTCGGGGTGGCCTGCTACCACTCCAAGGTCGGCGCGGTGGAGCTGCTGCTCAACCATCTGCTGGACGGGCCGGGCGAGTACCTGGTGACCGACATGACCGCCGGCTCGGACTCCTTCGCCTCCGGCCTGTTCACCCGCTTCGACCTGACCTTCCTGGTCGCCGAGCCGACCCGCAAGGGCGTCTCCGTCTACCGCCAGTACCGGGACTACGCCCGCGACTTCGGCGTGCAGCTGCGGGTGATCGGCAACAAGGTGCAAGGCCCGGACGACCTGGCCTTCCTGCGCCGCGAGGTCGGCGACGACCTGCTCGTCACCTTCGGGCAGTCGGACTGGGTGCGCCGCCTGGAACAGGGCGCCGAACCGCCGCTGAAATCCCTGGAGCCGGCCAACCGGGCGGTACTGGAGGAGCTGCGGATCGAGGCCGACGCGGCGTACGGGCGGCGGGACGCGCGCCGTTACACCGAGCAGGCGGCGCTCTTCCACCGCCGCAACGCGGAGAGTTGGGCCAACGCCAAGGTCGGCACCGACCTCGCGACCCAGGTCGACGAGGACTTCGTCCTGGGCGAGTTCGCGGACGCCGGCGAGCGCACGGCCCCGGCGGGCGCCCACGTCTGACCCGCACCACCGCAGCCGAACGGGCCCGGCCTCCCCCACCCTCGGGGGGGCTGCGGCCCGTTCGGCGTTCCGGGCCCGGCCGGACCGCCCCGGCCGTCCGCCCCGTCCCGGCCGCTGCGACCTGCAGATCCCCGACCGTTCGACCACCACCCAATGGGGTGAATCAGAGAGTTTTCCGCTTCCCTCCCGGAACCACGCTGTGCAAAGCTTTCATTACCCTCGGTTTACCGAGTCTTGATGGTTCGCTCGGCGGCCCCCGGTGAGACGTCCCGCACCTCGCCCGGAGCCCTGGCGGGCCTGATGGTCAACGCCGGCCGGTGACACCCGCACTCCCCCGCCGCGCCCACGCCATCCCGCCACACCGTCGCGACCCACGACAGCCGATCCGCCCCGGAGCCCCACCCCGGATTCACCGCCGGACCTGACTGCGTTCGCTCCCCCGGACAGACGGGAAGACCATGACCCTCGACATCTCCAGCGCCCCCATCGCCTCCGACACCACCGACCACGCGCCGCCGGGCCCGGGCCTCCGGACCCGGTGGGCGCACGACCTCTCCGCGTCCCTCGTGGTCTCCCTGATCGCCGTGCCGTTCTCCCTCGGCATCGCGCTCGCCACCGGCGCCCCGCTCACCGCCGGTCTGGCCGCCGCGGCCGTGGGCGGGATCGTGGTCGGGCTGTTCGGCGGCACACCGCTCCAGGTCAGCGGCCCCTCGGCGGCGCTGACGGTGATCACCGCCGGACTGATCGCCCAGTACGGCTGGCAGGCCACCTGCGCCATCACCGTCGCCGCCGGCCTGCTCCAACTCCTGCTCGGCGCACGCCGGGTGGCCCGGACCGCACTCGCCGTATCGCCCGCGATCGTGCACGGCATGCTGGCCGGAGTCGGAATCACCATCGCCCTCGCGCAGCTGCACGTCGTCCTCGGCGGCTCGCCGCAGAGCTCCGCGATCGCCGATCTCCTCGCCCTGCCGGGGCAGTTGGCCGGCCCGCACCCACCCGCGCTGCTGGCCGGCGCGGTGACCGTGGCCGCCCTGGTCGGCTGGCCCCGGCTCGGCCGACTGCCCGGCCGTGCGGGCGAGTTCGGTGCCCGGCTGGCCAAGGTGCCCGGCTCGCTGGCCGGTGTCGCGCTGGCCACCGCCCTCGTGTTCGCCCTGGACCTGCGGCTCGCCCACATCGAACTGCCCGCCTGGCGGCCGCAGGCGCTCCTGCCCGCGCTGCCGCACGGCCCGGCCCTCGGGCTGCTCGCCGCCGTCCTCACCGTCACCGCCGTCGCCAGCGTGGAGTCGCTGCTGTCCGCCGTCGCGATCGACCGGATGTCCCGCCGCACCGGCGACCTCGACCGCGAACTGCGCGGACAGGGCCTCGCCAACCTGGTGAGCGGACTGGTCGGCGGGCTGCCGGTCGCCGGGGGCGCGGTCCGCAGCACCGCCAACGTGCGGGCCGGCGGCCGGACCAGGTGGGCCTCGGTGCTGCACGGCGTCTGGGTGCTGACCGCCGCACTGGCGCTGACCGGCGGGCTGCGCCGGATCCCGCTGGCCGCGCTCGCCGCGCTGGTGCTGGTGGTCGGACTGCAGATGGTGAGCTTCGCGCACATCCGCAAGGTGCACCGGCACCGCGAGTTCCCCGTCTACCTGATCACCGTGCTCGGCGTGGTGGCCGGCGGCGTGCTGTGGGGCGTCGCGATCGGCGCCGCCACCGCGATACTGCTCGCCCTCTACCGGCTGACCCGCGCCCACGTGGACGTCGGGACCGGTCCCGACGGCACGGTCACCGTCCAGACGCACGGCCCGCTCACCTTCACCGCCGTGCCCCGGCTCAGCCGGGCGCTGGCCGGCATCCCGGCCGGGGCCGAGGTCACCGTGATCCACGACGGTTCCTTCCTGGACCACGCCGCGTACGAGACGCTGCACACCTGGCGGGCGGGGCACCAGAACGCGGGCGGCCGGGTCTCGATGGTGACGCGACGACAGGACGACGAGGTGCTCGACCCGGACGGCACCGTGCGCGCGGGCAGTTCACCGGGTCCGCACCGCTGCCGGGCCTGGACGCCCTGGGTCGGCCACCACTGCATCGAGCAGCAGGAGGACCCGCACGGCCGGCTGCTGGACGGCGTCCGGGTGTTCCAGCTGCACACCGCCCCGCTGATCCGGCCGGAGCTCGCCCGGCTGGCACGGGAGGGACAGACACCCTCCCAGCTCTTCCTGACCTGCGCGGACTCCCGGATGGTCACCAGCATGATCACCAACAGCGGTCCGGGCGACCTGTTCACCGTGCGCAACGTGGGCAACCTGGTGCCCGCCCCGCACGAACCCGGAGCGGCGGACGACTCGGTGGCCGCCGCGGTGCAGTACGCGGTCGAGGTGCTGGAGGTGCGCTCGATCACGGTCTGCGGCCACTCCGGCTGCGGCGCGATGAAGGCCCTGCTGGACGGCGTGCACGAGCACCCCGGGCCGCCGACCCCGCTGGCCCGCTGGCTGCGCAACGGCCGCGGCTCGCTGGACCGGCTCCGACGGGTCCCGGCGGAGTTCGCCGCCCGGCCCGCGGTGGACGTCGTGGAGCAGCTCTGCATCACCAACGTGGTCCAGCAACTGGACCAGTTGATGGCGAACCCGGCGGTGGAACGCCGGGTCGAGGAGGGCACGCTACGGCTGGTCGGGATGTACTTCGACTTCGCGACGGCCCAGGCCTACGTCCTGGACCGGGCCGCCGGGACGTTCAGCCCGGTCGAGGCCCGCGCCGGGAAGCGCACGACCGGAATCGAACGCCACGCCGAGGACCCCGCCGGAACCGGCCCCGGTGTCCGACCGAACACGGCATCGGCCGAACGGGTGAATGTGGATGATCGCGTTCCGGTCAAGGGCGGCGAGGAGGGTCCCGGGCTGGCCGCCTGAGAGCCGGGCCCGTGTCCCCGCCGGGCGGGCCGGGGCACGGGCCCACCGACCCTCGCACGGTCTTCCGGTCCTCCGCGGCGGACCGTACACGAGGCGGGACGGCTGCCGATCAAAGGTCTACACCAATTCCCAGGAGCCTCTTGTCAACTGCCCCGTTCGCCTGGTGAGCTGTGCGCTGGGACACACGGGACAATCCCCACGCACGGGATCGCCCCCGATCATGACTCGATGAGGAGTGCGCGTTGAGCAACGAGAGCCTGGCCAACCTGCTCAAGGAGGAGCGGCGCTTCGCCCCGCCGGCAGAGCTCGCCGCAGCCGCCAACGTCACCACGGCCGCGTACGCGCAGGCCTCCGAGGACCGTCTGGGCTTCTGGGCCGAGCAGGCCCGTCGCCTCACCTGGGCCGTCGAGCCGACCGAGACCCTCGACTGGTCCAACCCTCCCTTCGCCAAGTGGTTCGCCGACGGCAAGCTCAATGTCGCGTACAACTGCGTCGACCGCCACGTGGAGAACGGCCTGGGCGACCGGGTCGCCATCCACTTCGAGGGCGAGCCCGGCGACGGCCGCTCGATCACCTACGCCCAGCTCAAGGACGAGGTCTCGCAGGCCGCCAACGCGCTGCTGGAGCTCGGTGTCCGCAAGGGCGACCGGGTCGCCGTCTACCTGCCGATGATCGCCGAGGCGGTCGTCGCGATGCTGGCCTGCGCCCGGATCGGCGCCACCCACTCGGTGGTCTTCGGCGGCTTCTCCTCCGACGCCGTCGCCTCCCGCATCCAGGACGCCCAGGCCAAGCTCGTCATCACCGCCGACGGCGGCTACCGCCGAGGCAAGCCCTCCGCCCTCAAGCCGGCCATCGACGAGGCGCTCACCAAGGTCGACGGCGTCGAGCACGTCCTGGTGGTCCGCCGCACCGGGCAGGACATCCCGTGGACCGAGGGCCGCGACGTCTGGTGGCACGAGATCACCGCGCGCCAGTCCACCGAGCACACCCCCGAGGCGCACGACGCCGAGCACCCGCTGTTCATCCTCTACACCTCGGGCACCACCGGTAAGCCCAAGGGCATCCTGCACACCTCGGGCGGCTACCTCACCCAGGTCAGCTACACCCACCACGCGGTCTTCGACCTCAAGCCGGAGACCGACGTCTACTGGTGCACCGCCGACATCGGCTGGGTCACCGGCCACTCGTACATCGTCTACGGTCCGCTCTCCAACGGCGCCACCCAGGTCATCTACGAAGGCACCCCGGACACCCCGCACCAGGGCCGGTTCTGGGAGATCGTCCAGAAGTACGGCGTGACCATCCTCTACACCGCGCCGACCGCGATCCGCACCTTCATGAAGTGGGGCGACGACATCCCCGCGAAGTTCGACCTGTCCTCGCTGCGGGTGCTGGGCAGCGTCGGCGAGCCGATCAACCCCGAGGCCTGGATCTGGTACCGCGAGCACATCGGCGCCGGCAAGGCCCCGATCGTGGACACCTGGTGGCAGACCGAGACCGGCGCCATCATGATCAGCCCGCTGCCGGGCGTCACCGAGACCAAGCCGGGCTCGGCCCAGCGCGCCCTGCCGGGCATCGCGGCCACCGTGGTGGACGACAACGCCGTCGAGGTGCCGAACGGCTCCGGCGGCTACCTGGTGATCACCGAGCCGTGGCCGTCCATGCTCCGCACCATCTGGGGCGACGACCAGCGTTACGTCGACACCTACTGGTCGCGCTTCGAGGGCCGCTACTTCGCCGGTGACGGCGCCAAGAAGGACGAGGACGGGGACATCTGGCTGCTCGGCCGGGTGGACGACGTCATGCTCGTCTCGGGCCACAACATCTCCACCACCGAGGTCGAGTCGGCCCTGGTCGGCCACCCGTCCGTGGCCGAGTCCGCCGTGGTCGGCGCGACCGACGCCACCACCGGCCAGGCCATCGTCGCCTTCGTGATCCTGCGCGGCGGCGTCACCGAGAGCCCCGAGCTGGTCGAGGAGTTGCGGGCGCACGTCGGCCGCACGCTCGGCCCGATCGCCAAGCCGAAGCAGATCAAGGTGGTCGGCGAGCTGCCGAAGACCCGCTCCGGCAAGATCATGCGCCGCCTGCTGCGCGACATCGCCGAGGGCCGCGAGGTCGGCGACACCACCACCCTGGCCGACAGCACGGTGATGAGCCAGATCCAGGCCCAGCTGCCGTCCCCGGACAACGGCAACGGCTGAAACCACCGAGCCGGTGACGGCTGAGCCCCACTGAGACGACGGCTGTGCCCCGGGCGGCGACCACCGCCCGGGGCACAGCCGTTTCGTCAGCACCATTCGGGTGCCGGGCCGCCGCTCGGGTGCCGGGCTCTGCTCCTCCGGAGTGCAGAACCAGCCTGCAGGGCTTAAGTCCTTGGATAAGACAATCCGGATGTCACCCGAACGTCCCGCTAGACTGTTAAGGACGCATCAAGGCCCTTGACGGGAATCGTGGGCGTCACAGGGCGCGCCGGGAAGTCTGGTCGGCAACTGCACCACCCGTGCATCCGTTGCCGCTCCCAGCCCCAGGAGGTCCCACGTGACCGATCAGCCGCCCGTCCACGAGCCGACGACCCGCCGCCGGCAATTCCTCGGTCGGCTGTCACTGCCCGAGCGCACCTTCATCACCGACGCCCTGCGTACCGAGACGGTCGGCGGCATGCTGCTGCTGGGCGCCGCCGTCATCGCGCTGATCTGGGCCAACGTCTGGCCGCACGCGTACCAGAGCGTGCTCGACTACACCATCGGCCCCTCCACCCCGCTCCACCTCGACCTCTCCCTGGCCACCTGGGCCAAGGACGGCCTGCTGACGGTCTTCTTCTTCGTCGCCGGGATCGAGCTCAAGCGCGAGTTCGTCGCGGGTGAGCTGCGCACGCCCAGTGCCGCGCTGCTGCCCGTGGTCGCCGCCGTCTGCGGGGTGGCGCTGCCCGCGATCCTCTTCGCCCTGGTGAACTCGGGCAGCGGCGGGCACCTCGGTGGCTGGGCGATCCCGACCGCCACCGACATCGCCTTCGCGCTCGGCGTGCTGGCCGTGGTCGGCAGCCACCTGCCGTCCCCGCTGCGCGCCTTCCTGCTCACCCTGGCGGTGGTCGACGACCTGATCGCGATCCTGATCATCGCGATCTTCTACAGCCACGGCATCAAGTTCTGGGCGCTCGGCCTCGCCTTCGCCGGGCTGGTGCTGTTCTGGTTCCTGCACCGGCGCGGCGTCCACGGCTGGTACCTCTTCGTCCCGCTGGCCGTCGTGACCTGGGCGCTGATGCACGAGAGCGGCATCCACGCCACGGTGGCGGGCGTCGCGATGGGCCTGATGCTGCGCTGCCACCGGGAAGGCGACGAGCAGCACTCCCCCGGCGAGCACATCGAGCACCTGGTCCGCCCGTTCTCGGCCGGCCTGGCCGTCCCGCTGTTCGCGCTGTTCTCGGCCGGGGTGGCGATCTCCGGCCCGAAGCTGCGCGAGGTGTTCACCCAGGCCGTCCCGATCGGCATCGTGATCGGCCTGCTGGTCGGCAAGTCGGTGGGCGTGTTCGGCGGCGCCTGGCTGACCGCCCGGTTCACCAGGGCCGAGCTGAACCCGCGGCTCAAGTGGGCCGACATGGTCGCGGTCTCGGTGCTCGCGGGCATAGGTTTCACCGTCTCGCTGCTGATCGGTGAACTGGCCTTCCCGGACGACCCGGCGCTCGCCGCCCGGGCCAAGACGGCCGTACTGGTCGGCTCGGTGCTCGCCGCGGCGGTCGCCACGATCCTGCTGAAGCTGCGCAACCGGCACTACCGCGAGCTGTGCGAGGAGGAGGACCGGGACGTGGACGGGGACGGCATCCCGGACGTCTACCAGGAGGACGACCCGGCCTGGCGGGCGCGGGTCGGCGAGCCCGCCCGCCCGACGACCGGCGGGGACCACGACCCCGCCCCCGACCCCGGCTCCGGCCACCAGGGCCGGTCGGGACAACCCGGCTGAGGCGCCCCGGAAGGGCCCTCCGGGAGGCGCCCGGAAGGGCCCGGCAGTTGACGCCCCGCGGGCCCCGGCGGAGGCGCCCGGAGGGCTCCGGCCACCGGGACACGTCCCCCCGGCGGGGCCCCGGAGTGGTGTCCGACTGACCGGTAGGGGCATGATTCTGAGCTGTCGACAACCCACAGACGCCTCCGGAACCACCACGGCCCCGGAACCGCACACCCGCGGCGGCGTCACGCCGCACAGCCGCAGAGGAGAACCGCTGATGCCCGCAGGAGCCGCAGACCCGTCCAGCAACGGCCGGGTGCCCTACGAGGGCGAGCGTTCGGTGGGCCAGCTGTTCTCGGCGGCCACCGCCGATCTGTCCGCGCTGGTCCACGACGAGATCGCGCTCGCCAAGGCCGAGATCCGGGCGGACGTCAAGCGCGGCGTCTCCGGCGGTGTCTCGCTGATCGTCGCCGGCGTGGTGGCGCTGTTCTCCATCCCGATGCTGAGCGCCGCGGCGGCCTTCGGCATCCACGCGCTGGGCCTGTCGCTGGGCTGGTCCTTCCTGGTCGTGGCGGGCGCCTACCTGCTGCTCGCGGTGCTGCTCGGGATGCTGGCCTGGCGCTCGTTCAAGAAGATCGAGAAGCCGGTCCGCACCATCGAGGGCGCCCAGAGGACCGCCGACGTGCTGAAGAACGCCCGGCCGCGCCCGGCCACCCAGGAGGAGATCGACCGGGCCTTCGGCCGCATCCCGTAACCGGCCCGGCGTCGGCGGAGCGCCGGCGGCGAGGAACGGCGGCCGGGGACGGACCCGGCCGCTGGGCACGGACCCGCCGACAACGAGTGCCGGGCACGTGTCCGGCGCGCGGATGTGACACGCTCTCGGTATGCCGCTTGACCAGAAGCCCGTGCCCGCGCAGCCGCCCGCCGACTCCGGCACCGGACTCGCCCCCGAAGGCCCCGCCGGTCCCGGAGGACCCGGCACCGCCCCCGAGGGCACCGGCCTGGCGCCCGCGCGGGAACCCGAAGGGGAACCCGTCGAAGCGGCCTCCACCGGAGCCCCGGCGACGGGCGGCGAGGCCTGGAGCGTCCGGCAGGCCGGCCCGTGGACGCACCGCGACCTGGCGGCCAACGGTGCCCGGTTCCACATCGCCGAGCTCGGCTCCGGCCCGCTGGTGCTGCTGGTGCACGGCTGGCCCGAGTACTGGTGGGCCTGGCGCCACCAGCTGACCGCGCTCGCCAAGGCCGGCTACCGGGCGGTGGCGCTCGACCTGCGCGGCATCGGCGGCAGCGACCGCACCCCGCGCGGGTACGACCCCGGCAACCTCGCCCTGGACATCACCGGGGTGATCCGCTCGCTCGGCGAGCGCCGGGCGCACCTGGTCGGGCACGCCTCCGGCGGCACCCTGGCCTGGGTGGCCGCGGTGATGCGACCGTCCGTCATCCAGAGCCTGACCGTGGTCTCCGCCGCGCACCCGAGGGACCTGCGCCGGGCACTGCTGACCGACCGGCGGCAGTTCGCCGCCTTCGAGCACGTGCTGGGCTTCCAGCGGCCGTGGATACCGGAACGACGCCTGGTGGCCGACGACGCCGAGCTGGTCGGCCGCTACCTGGCCTCCTGGACCGGCCCGAACGGCCTGGACGAGGCCGCCGTGCACGCGTACCGGCAGGCGATCCAGATCCCCAGCACGGCGCACTGCTCGATCGAGCCGTACCGCTGGCTGCTGCGCTCGATGGCCCGGCCGGACGGCATCCAGTTCGCCCGGCGGATGAAGAAGCCGATCACCGCGCCGACCCTGCACGTCCAGGGCGCGGCGGACCCGGTGCTGCTGCCGCACACCGCGCTCGGCGGCGGCGAGTACGTGGCGGCGCCGTACCGCTGGCGGCTGCTGCCGGGCGTCGGGCACTTCCCGCACGAGGAGGCGCCGGAGGAGTTCACCGCCGAGCTGCTGGACTGGGTCGGCCGCCACAAGGAGTGACGTCGCACGGAACCGGACGCGGCCGTACGTGCGGTCGGCCGGAAGGGCCGTCGGGCCCAACTGCCGTGCCCTTGCGTTCATATGACAACCGCATAGGCCAATTTCGGCGAAGCCGGGGCGGTTACCTCCACCGGCCCAGGGGCATCCCTTCCGGTATGAGTTGGATGCCCGAAAGCGGCGCCGCCCCGCGCGGCCGACGTCACAACAGCCCCCAGCGCTCCGCCCACCGGCCCGACCGGGCGGACGACCTCGGCTTCGACGGCCCCGACGGCCGTCAGCGCAGGGAGCGGCGGCAGCTCGGCATCCCACGCATCCTCGGCCGGCGCGCCCGCTGGGTGGGCGCACGACTGCGGCGCGAGACCTGAGGCCTCGCGCCGCGCCAGCCCGGCCGGGGTGCCGGGCACCCCGCACCCCGCTCAGTTCACGATCGTCGGCGACAGCGCGGTGAACCAGAGCAGGACGAAGGTCGCCACCGACATGATCGGCACCAGCACCTTGGTCTCGACGTTGTTGCCGCTGCGCTTGATCAGCACGACCTCGTAGCGCTCCTTGTGCGGCCAGAGCAGCGGCGCGCCCTTCTTGGTCAGGCAGTCGCCGAGCAGGTGCGCCAGCGTGCCCAGCGCCACCGCGTACGGCAGCCAGCCGGGCGAGTTGGGCATCCAGGTGTTCATCCCGAAGGTGCCGAGCGCGGCCAGGCCGATGACGGTGATCCACGCCTCCGGGCCGTCGCCCGGCGGGCAGAGCCGCAGGGCCCGGATCGCGAGCGCCAGCAGGAAGAAGGTCAGCCCCAGGGTGAAGTTGCGCCCGAGGAAGGTGACCCCGGCCCAGGTGCCACCGCCGATCAGCGCGACGAACAGCAGCGAGTGGGTGGCGTGCCGGTGACCGCCGGAGACCCAGGCCACGAAGCGGCAGAGCACCTTGGAGACCGGGCCGAGGAAGTTGGCGATCGAGCCGTCGTGGTGGTCGAGGTCCGGCAGCAGGGCCGCGCCCGCGCACAGCACCGTGCCCATCAGTATGTCCGCCGGCTGCAGAGTGGTGTGCAGCAGCAGCGGGGGCAGGAACGGAGCCGAGGCCGCGTACAGCATCGCCCCGCTCACCGCGTGCGAGTGACCCATCATCGGACTGCCACGACCTCCCGTCGGGCCCACTCCGGGACGGCGCCCGGTTGAGCCGAACGGGTGAGCGCGGCCGAGGCTACCAGTGCCACCTGACGGGGCGACGGATATCGGACGGTCCGGCCCGGCGCGCCCGGGCCCACCGCCGCCCGGCGGTCCCGGGCGTCCCCGGAACGCCTTGGAGCGGCTTCCGGCCGGGCCCGGTCAGAGCGCGCAGCCCTGGGTGTCCACCCGGGCAGTCGCGGCGCCGCCCTGCACGACGTCCTCGTGCACCTCGGCCGCGGTCAGCACGTAGCCGGTGTCCCCGCTGTCCAGGGACTTGGCGAAGACCACGCCGTACACCTCACCGTCCGGGGTGAGCAACGGGCCGCCGCTGTTGCCCTGCCGGACCACCGAGCGCACCGAGTAGACGTCGCGGACCACCTGGCCGCGGTGGTAGATGTCCGGCCCGTTGGCCTGGATCCGGCCGCGGATGCGGGCCGGCTGGACGTTGAAGGCGCCGTTCTCCGGGAAGCCGGCCACGATCGCGCTGTCGTTGGTCCTCGCCTCGCCCGCGAAGGACAGCGCCGGCGCGTTCAGCTTGGGCACGTCCAGGACGGCGATGTCGCGCTGCCAGTCGTACCGGACCACCGTCGCGTCGTACAGCTGGCCGACACCGCCGATCTGCACGGTCGGCTCGTTGACCCCGCCGACGACGTGGGCGTTGGTCATCACCCGGTGCGGGGCGAAGACGAAACCGCTGCCTTCCAGGGTCTTGCCGCAGGAGGTCGCCGTGCCGACCACCTTGACCAGGCTCTGCCGGGCCCGGGCCACCGCCGGGCTGGCGGCCAGCGCGGGGTCGGGGGTGTCGACCTGGGTGATCGGCTCGTGCTCGAAGGGGTTGAAGACCTGCGGGAAGCCGTTGCGGGCGAGCACCTTGGAGAAGTCCGAGAACCAGTTCGGCGCGTCGCCGGGCAGCGCGTTCTGCACCTCGCCGAGGACCGCCGAGGAGCGGACCTGCTTGGAAACCGTCGGGAGCGACGCCCCGGCCAGCGCCGAACCGATCAGCCAGGCCACCAGCAGCATCGAGACGACGTTCACCACCGCACCGCCGGTCGCGTCCAGCACCCTGGCCGGGCGGCGCCCGATGTGCCCGCGCAGCTTCCAGCCGAAGTGCGCGGTGATCGCCTGGCCGATCGCGGCGAGGACGATCACCACCACGACGGCCACCACCGAGGCCGTGGTGCCGGGGCCGATGTGGTCGAGCAGCAGCGGCAGCAGCTCGACGGCGAGCAGGCCGCCACCGAGGAACCCGACCAGTGAGAGCACGCCGACCACGAAGCCCTGCCGGTAGCCCGACACGGCGAATGCCACGGCCGCGGCGATCAGCAGCACATCCAGGACGTTCACTCGGACACCCTCCCACGGCCCGCGCGCCGGACGCGCCGCCGGTCGGTCACGAGGCGTCGGCGTCGCCGCCCGGCAGCACCCGGGAGTGTTCGAGGTCCCCCTGGACCAGGGCCAGCGCGTCGTCCGAGAGGTCGACGATCCGGGACGGGTCCCAGGGCAGCTCCAGGCCGCTGTGGTGCAGCACCCGGTCGATCACCCCGGCGGTGAAGCCCCAGACCAGCCGCCCGGCGACCGCGAAGGCCGGCCCGATGTGCCCGGACGGGTGGCGCAGCCGCACCCGGTTCGCCGGATCGGCCAGCTCCGCGACGGTGACCCGGAACACCGCGCCGGTCTCGGCCTCGTCCACCGGGCGCACCGGCGATTCCTCACGCCACCAGCCGAGCACCGGGGTCACCACGAAGCGGCTCACCGGGATGTACAGCCGGGGCAGTTCCGCGAACACCTGCACCCCTGCCGGGTCCAGGCCGGTCTCCTCCCAGGCCTCGCGCAGCGCCGCCGCGATCGGGCCCTCGCCGTCCGGATCGCCGTCCTCCGGGTCCAGCGCACCGCCCGGGAAGGACGGCTGACCGGCGTGCGAGCGCAGCGAGCGGGCCCGCTCGATCAGCAGCAGGTCCGGCCCCTCCGGTCCCTCGCCGAACAGCATCAGCACGGCCGCCGGCCGGCCGCCCTCGGCCGGTGGCAGGAAGCGGCTCAGCTGTTCCGGCAACACCCGATCGGCCGCCTCGCGGACCGGCTCCAGCCAGGTCGGCAGCCCGTCCAGCTCGATGCCCCGCGCGGCGCCCCCGGCGTCAGGGCCGGGATGCCCCCACCCCTCGCTCATGCGTCCACCGCCAGGTCCGCGACCCGCCCGTGGTGGAGGGCGGCGTCCGCTCGGGCGGCCGCCTCGCCGGGGAAGTCGGCCGGCGGCCGCAGCCGCTGCCCGGGCTGGCCGCCCATCTCGTACTTCAACAGTTTGCGTGCCTTCTCCGGGTCGGTCTCCCCCTCACCGTACGAGGGGCAGAGCGGCGCGATCGGGCAGGCGCCGCAGGCGGGCTTCTGGGAGTGGCAGATCCGGCGGCCGTGGAAGACCACCCGGTGCGAGAGCATCGTCCACTCCGACTTCGGGAAGATCTCGGCGACCGCCGCCTCGACCTTCACCGGGTCCTCCTCGGTGGTCCAGCCGAACCGCCGGGCCAGCCGCCCGAAGTGGGTGTCCACGGTGATGCCGGGGACCCCGAAGGCGTTGCCGAGGACGACGTTGGCGGTCTTGCGGCCGACGCCGGGCAGGGTCACCAGGTCGGCCAGCCGGCCGGGGACCTCGCCGCCGAACTCGTCGCGCAGCGCTATCGAGAGGCCGATGAGCGACTTCGCCTTGTTCCGGAAGAATCCGGTCGGGCGGATGACCTCCTCCAGCTCCTCCGGGTTCGCCGCCGCCATGTCCTCCGGTGTCGGGTACTTCGCGAACAGCGCCGGGGTGGTCTGGTTCACCCGCAGGTCGGTGGTCTGCGCCGACAGCACGGTGGCCACCAGCAGTTGGAAGGGGTTCTCGAAGTCCAGCTCCGGATGCGCGTACGGGTACAGCGCCGCCAGCTCGCGGTTGATCCTCCGGGCCCGTCGCACCATCGCCAGGTGCGATTCCGGCTTCCTCGGCTTCACCGCCGCCTTCTTCGCCACCGGCTTCTTCGCCACGGCCTTCCGGACCTTGCTCTCTGCCATGCACGAAGGCTACGCCGACCGGCGGACCGCTCGGGGCCGATCAAGCACGGAAACCGGCCCCGGCAGGGCCTGTTGTCTAATGAACCCCGCCCGTGGCCGTCACCTGACAGGGGGAGAGTGCGGATGATCAGGGTCCTGCTGGCAGAGGACATGAGCATGGTGCGCGGCGCGCTGATGGCCCTCCTCGCGTACGACGAGGATCTGGAGGTCGTCGCGGACGTGGAGCGCGGGGACCTGGTGGTGCCGACCGCCCTGGAGGTGCGTCCGGACGTCGCGGTGCTCGACATCGACCTGCCCGGACTGGACGGGCTGCGGGCGGCGGCCGAACTGCACGAGAAGCTCCCCGGGTGCCGGACGCTGATCCTCACCGGACTGGTGCGACCCGCGTACCTGCGCGCCGCGTTCTCCGCCCGTGCGCTCGGTTTCCTCGGCAAGGACGCCCCGGCGCAGGAGCTGGCCGCGGCGATCCGGAAGGTGGCCGCCGGCGAGCGCGTCGTCGACCCGGAGCTGGCGCTGGCCGCCCTGGACACCCGGGAGAACCCGCTGACGCCCCGGGAGTCGGAGGTCCTGCGGCTCGCGGCGGAGGGGGACTCCGTCAGCGAGATCGCCGCCCGGCTGTTCATCTCGACGGGCACCGCGCGCAACCACCTGGCCGCCGCGGTGGCCAAGACCGGGGGGCGTGGCCGGGTCGACGCGATCCGGATCGCCGAGGAGATGGGCTGGCTGCCGACGACGTAGCCCTGCGGCGGCTCCCGGCGCTCGCGGCGCCTTCGGCGTTCCCGGCACCTTCGGCGCACGGCGCTTCCGGGTCGGCGGGCCGTGCGTTTCGCATGGATCCGGCCGTGGACGGCCCACGACGGGGCCTGCCGAGACCTTCCTTCGTCAACGAAGGGAATGCCGGTCGGAGCGCCCGGAGCTAGGCTCACGAGGTCATCGAGGGCGTACCGCCGGGGGGCTGAGGCGCGTGTTGAAGCTGGCCTGGCGAACGGTACGGGCCCGGAAGGCGGGCTTCGCCGGCGCGTTCACCGCGCTCGTCTGCGCCCTGGTCCTGACCGTCGCCTGCGGGGTCCTGCTGGAGTCCGCCGTGCGCACGGGCACCCCCACCGAGCGCTACGCCGCGGCCCCTCTGGTGATCGGCGACAGCACCCGCATCCCGGACGCCGGGCCGCTGACCGCCGAACTCGCCGGGCTGCCCGGCGTCGCGGCCGCCGTCCCGGAGCTCTCCTTCCCGGCGGCCGTCGTCACCGCCTCCGGGAAGGTCCTGTCCGGGCCGCAGGGCGGCCCCTCGCTCGGGCATGCCTGGACGAGCGCCGCCCTCGCCCCGTTCCGGCTGACCTCCGGCCGAGCCCCGGCCGGACCGGACGAGGTGCTCCTCGACGCCGCGACGGCCGCCCGCGCCGGGGTCGCGCCCGGCGGCACCGTCCGGCTGGCCACCGTTGAGGCGCCGCGCGGCTACACCGTGTCCGGGCTGGCCGCGCCGCCACGGGAGTTGTCCCGACAGAGCGCGCTCTTCTTCAGCCCCGGTCAGGCCGCCCGGCTCGCCGGGACGACGACCGGCGCGGACGCGATCGGGCTCACCGTACGGGACGGGGCCGACCTGCGGGCTGTGACCGAGCAGGCCCGGCGTGCGCTCGCCGCGGCACGGGAGCACGACGGCGAGGCGTCCTGGTCCGGGCCCGGGGTGCACACCGGCGACGAGCGGGGCGAGCTGGAGTTCTCCGGCGCTCCCGGGCCCGGGGACGGCCTCTCCTCGCTGGCCGGGACGACGGGCGTGCTGTCGCTGTTCGTCGCGGTCTTCGTGGTGGCGGGGGCGCTCGCGCTCTCCGTGCAGCAGCGGCTGCGCGAGATGGCCCTGCTGCGGGCGGTCGGCGCCACCACCGGGCAGGTGCGGCGGATGATCGCCCTGGAGACGCTGGTGCTGACCGTCGCGGCCGCCGTCGTCGGCCTCCCGGCCGGGATCGGCCTCGCCGCGCTGCTGCGGGGCGAACTGGTCGACCGCGGGGTGGTCGGCTCGGACGTGCCGCTGCACATCGGGCCGACCGCCCCGCTGACCGTCCTCGGCGGCGTCGTCGTCACCGCGCAGCTGGCCGTCTGGGCCGCCGCGCGCCGGGCCTCCCGGGTCGAGCCGACCCGGGCGCTGCGCGACTCCTCGACACCGCAGCCCGGCGTCGGCCGGATCCGGACCGGGCTCGGGCTCGTGACGCTCGCCGTGTGCGGCGCGGTGCTGGCCGGTTCGACGGACAGCCGCCGCGGAGCGGGGACGGCCGAGAGCATGGTGCTGGTGCTGCTGCTCGGGGTGGCCCTGCTCGGACCGCTGATCGGCCGGGTCGCCAGTGTGGCGATCGCCGGGCCGGTGGGCCGGCTCTTCCCGGTCGCCGGGTTCCTCGCCTCCGCCGCGCTGCGGGCGCAGCCGCGCCGCTTCGCCGCCGCCGTCACCCCGCTGGTGCTCGCGGTGGCCTTCACCGGCACGGTGCTGTTCGTCCCGGTCGTCAAGGCGCAGGCCAACCTGGCCGAGGACGGCCGACGGCTGCTGGCCGACCACGTGGTCCAGGCCGACGGGATCGGCCTTCCGCCGGAATTCGCCGCCGCGGTACGGCAGTTGCCCGGCGTCGCGGCGGCCGACGGCCTGGTGTCCACGACCCTCCTGGCGTCCGCCGACGACTCCGGCCGGCAGGGCCTGGACGCCCGGATCGTCGACCCGCAGGGGCTGGCGGAGCTGGTCGACCCCGGGGTGACGGCCGGTTCGCTGGACGGGCTGCGCGGCGCGAGCATCGCACTGGGGCAGCGGTCGGCCACCGCGCTCAAGGCCGGCGTCGGCGCCACCGTCCGGATCGAGTGGCCGGACGGCACCGACAGCACCGCGACGGTGGCCGCCGTGTACGACCGTGACGCACGGTTCGCGGACGCGCTGCTGCCCGCCTCCTTCGCCGCCGCCCACACACGGGACCGGCTCGCACCGACCGTGCTGGTCCGCTCCGCCCGCGGCGCCGACCTCCAGCAGGTGGGCCGGGAGCTCCGGGGCCTCGTCCCGGCCTACCCGATGGCCCGGATCAGCGACCGGGCCGACTACGACGCGGCGCGCCGGCACCAGCAGGAGCGGGCCACCGCGGTCGGGCGGCTACTGCTCGGCATGATCAGCCTGTTCACCGCGATCGCCGTGGTCAACACCCTGATGATGGCCACCGGCGAGCGGGTGCGCGAGTTCGCGCTGCTGCGACTGGCGGGCACCACGCGCCCACAGATACTGCGGATGATGGCCTGGGAGGGCGGGATCACGGTCGTCGTGGCGCTCGCCCTCGGCGCGGCGGTCACCGCCGCCGTCCTGGTCCCGGTCTGCCTCGCGCTCACCGGTACGGCCCGGCCCGCGCTGCCCGGGAGTCAGGTGGCCGCGGTACTGGGCGGGGCCGCGCTGCTGGGGGTGGGCACCGTCCTGCTGACCGCCCGGCTGGCGCTGCGGCGGAAGCCGGGCGAGGCGATGGGGGTGCACGAGTAGCCGGGCCGTGCGGACCGGTCAGGCGGCGCGGGCGGCTTCCCGGGCGGGCTCGGCCTCGACGACGGCGGCGAGGTGGAACCAGCCGGCCGCGTCCCGCCGGGCGGTCAGCCGGCCGCCGACGGCCCGCAGCCGCTCGGTGAGGTTCTCGATGCCGTGCCCGCCGCCCGGTTCGTGTGCAGCGCCGCCCGCTTCGTGTGCAGCGCCGCCCGCTTCGTGTGCAGCGCCGCCCGGTTCGCCCGGTACGCCGTCGTTGGAGACCAGCAGCCGGACCGCACCGAGGCCCGCCCCACCGGCCCGGATCTCGCAGCGCCGGGCCGCGCTGTGCCGCAGCAGGTTGGTGACCGCCTCGCGCAGCACGGTGGCCAGCACCGCGTCGAGTTCGGGCGTCAGCCCCTCGCAGTCCAGGTCGGCCTCGACCTCGATCCCGGCCGCCCGCAGCGCCGAGACCGCCGAACGTGCCTCCCGCGCCAGGGACATCCGGAGGTCGCCGCTGGAGAGCCGACGGGTGTCCGCCATCGTCTGCCGCACCAGTGCCAGCACCTCGGCGATCTCCGTGCGGGCGCGCTCCGGGTCCTCCGCGGCCAGCCGTTCGGCGAGCTGGCACTTCAGTGCCGCCACCGAGAGGCTGGAGCCGAGCAGGTCGTGCAGGTCGCGCGCGAAGCGGAGCCGCTCCCGGTCCACCGCGAGTTCGGCCAGCTCGGTCCGGGCCGCCCGCAGCTCGGTGACCAGATCCGCGAGTCGGGCCACCCCGTAGACCACGATGCCGCCCACGGCGGTGGACACCGACGCGTTGACGCACTGGCCGAGGTTGTCGCCCAGCGCCGCGCAGAGCGGGTACTGGGCGGCCACCAGCGCGACGAACAGCGCCCAGGAGCACGGTGGCGCGACGGTCAGCAGCACCGATCCGGCGAACGACCCGGGTATGCCGACCCACGCCCCGCCGAAGAGCAGGAACGGCAGGTAGGTCAGCGCCCCGTGGACGACCAGACTCCACGGCCACCAGCGCCGCGCCGGGCGCCACGGACCGGCGTGCCCGATCTGGAAACCGAGCAGGACCAACAGCAGGGCGACGGCGGGCAGTTGGTAGGACAGGCCGTCGTGGTTGCGGACCGTGGCGACCACCGAGGCGGCACAGAAGCCGACGGCGACCATCACGACGATGCCCCGGGTGAGCCGCGCGAGGGGGTCGCCGGGGCCTTCCGAGCGCTTCGGCCGGGATCGATCGCCGTGGCTTCGGTCCGCGCTGTGGCCCAAGGGGAGCTCCCGGTAGACGACTCGACACGCCGCGCGCGGCGCGGGAGCCCGCTTCGCACCCGAAACGCCCCCCGTACGCCCGCACCATGAGCATAGTTTCCCGCCGGAGAAGCGCCACTGATGCTCCATCACGGTTCGCCGGGCTCAGCCCAGGGTGCGGCCGATCGTCCCCTCAAGGCTGTTGAGCAGGCCGCTGAGGGCCTCGGCGAGCCGGTCCTGCTCGGCGGGGGTGAGGCCGGCCAGCAGGGCGCGGTCGTAGGCGACGAGCTCCTGGATCAGGCCGTCCACCAGCGTCCGGCCCTCCTCGGTGAGCGCGAGGTGGGCGACCCGGCGGTCCCGGTCGTCGGTGCGGCGGTTGACCAGGCCGCGCTCCTCCAGCAGCCGCAGACGCTTGGTGACGGCGGCGCCGGAGGCGAAGCTCTCCCGGGCCAGCTGGGTGGGGGTCAGCTCACGGTCGAGGCGGCGCAGGGCACCGAGGATGTCGAACTCGGCGCGGGTGAGGCCGGCCCGGGTGAGCGGGTCGGGGGTCTGCTGGAGCAGTGCGGCGCAGCGGTTGATCCGGCCGAGGACGGCGATCGGACCGGTGTCCAGCCCCGGGTAGGCCCGCTCCCACTGACGCAGCACACCTGCGACGACGTCCTCCACGTGTGCTGCTCCCGTTCTGCGGCCTGCCGATCGGCTTCGATCCTAGGCCGTGTCCGGCAGGTCCCCGCGGCCACGGCGTTCCAGCAGGGCGGCCAGCAGGTGATGGGCCTGCTGCTCGGTGGCGGTGGCGCGTTGGTGCGGGAGGACGGGGCGGCGCCACTCGCCGGCGGCGGTGTCGGTGGCCTCGCGCAGTTCCAGCAGGGCGGCGGCGAGGCCGGTGCGGGCGGCGTGGGCCTCCCGGGCGCTCGCGGCGGAGACGGCGGCCAGCGCCCGGTGGCCGGCGGCCTCGGCTCCGGCCAGGGCGCGGGCCAGCCGGGTGGCGGTGCGGCGGTTGGTGACCAGCAGGCAGGCCGCGAGTCCGGTGAGCGCGCCGACGCAGGTGTCCAGCCAGCGGTCGGCGACCAGCGCCCGGGCCGGCTGCGCGCCCGCGAACTCCGTCATCAGCAGCGCCATCGGGGTGACGAAGACCGTCGCCAGCCAGTAGCTGCGGGCGATCGTCGCCTCCGCACCGAACTGGCAGATCAGCCCGAGCCCGATCAGCGCCACCGGGCCCGCGTGCGCGAGCGGCAGCGCGGCGGTGAACAGCAGCAGGCCGAGCAGGTTGCCCAGCACCCGCTGCAGCGCGCGCTGCCAGGACAGGGTGCTGTTGGCCTGGAACACCGAGGCCGCGGTGACCACCGCCCAGTACGGTCGGCCGACGCCGAGCGCCAGCGAGAGCCACCCGGCGGCGGCGCAGCCGACCGCGACCCGCAGCGCGATCGGCAGCAACGCCGAGCCGGGCCGCAGCGCCCGCCGGAACGGCGGCCGGGGACCGGGACGGCGGGCGGCCGCCTCCGTCTCCGCCTCGGTCAGGTCGAGCGCCGGCAGCGGGCGGCCGCGCCGCAGGTCGCGGGCCCAGCCGAGATACCGCACGGCGTCCTCGGGCCGGTCCGGTCCGGCCAGCGCGGCCTCCGCGCGCACCAGCAGCCGCTCGGGTGCGTCGCCGAGGGCGCGCCGCCGGGCCGGGGTGGAGAGCGCGAGGCTCTGCCGGGCCGCCTCGACCGCACCGACCAGGGCGGTACGGGCGGCGCAGGCTGCGGCGCCCGGCCCGTCGGGCTCGATCCGCAGTAGCCGGGCGGCGGCCTCCAGGGCGCGGGCGGTGGCGATCCGCTCCGGCCCGTACGGGCGCACCAGGGCGGGGGCCATGCAGACCAGCCAGGCCAGTGCGGCGCCGAGCGCGGTGAGCGCCAGGTGCGGCGGCACCTCGGCGAGCCGCTGCGGGACGAAGGTGCAGCTGGCGGAGGTGAAGGTGATGATCAGGCTGCCGGGCGGGCCGACCCGGGCGGCGTCGCAGAGCAGCTTGTGCAGCGCGGCGAGCACCGCCGCCACCGCGACCAGGACGGCAGCGTCGCGGGTCAGCGCGGCAGCGGTCAGGGCGGCGCCGGTGCTGAGCACGGTGCCGAGCAGCACCCCGACCAGCATCCGGGCCCGGGCCCGGTACGGCAGGCCGTGGCCGTACAGCGCGCCCAGGCCGCCGGCCGAGGTGTAGAGGGCGAGGTCGAGCCGGCCGAGGCCGAGCAGGGTGAGGTTGAGCGCGCCGAGGGTGACCACGGCACTGAGCGCGGGCTTGTGCCAGCCGTCCCCGGCCGGTCCGACCCGAAGTGCCTGGCGGAACTGGACGGTTGTGACCATACAAAAAGATTAGCAGGTAATTTACCTGTGAAACATATCTTCTCGGGCACCCCGGTGCAGGGCTTCCTGAAAAAAGTCGCGGCCGGAGCGATGAGTTCTGCGGCGAACCCCGGTCCACCCCCATGACCGACTCGCACGACAGAAGGAACATCCCATGAACACCCTGGTCTCCACCGACGGCACCGTCCTCGCCTGCTCCGTCACCGGCTCCGGCCCGGCGGTCGTCCTGGTCGACGGCGCACTGTGCCACCGCGGCATGGGGCCGAGCGCCGCGATCGCCGAGCAGGTGGCGGGGCACCACACCGTGTGGACCTACGACCGGCGCGGGCGCGGCGGCAGCGGTGACACCGGGCCCTTCGCGGTGGAGCGCGAAATCGAGGACCTGGCCGCCGTCATCGCGGCGGCGGGCGGCTCGGCCGCCGTCTTCGCCCACTCCTCCGGCGGCGCGCTCGCCCTGCGGGCCGCCGCCGCGGACATCGGCATCGCCCGACTCGCCGTCTACGAGCCGCCGTTCAGCACCGAGGAGGGGCAGAGCGAGCGCTTCCGCCAGTACGTCGCCGAGCTGACGGCGGCACTCGCCGAGGAGCGCCGCGGGGACGCCGTCGCGGCCCTCATGGTCTACGCCGGGGCGCCGGCGGAGATGGTGGACGGGATGCGCGGCGCGCCGGTGTGGCCGCTGTTCGAGGCGATCGCACCGACCCTGGCGTACGACGCGGCGGCGCTCGGCGACCGGACCGGGGCGGCCGTCCCGGTGGACCTGTTGGCCACGATCGCCGTGCCGACCCTGGCCCTGGACGGCGGCGCCAGCCCGGAGTCGTTGCGGGCACCGACCCACGCGGTGGCGGCGGCCGTGCCGGGCGCCGAGTACCGGACGCTGGACGGCCAGACCCACGAGGTGGCGGCCGAGGTGCTGGCGCCGGAGCTGCTGACGTTCTTCGCCTGACGCGCGTCCGGGGCACCGCCCGGGCGGGACACGCCCGTCCGGCGACGGTCGATTCCCTGTTCGGGCAGAACGGACAAGGGTTCGACCGACGGCTGCCTGCGGGCTCCCGTCACCGGGCCGGCCCGCTCATCCGCCGGTACGAATGGCCCCGCACGGCACACCTCGGCACACCCCCTCCTCATATGATCGGAGCGACATGCGCCATGCTTGGTGATGCAGAACACTGAACGGAACTTGCGCCGGACGGCCCACCCGCCGTACGGCCGAGAAGGAGGAAGCACGTGGACGACGTTCTGCGGCGCGCCGCACTCTTCGCGGCACTCGACGACGAACAGGCCGGCGAGCTGCGCGCTTCCATGACCGAGGTCACCCTCGCCCGTGGGGAGTCGCTGTTCCACGAGGGCGACCCGGGCGACCGGCTGTACGTCGTGGCGGAGGGCAAGGTCAAGCTGCACCGCGCATCGCCGGACGGCCGCGAGAACATGCTGGCCGTGCTCGGCCCCAGCGAGATGATCGGCGAGCTGTCGCTGTTCGACCCGGGCCCGCGCACCGCGACCGCCAGCGCGCTGACCGAGGTCAAGCTGCTGGGCCTCGGCCACGGCGACCTCCAGCCCTGGCTGCACGCCCGCCCCGAGGTCTCCATCGCGCTGCTGCGGGCCATCGCCCGCCGCCTGCGCCGCACCAACGACGTGATGTCCGACCTGGTCTTCTCCGACGTGCCCGGCCGCGTCGCCAAGGCCCTGCTGGACCTCTCCCGCCGGTTCGGCGTGCAGTCCGAGGAGGGCATCCACGTCGCCCACGACCTCACCCAGGAGGAGCTGGCCCAGCTGGTCGGCGCCTCCCGCGAGACGGTCAACAAGGCGCTCGCCGACTTCGCCGGCCGCGGCTGGCTGAAGCTGGAGGCCCGCGCGGTGGTCCTGCTGGACGTCGAGCGGCTGTCGCGCCGCTCGCGCTGACGCCCACCGACGCGGAAGGGCCCGTCCGATCGGACGGGCCCTTCCGCGTTCACCGGCTCAGTCGGCGCCCGGAATCAGCCCGTGCTCCTCCAGGTAGTCCAGCTGGGCCCGCACCGACAGCTCGGCCGCCGGCCAGAGCGCCCGGTCCACGTCGGCGTAGACCCGGGCCACCACCTCCGGCGCGGTCCGGCAGCCCGCCTCGACCGCGGTCTCCACCTGGGCGAGCCGGGCGGCCCGGTGGGCCAGGTAGAAGTCGACGGCGCCGAGGGCATCCGCGAGCACCGGGCCGTGGCCCGGCAGCACGGTCCGCACGCCGTGCTGGGAGGCCATGGTGTGCAGCCGGCGCAGCGAGTCCAGGTAATCGCCGAGCCGGCCGTCGGGGTGCGCGACCATCGTCGTGCCGCGGCCGAGCACGGTGTCGCCGGTGAGCACCGCGCCGTCGTCCGGCAGGTGGAAGGTCAGCGAGTCGGAGGTGTGCCCCGGGGTGGCCACCACCCGCAGGTCCAGGCCGCCGACGTCCAGGCGCTGGCCGCCCACCAGGCCCTCCGAGCCCAGCCGGTGCGCCGGGTCCAGGGCCCGCACCTCGGTGCCGGTCAGCTCGGCGAAGCGGGCCGCGCCCTCGGAGTGGTCGGCGTGGCCGTGGGTGAGGAGGGTCAGCGCGATCCGCTTGCCCCGCTCCTCCGCGAAGTCGATCACCCGGCGCAGATGGCCCTCGTGCAACGGGCCCGGGTCGATCACCACCGCGAGGTCGGAGCCGGGCTCGGAGAGCAGCCACGTGTTGGTGCCGTCCAGCGTCATCGGCGACGGGTTCGGCGCCAGCACGCACAGCGCCCGAGGGGTGGCCTCGCCGCCGACGACGGCGGCGGGGTCACCCGGCAGGAGTCCGCTCACCGGCCACCTCCGCCGTCTCGATGCAGGGCCCTCAGCGGCAGCACCCGGACGAGGGCGCGCTGCGCCACCTCGGCGAACGGGACCTGGCTGTCGCAGGCGGGGTCACGGGGAGTCAGGCGGCGGGCGGGCATCTCGGGCGCCGTCCGGCGAGCCACGTCGTTGTGGGTCATCGGGCGTCGGTCCTCTCTCTGCGTCGGTTCTCTGCGTCGGTTCTCTGCGTCGGTACGGGGAGGCCGCGTCGTGCGGGTCGTACAGGTCTTGCGGGCCGTACGGGTGGTCCCGGTCGGTGGAACGGTCAGGAGCCCTCGGGGAACTCCCCGTCGATGGTCAGCTCCTCGTAACCGGGCCAGCGGACCGTCAGGCGGTCGCCGCGGACCTCGGCCCGGCCCAGGACCGGCGCCAGCGGACGGTCGACCGCCGCGGCCAGGGCCTCGGCGACGGTCCGCACCCCCGACAGCTCGCGCAGCACCGTCACGGTCGGCGGCAGCATGCCGAACCGGCCCTCCCGGTGGCCCCGCACCGCCTCGGCGGGGGTCAGCCAGGCGACCCGGTCGGCCTCGCCGACCTCCACGGCCGCGCGCTGGCCGGCCGGCAGCGCGGCGACGAAGAACCAGGTGTCGTAGCGCCGGTCCTCGAACTCCGGGGTGATCCAGCGGGCCCAGCCGCCCAGCAGGTCGCTGCGCAGCACCAGGCCGTGGTCCCGGAGGAACTCGGCGAGGGACAGCTCGTGCGCCTCCAGCGCGGCCCGCTCGGCGGACCAGTCGCGCGGGGCGGCGACGCTGTCGGCGTCCGGGCCGGCCAGCAGCACGCCGGCCTCCTCGAAGGTCTCGCGGACGGCCGCGCAGACCACCGCCCGCGCCGTCCGGGCGTCCACCCCGAGCCGCCGCGCCCACTCCTCGGGCGCCGGACCGGCCCAGCCCGGCTCGACCTCGGCGTCCCGCGGGTCCACCCCGCCGCCCGGGTAGGCGTACATCCCGGCCGCGAAGGCCATCGAGGCACGCCTGCGCAGCAGGTACGCCTCCGGCCCCTCGGCGGCGTCGCGCAGCAGCACGACGGTCGCGGCGGGCCGGGGCACCGGCGGGGTCACCGCTCCGGATTCGACCGCCCGGATCCGGGCAGGCCAGCCGGGCGGCATCGGGAGCGTCGTCGCTCGATGGTCCATGCCCGGATGCTAGGGCGTGTCCGACAATTCCCGCCAGGCTCACGAATCGATCGGACACACCCCGGCAACACGGAGGCGGGGCCGGACGGACCCGGCCCCGCCTCCGCGATCGCACTCAGACGGTCTTGACGCGCACCTGGAGCTCGACCTCGACCGGGGAGTCCAGCGGCAGCACCGCGACGCCGACGGCGCTGCGGGCGTGCACGCCCGCGGCGCCCAGCACCTTGCCGAGCAGCTCGCTGGCGCCGTTGACGACGGCCGGGACGGCGATGAAGTCGGGGGCGGCGGCGACGAAGCCGACGACCTTGACGATCCGCTCGATCCGGTCGAGGTCGCCGATCACCGACTTCACGGCGGCCAGGGCGTTCAGCGCGCAGATCTGCGCGAGCTCCTTGGCCTCCTCCGCGGAGACCTCGGCGCCGACCTTTCCGGTCGTCGGCAGCTTGCCCTCGACCACCGGGAGCTGGCCGGAGGTGAACACGAGGTCACCGGACAACACGGCCGGCACGTACGCGGCGACCGGGGCGGCCACCGGCGGGAGGGTCAGGCCCAGCTCGGCGAGCTTCTCCTCGACCTTGCTCATGCGCTCTTCTCCCGCTTGAAGTAGGCCACCAGCTGCTCCGGGTTCGGGCCGGGCACGACCTGGACGAGCTCCCAGCCGTCCTCGCCGAAGTTGTCCAGGATCTGCTTGGTGGCGTGCACCAGCAGGGGCGCCGTCATGTATTCCCACTTGGTCATGGCCAGACTCTAGACGAGCCGTCACGGTGATCCGCGCCGCCCGCCGCGAGGCGTGTGAGGTGGGGCACAAAGAGGGCATGATCGGGCCTGGCGGCCCAGGTGCCCCGGGCATCCGGTGCGCTCCCTGGTTACCCTCGCGAGAGGGCACCCTGGTGAGGGGCACCCCCGCCAGGAGGGGACGCCCGTAGGACGGAGACGGACGGAGACGGAGCGTGGCACGCACCCCCGGCCAGGCGGCCCGGCGCGACCCCGACTGGGAGGGCGTCCGGCTGCACGTGGTCAGCGGCAAGGGCGGCACCGGGAAGACCACCCTGGCCGCGGCACTGGCCCTGGCGCTCGCCGCCGACGGCGGACGGGTGCTGCTGATCGAGGTCGAGGGCCGGCAGGGCATCGCCGAGCTGTTCGGGATCGCCGCGCTCCCGTACGAGGAGCGCCGGATCGCCTCGGTCTCCCACGCCCAACTGGGGCTTCCCGCCGGGAAGGGCGGGCCCGGCGAGGTGTTCGCGCTGGCGATCGACACCGAGCTGGCGCTGCTGGAGTACCTGGAGATGTTCTACAAGCTCGGCCGGGCCGGGAAGGCGCTCCAGAAGGTCGGCTTCGTCGACTTCGCCACCACCATCGCGCCGGGCGTGCGGGACGTCCTGCTCACCGGCAAGGCCTGCGAGGCCACCAGGCGCAAGGACCCGGACGGGCGGCGGCGCTACGACGCGGTGGTGATGGACGCCCCGCCGACCGGGCGGCTGACCCGGTTCCTGAACGTCAACGCCGAGGTCGCCGGGCTGGCCCGGATCGGCCCGATACACACCCAGGCGCAGGCCGTGATGCGGGTGCTGAAGTCGCCGGAGACCGCGGTGCACCTGGTCACCCTGCTGGAGGAGATGCCGGTGCAGGAGACGGTCGACGGCATCGAGGAGCTGCGCGAGGCGAAGCTCCCGGTGGGCGGGGTGATGGTCAACATGGTCCGGCCGCCGCTGCTGGACGCGGCGGCGGTGGCGGCGGTGGACGGGGACCACCGCGAGGAGGTCGCCCTGGCGCTCGGGGAGGCCGGGCTCGGCGGCCGCACGCGCACCGCGGAGAAGGTCCGGGCGGCGGTGGAGCCGCTGATCGACCCGTTGCTGGAACAGGCCAGGGAGCACGCCGAGCGGGTGGAGCTGGAGCGCGCGCAGCGCGCCGACATCCAGCAACTGCGGCTCCCGACGTACGAACTGCCGCTGCTGGGCGAGGGCGTGGACCTCGGCGGGCTGTACCGGCTGGCGGGCGAACTGAAGCGGCAGGGGGCGGCATGACCACCAACGGCAGGGCCACCGACGGCACGGTGACCGACGGCGCGGTGACCGACGGGGTCCGGAGCACCGGGCGGCGACTCGCGGTGGACGAGCTGATCGACGACCCGAAGACCAGGATCATCGTCTGCTGCGGCTCCGGCGGCGTCGGCAAGACCACCACCGCCGCGGCGCTCGGCCTGCGGGCGGCCGAGCGCGGCCGCAAGGTCGTGGTGCTGACCATCGACCCGGCCCGCCGGCTCGCCCAGTCGATGGGCCTGACCGAGCTCGACAACACCCCCCGGGTGGTCAAGGGGGTCACGGGCATGGAGGGGGCGCCGCTCCGCGGCCCGGACGAGGACGGTGGCGGGGGCCGGGAGGGAGAGCTCCACGCCATGATGCTGGACATGAAGCGGACCTTCGACGAGGTCGTGCTGGCCCACGCCGAGCCCGGACGGGCCAAGGCGATCATGGAGAACCCCTTCTACCAGTCCCTGTCGGCCGGCTTCGCGGGCACGCAGGAGTACATGGCGATGGAGAAGCTCGGCCAGCTGCGCGCCGAGGAGTGGGACCTGATCGTCGTGGACACCCCGCCGTCCCGCTCGGCGCTGGACTTCCTGGACGCGCCCAACCGGCTCGGGTCCTTCCTGGACGGCCGGGTGATCCGGATCCTCACCGCCCCGGCCAAGGTCGGCGGGCGCAGCGCGATGCGCTTCCTGAACGCTGGAATGGGCCTGCTCACCGGCACCCTGGGCAAGATCTTCGGCGCCCAGCTGCTCACCGACGTGCAGACCTTCGTCAGCGCGATGGACTCGATGTTCGGCGGCTTCCGGGAGCGCGCGGACCGCACGTACCAGCTGCTCAAGGCACCGGGCACGGCGTTCCTGGTGGTGGCCGCACCGGAGCGGGACGCGCTGCGCGAGGCGGCGTACTTCGTGGACCGGCTGGCCGCGGACCGGATGCCGCTGGCCGGGCTGGTGCTCAACCGGGTGCACGGCACGGGCGCACCGCAGCTCACCGCGGAGCGGGCGCTGGCGGCCGCCGAGGCGCTGGAGGAGAACGGCTCGGAGCACGCCTCGCCCGCGGCGGAGGTGCTCGCGGCCGGGCTGCTGCGGCTGCACGCCGAGCGGATGCAGATCGTGGGGCGCGAACGCCGCACCCGCGACCGCTTCGTCTCGGTGTACCCGGACGTGCCGATCGTGGAGGTGCCGGCGCTGCCGGGCGACGTGCACGACCTGGACGGACTGCGGGCCATCGGGGACCGGCTCAACGGCGCGGTGTAGCCCGCGCCCGAGGGGCCGACCGGCCGGACCGCACGGTGCGGCCGGGCTCAGCCCGCCTGGGCGTAGTCCGTCAGTATCACGCCGGTCGCGAGGGACTCCTCGTACTCGGTGCGCGCCGTCTCCAGCAGCTTCCGCCACGAGATGACGGTCGGGCGGCGGCGCAGCAGCGCCCGGCGCTCGCGCTCCGTCATCCCGCCCCACACTCCGAACTCCACCCGGTTGTCCAGGGCGTCCGCGAGGCACTCCGTCCGGACGGGGCAGCCGCTGCACACCGCCTTCGCGCGGTTCTGTGCCGCCCCCTGGACGAACAGTTCGTCCGGATCACTCGTGCGGCAGGCGGCCTGCGCACTCCAGTCGTCAACCCAGCCCATGCCGGCGCCGTCCTCTCCCGTATCGAGGCTCCCCCACGGCGGCAACGGCATATTCACCGTTGCCAGTTGAGGACGTTACGGAAGAACGACAGCTTGCAACAGCCCCTTCGGGCTCAATCTCGAATGACCCGATTGGACTATGGGTGTCGATCAGCTCACTCGTTGGAGTGATCGCAGGTCGTGCACCTTGCCAAAAGCAGAACACCCACTCTTGCCACAGGCGCCGTCACGGAGCGCAACCGACCACACGGGTACAGCAGGCCCCAGCTGCCTCAAAACCCGGCCATCGACGGGCAATTCGGGCAAGTCTCCTCGCCCACAAGAGTGAATGATGTTGACGCACCGAAGCTGTCGCAAGCTTGTGACAAGCCTAGGCGAACACCTGCCCCCGTGTGCAGGATTCCGCAACGTAGGGTTCTCCTCATGGCACCGAAGCGCCCACAGGCATCCCAGCCCCCAGGCAACACCGGAGCTCCGCGCGGCAGGACCGGCGGATCACCGTTGGAGCACGCCGGCAACGGCGTGAAGTTCCTGGGCGTCAGCGTGCTCTCCGGAGTCCTGCTGGCAGGGCTCGCTCTGCCCGCCGTCGGCGCCATCGGGCTGACCGCCAAGGACACGGCGGAGAGCTTCGACAACGTCCCCGACGACTTCAAGACCCCGCCGCTCACCCAGGCCACCCAGATCTTCGACGCCAAGGGCGGCCTCATCGCCAAGGTCTACGAGCGCGACCGCACCGTCATCACCGCCGACCAGATGTCACCGTTCATGCGGCACGCCCAGGTCGACATCGAGGACGCCCGCTTCTACGAGCACGGCGCTGTCGACCTCAAGGGCGTCCTCCGCGCGATCGGCAAGAACGCGGAGAGCGGAACCGCCTCCCAGGGCGCCTCGACGCTGACTCAGCAGTACGTCAAGAACGTCAACGTGGAGAAGGCCGGCGACGACCAGGCGGCCGTCCTGGAGGCCCAGCGCAAGACCCTGGGCCGCAAGATCCAGGAACTCAAGGTCGCCATCAAGCTGGAGGAGGACCTGTCCAAGGACCAGATCCTCACCAACTACCTCAACATCACCTTCTACGGCCACCAGGCCTACGGGGTGGAGGCCGCCTCCCAGCGCTACTTCAGCAAGAGCAACAAGGACCTGACCATCGCCGAGGCCGCCACCCTGGCCGGCATGGTGCAGAACCCGTCGTCCTACGACCCGGTGCGCTACCCCGAGAACACGGTCAAGCGCCGCAACGTCGTGATCGACAAGATGCTGGAGAACAAGCACATCACCGCCGACCAGGCGAAGGAGGCGAAGGCCGCCCCGCTGGGTCTGAAGTACAAGGACCCGCAGAACGGCTGCATCACCGCCCAGGCCGGGATGGGCTTCTTCTGCGACTACGTCCGCCACGTGGTCAAGCAGGACCCGGCCTTCGGCAAGAGTGCCGACGAGCGCAAGAAGGTGTGGAACCAGGGCGGCCTGAACATCTACACCACGCTGGACCCGGACAAGCAGGCCGCCGCCCAGAACGCCGTCACCAAGAAGGTCTTCGTGACCGACCCGGTGTCGGCCGCCGCGACCATGATGGAGCCGGGCACCGGCAAGATCCTGGCGATGGCCCAGACCCGCCCGTACGGCCTGGACCCGAACAAGAACCAGACCGTCGTCAACCTCAACGTGGATGCCGCGATGGGCGGCGGCAACGGCTTCCAGACCGGTTCGACCTTCAAGCCGATCCTGGCCGCGGCGGCGCTGGAATCGGGCATGCCGAACACCCAGGCGTTCCCGTCCGAGAACAAGATCGAGTACCCGCAGATGTCCACCTGCACGGGCACCTGGAAGAACACCGTCAAGCCCAAGGAGACGGTGAAGAACGAGCAGGACAGCGAGGTCGGGCCGTACCAGCTGAAGGAGGCCATGGCCCGCTCGGTCAACACCTACTTCGTGCAGATGGAGCAGCAGGTCGGCCTCTGCGCGATGAAGCAGATGGCGAACAAGCTGGGCATCATCCAGTCCGCCAAGGGCGACGCCTTCCAGGAGGTGCCCTCGATGGTCCTCGGCACCCTGGAGCTCTCGCCGCTGACCATGGCGAACGTCTACGCGACCTTCGCCGCCCGCGGCAAGTACTGCACCCCGGTCGCGATCAACAAGATCACCACGGTGGACGGCAAGGACGTCCCGGTCCCGCAGTCCCAGTGCAGCCAGGCCTTCTCCGAGCAGACCGCGGACTCGCTCAACGCCGTCCTGCTGAACGTGACCGAGAAGGGCACCGCGGCCGCCCTGACCATGGACGACGGCCGCAAGATCGCGGGCAAGACCGGGACCACCGACGAGAAGAAGGCCGCCTGGTTCAGCGGGTACACCCCGTCGCTGGCCACCGCGGTCTGGCTCGGCGGCCCGGCCGGCGGCGTCAAGATGAAGAACATCACCATCGGCGGCAAGCCCTTCACCGAGGTGTTCGGCGCCGACGGCCCCGGCCCGATCTGGGCGATGGCGATGAACCAGGCGCTCAAGGGAACCCCGCTGGAGCCGATCCAGACCGCCAACATCCCGGACCCGCTGCCGGCCGCTCCCCCGGCGGCCACCCCGCCGGTCGACCCGAACGCCCAGCAGCCCGGCGGCAACCCGCCGCCGCAGGGCGGCAACCCCGGGCAGCCCGGCGGTCAGCCCGGCGGCCTGCCCGGCGGGCTGCCCGGCGGGCTGCCCGGCGGGCTGCCCGGCGGGTTCACCTTCCCGCCCGGCCCCGGGAACGGGAACGGCGGCCGGCACGGCGGCGGCAACGGCAACGGCAACGGCTGACCCGCCCTCCCGGCCACCGGCCGAGGAACATACCGAAGGGGCGCTCTCCCTCGCGGAGGGCGCCCCTTCGGCGTGCTGCCGGGGCAGCGGGGATGCGCCGGGTCAGGACAGAGCGGCCTTCACGGCGGCGGCCACCCGACCGCCCTCGGCCAGACCGTCGACCTTGGGCTTCACCAGCTTCATGACGGCGCCCATCGCCTGGGGGCCGCTCGCACCGCTCTCGGCCACGGCGGCCGCCACGATCGCGGCCAGCTCCTCGTCGGAGAGCTGCTTGGGCAGGTAGCCCGCCAGCACCTCGCCCTCGGCCAGCTCCCGCGCCGCCTGCTCCGCCCGGCCGGCGGTGCCGAAGGCCTCGGCCGCCTCCCGGCGCTTCTTCGCCTCGCGGCCGATCACCTTCAGCACGTCGGCGTCGGACAGCTCGCGCTTCTGCTTGCCCGCCACCTCCTCACTGGTGACGGCGGCCAGCGTGAGCCGGATGGTGGACGCGCGCAGCTCGTCCCGGTCCCTGATGGCAGCCGTGAGGTCCTCCTGCAGCTGCTCCTTGAGCGTTGTCATTTCCTCTTCTTATCCTTCGGCTGTGGGTGGGCTCAACCGGGTTTCCAGTGGGCATCCACCGGGGGTTTCCGCAGATGAACGAGTATGCCCCGTCAGCCCCGGCCGGTCTTCGCCCGACGGCGCGCCGGGCGAAGACGGTCCGGACCGGGAACGGGCGGCGGTCGGGTCCGTGAACAATCGGTGATCGGAGCCGGAACCGGGCGACGGGATTCGGCCAAGGTGGCCGATAATTCTCGCACAATCTCGGACGAAATGCCGAAAATTGCTGGAGCCGACGCGAAGTTGCCGGTCCGGAACGGGCAGATCGAACGTTGTGACCGCTTCGCCGAAATAGTCCGCGTAGTACACTCGTTCGCGCGTCGCTTGAGCAGCCCGATGGCGGCGATCACCTCACCGTCGAATCACCGTCGAATCACCGTCGAAGACCGCCCCGAACAGTTGCGCCAAACCGTCACCACGTCCCCGATTCATTATTCCACGGCACTGACACACTGCCACTCAGGCCTCCTGCGGCCCTGACACCTTGCGACCCGGGCGCCTTGCGGCCCATGCCGTCCCGAGCGTTCACGGCTGCGCTCCACCCGGCCGCACGGCCGCCCGGTCGGCAGTGATCGCTTTTTGGAGTGATTGGCGCCGCCATAAATCGGCGCATTGAGTTCTGACTTTTATTCTGCTCACGACAGCAGGAAGCGCGGGGGAATGGACAACAATCAACTTCGCTCGATGTTGATAACCCAACGAAAGATGATCGGATGGAGCCAGGAGCAGCTAGCCGAACACTCCACGGTCAGTGTGCGGACCATTCGCAATCTGGAAACCGGCGCCATCAAGAATCCGCGGCGCAGTTCCGTGGAGCTCCTGGTGGGCGCGCTGTTCTCCGCGGCGACCGACCGGGACGCCACCCTGCTCTCCCAGGCCGTCCGGTCGGGCGCTCCGGCCGGGCTGCTCCCCGCCCGACCGGAGCCCGGACCGCTGACCCGCGTCGCCGAGCTCCCGGACAACGCGCGGTGGCGGGGGCTGCGCCCCAAGACGGACGTCACCGTGGGCCGCCAGGCCGACCTGCTGCACGTCATGACCGCCCTGCGACCGGGCCGCCCGCTGGTGCTCACCGGGCCGGCCGGGGTCGGCAAGACCCGGCTGGCGCTGGACTCGGCCGCCCACCTGCTGGACCGCTTCCGGGACGGCGTCGTGGTCCTGGAACTCGGCTCGGTCACCCCCGAGGGCGTCGACCCGGCAGCCGCCTCGGCCCAGGCCCAGCGCGCGCTCGACACCCTCTTCCGGGGCCTCGACCGCGACCCGCGGACCAACCCCGAGCTGCAGATGCTGCTGGTCGTCGACAACGCCGAGCACGTCATCGACACGGTGGCCCGGCAGGTCAGGGCGCTGCTGGAACAGCACCCGGCGCTCCACATCGTGATCACCTCGCTGCGGGCGCCGGCCGGGGTCCCCGCCGACCTGTGGGAAGTGTCGCCGCTGTCGGTCGACCACCCGGACGGCCCCTACGGCTGCCCGCCCGCCGCCGAACTGTTCTGCCGGCGGGTGCACTCGGTCGTCCCGACGCTGGACCTCGGCGACCAGATGCCACAGGTGGTCGAGCTCTGCCGACGCCTCGGCGGTCTCGCGCTCGCGATCGAGAACGCCGCCGTCCGGATGCGCTCGGTGCCCCTGCACGTCCTCGTGGACGAGTGCCGGGTGCTGCCGATCCTGGGCCAGGAGGAGGTCGGCGGGCTCTCCCACCACCGCTCGCTGCACCGCAGCCTCGCCTGGGCGTACGGACTGCTCGACGAACGGCAGCGCCGGGCGCTCAGACGGCTCTCCCGGTTCCCCGAGGAGTTCTCCATCGACGACGTCCGGCAGCAGCCGGTCGACGGCGGCCGGGAGCCCTCCCGCAATCTCGACGTCCTGGCCGAGCTGGTCGACTTCTCCGTCGTCCAGGTGAAGCGCGGCCACCAGTACGCGTACCGGGTCCCCCGGATGATGCGCGAGTACGTCAACGCCATTCCGGCCTGAGGCCGGGCCGCACCGCCGCACTGCCGCACCGTCAGCTCGCCGGCCCCTTCCGGCCCTTTCCGGCCACTTCCGGCGGGGACGGCTGCATCGCCGTGCCCGGAGTACCGCTCCGGGCACGGCGCGGAGCGCTCCCACCGGGGCGGAGCGCGGCCTTCAGTCGCGGACGGCCACAACCGCCGTGCGCCCCAGGAGCATTGCGCCGAAGGAGATCGTCAGGAAGCCGGATCCGGCGGCAGGGAGCGGAGGTCAGCCGCTGGCCCCTGGACCCGCGGAGGAGCCCCGGCGCCAGGACGACGGCGGTGAGGACCTCGACCACGGCGCCCCTCGCGGGAAGCCCCTCGCGGGCGAGGCGTCCGACGGCCTCCGGGCGTCTGCCGAGCGCCCGCCGGAACGCCTCCGCGGACCGGGCCGCCCCGGCGAAGACCGTTACACCGGCCGTCGGCACCGCCCATGCCCCGGCCCCGTAACCCCTCTTGCCGGTTACACCTATCCTGGTCGCATGACCGACGGAGACGACGGACCCGACGCAGCCGGCCGGAGCACCGCCGGCGGGCAGCCCACCAGCCCGCCCGGGCTGGTCCTCACCACCCCCGGCGGCAGCCGCTTCCACTTCGATCCCGGCGCCCTCTGCCTCGAACTGCTCACCACCGGCGGCCCCGGCCCGTACGCCCGGTACGAGGTGCTGCACCGGCCCGCCGACCTCGCCGCCTGGCTCCCGCCGTCCCGGCTGCGGCTGCCCGCCGACGCCGTACGGATCTCCCCCGCCGAGTTCGCCACCGCCCGCACCCTGCGCGACGCGCTGTGGCGCCTCGCCGCCGCCCGCGCCCACGGCGGCCCGGGCGAGCCCGAGGACTACGCCGTCCTCAACCGGACCGCCGAGCACCCGCCGCTGGTCCCCCGGATCGCCCCGGACGGCACCGCGGCCGCCCCGCTGCCCGCCGACGGCGCGCAGCTGGCCTCCACCCTCGCCCGCGACGCCATCGCCCTGCTCACCGGCCCGTACGCGGACCGGATCCGGGAGTGCGGCGCGCACGACTGCCGGCTGATCTTCGTCGACACCTCGCGGCCCGGCCGTCGCCGCTGGTGCTCGATGGAACGCTGCGGCAACCGCCACAAGGTCCGCGCCCTGCGCGCCCGCCGCGACTCCGAGGAGGCTCCCCCGGCCTCCGCCGTCCCCGCCGACTCCGGGCGTGCGCCGGCTGATCGACCGTCTGAGAGCATGGGCTGATGCGACCGCTGTACTCCGTTCCCCTCGGCATCGCCGCCGCCGGCGCCGCCTGTCTCGCCTACTCCGTCGGGTACGAGGTCCGGGCCTTCCGCCTCCGCCGGATCGAGGTCCCCGTCCTCCCGCGCGGCGCCCGCCCGATCCGGGTCCTCCAGGTGTCCGACATCCACATGGTGAGCGGGCAGGGCAAGAAGCAGCGCTGGCTGAAGAGCCTGGCCGGCCTGCGCCCCGACCTGGTGGTCAACACCGGCGACAACCTCTCCGACCCGCTCGGCGTCCCGGCCACCCTCGACGCGCTCGGGCCGCTCATGGAGTTCCCGGGCGTCTACGTCTTCGGCTCCAACGACTACTACGGCCCGGCCCGCAAGAACCCGGCGCGCTACCTCCAGGCCATGCGCAGCGGCGCCCACGGCATGAACAACCCCGACGGCACCGCCCGCCGCGGCATCACCGGCGCCGTCCACAACCCGTGGGAGAAGCTCCGAGACGGCTTCGACGGGGCCGGCTGGCTCGACCTCACCAACAGCCGCGGCCGGCTCACCGTGAACGGGCTCGACCTGGAGTTCGCCGGCCTCGACGACCCGCACATCCGCCGCGACCGCTACAGCGAGGTCGCCGGCGGCCCCTCCGCCGACGCCGACCTCTCCCTCGCCGTCGTCCACGCGCCCTACCTGCGCGTCCTCGACGCCTTCACCGCCGACCGCTACCCGCTGATCCTGGCTGGCCACACCCACGGCGGCCAGCTCTGCATCCCCTTCTACGGCGCCCTGGTCACCAACTGCGACATCGACACCCGCCGGGTCAAGGGCCTCTCCACCCACACCGCCGGCGGCCACCGCTCCCACCTCCACGTCTCGGCCGGCTGCGGCACGAACCGCTACACCCCCGTCCGCTTCGCCTGCCCCCCCGAGGCCACCCTCCTCACCCTCACCCCGGCCCCCCGCTGACCCCCGCCGGACGCCCGCCCGGAACCGGATTTCGTGTCTCGGCGAGCGTCCGGTAGAGTTCTACTCGTCGCGAAGGAGACGGAGCGACAAACCGCAAGACCGGGGTGTGGCGCAGCTTGGTAGCGCGCTTCGTTCGGGACGAAGAGGCCGTGGGTTCAAATCCCGCCACCCCGACCCAGTAACACCAGCTCAGGGCCGGTGTCCCGCAAGGGACACCGGCCCTGACTGCTTCTCCCAGGGCTCTCGGGAGAATCCTGGGAGAAAAGCTCTGGAAAACCGGTCTTCCGGGCTTATCACTGAGGCGCGCTCAGTAGGGCGTCGAGAACCGCCACGGGCGATCCGGGTGACATCTGCCGACGAGCTTCGAGTGACGCGAGCCACATTCGGGTCAGCCCCTCCATGAGGTCCCGGCGCATCTCCGCCGTGATGTGGGAGTAGCGGGCCTGGACCGAGCCGTCCTCGTGCCCCATCCGCTCGTCCTTGAGCTTCGGCGGCGTTCGCAGCTCGTCCATCACCGTCTTGTGCGCGTGCCGCAGCCCGTGCGGCGTGAGACCGCGCGCGATCGGCAGCCAGCAGGCCTGCGCGCGGCCGGCCGCTCCCCGGCCGCGGGCTGGAATGCCGGGCCACGGGTCGGCCAGCAAGGGCACCGGGTGAGCCTCGTCCGGAGCCTTCTTCGGGTACCAGCCGGTGGCCGCCGGGTGGAACAACCAGGTAGCAAACCCGGTCCTCCGCCAGTGCGCCGCGTTCTCCCCGGACGCCTGCCATCGAACGTAGCCGAGTTCGGCCATGGCCTTCTCCACTCGTACCCGGGTACCCTCGGCCACCGCCGCCGGGCGGTTCAGCACGTTCGACACGGTCCCGGTGGAGACGCCGGCGGCCCGCGCAACGTCGGCCAGCTTCGCGCCAGGCCGCTGGGCCGCGCCATTGGCGGCGCCGTGCCCGCTGAACAGGTATCGCAGGCCGTGGCACTCGCAGGGCCTCTGACTCGCCCGCGCCATCTGCCCGGCGAGCAGGGCGGAGAGGAACTCCGGCGTATCGATCGTGCGGTAGGAGTCGTCCTTGGGCGGGCACCGGTGGAACTCCCCAGAGTCCAGCTCGTACAGCTGGTGCTCGACCCGGACGGCAGCCGAGCGGACGAACTCGGCCTCCAGGCCGACGATTTCACCCCACCTCATCCCGGTGTAGCCCTTGAGTACGACGGCGACGAACTCATCGTCGCGGCCTGAGAGCAGAGCGACCCGCTCGGCGATCAACAGGATGCCGAGGGCATCGGTCACGACCTTCTCGGGGCCCCGATTGCGCGAACGACCAGCGCGCTTGCCCCGGCCGCGACGGCGGGTAGCCGGGTTGGAGTCCCGCAGCCCCTCGTCCACGGCGTCCGCGAGGATCAGGTGCAGCGTGCCGCGCCACGTCTTGATGCTGCTGGCCGCGTAGCCGCGCTCACGTTCCTTGCGCTCCCAAGCGTCGATGTCGCCCTTGGTGACCTCGTCGATCAGGGCGTTCTCGAACTCGGGGAGAAGGTGCTCCTCGATGTGGCGGCGGTAGTTCTGCATGGTGGAGGCGGCAAGGTCCTGATCCTCATACCAGCCGCTCGCGTACTCGCCGAACGTCATCCGCTCAGGCCCCGGAGCGGCGGGCGGCTGAGCGGCCTGCTTGGTCACCTCCTCCTCGGCCACCGCGGCAGCCTTCTCGGCCGCGCGCTTGGTCTTGAACCGGACCGCCTTCCCGTTGGCGTCGAGGACGGTCCCGTACTTGCCGGGCGCGATCTTGTACCGGGCGCGCCAGTAGTCGCCGCGGTTCTCGCCGTATCCCAATGTGTTCTCTCTACGACAGGGCCCCGCCCGGCAGTGGCACCGGGCGGGGCATGCGGGTGTGATCAGGCAGCGTCCGGCTGGTGGAGCGCCGCCCGGCGCGGCATCCGCGCACGGAGCCGGACACCCGACCGGGGCGGCTGCGGATCGCGGACCGGCTTCTTCAGGACCGCGACGGCGGCGACCTGGGTCTGCGGTCCGGCCACGATGGCCGGCCGCACCTCGTACATGCGGACGATCTCGGCGAACTGCTCGGCCGTGAAGCGGTAGGCGCGTCCGGGTTTGGTGGACGGGATGCGTCCTCGGCGGGCCTGTTCCTTCACCCACCACTCGGACATGCCGATGGCCTTGGCGATGTCGGCCGGGTAGTAGAGCGGCGGCAGTGCGCCCCGGTCCTTGGGCATGCGGAACCCTCCAGATCGTCGATGGCGGGGCTTGGCCCCTTCCTTCTCTGAGGTCCGCTACCGCCGCTACTCCGCTACCGTGCTGGTCAGATGGGGTGCGGTGGTAGCGGATGGGGTAGCGGTAGCGGATTGGCGCGGTCAGCCGACGGTGGTGAGTTCGGCCGGGGTTTCGGTGGCGGTGGGCGGGTTGGTATCCGCTACCGCTACCGGTTCCGCTACCGGGAAAAGGGCCCTGACCTGGGCGGTAGCGGGAGTAGCGCTGGTAGCGGTGGTTTCGGGGATGGGCGGGCAGTAGCGCAGCCAGGCGTCGGCGAGGTCGGTGGCGTAGTAGCCCTTGGCGACGGCGGTGCCGATCTTGATGTTGCGGGGGCGGATGGGCTGGTTGGCGGCGGTGACGTAGTCGCCGAGCAGCTTGGCGAGGGAGCGGGTGTTGAGCGGGCGGCCGTCGAGGTCGGCCCACGGGGCGTCGTCCATGCCGGTGAGGCGTTCGATGATGGTGGCGCTGGTGAGGCGCTCGGCTCCGGCGAAGACGTCGCGCAGGTCGGCGAGCAGGCGCACGCCGATGGAGCCCTTGTCGTTGGCCTTGGCGGCGTTGACGAGTTCGAGGCAGGCGGCGCGGGCGCGGTCGGGCCAGTCGCCGCCGGCGGCGTCGGCGACGGCGAGCAGGGGTTCCCACACGTCGGCGGGGCGGTCGGTGACGCCCTCGGGCATCTCGGGCCAGGCGCCGGTGAGCTGTTCGCGGACGGTGTCGGCCCAGTCGGCGAGGCGGTCGCGCAGGGCGTTGCCCTCGGCTTCGTGGATGCGCTGGCGGAACGCCTCGACGCGCTCGTTGGGGGCTCGGCGGCGCATCCGGATGACGATGGAGCGGCTCATGATGGTGTCGGGCAGGTCGCCGAGTCCGGCGAGGACGAGCGCGGCGTAGACGGGGAACTTCTGGACGACGTGGTTCTCGCCGTCGCGGACGCTGCGGACGACACCGCCGGTGCGGCGGTATCCGGCGTTGATCAGGCCGCGCAGGTCCTCGTTGCCGCCCGCCGCCGCGCCGAAGACCGTGTCGACCTCGTCGAAGAGGACGGTGGGGCGAGCCTGCTCGTCACACACGGAGCGGAACAGCGCGGACGCGCTGATGTCGACCGTGGTGAGCGGCCGGGGGACCAGGGTCTCAGTGATCTCCAGCGCCCTCGTCTTGCCGCTGCCGGGCTCGGGGCTCAGGAAGGCGAGTCGGGGGGTGGCCTCGAACGCGTCCATGAGGTGGGCGTGGGCGTCCCACAGGGTCACGGCGACGTAGGCGGACTCCGAGGGGAAGACGTTGAAGCGGCGGTGGTGCCGCTCGACCTCGTCAAGCAGCGTGGCGCCGTCCTCGGTGGTCGTGGTGACGGGCGGGGTGGGATCGGTCATGCTGGCCTCTCCAGTTCTGTTGGGCTGGTTGGGAGCGGGCCGCCGGTCTTTGGTCGGATGCGGCGGCCCGCTTCGGGCACATCAGGCGGCCTGAGCGCCGGCGGTGGCGAAGCCGCGGTCGACGGCACGGGTGGCGTAGTCGTGGGGGACACCGACCGCGACGGCGGCGTCGATGAGCTGCCGGGCGATGGTGTCGAGGCCGCAGGGGCCGGGACATCGGGTGTGTTGGGCAGCGAGGAAGCGTGCGACGCCGAAGGCCTGCGATCCGGCGCCGCTCTTACGACAGGCCCCGATTTTGGCGAGGCCGCGTTGCAGGCCGGTGTGGATGAAGCGCTCGGTGTGGCGGCACCCGCTGCCCACGGTGCGGGTCCAGGTCGGCGCAGGTGAAGAGGCCAACCGCCCCCTGTCCGGCGGCGGGCTGGTCTCTTCCTTGACCACCAGGGCGCGGACGGTATCGGGCAGCGGCGCCATGGTGCCGGTGCCGTAGCCGAGCCAGCGGGCGTACTGCATCAGGGACTTGACGTCGATACCGGGGCGGACGGCGTTGGCCGAGGCCATGGCGCCCCGGTAGACCCAGTGCTCGCCCCGGGTGCTGGGCACGGTCAGGGTCGCGGGCAGGGCGGCGCGGGCCCATGCGACGGCGGCGGCGTTGTCGAGGTCGACCACGGTCAGGCCAGCGCCACCGGGGTGGTAGGCCACCGCTTCGGCCTCCCGCCACGCTCGCAGCCATGGCGGGCTGTTCAGGACGGTGGGGTCGGTGGTGGCGGCGGCCCACGCGTGGCAGGGCGCCGGGCAGGGGCACGGGCCGGGGATCTTCATGTTCGGTCGGCCGCCGCAGGCGTTGTCCTTACAGGCCGGGCAGTTGCCGACCGGGCGTTTCCCGGCCCGAAGGGGCAGGGCCGGAAGGCCGAGCGGGGCCAGTTCGAGGGCGAGTTGCAGGGATGGGGTCACGCCGGTCTCCAGACGTCGGCGGGGGCTGCTCGGCGGCGTGCTGTTCGGCGCAGACCTTGTGTGCGGGTCTGTGCTGCTCGTCGCGAAGCGGGGTGGGACGACCGCACCAGCGGCAGGGCCGAGGGCCGGTGCGGTCGTAGTGGTGGGCGTCGCGCCAGTCAAGGACGGTCGCCACGACGGTGGTCCTACGCGACCTGAGCAATGGGTGCGGCGCCGAGCTGGGCGGCGGCCTGTCGGCCGATCAGCCGCGTGTAGTCCGGGGGGATGGCCTCGGCGATCTCGCGTCGGACGGTGCTCCAGTGGATGCCCATGGCGTCCTGCCACTCGGGCACGCTGCCCTTGCCGCCGCCGTTGCCGTAGACCTGGAAGTACCGGCCCTCGTCGGGGCTGACGTACCGGCCGTGTCGGTAGCCGATGGTCAGGCCCCGGTGCGGGATGTGTTGCGGCTGGTCGAGCAGCAGCCCGCCGCCGGCCTCGAAGTTGCGGTGCCTGAGCACCCGTCGGCCGAACATCTCCCCGCATAGGGTGAGGTCGATCCTCATCCTGCGGGAGGCGCGGCCGGGGGGCTGCTCGATGACGTACGGGCGGCCGGTGGACTCCAGCGCGGCGCGGGTGGGTTCGAGCAGGTCTGCGTATCGGTCGCGGCGGGCGGCGTTGGTTCCTGCGGTCAGGGTGCAGTCGAACTGGCAGGGTGGCCCGGCGGAGATCAGGTCGAATCGGCGGCCGTGGGCGGTGATGGTCTCGACCGCGTCGCCTTGCAGGAACGGGAACGGGTAGTTCGGCTGGGGCAGGATGTCGACGCCGACGACGTCGAACCCGGCCAGCCAGAACCCCATGCCGGCGCCGCCGATGTTGCAGTAGGCGTCCAGGACGGTGCGGCCGTTCCAGGGGCGGGCAGGCAGCCAGTGAGCGGCCGGGCGGGCGTTGTCCAACGTGGCGCGGTCCAAGTCGGGCATGCTGGTCCCATCTCTGATGAGGGACGCGCGAAGCCCCGCACCAACCGTCTGTCTTGGCGGATCGCCGGTTGGTGCGGGGCTTCGTGCTGTGCGGCAGCGGGCCTGCCGGTCCCCCGCGCCGTCCGGGCCCCGTCGCTGGCTGCGGCGGTGGTCCGGGCGGCACGGCCGGTCAGGCAGGCACTCGGGTGCGGCTAGAACGGCGGCTCGTCGGAGTAGACGGGCTCGTTCCAGCCGAGCCAGCGGCGGGCGAGCCAGTGCGGGACGGGCAGCAGGCGGCGGGTGCGGTCGGGGTTCCAGCAGCTGCACCAGATGTTCTCGGTGCCGGCGTACTCGCCGGTGTCGTAGTCGCCGTAGTCCTCGGTCCAGCCGCCGACGCCCTCGCACTCGGAGCACTTCGGGTTGGGGGTGTCGGCCAGCTCGATCGTGGGGCGTGGCCAGGTGGCGCATCGCAGGCGGAGACGGGGCATGGTGTTCTCCCAGGTCAGCGGTTGCGGTTGGAGACGGTGACGTTGACGTTCACGGCGCCCTGCCCGCCCCCGCTGCCGGAGCCGCGGGTCTTGGCCAGGCAGTAGGCGCCGGCACCGATGGCGGCGAGTCCGCCGAGGCTGCTGCCGGCGGCGGCCACGGCCTGGAGGGCGTAGCCGATGCCGAGTCCGGCGGCGCCGAGGCCGATGCCTCCGGCGGCGAGGCGGGCGGGCCGCGGGTCGCGGCCGGGCGGCGCCGTCGGGGCGGGGGCCGGGATGACGACGGTGGGCTGTTGCGAGACAACGGGGTGGGCGTAGACGGGGGCGGGCTGCGGTGGGGCCTGGTAGAGGGCGGGGGGTGCGGTGATCGGGGCGGTGGCGTACAGGGGTTGGCCCTCGGCGGTGTAGAGCACCGGGGCGGGTGTGGGGGTGTACGGGGTGTGGTCCACGGTGCTTCTCCCGTCGGGGTGTGGTGCGGGGCTGGGGTCAGTGGCCGGAGACGATCCGGGTGACGGTGGCGAGGATGTTGTTCACCGGGTCGGCCATGCCGGTGGAGGCGAGGGTGAAGCCGCTCAGCCAGAGCACGAGGGCGGTGGGCAGGGAGACGCGACGGCCGCGTATGAGGACGGCGGAGAGGATCGCGAAGACGACGGTGATGCTGAGCGAGACGATCACGGCGAAGCCCTTCCCGTGGGTGCTGTGAGGGTGTGGAACGGCCCGCCCGCGGGGCGCCGGGGCGGGCCGTGGAGCCTGTTGCGTGCCTGTTGCGTGAGCCTGTCTGTCGCCTGTTGCCTGTCGCCTGTCTGTAGCCTGTAGTCCCGCAGGTCACAGGGGGGATGACAGGTGTTCGGCCCGCGCCGGACCCCCCTTCCGGGGAGGGCGCTACAGGCGACAGACAGGCCGATTCGGTCAGGCGTCGGCGGGCGGCTCGGGCAGGTGCTGGCGGTGGACGTAGCGGGCCTTGCTGCCCTCTCCGACGCGCACCACTTCGCCGCTCTCGGCCCACGTCTTGAGCCACCCGGCGATGGTCGGCCGGGTGGTCCCGAACTCGGGCTTGAGGATCTTCTCCATGGCGCTGGCGCCGGTGCCCTCGGGCCCGGCCGTGATCAGGAGCATGAGTGCGGCCTCGCGCGCGCCGGGCTCCGGCGTCTTGTCCTCGCGGCCGGTGGTCCAGGTGGACGGGTCGGCCCAGTCGACGCCGTCCGGGGCGGGGTCCTTGGTGGCGGAGGGCAGCAGCCAGATCGACTCCAGCTCGTCGTCCGGGTCGGCCGGGGGCGTGTCCCATCCGGCGGTGGCCTTCCACCCGCCAGCCGGAGCGGCGCCGGCGGCCGGGCCGGTGGGCGCCGGGCCGGACGTGCTGCTCGTCGCGGCCGGGGTGGCGCCGGCGGTGACGGGTTCGGTGCCGGCCCAGAGGTGGCCGCAGCGGTCCATGGTCCAGCGGTCGGTGTAGTCGGTGCCGGCCGCTTCGAGGGAGGGGGTGTCGAGGGCGGGGCGGCGGTGGGCGGTGAGCGCGCTGATCTCCTCGATCATGTCGGGGGTGATGCGCGGCTGGCGGGCCTTGGCGGGCTGCTTGCCCTCGGTGCCGACCAGCACCGACCCGGGCCCGGAGAACGAGTCCTCGGCGCGCAGGGCCCGCCAGCCGAACAGGTGGCCGAGTTCGGAGTCCTCCAGGGCGCCGGTGGCGAGGCGGTTGGAGGCCATCTTGCGCACGAGCGGGTCGGGCAGGACGTCCTGGGTGACGCGCAGGACGGAGAGCACGGCGCGGATCGCCATGGCGCGGGCGATGCGCACGACTTCGGAGACCCCGGCGATGATCTGGCGGGCTTCGCGGGTGGCGGCGGCCTCGGCGCCCTCGTCCATGATGAGGACGATCTCCGGGATCTTCGGGGACACCGGGAGCTTGTCGTCGTTGGCGTCGCGCATCGCGTCCTGGTAGGCGACCTTGCGGGACTTGGCGATCCGCACGGCGGCGGCGAGCATGCGCTTGGCCTCCTCGATCGTGGAGGCGACCCAGTCCACGCCCGGGACGGGAATATCGGCACCGGCCCAGCGCGAGCCCTCGCGGCCGATCTGCGCGTCGCGCCAGGCGTTGAGCCACGGCAGGCCGATGGAGCCGCCGTTGAGGTCGATCACCCACACCAGCACGTCGTTGGTCTGGTTCAGCCGGGCGATCAGCGAGTGCAGCCAGTTGGTCTTGCCGGTGCCGGTGGGGCCGGTGACGATCGTGGAGGCCTGCCGCAGGTCCATCTCCGCCCGCGCTCCGTCGGACAGCAGCGCGACCGGGATCGGGTTGTTGACCGTGGTGGTCTCCTCGATCTCCTCGATGGGGAAGAGGAGTTGGTCGGTGAGGACTTTGGTGGTGACCTGGATGAGGACGCGGCGGCGGGAGATGCCGGGCATGACCTGGAGGCCGCAGCCGTCGGGCAGGTCGAGGTCGGAGCCGAGGCCTTCGGCGCGCTCGGCGATGGCGCGGCGGGTGGTGCCGCCCTCGGGCAGTTCGAGTTCGAGGGTGTAGCCGGCGCCGGAGGACCAGTGCTCGATGCCGAGGACGGTCACCTCGACGTTGCAGACCCGGCGGATGCGGTCGGTCCAGTCGGCGGCGAGCTGGCGGCGGGCGCCGATCAGCAGCAGGTGGGCGCGCTTGGCCTGCTCGACCTCCTCGTGCGCGGCGAACGCGGCACCGAGGGTGCCGGCGGCGATCCCGGCGACGGCCAGCGACCCGAGCTCGGGCCACTGCCAGGGGCCGCCGTGGGCAAGCGCCCACGATGACCAGCCGCCCGCGGCCATCCAGCACGTGCCCCGGAACGCGAGCGTGGCGGCGGTGAGCTTGCGGCGCAGGCCGGCGCCGAGGGTGCCGAGCGCTCCGGCGGCGCCGGCGGCCAGCGCCCATCCGGCGGGCATGCCGGTGGCGTGGCCGAGCGCGGTGGTCGACAGCGCGCCGAGGGTGCCGTTCAGGGTGCCCGACAGCAGGCCGTGCCCGGCGCTCCAGTCCAGGCGCGGGCCGTGGTTCTTGGTGTTCTTGGTCATGGTGGCGGTCTCCAGCCGGGAAAGGGGGCCGGGCCGTCCACAGGGTGTGGACGGCCCGGCGAGGGGTGTGGGTGCTGGGGATGCGACGGTGGGTCAGACGTTCCACTTCCGCTCGGCCTCCAGGCCGTTGCGCGGGTTGTCGTAGCGGGCCAGCTCGGCCTCGTGGACCTGCCGGAAGGTCGGGGCGACCTCTTCCAGGGCGTCGATGACGCCGTGCATGGCCTGGTAACCCTGGCTGATCTCCTCGACCACCGTCGGGTCCAGCGGCAGTTCCTCGGCGCCCTTCTCGGCGAGGACCCGCAGGACCTCCTGGAGGGTGCCGAAGGCGATGGGCAGCTCATCGGCGAGCCTGAGGAAGTCCAGCATGGTCTCGGGGTCGAAGGTGGTCGCGGCGGTGAGGAGTTCCTCGGCGGCGGCGGTGAGGCTGAACGGGCCGGCGGTGGTGCTGTCGGAGGGCGTGGTCACGGTGGCGGTCTCCTTCACGGTGGGCTTGCCGAGGGTGATGGGCGTGGTGGTCGTGCTCTCGCCGGGCTCCTGACGGCCGGGGGCGGGCTTGGCGCCCTCCGGACCGGTGCCGGGCGTGGTCGAGGCGGGGCGGCCGGGGATGTTGACGGTCTCGGCCGGGACCGGCACACCCGCCGCCCCGGTGGCGGGGTCGGAGGTGGGGTCGCCGTGGCCGAGGATCGCGGCGTCGCGGGCGTCACGGACGACGCGGGCACGTTCGGTCATGCGCCGCCACATGCGCCGCATGTGGCCGCTGACCTTGCCCTTGTGGCGCCAGTTGCCGACCAGCGCGGAGCCGAGGCCGACCAGGCCGGCCGCGACCGCAGCACCGCCCATCCGGGCCCGGTGGCGCATCGCCGAACGCTTCAACGCCTTGGCCTGCACCGGGTTGACCTGCCCGCGAGCGGCGGCCGGGCTCTTCGGGTGGGCGCCGGCGCCGGTGGCCGGGTCGATCCCGGCCGCCTGGAGGGCCTTGGCCTGGCCCTTCGCGACCCGGCGGGCGGTGCGCTCGGCGACCTTGGCGAGGCGCTCGTCCCGGCGCTGGGCACGCCGTGCGGCCTGCCCGGCGGGGGCCGGGTCCTGGAGGCCCGGCAGACGGGAGGCGGCCTTGGCCAGGGTGTGCACGATCGCGGGCGGCCGGTACCCGGTGCCCGTGCTCCGGCCGGCCGCAGCGGGACGTTCGGCCTGCCCGGGCGCGCCGACGGCCCCGGCGCGGTGGGCGGCGTGGTGCATGGTTCCGGCCGTTCGCTGCATGCCGGGCCGTCCCTTCGGGTCTGCGGTGTGGTGGGCGGGAACACCGGCCGAGCCCCGGCTACCGGCCGAACCAGGGCCGGACCGGCGGGCGGCAGCGGGAGAGGTCGCCGAACGGCTCTGCGGCGAAGCAGAGTTGGCGTCGGCGGCGCGGGCGGGCGGGGTGAAGAGGCCACCGGCCCCGCCCGCACGATGGGCGGCGGCCATGCGGGCGGAGGGGCGGGGGTTGGAGGTGTGTCGGTTGCGGGCCTTGCGGGCCAGGCTGCCGAGGGCAGCGGCACCGGCGGCGGCACCGACCACGGCAACGGCTCCTCCGCCGAGCGATGCGGCCCCAGCACCGGCGGCCCCGAGGGCGTTGGCGACGGCCACCGCCAGCGGGACACCCGGCACCGCGCCCTGAGGCGCGGGCTTCGGTTCGGGCTTGGGCTTCGGATCGGGGGGTGGCTGGTTCTGGGGTGCGGGGACGACCTCGACCAGCGTCGAGGCGGCCGGTTCGGACATGATGGGCACTCCGGTTCTCTGCGAGGACGGGAGGCCCGGAACCGCCGCCGTGCTGGCGAGCTGTCGGCGGTTCCGGGCCGTTACGGCTGGTCAGAGCCGGTAGGGCTCCAGCGAGAAGAACACAAGGTGCGCGTTGCACTCGGCCAGCTCGGGCTCGTACCGCGCGAGCCAGACCCGGATGGCGACATAGGCCCGCTCGCGGGAGCTTCCCGGCGCGAAGGTCGAGCTGCCGTGGCGGCTGGTGACGGCGAAACCGCCGTTGCCGAGCGGGTACTGCAAGGTGATCAGCCAGGTGTGCGTGGGCTCGGCGGCCGGGATGGCGCCGGCGGTGGTGTCGGGCATGGGGACTCCGTTCCTGGTCAGGCGGCGAGTGGGGTGTGGTCGGCGCAGGTCAGGCAGGTGCCGAGGTGCGCGGGCAGGGCGTAGCCGGCATCCGTGCCGCAGGCGGGGCAGGTGCGGCGGGCGGCGTTGGCCTTGGCCAGGGCAGTGGCCCGGGCGGGGGTCATCGGCCGTACGGGCTTGGCCAGTGCGAGGCGGTAGAGGTAGGCGGCGCGGGTGCCGCCGTAGCGGGAGCGCCACATGACCTGCGCGGCGACGTCCTGTCCGCCGGGTCGAAGCCCCTTGGCGCGGAGCTGGCTGCGGGTGAAGAGGCCAAGCGGCGCCATGCGCCACGGGTAGGTGGGCGTGCCGCCGTGGCGGGCCCCGTCGGGGTCCCAGTGTCGAGGGCGGCTCACCGCTTGCCGTCCCTGGCAGCCTCGGGCAGCTCAAAGTAGCCGACCAGCCTGATCGGCGTGCCGGCGTAGGTGGTGGTGACGCTGAGCCAGGCAAAGCTGCCCGTCGTGGCGAGGCCGACGCCGGCCGGGTCGAGGCCGAGGCGCTGGCGCCACTGCTCGAAGTCGGCGAGGGCGGTGTCGCGGTGGTGGAAGGCGAGGGTCAGGCCCTCGGTGAGGACCAGGTCGCCCGAGGCGTCGCGCTCGTCGGTGACGACGCGCTCGCTGGTGATCCTCGACGCGGGCAGGTCGGGGTGCGCGGTGAAGAGCGCGAGCAGGGAACCGACGGCGTTGATCTGGGTGCCGGTCCTGGTGGTGTCGGTGGTGGTGGTCACGATGCCTGCTCCTCGACGCGGGGGGCGGTGGTCTCTTCGGTGGTGACGGGGACGGCGTGCAGGGTGGGCCACTCCGGCTGGGAGCCGCGCAGTTCCTGGTAGCGGGCGGCGACCCAGCCGACGGACCAGCCGGTCAGGTCGACCGCCCGGCGCTGCGGGATGGTGAGCTTCACGCAGGTCTGGATCTTCAGCCGGGCCTCGTCCTCGGGCAGACGCTCGTCCACGGCCGGCGCGGCAAGGAGTTCCTGCCGCAGCCGCTCGACCTCACGCTCGGCGTTCTGCTCACGCTCACGCTCACGGCGCTCACGCTCGCTCACCTCGCGCTCACGGCGCTCACGCTCACGCCGCTCGGCGTCCACCCGGCGCTGCTGTCCCTCGCGGACAGCGGCCTCGCGGCGGGTCCGCTCCTCGCGTTCCTCACGGGCCATCTGCTGCTCGTGCTCACGCTGCTCGCGGATCATCCGCTCGTCGTGCTCACGGCGCTCACGCTCGGCCCGCTGAGCTCGGTCGTACTCGGCCAGCCGGTCTTCGCGTTCCTGCCGGCGGCGTTCCTCGGCTCGGCGCTCGCGCTCGGCCCGCTCATCGCGCTCACGGGCCTCACGGGCGGCCAGCGCGGCGGCGATCGCCCGCCGGTAGGCGAGCGAGGTCTCCGCCGTGACGATCAGCAGCAGCGGCGCCACCGCGTGGACCGCCACTCCGACCTTGTCGTGGTCCAGGGCGGACTGACCCACGTTGAGCAGCACTGTCATGGCGCCGGTCATCCAGCGCAGCACGACCGGCCACCGGCCGCCGTCGCCGCCGAGGCGGGCGAGCGTGCTGTCCAGGCGTACCACGATCACCACCGCCGCGTCCACGACCAGCGGCAGGATCGGCGCCGTCCACTCCCAGCCGTCCGGGCTGTGCCCGGACATCAGCGGGGTCACCGTGAGCATGCTGTAGAGGACCGCGCCGAGCGTGATCGTCCACGTGCCCACGTTCAGCGCGCGCTCCGCCGAGCGGATCTGGTCCGGGCTCATCCGCAGCTTCACCGCGACCACCGCCGGGTGCGCGGTGAGCGCGTCGTGAACGCGGTGAGCATCGGGGCGTTCATCAGTGAGCACCCCCGGCCGCGCGACGCTCGCGGGCGGCGAGCTTGCGGCGGCGCTCGCTCACGCTCCACCGCTCGGCGGCGTTCAGCCCACCGAAGACGCCGTGCTTCTCGCGCCGCTCCAGGGCCAGCTCCAGGCACATCGTGCGGACCGGGCAGCCAGCGCAGATCATCTTGGCGCGGCGCCCGGCCCACTCGGCCGCCTCGGCCCCGATCTCCTCGGGGTCCGGGTAGAAGAGGTTGGTGTCGGCGCCGGCACAGGCGGCGCCGCGCAGGTCGCCGTCGCCGTCCGGGCGGTACTCGGCGAGCACGGTGGCCGCCGGGCGGGCGGCCAGGTGCGGGGTGCGGGTCGCGTTCGTGGTCAGGGTGCGGGGCTGGGCCATCACGCCGCCGCCTTCCAGGTCAGCACCCGGCGGCGTTCGGCCGTACGCATCAGCGCGGACGCAAACCGGGCCGCCGGCCCGTCCAGGTCCCGCAGGACCGCCCGGGCGACGTCGAGCCGCACGATCCGGTCCTCGTCGGTGGTGTCGGCGCTGCCGTCAAACAGCTCGGTGTCGACACCGAAGCCGAAGTCGGCGCCGGTACCGAACGCGAGTTCCGCGAACTCCTCGGGGGTCGCGGCCTCCTGGCCTGCAACAATGAGTTTCATGGGTTCACCTCGTCCAGATAGGGGGTGAGCCCGCAGGGCCGCCGCGCGTTCCTTGGCCGGAGCGCGGCGGCCCGACTTCGCGGGCTCGGCTTCTCGTCGTTCACGAGCAGCCGCGGACCCCGACGCGAACCCGCCGCCGCGAGGGCGGCCGGCGCGCGCCGGGGACCGTGATCGCTGGTAACGCGATCGGAAGCGGTGAGCCCCGCCCGCTGGTCAGCGGCGGGGCCGGATACAGCTCTGGGGCATGCCCATGGGCGCGCCCTCCTCAGGTCGAAGCCCCGGTGGGGGCTGGTGGCTTGGGGGGGTGCCCGTCCTACGGGCGTCAGGTCTCTCGGGCCTGGTCCGGTGCTGCGTCTCTGCTCAGCACCACAGGGCGGCGCACTCCCCGATCGGGGTGCTGCGTGGCTCGCTGCCGCCGGCAACATCACCCGGTCACCACGGGGGCGGTCTGTCTCATCCCGCCACGTGCGTTGGGACTCCGCTGTACTCCCGGGGCGCCATCCAGCCGTACGAATCGGCCTGGTCAGCGTCCCGTTCGGCCCCACACCCCCGGAGGGGTGGCATGCCACTGCGTAGGGGGAGGGCTTCGTTCATCACGGCGGTTCGCCCCCGGTTTCTCAACCTAGGCGCCTACCGTGACCGCCGCCCTCGCGTCGGTCCCGCACGATCGATCTTCAGTTCTCAAGGAACCGCGATGCCGACCAGTCCGTAGGGCGTGCGGCGAAGCCGCCTTCCCCCGACAGCCGTCGGTCGCATTTGCCCAGCTCAGGGCAGCCCAAAGAAGGGCCCCAAGAGCTGATGGTGTTCGCAGTGGCCCCACTTCTTGCGGGCCTGTCCTGCTGCAACAAGCCTGCTCCGGCGCACAGCGCCAGACCAATGACGGCCTGTCATATGAGGCTTTCCGCCGAGGCGTTGCCCTCACAATGAACATGGTGCACTTAGTGCGCCAAGTTGGCAAGCGCTTCGCCGCCTCGGGCCTGCGGCACACTGGTGCACTAAGTGCGAGACGTCGACTGGAGGATCACTGGTGACCGAGTTCCAAGGCGAGCCGGCCTATCTCCAGCTAGCCGATGACCTGCGGGAACAGATCCGCAGCGGCAAGCTGGCCGCAGGCTCCGCACTGTCGTCAACGCGGAAGCTGATGGACGACCACGGCGTGTCGAGCACCGTCGTGAAGGCTTCCGTCTCGCTGCTTCGCGCCGAGGGCTACGTGGTCGGACATCAAGGGAAGGGAGTGTTTGTCCAGTTCCCGCCGCGCCTTGCAGAGCATTCCCGAGGGGCCGCCGACTGGGCCGTGCCGGCCTTGCAGGCCGGACAGGCCATCGAACAGGCCCTTCGTGAGTTGGCCCACGCCGGAGGCGGGACCGCAGATGCCGAAGCGGCTCTCCAGCGCTGGCAGGATGCGGTCGATGCGCTTCCCGACAGCGTGAAGAACCGCTTGGCGGAGTAGGTCAGAGGTCGTCGCGGCTGGTCGCCGCCCACCCGTCTCGGATCAGGTCGTGTAGTCCAGACCGCTCGGGCTTCCACCCGAACTCCGTTGTGATCCGGGTGAGGTCGGCGACCAGCCGAGGGGGTTCCGGCTGGGGCGGGCGGTGGACTACCGGCACGGGCCGCCCAGTCACCTGCTCCACAGCCCCGACGATCTCGCGCATGCTCGCCGGAGTCGCGCCCACGTTGTATGCCCGGTACGCGAAGTCCCCAGCGTGCACCGCCAGAACATACGCGCGGGCGAGGTCGTCCACGTGAACGAAGTCCCGGACAGCGCTCCCGTCGCCGTTCATCTCCAGGTGCGGGTAGCGGCCGACCGCCACGGCGAGTGCCTTCGGGATGATCCGGGACTCGTCGGAGTCCGCCACCCCGCCCACCGATCCTGCGATGTTGAAGCACCGCAGGCTCACCGCCCGTACGGTGCCGCGTTCGCCTTCACGCTTGAGCAGCTCGTCTGCGGCGAGCTTCGAGGCACCGTACGGGTTGCTCGGAGCAGGCACGACGTCCTCGCCAATGGGCTGCTGCTCAGGGGCACCGTAGATCGCGGCCGTCGAACCGAGCACAACCACGGGGCGCTCCGTGGCCGCTCGACCGGGCAACGCGGCCAGCAGGGCTGCGGTGCCGTTCACGTTTACGTCGTGGTACTCGTCCGGCATCTCGAAGGACTCGCGCACCCGCGTGAGCGCGGCGAGGTGGCAGACGGCGTGCACGCCTTGCACGGCTGATGCAACGGCTTGCTCATCGCGGATGTCGCCGTGGACCACCTCGGCCACCGGCAACTCGGGGAGCGAGGCGCCCGAGGGCCGATGGGTCAGGGCAACTACCTCGTGGCCCGCCTCAGCGAGTCGTCGGACAACCGCATTGCCGACGAAGCCGAAGGCACCCGTCACGAGTACACGCACGGAGTTCCTCCTCAGTTCAGGATCAGTCCGCGATGCTGCCACGCCAGGTCGAGGCACGCGGCGGCGGCAGACGCGAGCGGTTCATTCTCCAGCAGATGGCGAATGTTGGCCTCGGTGAAGTCGATCCCCCCGGCATTGCCCTTACCAGCGATGACGCTGCCCTCGGTGTTGCGGGAGACCATGCCGGAGAACACCGTGTCGTAGACGTCAGCCTCGATGACCACAACGCTGAGGATCTCGCCCGCGAGCGTGAGCGGGTCCAAGCCGATCCCGAAGCAGTACGGCCGGACCTTGCCCGCGCGCCGGGCTTCGTTGAGCGTCCGGAACGGCTCGACCCCGTCGTAGTCGATGGGCTCGCCACTGCTGCCGTCGGCCTCCGGGTCGCCCAGGAACTCCTCCGCGTACTCGCGGAGCACGTTGCGCCAGAGGTCGAAGTCGTTCGACTGGTCCCACGGCATCACCGAGGACGGCTGAAACACCCCGGCGGGCATGATGTGGTAAGTCCCGCCAGCCAGCGCCACGTTGCTCGCCGCCCGGTGGTGCAGCGGGAACGACGCCGTGCCGTCCGCAGCAAGCCGGATGGTCAGGGTGTCGATGGACGGCAGCAGTGGCCGGTGGCCGAGGTCGAACGGGTCACCGACCAGCCTGCGGAACGGGAGCGACTCCCAGTCCGGCTCTCCGATCCATGCCGGGTCACTGCCCGTCGCCAGCCATGCGCCCGCTAGCTCGTGGGCTACCCCCTCGCAGACATCCGCCATGTCGAAGTAGGTCGTGTAGCCGAACGACAGCTTGGGCCGGCCGTCGACCTGGGCGACGTCGAGCAGCCGGAAGCTCGGCCGGTTCACGAACAGCGACGGCCGGTCGACCATGCGGATCGCCTGCGAGTACCGGGCGAATCGCCCGCCGGTCGCGGCCAAGGGCCGGACGCCCTCGGACTCAGGCTCGGCGCCGACGATCTCCGGCGGCGCCGTATGCGGCAGCCACGTGAGGTTGATGTCGCCGAAGTCCAAAGGCTCCGGCCACATCCAACCGGCCGTCGTAAGCACCGGGCTGTTCCCCGCACGGGCCGCGTTCGGGTACAGCCGGGCGGCGGCGCTGGTGAGTTCGCTCCGGTGCCGGTTCAGGTCCCGGCGGATCATCCGCCAACGGCGCTGTTCTTCGGCGGCGTCCTGCGGACCGGTCTCGCCGCTGGCGGCCGAGACGACGGTCGGCTCGACGGTCGGCAACAAGCCCAACTCGTCCTCAGGCAGCCCCAACACCTGAGCCAGACGCCGAAGCTCGTCCATGTCCTTGATCACGCGCTTCCCGCGCTCCAGCAGCGAGACGTACGACTGGTCGTAGCCCAGCAGGTCGGCGAGATCCTGCTGCTTCAGCTTGTGGAGTACGCGGTAGGCCTTCAGGACGTCACCGAGGTTCGACCCGTCCGGCGGCGCGGTGCGCTCGGCCGGGGCCGAGAGCCAGCTGACTGGCTTGGCCGCCGGGGTGGCCTGCATGACTGCGGCGGCCGGCCCGATCGTACGGCGGCACGGGCTGCACACTGTGTCGCTGTTCCCGCGGCTGAGGCGGGCGCCACAACGAGCGCAGACTGCGGGCGCCGTAGCTGAAATTGCCATGAGGCATCTCCCCTTCGAAGATCCGCCAAAAATAGCTGCGATAAATTACACCCGCACGAACGGAATCTTAGCGCGTCTTCTCATTTTCTTTCCATCGCAAGGAATTCATCCACTCGCGCCAGATAAATATCGGCCAGCCCGTCCACCTCTCGCAAGGACGCCATAAGTTGTTCAGCGTCCCCGAGAGGTAGAAGAGGGCCATTCTCCGCCATTCTGCGACAGTAGACCCTGTAGTGCTCCGGGCTGGCCACTTCCTTAAATTCGGCTATCACATGTCCCGCCGCGCCGGAGATTTGAGGGTCATATTCTCGCGAAAATCTCCCGGAAAGACTTTCGGCGGCCTCTGAGAGTCCTGCCTCACGGAAAGAGCTGATCATTTCTAGCGGTGCATACGAGCTGTCAATCACCAGATCAGCCACTGCGACAGCAGCCTTTTTCAGAAGATCGAGTGCAAGGTACTCTAGCCCAACGCTCATCAAATTCTCGGTTAGCGGTCTCAAGCTTAGGAGGTCCCGCACGTCGACCTCGCCAGCCTGGGCCCGAATCCTCTGCAGCACATCCTCGAAAAGCTGACTATCCAGGTCCCTCACCACGGCGCCCAGGAACGCCAGATCCCCGATGCTTCTTTTCTCGTAGGCGAGAAATCTTTGTGCGATGACGATACTCGAATCAAGCGCTCGCTTGCTCTTAGCGCAAGCTAGAGTCTCGATGAGATATAGCACGCTGCTTGAGTCCTCCGAATCGGAATACACCCACTCTTCTGCCAATGTTGCAGAAAACTCCGAAACCGCATCATGAAACCCCCAATCGCCCAGCGTCTCCAGGATTACCGCACACTCGAAAGAGGGTCCAGCCTCCCAAGAGGGAACACACTGACTAATGAACCTGGCCAGCTTACCTATCAGCTCTTCGTGATCGGCAACTTCTTGAAGCTGGCAAATCATGAACCCGATAGCTTCAGGGTTCGAGTAGTCGAGCTCTTCTAGTGCCTGATCTAGTAGCTCGCGCACCACTCTCGGGTCGGCTGCCGGGTTCTTGAGCAAGCTTGTGATCGCTACAGGGTCGCCACATGCGGCAAGGGGCTCCCAGAGTCCTGCTGCCAGCGCATCCTTTCCGCGATCTTCGGCGGCCCAAATGATGTAATACGACACACTTGGGTCACCACTCAGCCTGCCCACCGCACTCCAATAGCTTTCCGGAGCCGGGCAGCGCTTGCGCTCTTGCTGGGCATGCTGGATTAGGTAATCAGCCAGCTTGTATGTGAATTCCCCACTAGTCCTTCCCTGCGATCTCAGGCGCGCAAGAGGCGAGGTAGCGCCCCTGAGCTGCTCCCCTAGTAGATCAGTGGCCTGACTGAACCATGCCTCTTCTGCGGCGCCCCACTCCTCTTCCGTGAGATATCCAGGCGCGGCGCTGCGCAGGAATTCTGGGGTTGCCGTGTTCGATCCGTTCATTGCCGACCAGTCCATGGCCGCGCTAAGCACTGCCCATGCAGTCGGCGAAATTTCACGGGAGTCTTTGAAGAACTCAAGCAGGGCGGGGCCGGCTGCAAGATACTGGGTTACTCTTCCATTCGAGAGCTCCGCTGCACTCCTTATCCTTCCATCTACGCGCGCATACTCCTCTAGCATGGAACTGGGAAAATCTGGAGTAATGTCAATCCTGTGCGCCATGCCAGAAAGCAGCGCGCGAGATTGACTAAAGCAATCCTCTGCCGACGATGCTCGGGCCATGACTCTCCGCCAATAAATTGGCCACATGGTCCCGATGAAAAGGGTTTCAGATTTTCGAGAAAGCGCGACGCGAAGAGACGCGGCGACGCGCTCTCCCACAACAGACGGGAAGAGATAGTCTTGAAGCTCATTCAGCCAGACTACTGTCTTTTCGGGACCCGCCTCACCGTCCAGAAAAGAGAGAAGTGCTTCCGGCTTGCTGGGTGCGATGGGGTGATAAAAGCTCCACCCTTGAGGCAATTCCCTGATGGCCTCGTATGCGGCCCGCGTCTTTCCCGTTGAGGATCCTCCGACAAGAACAATTAGTTGTGGATTTTTGCCGAGCAGGGCGGAGCGGAGGACGCTATCGTGCGCGCGTGCCATATATGCAGGCAAGCCTGCAGGGGCTCCGTCAATTACGATCGGTTTATGCACTTCCAGGGTATAAGGATTTTCCAGGGCCATACTCAGCGGCGTTGTTCCGCCTGCTGGAACGGCACCGCCTCGCTTCGATCTCTTCTCGGATCGCGCGGCGAGGCGAAGGCGCTCAAAGTGCGCTTCCCTCCCAGTTCTGGAAGCCTTTTCCCAGGCTGCCTCGCCGGGGCTGTTCCAAAAGTCCAGGACTCGCACCAGAATGGCAAGTTCTCGCTGTCGAGCAGGAACTGACTTTCCGTTGATCCACTCGTTGACAGAGGAAGTATTAAGGCGCGTTGCAGAGGGCGCCTTCGCGGCTCTCCTGATCACCGAGTCCAGTGGTGGTCTTCCTGCCGCTGTGTAAAGGCCTCCCAGCTCCTCTGTGAACCGTTCGATGGCGCCCCTGGAGTCCACCAGCGCTCTCCCTGCCGCTGCCTGTCCGGCATCCGTCCGGCATCCGTCTCCGGATGGTTCTTGTGGGCGTCTGACCTGCCGTTTTGTGACTAGCGGCTCCAGAGCCCTTCTGCGTACCTCCACAGTCTGGCTCAGCGCAGATCAGTTGCGCAGAGGTACACAGAACCTGGAGGTTGCTTTGACTGTGCTCGGGCAGATGCCGGCTTCGGCCGTCGCGTTGCTCCTCATCCTGACGCTCATGGGCGTCATCGTGGTCGTAGGCGTAGTCCTCCCTGCGGTGTGGTCCCGGCGTCCGTACAGGCGTAACGCCGCCCAAGTGGTCCTTCGGATGCTCGTGTTGGCCTTGTCGAAGCGGGGTCGGGTCATTTCAGAAGAGGGTGGGGGAGATGAGCCCGCGCCCAGGAGGTGAGGCTCCGCCGGAACAGCACACACCTCACCGAGGCCGACTTGCTCGTGCCCATAGGTCTGACTGTGAATGCTGTCGTGCGCCTGCCTGGTTGGTGCGGCGTACATCACCAGCCAGTCCCTCGGTGGCCGCCTCCTGGGGAGAGCCTTGGGAGAAGACGCTGCGGCTAAGCCTCCACCAGGGCTGCCGTAACCAACGGAACCCAACGCTCTGACCTGCAAGTTCACGCTGCAGCGCAGGTAGCCATTCACCCCGGACCTCATTCGGGACGAAGAGGCCGTGGGTTCAAATCCCGCCACCCCGACCCAGTGCAGAGGGCCTGCCGGAGAAATCCGGCAGGCCCTCTGTCGTTGTGCGTGACCGGCCGGGTGACCGAGCCTCAGCCGGTCCGGCGCCGGGATCCGTCATGCGCGCCGGCCTCGTCGCCCTGCTCGCCTCGGAGCCCACCGTCGTCGGCGGGGGCGGCGACGGCCGCGAGGCCGTGGAACTCGTCGGACGCCTACGGCCCCGCCCGGCGCTGCTCGGCCTCAGGATGCCGGTCCTCGACGGGGCGAGCGCCACCGCCGCGATCGCCGCCACCCGGTCGGCGACCCGCGCGCTGGTCCTGACCACGTACGACACCGGCAAGGAGATCGAGCGCGCGGTCGAGGCCGGAGCCATCGGCTCCCTGCTCAAGGACACCACCCGCGAGCAACTCGTCGACGCCATCCACTCCGCCTCCAGGGGCGAGACCGTCCTGGCTCCGAGAGTCACCGGGCGCCCAGTCGCCCGCATGCGGCGCCCCGCCCCCGTCACCCTGACCGCCCGGGAGACGGAGGTGCCGAGCGCCGCCGCCGACGGCCTCTCCACCATGGAGATCGGCCGACGGCTGGTCATCACCGAAGCCACCGTGAAGACCCACCTGCTGCGGCTCTCCGCCGAACTCGGCGCCGACGACCGCACCCGCGCCGACGCCACCGCCCTCGAACGCGGCCTGCCGGAGCGGTGACCGGGCGCAGCCGGGCTCAGCGGCCGGAGAACCGCCGCGTCGGCCGCCGCCTCAGAGGACGGTGGTCAGTTCGGTGCGGGAGGTGATGTTGAGCTTGGGGTAGGCCTTGTAGAGGTGGTGGGCGACGGTGCGGGGGCTGAGGAAGAGCCGGGCGGCGATGTCGCGGTTGGTGAGGCCCTGGGCGGCGAGGCGGGCGATCTGGAGTTCCTGGGGGGTGAGGGGGGACTGCGGGGTGCCGGCGGGGGCGGCCGGGGTGGGGGCCGGGGTGCCGGTGGCGGAGAGTTCGGTGCGGGCGCGGGCGGCCCAGGGGTGGGCGGCGAGGCGGTCGAAGGTCTCCAGGGCGGCGCGCAGGTGGGGGCGGGCGTCGGTGCGGCGGCGGGTGCGGCGCAGCCATTCGCCGTAGAGGAGCGCGGTGCGGGCCTGTTCGAAGGGGCGGTGGGCCGTTGCGTGCCGGGTGAGGGCGGCGCGGTAGGCGGTCTCGGCGAGTTCGTCGGGGCCGAGCAGGGCCTGGCAGCGCAGGCGGAGTGCCTCGGCCCAGGGGCGGTCGGCGGCGGCCGCCCAGCGGGCGAAGCGCTCGTAGGGTTCGGCGGCGCGTTCGGGGGTGCCGAGGCGGACGGCGGCCTCGACCAGGTCGGGGACGGCCCGGGTGGCGCTGATGTGGTGCCGGTGCGGGCCGGTGGTGAGGGTGTGCAGCCGGTCGGCGGCGTCGCCGGCGCGGCCCTGGCCGAGGTCGAGCAGGGCGAGCGCCCACTGGACCCAGGCCAGGCCGGCCGCGGGGGCGGCGGTCTGCGGCCCGGTGGTGGCGAGGGCGGTGGCGGCGAGTTCGGTGCAGCGGTCGGTTCGGCCGTCGAGTGCGGCCAGGTAGGCGAGCAGTGCGGTGAGTTGGCTGACCCACTGGTGCTGGCCGGTGTCCCGGGCGAGGCCGAGCCCCTCGGTGGCGGTGAGTTCGGCGTCGCGGTGCCGGCCGTGGAAGAGTTCGGCCTCGGCCAGGAAGAACTGCAGGGTGGGCATCACGCCGACGGTGCCCTTGGCGCGGGCCTCGGCGACCAGTTCGGCGGCGAGTTCGACGGTTTCCTCGTCGCGCCCGAGGACCAGGGTGGCGCCGCACAGCTGGATCAGGTCGACGGGGCTCCCGGCCCCGGCCCGGCGGGCGGCCGCGGCGGCCTCCCGGACGGGCGGCAGCGGCCCGGCGGGCCGGCCGAGCGCGGGCAGGACGGCCGCGGGCAGGTGGCGGGCGAGCGGGGCGAGGGGGTCGTCGTCGGGGAGCGGCAGGACAGCCAGGCGGTCCAGGACGGCGGCCACCGGCTCCTCCCCCGCGTACCAGGCGGCGTGGAAGGCCTGGAGCAGCATCCGGGCGGCGTACGTCGGGTCGATGTCGGTGCCGGCGGCGTCGAGCAGCAGCCGGTGGGCGGTCGGGTACGCGCCGCGCCAGAAGTGCGCGGCGGCCCGGACCTGGTCGAGCAGGGCGTGCGCCAGGACGTTGTCGGTACGGCCGGCGGCCTCGTCGGCGAGCGCCTCGGCGCGGTCCAACTCGCCTTCCTCGGTGGCGGATTCGGCGGCCAGGACGAGCCGGCGGGTGGCGCTGTCGCGGTCCGGGGTGAGCCTGGCGGCGCGCTCGTACGCGGCGGCGCCGCCGTGGCCGCCTCGGCGCTCGGCGCGAACGGCGGTGCGTTCCAGCGCGTCGGCGAGGACTGCGTCGGGGGCGGTGGCGGCCAGGGCGAGGTGCCAGGTGCGGCGGTCGCCGTCGGGCAGCGCCCGGGCGACGGCCTGGTGGACTGTCACCTTCTGGTGGTGCGGTGCCCGCTGGAGGATCGCGGAGCGCAGCAGCGGGTGCCGGAAGGCGATCCGGCGGTCGGCCGTGACCGCCACCAGTCCGGACTCCTCGGCGGGCGTGAGGTGCTCGGCGGTGACGCCGAGGGCGGCCGCGGCGGGCAGGACGACGTCCAGCGCCCCGCTCTCCTCGGCTGCGGCGACCAGCAGCAGCGTCTGGGTGGCCGCGGGCAGGCCGGTGACCTGGCCGTGGAAGGCGATCAGCAGCCGGCTGGTGAGCGGCAGGCCGCCCGACGCCGGCGTCTGCGGTCCGACGGCGACCGGGAGTTCGGTGAGCGCGAGCGGGTTGCCGGCCGCGTCGGCGAGCAGCCGGTCGCGGACGGCGGCGGGCAGGTCGGGGCCGACCCGCCGGGTCAGCAGCCGGGTGGCGTCGGCCTCGGACAGGCCGGCCACCTGCCGTTCGGGCAGGCCCAGCGGGCGCTCCGCCGAGCCGCCTCCGACCCCGGTCGCGCCGCCGGTGCGGGCGGCGAGCAGCAGGGCCACCCCCTCGGCCTGGAGCCGCCGGGCGGCCAGCAGCAGCGCGTCCAGTGAGGCCCGGTCCAGCCACTGCACGTCGTCCACGACGCACAACAGCGGCTGGTCGGCCGCGAGTTCGGCGAGCAGCCCGAGTGTGGCGAGCCCGACCAGCAGCCGGTCGGCGCGCCCTTCGCCGGCGGCCCGGCCGTCGTCGGAGAGCCCGAACGCCGCCTCCAGCGCGCGCCGCTGCGGCCCAGGCAGAGCGCCCAGCCGGTCCAGGCCGGGCGCGAGCAGCAGGGTCAGTCCGGCGTACGGCAGCTCGGCCTCGTACTCGACACCGGCCGCCCGGATCACCCGGAACGCCTCCCCCGCCCGCGCGACGGCGTCGTCCAGCAGCGCGGTCTTGCCGATGCCGGCCTCACCCCGGAGCAGCAGCACCTCGCTGCGGCCGGCCCGCGCCGCGCCCAACAGCCCGTCCACGGCGGCCTGTTCGCTTTCCCTCCCGTACAGCATGCCCCGACCCTACCCATCCGGGCCGCGAACCGCCGCTGACCACGGCACCGGTACACCCCTGCGGCAGGTACGTACTGCCATGCCCATACGTGACGGATTCGCCGCCGGCCGGCCGTCCATACCTTGGTGAGCACCGGGAACGACCCGGCCAACCACCCACCGGAACACCGGAGATGACGATGACCGAGATCACCACCGCCGCCCTCCAGCAGCTCGCCGAGCGCTACCTCGCGGCGTGGAACGAGACCGACCCGGCGGCCCGCCGCAAGCTGATCGACGAGGTGTGGGCCGAGGACGGCCGCTACACCGACCCGCTGGCCGCCGTCACCGGCCGGGACGCGATCGACGCGCTGCTCGGCGCCGCCCAGGCCCAGTTCCCGGGGCTGGAGTTCACCCTCGGCCCGGTCGACGCGCACCACGACATCGCCCGCTTCACCTGGAACCTCGGCCCGGCCGGCGCGGAGCCGGTGGTGATCGGCTTCGACGTGCTGACGGCCACCCCGGACGGCCGGATCGGCGCGGTGTACGGCTTCCTCGACCGCGTGCCGGGCGCCTGAGCCGCCGCCACCGACCACCCGAGGGGCGGGCCGCTCCCCACCGCGTCCCGCCCCCGGCCCCCTGGCACCGCCCCTGACACCGGCCATCCGTCCCCCTTGAGGAGAGCCCGAGATGAGCACCGCCCTGAACACCCGGCGGCCCGCCCCGGCCGCCCCGACGGCGGTCCCCAGGGGACTGCTGCCGGTCGTCCTGACCGCCACCTTCATGACCGCCCTCGACATCTTCGTCGTCAACGTCGCCCTCCCCTCCCTCCAGGGCGACCTCGGCGCCGGCCCGGCCGCCGTCCAGTGGGTGATGGCCGGCTTCAGCCTGGCCCTCGCGGCCGGCCTGGTCACCGCCGGCCGCCTCGGCGACTGCTACGGCCGCCGCCGGGTGTTCGGGCTCGGCCTGGCCCTGTTCACCCTCGCCTCCGCCGCGTGCGGCCTCGCCCCCACGGCAGCCGCGCTGGTCGGCGCCCGGGTGGCGCAGGGCCTGGCGGCGGCGCTGATGGGTCCGCAGGTGCTGGCGATCCTGCGGACCGCGTTCAACGGCGCCGCGCAGGCGCGGGCGTTCGCCCGGTACGGGCTGACCATGGGCATCGGCGCGGTGTTCGGCCAGCTGATCGGCGGGCTGCTGATCCGCGCGGACCTCTTCGGCCTCGGCTGGCGCAGCTGCTTCCTGATCAACCTGCCGATCGGCCTGGCCGCCCTCCTGCTGGTCCGCCGCAGCCTGCCGGAGTCCCGCGCCCCGCAGCGGCCCGGTCTGGACCCGGTCGGCGTGCTGCTGGTCACCACCGCGCTGACCGGCCTGGTGCTTCCGCTGATCCAGGGCCCCCAGCTGGACTGGCCGCTGTGGACCGGGCTCTGCCTGGGCGCCTCGGTCGCCCTGCTGGCCGTGTTCGCCGTGCACCAGCACCGCGCCACCTCCGCCACCGCAACCACCCCGCTGGTCGACACCCGGCTCTTCCGCAGCCGTGCCTTCAGCGCCGGCCTGCTCGCCCAACTCGCCTTCTGGCTCGGCCAGGGCTCCTTCTTCCTGGTGCTCGCCCTGCACCTCCAGTTCGGCCGCGGCCTGGACGCGCTCGGCGCCGGACTGGTCTTCACCGCGATCGGCCTCGGCTACCTGATCACCTCCAACACCACCCACCGCGTCACCGCCCGCCTGGGCGACCGCCGCACGATCGCGCTCGGCGGGCTGCTGATGGCCCTCGGTCTCGGCCTGCTGGCCCTCACCGCGTACGACGCCTCGGACGGCAGCGTCCGGTGGCTGGCGCCCGGGCTGTTCGTGGACGGCCTCGGCATGGGCCTGGTGATCGCCCCGGTGACCTCGGTGACGCTGGCCGGCGCCGAGCCGCGGCTGGCCGGCTCCGCGGCCGGGGTGGTGTCCACCGTGCAGCAGGTCGGCGGGGCGCTCGGGATCGCGCTGATCGGCCTGGTCTACTACGGCGCCGGCGACCCGACCGCCGCCTTCGGCCGCAGCGTCCTCGCCCTGGCGGTGCTGGAGCTGGTGCTCGTGGGCCTGGTCCGGTTCCTGCCGCACGGGGCACCGCGCAAGGGCTGATCCCGACGTGCTCCCGGCGGCCGGGCCGTACCCCCGCCACGCCCCCGGCAACACCCCGGCGCACAGGGCGGGTGGGCCCGAGCCCACCCGCCCGTTCCCTTCCCTCCCCCGGATCGGGTTGGATGGTCGGATGAGCGAGGAGAAGAGCGCCGTACCGGCATGGGAGCAGCGGTTCAGGGCGGCCCGGGTGTCGTTGCCCGACTGGGCCGAGGACGCCCCCGACCGGGCGCTGTACGTGTCCAACGCGACCGGCACCTACGAGGTCTACGCCTGGGACCGCGCCACCGGCGCCCACCGTCGGGTCACCGACCGCCCGAACGGCACCACCGACGCCGAGCTGTCCCCCGACGGCGACTGGGTCTGGTGGTTCGACGACCACGACGGCGACGAGTTCGGTGTCTGGCGCCGCCAGCCCTTCGCCGGAGGCCCCGACGAGGAGGCCGTGCCCGGCCTCGCGCCCTCCTACTCGGCCGGTCTGGCCCTCGGCCGCGACGGCACCGTGGTCGTCGGGCGCTCCACCGACGAGGACGGCACCACCCTGCACCTGCGCCGCCCCGGCAGCGCCGTGCCGGTCGAGATCTACCGGCACGAGGAGTACGGCGGCATCGGCGACCTCAGCCACGACAGCACGCTGCTCGCCATCGACCACACCGAGCACGGCGACGCGATGCACTCCGCGATCCGCGTGGTGCGCATCGACGGGGACGGCGGCGTCGAGACCGTCGCCGAGCTGGACGAGGTCACCGGCCGGGACGAGCCCCGCGGCGTCGCCTGTCTGGGCTTCGCCCCGGTCGAGGGCGACACCCGCCTGCTGGTCGCCCACCAGCGCACCGGCCGCTGGGAGCCGATGATCTGGGACGTCGCCACCGGCACCGAGACCGCCCTCCCGCTGCGCGACGAGCAGGGCCGCGAGCTGCCCGGCGACGTCTCCGCACAGTGGCGCCCCGGCGCCGGGGAACTGCTGGTGGAGCACGAGTACGAGGCGCGCAGCGAAGTGTTCTCGTACGCGCTCGCCGAGGGCCGGCTGACCCGCCTGGACACCCCGCGCGGCACCGTCGGCGGCGCCACCGCCCGTCCGGACGGCACCGTCGAGTACCTGTGGTCCTCCGCCGCCGAGCCCTCCGCCGTCCGCTCCACCGCCGGGACGGTCGTGCTGCGGGCGCCCGGCGCGGTGCCGCCCGGTTCGGTGCCGGTCGAGGACGTCTGGGTGGACGGGCCCGGCGGACGGGTGCACGCCCTGGTGCAGCGGCCGGCGACGCCCGCGCAGGGCCCGTACCCGACCGTGTTCGAGATCCACGGCGGCCCGACCCACCACGACAGCGACTCCTTCGCCGCCGGGCCGGCCGCCTGGCTGGACCACGGCTTCGCGGTGGTCCGGGTCAACTACCGCGGCTCGACCGGCTACGGCCAGGCCTGGACGGACGCGCTGCACGAGCGGGTCGGCCTGATCGAGCTGGAGGACATCGCGGCGGTCCGGGCCTGGGCGATCGACAGCGGCCTCGCCGACCCGGCCCGGCTGGTGCTCGCCGGCGGCAGCTGGGGCGGCTACCTGACCCTGCTCGGCCTCGGCGTCCAGCCCGACAGCTGGGCCCTCGGCGTCGCCGCCGTGCCGGTCGCGGACTACCACACCGCGTACGCCGACGAGATGGAGGCGCTCAAGTCGCTGGACCGGACGCTCTTCGGCGGCACCCCGGAGGAGGTCCCGGAGCGCTTCACCGCCTCTTCGCCGCTGACCTACGTCGAGCAGGTGCGGGTGCCGGTGTACATCAGCGCCGGCGTCAACGACCCGCGCTGCCCGATCCGGCAGATCGAGAACTACGTCGAGCGGCTGGAGCAGCTCGGCAAGCCGCACGAGGTGTACCGCTACGACGCCGGGCACGGGTCGCTGGTGGTGGAGGAGCGGATCAGGCAGCTGCGGCTGGAGATCGACTTCGTCCGGCGGCACCTGGGCACGGCCGAGCGCACCGGAGACGGGGGAACGGCGTGAGACGCCTGCTGATGCTCGCGGGGGCGGCGGCGGTCGGGGCCCTGGTGCTCACCGGCTGCTCGGGCTCGCAGCAGAACGCGGCCTCCTGCCCTCCCCCGGCCGCCCCGCCGACGCCGAGCTCCTCGGCCGTCGTCCCCACGGGCTCCGCCGTGCCGGCCGTGCCCGCCACCGGCGCGACGCCGCTCGCCACCGCGACCAAGGCGAGCGCACCGGGCACGGGGAGCGCGGCCGACAGCGGGGACGCGGCCGACAGTGGGGGCGCGGGCACGGCCGTCCTCCTGGCGGCGTACGAGCCGACCGACCAGGACGGCACCGTCACGCTCGCCAAGGGGTCGAAGGGTTCCAGCGGTTCCTCGGGCTCGAAGGGCTCCAAGGGGTCGAAGACCGGTCGCACCGTGCACCACCACATCGACCACTACGACTCCGACGACCACAACGGCAGCGGCGACGGCAACGGCAACAGCCACTGCCACAGCGACCCGACGCCGCTGCCCACCGGCTCGTCGTCCCCGACCCTGCCGCTGCTCCCGACGCCGACTCCGACACCGCCCCCGCCGGCGGTCAAGCCGACACCGGCACCGGCCCTGCCGACCAAGCGCTGAGACGGGGTCGGACCAGCGACGCCGCCGGTCAGTCCAGGACCGGGTCCAGCCCGAGGGCCCGGTCCTGCTCCGCCTCCGCCTCACGGCGCACCAGGCGGTACCACATGAAGACCACGAACCCCGCGAAGACGAACCACTCCAGGGTGTAGCCCAGGTTCTGGAACGCGCGCAGGGTGAGCCCGTCCCCGCCCTGCGGCTGCACGGTCGGCACGGGGGCCAGTCCGGCGGGCGCATCGTCGGCGGCCACCCAGCCGTCGTACCAGCCGTCGTACTCCAGCACGTTCAGCAGCGATGCCCGGTTGATCATGCCGAGCTGCCCGGCGGGCAGGCCGCCCGCCACCGCGCCGTTGCTGCCCACGGCCTCGTTGGCCTGGAGGCGCCCGGTCACGGTCACCTGTCCGTCCGGCGGCGACCCGGCGGCGACCGGGTCCCCGGCCGCCCAGCCGCGCACCACGGCGACGGCGTGTCCGTCGGCGGTGCGCAGCGGGGTGAGCACGTAGTAGCCCTGCTTGCCGTCCACCGTCCGGTTGGGGACGAGCAGTTGGTGCTCGGTGTCGTAGCTGCCGGTCACCGTGACGGTCTTGCCGACGGTCTCCGTGCTCACCTGCGGGGTCGCCTGGTTGAGCAGCGCGTCGATCGGCCGGGCGTCACTCGAAGCAGTGACCGCCTGTTTGGTCTCCTGGTGCGTGGACACCCGGTCCTCGAACCGGCCGAGCTGCCAGGAGCCCAGCCACAGGCACACCGCCACGGCCGCCACGGCCACGACGGTGCCGCCGAGCCAGCGCGGAGTCAGGAGGAACCGGTACACACCCCCACGGTAACCACTCCTCACACCTGCCCGGTCCCCCGGGCCCCGGTCCCGGCGGCCTGCGGCCCGCTGCGCCCCTCGGGCACGAGTTCGAGGACAGGCCCCGGGTCACCCCGCCGTCGGCGAGCCCGACGGCTGCGGCGCCGGGCCGCCCAGGCCCTGGACGCCGCCGCGGTAGACGGTGCCGCTGCACGACACGGGCAGGGTCGCCGCGGCGGCCGCCGGGTTGCCGGGGGCGGGGGTGTGGGCGATGGTCACGGTGGGCGGCGCGGTGGGCGGGTTGCCGGTCGGGGTCGCGGTCGGGCTGGAGGCCGTGCTGGGGCCCGCCGACGGGGACGAGGAGGCCGGCGGGTTGGCGCTGGGCGCGTTGGTGGGGACGGAGGCCGGGGCGCCGGACTCGCCGGCGGGGACGCCCGAGCGCAGGGCCGCCTGGTTGACGCCGCTCGACGGGGTGGTCAGGGCGCCGGAGCCGCTACAGGTCTGGTCGGGGACCCAGGCGAACGACACCTGGTACCCGGCCCGCGGCGCGAGCACCGGCGGCTCCCCGTCCATCGCGGGCAGGCCGGCGGCCGGGTCGCCCGGGGCATGGTCGGCGGTGCGGATGCGGCCGCGGTCGCCGCCGCTGACGGAGGTGACCGCCACCGAGCCCGGCCCGCCGAGCCGGCAGCTGCGCCCGGAGACGTTGTAGACGGTGAACGATCCGTAGATCCGCCCGTCGCCGTCGGCCGTGCCGACCTGGGTGACGCCCTCGCCGAGGTCCGTCCGGCTGCAGAGCGGGACGATGCCGCCGTCGCCCGCGCCGGAGGTCCCGGTGGACGCGACGCCGCCGTCGGTGTGCGTCAGCCCGCCGCCAGGGGTGTGCGGGGCCGTGACCGTACCGGATGGCGGCGTGACGCCGCCGGTGTCGCTCGGGTCCGCGTGCGAGGCCGTACCGGTGCCTCCGGTGCCACCGGCGGTGCCGCTGGGGGAGGTGGCGGCCGGGCTCTTGGCGCCGGCCGAGCCGGGGCCGCCGGAGAGCCCGAGGTGCTCCCCCTGGTGCAGGACGGGCAGGCCGATCGCGACGACGAAGGCGAGCGCGGCCGCCCCGGTCCAGGCGCCGCGCCGGGCGGCCCGGCGGCGGGGCACGGCCCGCCGGATCCGCGGCAGCCCGCCGGCTGCGGGCTGGATGCCGGAGACGGCGCCGTGCAGCAGCTCGCGCACCGCCTGTTCCTCGGCGGACAGGTCCAGGAGCTCCGGGGCCCCGCCCCCGGGCGCGTCCGTGCCGGGCTCCCCGGGCGGGTTCGTTCCGGGAGCCCCGTGCACCGGTCGCCGTCGGCCGCCGTCCGTCTCAGCCATGTCCGGCCTCCATCTGGACGCGGAGGGCGGCGAGTCCGCGCGAGCCGTAGGCCTTCACCGAGCCGAGCGAGATGCCCAGGGTCTCGGCGACCTGCGCCTCCGTCATGTCCACGAAGTAACGCAGCACCAGAACCTCCCGCTGACGGCGTTGCAGAGAACGCAGCGCGGCCTTCAACTGGTCGCGCTCCAGGGCATCGTAGGCACCTTCTTCTGCACTGGCCATGTCAGGCATGGGCTTCGGCAGCAGGCGCAGCCCGAGGATGCGGCGGCGCAGGGTGGAGCGGGACAGGTTGACGACCGTCTGTCGCAGGTAGGCCAGGGTCTTCTCGGGCTCGCGCACCCGGCGCCGGGCGGCGTGCACCCGGATGAACGCCTCCTGGACGACGTCCTCGCAGGTCGAGAGGTCGTCGAGGAGCAGCGCTGCGAGCCGCAGCAGCGAGCGGTAGTGCGCCTGGTAGGTCTCGGTGAGCAGGTCCTCGCTGGTACCCGCGTCGGTACCGGCGCCGGAGTCCGCCGCACCGGGTGCGGCCGCCGTCATCTGGTCTTCTTCCGGCCTACTCGCAGGCCACGGGGCGCGCGACGGGAAGGACACCGCGGCTCTCGCCGGGATGCCCGCCCTTGCCCCCACCATCACGTTCGCCACGCCCGTTGGACACTCGATCCCCTGTCATGGTTGCCCGGCCCGGGGCCCATTCTTCCGCATCGGCGGAAGAGGCCTCCAGGGGATTCCCACGGGATTCCGGACAGATTGTGTCGAGGAGCGGACACAGGTATGGACACAGCTGTGGACACGAGCGGGCACACCGGCACGCGCGGGGGCCCGGTGGCACCCGGCGGCCCTACTGCGCCGGCTCGCCCGCCGTCAGCTCCGCGGCCACCAGCTCGGCGAGCTGCACCAGGTTGAGCGCCGCCCCCTTGCGCAGGTTGTCCCCGCACAGGAAGAGGTCCAGCGCGTCCGGCTCGTCCAGCGCCCGCCGGACCCGCCCGACCCAGACCGGGTCAGTCCCGACCACGTCGTTCGGCGTGGGGAACTCGCCCGCCGCCGGGTCGTCGTAGAGGACCACGCCGGGCGCGTCCCGCAGGATCTCCTGCGCGTGCTCCTGGGTGACCTCGCGTTCGAACCGCGCGTGCACGGCCAGCGCGTGGGTGCGGACCACCGGGATGTGGACGCAGGTCGCCGAGACCTTCAGGCCGGGCAGGCCGAGCACCTTGCGGGACTCGTCGCGGATGCCCATCTCCTCGGCGGACCAGCCGCCCTCGCGCAGCCCGCCGGTCCAGGGCACCGCGTTGAGCGCGAGCGGGGCGGCGAACGGCCCCTGATCGACGATCAGCGCGCGCAGGTCGCCGGTCTGCCGGCCGACCGCGGCGCCCGCCACCAGCCCGGTCTGCGCGCGCAGTGCCGCCTCGCCGTCGCGGCCCTCGCCGTCGGCGGCCTGGTAGGAGGCGACCACGAGCTGCGCCAGCCCGTACTCGGCGTGCAGCGCCCCGACCGCGGCGATCATCGCGAGGGTGGTGCCGGCCGGACTGGCGACGATGCCGCGCGGGCGGATCCGCAGCGCGGCCGCGTTGACCTCCGGGACGACCAGCGGCACGTCCTCGGCGGTGCGGAAGGCGGCCGAGTCGTCGATCACCACGACGCCCTTGACCGCCGCGATCGGCGCCCACTGGGCGGAGACCGGGTCGGGGACGGCGAACACCGCCACGTCGATCCCGGCGAAGGCCTCCTCGGCCAGCGGGACGACCTCGACAGTCTCCCCGCGCACCACCGCCTTGCGGCCGGCCGAGCGCGGGGAGGCGACGAGCCGGATCTCGCCCCAGATGTCCTGGCGGAGGGAGAGCAGCCCGAGCAGCACCTCGCCGACCGCGCCGGTGGCGCCGACGACGGCGAGGTTCGGACGCCGGGTCATCGCCCGGCCTCCCGGCCCGGTGCCCGGGTCATCGCCCGGTGCCCCCGCTCCGCTCCCGGGTCATCGCCCGGTGCCGCCGTAGACGACGGCCTCGTCGCTCTCGCTGTCCAGGCCGAAGGCGCTGTGCACGGCGCGGACGGCCTCCGGCACGTCCTCGGCGCGGGTGACCACGGAGATGCGGATCTCCGAGGTGGAGATCAGCTCGATGTTGACGCCCGCGGCGGACAGCGCCTCGAAGAAGGTCGCGGTGACGCCGGGGTTGGAGCGCATGCCGGCGCCGACCAGCGAGATCTTGCCGATCGCGTCGTCGTAGCGCAGCGACTCGTAGCCGATGCCCTCCTTGACCCGGCCCAGCGCGTCGATGGCCTTCTGGCCCTCGGTCTTGGGCAGGGTGAAGGAGATGTCGGTCAGGCCGGTCGACGCGGCGGAGACGTTCTGCACCACCATGTCGATGTTGACCTCGGCGTCGGCGATGGCGCGGAAGATGCGCGCCGCCTCGCCCGGCTTGTCGGGCACACCGACGACGGTGACCTTGGCCTCGGAGGTGTCGTGGGCGACTCCGGAGATGATGGCCTGCTCCATCTCGCCCCCTTCGGGCTGGTTCGGGTTGTCGTTGCTGACGATCGTCCCGGGAAGACCCGAGAAGGACGAGCGTACGTGAATCGGGATGTTGTAGCGACGGGCGTACTCAACACACCGATCGAGCAACACCTTGGAACCCGACGAGGCCAGCTCCAGCATGTCCTCGTAGGCGATCCAGTCGATCTTGCGGGCCTTCTTCACCACGCGCGGGTCGGCGGTGAACACGCCGTCCACGTCGGTGTAGATCTCGCAGACCTCGGCCCTGAGCGCGGCGGCGAGCGCCACGGCGGTGGTGTCCGAGCCGCCCCGGCCCAGCGTGGTGATGTCCTTGCTGGTCTGGGAGACGCCCTGGAAGCCGGCCACGATCGCGATGTTGCCCTGGTCCAGGGCGGTACGGATGCGGCCGGGCGTCACGTCGATGATGCGCGCCTTGTTGTGGACGGAGTCGGTGATGACACCGGCCTGGCTGCCCGTGAAGGACTGCGCCTCGTGGCCCAGGGATTTGATCGCCATGGCCAGCAGGGCCATGGAGATGCGCTCTCCAGCGGTCAGCAGCATGTCGAACTCACGGCCGGCAGGCAGCGGCGACACCTGCTCCGCGAGTTCGATGAGCTCGTCCGTCGTGTCGCCCATCGCGGACACCACGACGACGACCTCATGGCCGGCCTTCTTGGCATCAACGATTCGGCGGGCCACGCGCTTGATGCCTTCGGCATCCGCAACGGATGAGCCGCCGTACTTCTGCACGACAAGGCCCACGTGCGCTCCTCGACTCGAAGTCTTTTCCGGGGGCTACGGGCCCCCGTACCCCCCAGGGGGAGAGGGGGGTGCGGTCGTCGTCAGTCTACCGAGCAGGGGTGCCCCGACCGGCTCTTTCCATATGGTGAGACGGTAGTTTCAGCACGTGAACGGCAGTGCGGACGGCTCCGCCGTCAGGTCTGCGGGCGATTCGGCACGGCTCCGAAGAATCGGCGGATCGGGCGACGGCCACCCGGCCGGATTTCTTTTCCGGCCGGGCCGCTGAGGCATTCGTCACAATCCGGAGGCGCTGTCGCGGAATACCGCCCACCGACCACGTGCCCGGCGCCCATCGCCTGCCTATCGCCCGAGACCGAGCTCGGCCGCCATCAGGTCGCCCGCCTGCTGCTCCAGCTGCTCGTCGGTGAGCCCGTCGTCGTCCGTGTCCGCGCCGTCCGGCACCGCGCCGATCGGGCTGTCCAGCCGGACGTGGGCGATCAGCGACTGCAGGGCCCGCAGCACCGCCGTGCAGGTCGTGCCCCAGTTGGAGAGGTACGAGAACTGCCACCACCACAGCGCCTCGCTGACCCGGCCCTCGCGGTAGTGGGTCAGGCCGTGCTGGAGCTCACTGACCACGCCGGCCAGGTCGTCCGAGATCCGGAAGGCGTTGGGCTTCTCCGGCGGACCGTACGGGTCGAAGACCTCGTGGTAGACGTCGATCGGCGCGAGCAGCTCGGCGAGGCGCTCGCGCAGCTGCTCGCCGTCCGGCTCGGGACCGGCGTCGGGCTCGAAGCGGTCCTCCGGGACGACGTCCTCGATCGCACCCAGTCGGCCGCCGGCCAGCAACAGCTGCGAGACCTCCAGGAGCAGCAGCGAGACGGCGCTGCCGGGCTCGTCGCCCTTGGCGACCTCGGTGACGGCGAGCACGAAGCTCTCCACCGAGTCGGCGATCTGCACGGCGAAGTCGTCCGGCTCCGAGCCGTGGCCGTGGGTGTGCGGGGTGTGCGCCCCCGGTTCCCCGTGGGACTGCTGGTGGGGGGTGTGGGGCTGCTGGTTGATCGTCCGGTCAGACATCGAGCAGTCGTCTCCCTTCGAAGGCGCGGCCGAGAGTGACCTCGTCCGCGTACTCCAGATCCCCGCCGACGGGCAGGCCGCTCGCCAGACGGGTCACCTTCAGGCCCATCGGCTTGCAGAGCCGGGCCAGATAGGTGGCGGTCGCCTCCCCCTCCAGGTTGGGGTCGGTGGCCAGGATCAGCTCGGTGACCGTGCCGTCCGCGAGGCGCGACAGCAGCTCGCGGATGCGCAGGTCGTCCGGGCCGACGCCCTCGATGGGGCTGATCGCGCCGCCCAGCACGTGGTAGCGGCCGCGGAACTCACGGGTGCGCTCGATGGCGACGACGTCCTTGGACTCCTCGACCACGCAGATGACGCCGAGGTCGCGGCGCGGGTCCAGGCAGACCCGGCACTGCTCGGCCTCCGCGACGTTGCCGCAGACCACGCAGAAGCGGACCTTGTCCTTGACCTCCAGCAACGCGTGCGCCAGCCGGCGCACATCGGTCGGGTCGGCCTGCAACACGTGGAAGGCGATCCGCTGGGCGCTCTTGGGCCCGACGCCGGGCAGCCTGCCCAGTTCGTCGATCAGGTCCTGAACCACGCCCTCGTACAACGTCGCGCCTTCCCTCGGATGGTCGGTGATACCGGATGGCCGGTGGTACCGGGTGGTCGGTGGTGCCGGATGCCGGTGGTGCTCCGGTGCCATCATCCAACGAATCGGGCGTCGGACACAGCGCCCGACGCCCGACTCCCACATAAATCACATGGGTCTGTCGTCTGAACTTCAGACCTTCTGAACTTAAGAACCCGCCGTTAGAACGGCAGGCCGGGGATGCCGCCGCCCAGGCCCTGGGTCAGCGGGCCCATGCGCTCGGCCTGCATCTTCTGCGCGGTCTGGTTGGCGTCCCGGACAGCCGCCAGGATCAGGTCGGCCAGGGTCTCGGTGTCCTCCGGGTCCACGGCCGCCGGGGCGATGGTCAGCGCCACCAGCTCACCGGCACCGGTCACCGTCGCCTCGACCAGACCGCCACCCGCCGTACCGTTCACCTTCGTCTCGGCCAGCTCCTGCTGGGCCTTCGCGAAATCCTGCTGCATCTTCTGCGCCTGCTTCAGCAGCTGCTGCATGTTGGGCTGGCCACCACCGGGGAACACGGCTCTCTCCTTGCTGTCACGGCTGTCTTGCGGTGCTTCGTCCGTCACCGCCGAGCCTACGTGCTGCCCGCAGCTCCGGGCCCCGGATCGGGCCCGGTTCAGGGTCGGCTCAGGGGCCCGACAGCCCCGGGGCGCGGGTCAGGATCCCTGGTGGTGGATCTCCTCCAGCACCGTCGCACCCAGCTCGCGGATGATCAGCTCCTGGCCGGAGAACACGTCCTCCTTGAGATCCGGGTCGTCCGCCTCCGGAATGTCGTCCTCCGGGGCCACCGACTGCACGGAACGGGCCGGCGCCGCCACGGGCTGCGGGGCCTGCACCGGTGTGGCCGGCACGGACTGCACGGGCGGGGCCTGGACGGGCGCCGGCGCGGCCCGGACCGGCGGAGCCTGCACGGGCGCCGGGGCGGGGGCGGGCATCGACGGCACGGCGGCCGCCGGACGCGCCGGGGCTCCCCAGCCCCCACCGCCCTGGGCGCTGCCACCCGGCGCACCGCCACCCGGGCCGCCGGCGCCGCCGGACGGGTCGACGATGCACTCGATCCGCCAGTCCACGCCCAGCGCGTCGGCCAGCGCGGCGCGCAGCACGTCGTCGCTGTTGCTGCCGACGAAGCTGTCCCGGGCGCCGGCGTTGATGAAGGACACCTGGAGCACGCTGCCGTCGAACCCGGCCACCTGGCCGTTCTGGCTGAGCAGGATCCAGGTGAAGCGGCGGCGGTTCTTCACCGCCTCCAGGATCTGCGGCCACAGCTGCCGCACCTGCGCGGCGCCCTGCTGCGCGGACGCCGACGGCTGCCCGCCGGGAGCCGCCGCCGGGGCGGGGGCCGGCGCGGGCACGGGAGCAGAGGCCGGGGCCGGGGCCGGCGCCTGGGCGGCCTGCGGCTGCACCGCCGGGGGCGCCGCAGGAACCGCGGCGGGAGCACCGCCGGCGGGCGGGAAGCTGCGCGGGATCGGCCAGGCCCCCGGCGCCGGCCCGGCGGGCGCGGCGGCGGGCGGCGGGGCCTGCACGGGCTGCACGGCCACGGGCGGCACCGCAGGCGCAGCCTGGGCGGGAGCGGCCTGGCCGGGCGCGGGTGCGACCGGTACCTCGGCCACCGGCGCGACCGCCATCGGGGGGGCCGCCATCGGCGCGGCGAACCCGCCCGCCGCCGCCCGTCGCTCCAGCTTGTCCAGCCGTGCCTGCAACGACAGCTCGTCGCTGTACGCACCCGGCAGCATCACCCGGGCGCAGATCAGCTCCAGCTGCAACCGCGGCGCCGCGTTGCCGCGCATCTCGGTCAGCCCGGTGTTGACGATGTCGGCGGCCCGGCTCAGCTCGGCCGCACCGAACGCGTCCGCCTGCGCCTGCATCACCGCGACCCGGTCGGCCGGGGCGTCGATCAGCCCCTTCTCCCCCGCGTCCGGCACGGTGGCCAGGATCACCAGGTCGCGCAGCCGCTCCAGCAGGTCGGTGACGAAACGGCGCGGGTCGTGCCCGCCCTCGACCACCCGGTCGATCACCTGGAACACCGTCGCCCCGTCGTGCGCGGCGAAGGCGTCCACCACCTCGTCCAGCAGCGCGGAGTCGGTGTACCCGAGCAGCGCCGTGGCCATCTGGTATGTGACGCCGCTCTCACCGGCCCCGGCCAGCAGCTGGTCCATGACCGACATCGAGTCACGCACCGACCCGGCACCCGCCCGCACCACCAGCGGGAACACGGCGTCCTCGACCTGGATCCCCTCCCGGCCGCACACCTCCGTCAGGTAGTCGCGCAGCGTGCCGGGCGGGACCAGCCGGAACGGGTAGTGGTGCGTCCGGGACCGGATCGTCCCGATCACCTTCTCCGGCTCGGTGGTCGCGAAGATGAACTTGAGGTGCTCCGGAGGCTCCTCGACCACCTTGAGCAGCGCGTTGAAGCCGGCCGAGGTCACCATGTGCGCCTCGTCCAGGATGAAGATCTTGTACCGGCTGTGCACCGGCGCGAAGAACGCCCGTTCGCGCAGCTCGCGCGCGTCGTCCACACCACCGTGCGAAGCGGCGTCGATCTCGATCACGTCGATCGACCCGGGCCCGCCGGTCGCGAGGTCCCGGCAGGACTGGCACTCCCCGCAGGGCGTCGGCGTCGGCCCCTGCTCACAGTTGAGGCAACGGGCCAGGATGCGCGCGCTCGTCGTCTTGCCACAGCCGCGCGGCCCGCTGAACAGGTACGCGTGGTTGACCCTGTTGTTGCGCAGGGCCTGCTGGAGCGGAGCGGTCACGTGCTCCTGCCCGATGACCTCCGCGAAGGTCTCGGGGCGGTAGCGGCGGTACAGGGCTAGGGACACACCACCGACGATATCGGGACGGACCGACAAACGCGTCGCCCCTCACCCCCGGCCCGGGCCCCGGGAACGCAAAGACCCCCCGTGCACCCGCCAGAGCCCTCCTACCCTTGCTGCCTTCCGGCCCTGGGGGGGTTCAGAGAGATGACGCCACACGAGGGGCTGACCCCCACACTACCGGATCCCGGCCCCGACGATCCACAGGCCACCCCCGCCCTCCTGCCTGCGGGACAGGTGGTCGCGACCACCCCAAAACATGTACTAAGCTCTCCCTCGGAGGATTCGCCTAGAGGCCTAGGGCGCACGCTTGGAAAGCGTGTTGGGGGCAACCCCTCACGAGTTCGAATCTCGTATCCTCCGCCTTCGCCCGCCAGGGCAAACGAAGGCCCGGACCGCTCAGCGGCCCGGGCCTTCGTCGTTCCCTCCGAAGCCCGCCCCGGCATCGCTGCTCCGGCCCGCCCGGACAGCCGGCATACGACCACCGCGCCGATCGGAGCCGAGTTCCTTCCTGGTGGCGGCACCGCAGACGCCGGGCCGGCGTCCCCCACCGCTGCGGGGCCCACCGGGGAGCGGGCCGCGGGTGCGCGCAGTCCGACACCTCCGAATGGGACTCCGAGGCCACGGAACGTCACCGGGCCGCACTGTTCGACCTTCTCGACCGCACCCTGCGCGGCCGACGGCCAAGCGACCGCTCCCCAGGAGGGGCCGATACGGAGGAGTAGGCGCCGCACCGGCCCCCGCCGGCACTGGCGGGGCGGCTTCGGGGCCCGCTCCGGCTCTCCTCGGGGTGTTGCGGACATGCTCAAAACGCCCCTAGCGTGAGCGGCCGTCGATCCATTCGCGTGGAGAGGACTCCCCTTGATCATTCGTCACGTCAGAACCGCGGCACGAGCATTACTCGCAGCAGGCCTGCTCATCACCGGCGCGCTCGTCGGCGCGTCGCCGGCGGCGGCCGCTGCGGCACCGACGGACCTGACCGCGTCCGAGTACACCCTCACCGCGGACTATCACAAGTTCGACACGCTCAACTCGGCCCTCGTCACGGCACTGGGGACCTCTGCCGTGCACACGGTGATGGAGCACGCGAACCACGACCGGCAGGCACTCCCCGCGTCGTTCTCCGTCGGCGGCCTGTCCACCGGCTTCCGGTTCGACGACGGCGACAACTCCGACTGCCAGAGCTACCCGCAGGGAATCACGACGAGCCGGGACGCCGTGGGGACCGCGAACAGCGGCAACTACGACGGCCATCAGCTCGTGCTGGTGAGCTGGTACACCAAGGACGGTTGCGACGGCGCCCAGCAGCGCAGCCGGATCACCCTGGTCGACTGGGACGCCACCTACCCCAACACCTACCGCAAGATCCTTCTGGTGGAGCCGACCGGCACCGCGGCGGCGCCGGACTTCAAGGACATCCCGATCCACGCCGGCGGCGTCTCCTGGTACGGCGACTACCTCTACGTCGCCGACACCGGGCGCGGCATGCGCGTCTTCGACATGCGCAAGATCCTCAACACCGACACCGGCGGCACCGCCGGCCAGATCGGCCGCCAGTCCGACACCGTCTACTACGCCCACAACTACGCCTACGTGCTGCCCCAGATCGGCACGGTCACGTCGCAGACGACGTCCGGCAGCTCCCTGGTGTGGTCGTCGGTCTCCCTCGACCGGGTCAGCAAGTCGGTCGTGATGACGGAGTACACCTGCCAGTCGGGCTGCACCAGCTACCCCAACCGCCCGCCGAGGGCCGTCCGATTCCCGTTCGCACCCGGGGCGACGACGTTCGCCGCGACGACGACCGCCAGCCAGGCCCTCCAACTGCCCTGGTACAACCTCAACGGCGTGGCTTCCCACAACGGCCGATGGTGGTTCAACTCCTCGGGGCAGAAGAAGCTCTACTACTGGACCCCGACCGCAGGCCCCTCCACCTTCGCCTGGGTGAGCGGCGGCGAGAGCCTCTCCTACTGGGAGGACGCCACCAACCCCGACCTGCTGTGGTCGCTGCAGGAGCCCGCGGGCGGACGCAACGTCTTCGCCGTCACCCAGAGCACCTACGGCGGCGGCTGAGCACCGGACCTGCGCCCGGGGTGCGCGGCCTGCCGTTCGGCGGTATCCGGCCACGGCAAGCGGTTCGCTCCGGCGCAGGCCAGGACACCTGCGAACCTCGGCGGACTCTCCCGGGGAGCGTGTGGGGGGCAACCCCTCACGAGTTCGAAGCTCGTATCCCCCCGCCTTCACGAAGGCCCGGACCGCATCACGCGGTCCGGGCCTTCGTCGTGCCGCCGGCCCCGGCCCCTGGTCGGTCGGAGTCCGGGTCCCGGTCCGGCCGTAGGCTTGTCCCCACACTCGGGAGGGGAATTGAGCGCGGTCGTCTGTGTGCACGGGGTGAGCGGGCGGCACCCGGGCGAGGACTCGGCCTGGTGTACCGCGTCGGAGGTGCGCTGATGCGCTACCTCATCGCGGCGGGCACTCGCCACTACGTGGAGGAGCCGGAGCTGCCTCTGGTGCACGAGGACGTCGACGGAGTGGTCGGGCTCTTCGCGTCGATGGGGTACCAGCGGGTACTGGCCTCCGTCTCCCGCGATCCCGCATCGGCGGACTTCGAGGACGCCCTGTCCGACTGGTGCCGGAGCCCCGGGCTCACCGCCGATGACGTACTCGTCGTGTACTACGCCGGACACGGCTCCCGGTCCGCCACCAACCAGTACCGGCTGGCGTGTGCGGACAGCACCCACGGCCGGCCCCGCTCCTGGCTGTCCCTCCCCAACCTGGCCGAGGTCGTCGCCGAATCCCCCCTGCGCAATGTGCTGTTCATCATCGACGCCTGCCACGCCGCGGCGGCCGGGGCCGGGCTCGGTGCGGTGACCGACACCGTCGTGGCCGGTCGGGGACGCGGTGACGAACTCGGCTCGGGCACCTGGCTGCTGGCCTCCGCGCGCCATCGCGACACCGCCGTGGACGGCGCCTTCGTCTCCGAACTCGCCAAGGCCTACCACCAAGGTGACGGAGCATCGCAGCGCCACCTGTCCCCGGGCACCATCGCCGACCGGGTCAACCAGTCCTTCGTGGCGTCCGGGCTCAGGCAGCGGGCCGCCTGCTCGTCCGTGGACCAGTCGGAGCCGCCGCCGTTCTTCCCGAACCCGCTGTTCGACCCGCAGGCCGAGGTCACCGGGGAAGGGTGCACCGACGCGGGTTCCGCCGACCTCGCCTCGCACTTCGAACCGCGGGGGCGCGGCGTCGAACAGGTCTACGACTCCGGGTCGTACTTCACCGGACGAGAACGCGCCCTCCGGAGGGGACGCGACCACCTCGCCGGAGAAGAGGGCTCGGGCATCCTCGTGGTGACCGCCGATCCGGGCTCCGGCAAGTCCGCCGTACTCGGGCGGCTCGTCCTGGAAGGCTGCGCCGACGCCTCCGTCAACGCCCATCACCAGACGATGGAAGCGCTGGTCGAACGGCTCGCGGCCGCTGCCGACGTACGGGCCGCCACACCGGTGGCGCTGTTCGCGGCACTGGCCGGCCGACAGCGGCCGTTCCGCGTCATCGTCGACTCGCTCGACGAGGCCGGGTCCGGCGGCGACAAGGCCGAGGCCCGCCGCATCGCCTGGGAACTGCTGCGCCCGCTCGCCGGCGTGGCCTGCGTCCGGCTCGTCGTCGGATCGCGCCGTGAGCTGCTGTCCCACATCGGGGACCGGGTGCCGGTCATCGACCTCGACGACCGCGCGTACGCCGACGACACTGACACCGCCGAGTACGTCGCGAAGATCATCTCCGACACTGGCGCACCCTACGAGCACACCCCCGGCCTCGCACGTCAGGTGGCGGACGAGGTGGCACGCCGGGCCGGCCGCTGCTTCCTGGTCGCCCGCATGACGGCGAGCGCGCTGCTGCGCGACCGGCCCGTCGACACCTCCGTGCCGGGCTGGACGGAACAGCTCCCCTCCGATGTTGGCGGCGCCTTCGAGGCGTACCTCCAGCGGCTTCCGTCCGACCGCCACGAGCCGACGATGGCGCTGCTCACCGCCCTGGCCTTCGGGGAAGGCAGCGGCCTTCCCCGAAGGATCTGGGTGCAGGCCGCCAGGAGCCTGTCGGGCATGCCGCTCACGGAGGCGCACATCGATGTCCTCCTGGAGGAGGACGGCTCCTACCTGTCCCACGCGGTGGTGGACGGGACCAGGTACTTCCGGCTGTACCACCAGGAACTGACGGACCACATGAAGACCCGGGTGCTCGCGCGCCGGGACCTCAAGGACGTCCAGGAGTGCTTCGTCGACACGCTGATGGGCCTGGTCCCGGACCGGACCTGGTCGCGGGCCCATCCCTACGTACTGGCCCATCTCGCGACCCACGCGGCCGAGTCGGGGGCACTGGACGACCTCCTGGCGGATGCCTCGTACGTCGTCGGCGCGGAGCCTTCGACCCTGCTTCCCGCACTGCGCCACACGTTGCGCGATCCCATGCTGTCCATGGCCGTCGAACGCTACTGCTACCTCCTCACGGACGGAGTCTCCGCATCGGTCGACCGGGCCGCCCTGCTGGCGTACGTCGCGGGCACCCACGGGGAGCACGAACTCGCCCGGCAGGCCGAGGAGCTCTCCGGTTCGCTGCGGCGGATCCGGGTCGAGCCCCGTGAGATCACCCCGCACCGGGTGGTGGGGCGGCACGAGGGGGACGCATACTCGGTCAGTTCGGTGAGTCTGGACTGGATGGTCAAGGACCTCGTCCTCCCGGTCGGCAGCCGGGCCGTGCTGGCGACCAGGTCCTCGGTTCCCCATGTACACGTCTGGATGCTCGACGATCCGTCTCGGTCGACGGTCCTGCCGCACCCGGCGAACGTGGTGGGGCTCGAACTGCTCACCGAACCCACCGGCCGGACCGAGGCGGTCACACTTGACGCCAAGGGCACCGTCCGCCTCTGGAACGTGCTGGACCAGACGCTCACCCGAACGATCCCCGACACCGGGTACCGCCGCCTCTTCGACGCCGGCTTCCGGTCCGACGGCACGCCGGTCGTCGTGTGCGGGGACGCGGAACAGGTGGTGGCCCTGTCGTTGCCCGGGTGGGAACCGCTGGTCACGGTGGACTGCCCTACGCCTCCGCCACGCCTCTGGGACGATCCCAAGGCCTCGGCCTGTCTCGGCCGCGATGAGGGCGGCCGCGCCCGCCTGCTCACCTGTGACGGTGTGCGGGGGCAAGTCCTCCTGCACGCATTCGATGAACACCGCGACACTGTGGTGGTACGGGAGGGCATGGTCCGCCCTACCTTGCTGGACCGCATCCATCGAGGGCGTGGCACCGTGGCTGCCGTCGCCGAGTCCCGGGTCAGCTTGAGCCTGGTTGACGTGGGGACAGGGACGATCACGAGCATGCCGTTCGAGGGGTATTCGGAATTCAAGACCGGCTTCGCTCATGGCAGTACAGCGACGCCCGTCTTCGTGACGCTGAACAAGGAGGAGCTCCTGATCGCCCGCCTCGACGCAGCGCCACAACACGTTCCCGTGAAGGGCAAAGCGGCCAACAGCACGATGATGATGGTTCCCGTCCTGCACGCCGGTCGGATGCTCGCGGTGACGGCGACCTTCGGAATCCATCCGACCGTGGTGGACTGCGAAACGGGCGACGCCATCGGTTCGCCTCTCCGCGGCCACGAGGGCGCCGTGTGCGCCGTGCGACTCCTCGACGCGCCGGAGGCCGAGGGCCCCGACATCCTCGCCATCGGCAACGATGGCACCGCCCGACTCTGGCCATGGGCTGCCCACCACAGCGAGCCGACACCGGCTGGACACGACTCGTCCGGTGTGGGGTTCTCGGCACTTCAGGTCGAATCACTGATCCCCTGGTCCGAGGATCCGTCGGCGGTCATGTCCGTGACCCGCCATCGGATCACCATGCGCGTGCAACCGGACTTCCTGAACACAGCGGTGCCCGGAGTCGGCCGTGTTCCGGTCCCCGACATCGCGCTCGGAAGCACTCCGGATGAGGGCTACCACACCGAGGACCCCGACGGCACGCTCAACCTGCTCTCGTGGAAGTACACGGGGCACGTGGAACCCGAGAACCTCGATCCGGATTCCAAGGGTTGGCCGGTCTCCATACCCGTGTCCTTCGGCATCTGGCACCGCCTGCGCCCCGGCGAGGACGTCGTGAACACGGACCTCCCCTGGCTCCACGGCGACCGGGGCAGACTACGCGGGCGGCTCCTCCCCCCGACACGTTGGACGCCCCACACCCGTGTCGTGGGGTTCGACGCACTGCGCGGACGCGTCACGCTGGTGAATGCTCCCGATGACAGCCCGGACTGGGTGTCCCTCCCCTGGAGCATCGATCCCGTCAACGACTGCGTCCACTCGACGGCGTTCACCACGCTCTCCGGAGACACGGTGCTGATGACCGGTATCAGAAAGATCCAAGGGTGGGAGACCAGCGTGGCCGGACGATCGGCCCGTCCGTACACCGACTTCTTCGACGTCGTCGAGCCGCAGGTGCCGCAGGCGGGAGTGGCGACCGTGGGCCGGGTATGGAACATCGCCACCGGCACTCCACACCAGAGCGACGGGATCGAACTCGCCCCCGATGTACGCCTCCTGGTGCCCCACCACGGCAATTCGGGCACTCGCTGGATCGCGCAACAAGGGCTCAGCGGCGCGACGTCAGTGATCGACATGACCACCAATCGGCAGTATGCGGTGAATCTGCAACCTGAAGTCGTGACCTCGGACCTCGACGCCCGCCAGGAGGTGTCGCTCCGGCCTCTTCGCGACCTCTACTGGGTCGACCTGCCGAGCGGTACCCCCGTGCTGCTCTGCATCGCCCTTGAGGGGCGAGACAATCCCCGTCCCACCACGGCGACGGTCTGGAATCCCGCGACGCCCGACATCTCCCGGTGTCTGCCCGTCCCGGCTTTCCGCATCCTGTGGACGGGCCCCGCGCCCAACGGCGAGGCCCTGGTGGCCGTGAGCGACGAGCACGGTGTGGCCCTGTGCCATCTGCCCAGCTGCGAGAAGGTGTGGTCCGCCCCGCTGCCGGCCCTCGTCACCTCGCTCACCGTCCTTCCCGGGAGCCCGTGCCTCGACCTGGCCGTCGGCACCCAGCAGGGGGTCGTCTTCCTGCGCCCCCAGCTGCCCCCGGACTGGTGCAGGCGCCTCGGCGTCGACTGATCCGCCGATGTCCGATTCGTTCAAGACCGGGCGGGTGGGGGCGCCTAGCGTGGCGGGCATGAACAGCACACCTGCACCGCAGTTCGCCTTCGTCGGGCTGGCCGTTTCGGACATGGCCGCCTCGGTCGCCTTCTACCGGCGGTTGGGGGTGGGGTTCGCCGAGGGGGCCGAGGGTGAGGCGCACGTCGAGGCCGAGTTGCCGGGCGGGCCGCTCCTGGTGCTCGACACCGAGGCCACCATCCGGTCGTTCCACCCCGCCTGGCAGCCGCCGAGCCGCGGCACGCGGGCCGCGTTGGCGTTCCGCTGCGGGAGCCCCGCGCAGGTGGACGCGCTGTACGAGGAGCTGACCGGCGCCGGGTACCACGGGGAGTTGAAGCCGTGGGACGCCTTCTGGGGGCAGCGCTACGCCGTGGTGCACGATCCGGACGGCAACGGGGTGGACCTGCTCGCGCCCCTGTAGCAGGAGCTAGCCGAGCAGCAGTGCCGTCATCGGCATGCCCGCCAACTCCCGTACGTCGCGGGCCAGGTGGGCCTGGTCCGCATAGCCGGCCAGGGCCGCCGCCTCGGCCGTCGGAACGCCGGAGCGGGCGAGCGCCAGGGCGCGCTGCATGCGCAGGATCCGCGCGAGGGTCTTGGGACCGTAGCCGAAGGCGGCCAGTGAGCGGCGGTGGAGTTGGCGCGCGCCGAGGCCGACCGTCTCGGCCGTCGCGGCGACGGACCGTCCGGCGGCGAGCGAGGCGGCCACCACGCGGATCAGCGGCTCCTCGGGCGGGGCCTCGGCCGCCAGGCGCAGGGCCAGGGCCTCCAGTGCGGCGGCCGCATCGGGGGCCGCGTCGATGAGTTCGGTGAGGCGCCGGACTTCGGCGGCCGGCCTCAGGTCGGCCAACTCGACGCGGCGGTCCCGTAGTTCGTGCGCGGGGACGCCGAGCAGGGCGGGGGCGGCACCGGGCCGGAAGCGAACGCCCGCCCACGGGCCGCGCAGCCCGGGGCCGGGGCGGAAGGCGTGGGTGTCCGGTCCGGCGACCAGGAGCCGCCCCTGCGTCCACAGCAGGTCCATGCAGCCGTCGGGCAGAACGGGCCCGGCCTGGGCGGCGTCCGTACGCCCGAGGGCCTGCTTCGTCCACACGACCGCACCGGGCAGCCGGGACGCGCGCTCCCGGTACGGCGAGGACGACTCCATGACGCGAGGCTACGCGCCGCGGGACGGGGGCGCGCGAACGCCGTCGGCCCCGGCTGCACGGGGCAACCGGGGCCGACGGGGATGTCCAGGACGTCAGGACGGACGGGCGGAGGCTCAGGCGACCGGCTCGGCCTCCGGCGCCACCGGAGCGTCGCCCCCCGCGCGGGCTGCCTTCCGGCCGTCGCGCATCAGCACCAGGGTGAGCACCGCGGCCGCGACGACCGCGATGCCGCCCACCGTGAAGGTGGTGGAGGTGGCGGTGTTGAACGCCTCCCGGGCGGCCGCGACCAGTCCGCCGTCCCCGGTGGAGCGGGCCACCGCGAGCGCGCCGGTGATGTCGTGGCGGGCGGCCTCGGGGGCGGCGTCGGGCATCGCGCCGGTGTAGGTGCTGGAGAGCACGGTGCCGAGGATGGCCACGCCGAGCGCCGCACCGGACTGCTGGATGGTGTCGTTGAGCGCGGAGCCGACACCGGCGTGCTCGCTGGGGATGGCGCCCATCAGCGCGTTGGCGGCGGCCGGCATGCCGAGGCCGGAGCCGATGCCGAGCACCAGCATGGCCAGGGCGACCTTGGTGAAGCCGTCGCCGACCGACAGGGTGGCCAGCAGCCCGAAGCCGCCCGCGATGATCAGCATGCCGATCGAGGTGAGCACCCGCGCCGGGATCTTCTTGCCGAGCACCGCGCCCACCGCGTTGAACACCAGCGAGGCAATGGCCAGCGGGATGAAGGCGAGGCCGGTGTCGGTGGGCGAGAACTCCAGCACGAACTGGAGGTGCTGGGTGAGGACCAGCATCAGCCCGCCGGTGGCGAAGGTCAGCAGGACGAGCGAGAAGCTGGCGCCGGTGAAGACCCGGTTGCGGAACAGGTTGAGCGGGACCATCGGCGAGTCGGTGCGGACCTGCCGGACGGCGAAGCCGGCCAGTGCGGCCACCGCGAGGAGGAGCGCGCCGAGGGTGCTCACGCTGGTGAAGCCGTCCCGGGGCAGCACGATGATCGACCAGACCAGCGCCGTCATGCCGATCATCGACAGCACCATGCCCGGCAGGTCGGGACGGCGCCACGGCCCCTTGGACTCGGGCATCAGCACCATCGCGGCGACGATGGCGACCGCCGCGACCGGCACGTTGAGCAGGAAGACCGCGCCCCACCAGAAGTGCGCGATCAGCGCGCCGCCCAGCACCGGACCGCCGACCAGTCCGATCATGGCCACCGCGGTCCAGGCGGCGATCGCCTTCGGGCGCTCCTCGTCGTCGAAGACGGTGATCAGGATGGAGAGCGTGCTCGGCATGACCAGCGCGCCGCCGACGCCCATCAGGACGCGCCCGGCGATCAGCTCACCGGGGCTGCCGGCGTACGCCGCGACCAGCGAGGCCGCGCCGAACAGCGCCAGTCCGACGATCATCACCTTCCGCCGTCCGAAGCGGTCGGAGAGGCTGCCCGAGGTCAACAGCAGGCCGGCGAAGACCAGGATGTACGAGTCGATGATCCACTGAATGTCCTGCGCCCCGGCCTTGAGGTCCTCCGCGATCGGCGGGACGGACACCGTGAGCACCATGTTGTCGATCACCAGCACCAGGCTGCTGAGACAGAGCACGACCAGAATGAGCCAGCGCTGCGGATGACGTTCCACGGCGTTTTCCCCCTTCGAGCTTCGGATCGGACGCGGGCTGTGGCCGCGCGGAAGTCGTCGCGGGCACACCGCCCTCCGTCCCCAGGGGGTACGGTGTGCGCCGCTCCGAACACTGTACGGACGCCGCACACTGTTCGCAACGCCGCACACTGTTCGATCTCCGTACGCTGTTCGTGGCGCCGTACACTGTTCGCAACCTGTGGCGAGCTGCGCCGGACCGGACCGGGTCCGGACGATTGGTGAGGAGGGCCCGATGGCGGCCAAATCAGAGGACGGTACGACCCCGGGCATCCCGACGCTGTGGAACCGGCCCCAGCGACGGCGGGAGCAGCCCACCCTCAGCCGCGAACAGATCGTCGCCGAGGCCTTCGCGCTGCTGGACTCCGACGGCATCGAGGCGCTGAGCATGCGCAAGCTCGCCGCCCGGCTGAACGCCGGCGCGACCTCGCTCTACACCCACGTCGCCAACAAGGACGAGCTGCTCGCCCTGGTCGTCGACCAGGTCTTCGGCACCCTCCCGCTGACCGAGGCCGAGGGCTCCGAGGACCCGGAGGTCTGGCGCGCGAAGGTCATGGAGTGCGCCGAGAGCGTGCGCGCGGCCATCATGCGCCACCCCTGGATGGTGTCCGTGATCGGCGACGTCGGGATGGTCTACCTCGGCCCCAACTGGATGCGGCTCTCCGAGGCCCAGCTGGCCGTGATGGAGACGGCCGGTTTCGAGATCGGCGAGGCGAACGACGCGATGAGCGCGGTCATGGGCTACACCATCGGAACCGCCTCCGTGGAGGCCTCCTGGGTGGCCTCGCTGGCCCGCAGCGGCCAGGACGAGGAGGAGTGGATGAACCAGCTGCTGCCCACCGTCATCGAGGCCACCAAGGAGTTCCCGCGGCTGCACCGGCTGTACACCACCGAGGTTCCGGACGAGGTCGCCGCGGGCCGGGACAGCAGCTTCGCCCGCGGCATCAACGTCATCCTGGACGGGATCGAGGCGTCCCGGGCCGCCCGCCGCGAGGGCTGAGCCCGGACGGTCGGCCCACCCGGGACGTGCTCAACTCCCGCTGAGCGCCTGCACCTCCGCGTACCCGGGCGCCGGGCCGACCGGCTCGCCCGCCGCGACGGCCGCCGCCGTGGCCACCGCCGCCGCCAGGGCCGCGCGGTACAGCAGCGAGCCCAGGCTGACCCGGGCCACCCCGAGCCCGGCCAGCTCGGCGAGGCCCGGGCCGGCCGGCGTCCAGAGGATGTTGAGCGGGACGGCGAGCGCGCCGACCAGCCGGCCGATGGCCGCCGGATCGGCCAACCCGGGGACGAACACCCCGTCCGCGCCCGCCCGCTGGTAGGCGTCCAGGCGCCGGAGCGTCTCCGCCTCGGGGGCGCCCTGACCGCACCAGTAGGTGTCGGTGCGGGCGTTCACGAACAGCTCCGGCGCGGCCGCCTTCACCGCCGCGATCTTCGCGGCGTGACGGGCGGACGGGGTCAGCGTGCCGTCCGCCCGGCCGTCCTCCAGGTTGATGCCGACCGCTCCCGCCTTCACCAACTCCACGGCCAGCTCGGCGACTTCGTCCGGGCTGTCGCTGAACCCGGACTCCGCGTCGACGCTGAGCAGGAAGCCGCCGCGTCCGAGCCGGCGCGCCAGCCGTACGGTCTCCGCGCGGGTGGCGGCGGCGCCGTCGGGCAGCCCGGCGACGGCTGCCACACCCAGGCTGGTGGTGCCGATCGCGGGGTGGCCCTGGGCGGCGAGGGCGACGGCCGAGGCGTGGTCCCAGGCGTTGGGGAGCAGCAGCGGGCGGCCGGGCCGGTGGTGCAGGGCGGCGAAGGGGGTCATCGGGTCGTCTCCATCGGCTCGTTCGTGAGGTTTCCGGTCGCGTCCACCGGGCAGCCGATCGCGTCTACCGGGCAGTCGGCCGCGCCCGCCAGGCTCCCGACCGAGTCCGCGTAGTAGTACCCGGCCTCGGAGACGTGGCAGACGATCTGCCGGAAGCTCCAGCCCGCCCCCGGCGAGTCGTCCAGCCGCCCGTCCGGCAGCGCGGCGACCCGCCGGGACCAGATCCCGGCCAGCCGGGTCAGCCGGCTGCGGGCCTCGTCCAGGTCGGCGGTGGTGAACGGGGCGAGGTCGGCCGTGGTGGTGACGTTGGAGGCGTGCCAGTGGTCGGGCTCGGTCGGCTCGCCGGCCAGCCGGGCGTCCAACTCGGCCAGGTGGTCCAGGAGATGGTCGGTGATGCGGCGAACCGCCTTGTACGGAGCGTAGGTCCGGCCGTCGGCGTTGACGATCGGGCGGCCGTCCCAGGCCGTCCAGCCGGCCGCCAGCGCGAGCACGTGGTCGACCATCTCCGGCACCAGGGCGGCGAGTTCGCCCTGGTCGAGGTCCGGCGCCGGCGGTGTCCCGGTGTCCGCCGGATCGGAGGCGCCGTACAGGATGCCCTCGGCGATGGCCATGGCCTGCGCGCGTCCCGGGCAGCTCCGGGGCGGGGCGCCGAAGGTGAGCGCGACGCCCTCCGGTGCCCCGGCCTGGGCGGCCGCGATGTCGAGCAGGACCTGCGTCCCGGCCGGCACCTCGACCCCGCCGACCGCGGTCGCCCGGGCGGCGAGCCGCCGCATCGTCCGCAGCGGCGGGTCCGTGCGCAGCACGCCGGCCGGCCCGTCCTCGTGCCGGCGGGCGCCCTCGACCAGCGCGGCGGTGGCGTCGCAGGCCTGGACGAGCAGGCCGATCCGGTTCGCGGCCGTCTCCTCGTCCCGGTCCCCCATCGCGGGCAGCAGCCGGGCCACCGCCACGTCCGCCGCCGGGTCGTCCGGTGTGTCGGCGAAGTAGGCCCGGGCCACCGTCGCGACGTCCCGCGCCACGGCCTCCGGGTCGGCGAGGCCGAGCTCCGCCGCGAGCACCCGGACCACCCGCAGCCGGACGTCGGGCTCGAAGCCGCCGGCCGCGGCCACCCGCAGCCGGGACGGGTCCAGCCGTTCCAGGTCGGCCAGCACCAGCGCCCGGCGCCGGGCGTGCGGCTCCCCCGAGCTGAACCGGGCGACGGCGGACCGCAGCCAGGCCACCGTGCCGGGGGTGGCGCCGGGCGCGGCGGGCGGCGGGACCAGCGCCGGGTCGGCCAGGGCCGCCGTGACGTCGTCGTAGCGGGAGAAGGTCGTGGTCGCGGGGCCGGAGACCACCGTGGTTTCGCTCATGCCGTCATCGTGGCCCCGGGTCGTTTCGGCGCCGGCCGAACCGTGCCGGGGCGACCCTGGAGGCATGTCCCCGGCTCCGCTCCCCCACGCGGCCCCACCGCTTCGACCGCCCCCGCCCCCGGACGCGGCCCCGCCCCCGGACGCGACCCGACCCCCGAACGCGACCCGACCCCCGAACACAGCCCTCCGCGCGCCAACGGACACGCCCACGGACACGCCGCCGTGCCCCGACCATGGAGGCATGACGCTCGCCGCCTTCGCCGCCCTGCTCGCCGACCCCACCCGCGCCGCCATCTGCACCGCGCTGCTCGACGGCCGTGCCTGGACCGCCGGTGAACTGGCCCGGCACACGCGCGTCGCGCCGTCCACGGCCAGCGAGCACCTGTCCCGGCTGATCGCCGGCGGGCTGCTGGCCGAGGAGCGGCAGGGCCGGCACCGGTACGTCCGACTGGCCACACCCGCGGTGGCCACGCTGATCGAGGACCTCACCGCCTTCGCCGAGTCCGGCCCCGGCCCCGCGACCGCGCCCCGCACCCTGGGCGAGGCCACCCGGCTGAGCGCCGAGGCCCGCGCCCGCACCTGCTACGACCACCTGGCCGGGCGCCTCGGCGTGGCCGTGTCCGACGCGCTGCTCGCCCGCGGCCTGGTCACCGAGGAGAGCGGGCTGGCCGTCACCGGGCTCGGGCGGGACTGGCTGGCCGCGCAGGCGATCGAGCTGCCGCCGCGCGCGGGCCGCCGGGGCGGGCGCCCGGTGGTGCGCGGCTGCCTGGACTGGACGGAGCGCCGCAAGCACTTGGGCGGGGCGCTGGGCGCGGCGCTCCACCGGGCCGCCCTGGACCGCGCCTGGGTGGAGCGGATCGGCTCCGGACGGGCCCTTCGGGTCACCCCGGACGGCGGCCGGGTGCTGCGCGAACTCCTCGGCGTGGAGCTGCCCTGACGGCGGTCCGACCACTGGCGGCGCCGCTCAGCCCATCGACTTCGCCCCGTCCAGCGACTCCCGGACGATGTCGGCGTGCCCGGCGTGCTGCGCGGTCTCGGCGATCAGGTGCAGCAGCACCCGCCGGACCGACCAGGCCGTGCCCGGCGGGAACCAGGGCGCGGACGGCAGCTCATGGGCGAGGTCGAGGTCGGGCAGGGTCCGGACCAGCTCGTCCGTCCCACGGGCCACCCGCTCGTACTCGGCGAGCAGCCCGGCCAGGGTGTCGCCCTCCACCATCCGGAACTGGGCCGCCCAGGCGTCCGCGTTGCCGGGGCCGTGCTGCCCGTCCCGGCCCCGCATCGCCTCCGCGCCGCCGGTCATGAACCGCCCCCAGCGTTCCTCGACCGCCGCCACGTGCTTGATCAGGCCGCCGAGGCTCAGCTCGCTGACCGTGGTGCGCCGGGCCGCCTGCTCGTCGGTGAGGTCCCGGACGGTGTGCCGCAGCAGTCCGCGGTGCTTGTCGAGCGTCTCGACGAGTTCCTCGCGCTCACCCATGGGTCACTCCCCCCGCCTGCCGGGTCGGCCGGTCTGCCGCCCGCCGTGTCATGAGACGTCCACCGTCTTCGGCCGCTCGCCGGCCGTCCGTCCGAGGTCGATCAGCCCGAAGGCCGCACCCTGCGGGTCGCCGACCGCCGCGAACCGGCCGAACGGGCTGTCCATCGGCCCGAAGTACACCGTGCCGCCGCGCGCCGTCAGCCGCCCGATCGCGGCGTCGGTGTCGTCCACCGCGAAGTAGACGCTGATGTACGAGGGCGCCTGGGGCGGCAGGACGCCCTCCGCCCCCATCCGGCCCAGCACCGGCCGGTCGCCGACCCGGAACATCTGGTAGTCGAACTCCTCGGGGTCCATCTTCCTCACGCCGTACGGGAAGACCGCGGGGAAGAAGGCGTCGGCCTTCGCGGGCTCACGGGTCACCAGCTCGGCCCAGCTGTACGCGCCGGGCCCGCCCTGCTGCTCGAAGCCCTCGTACCGGCCTGCCTGCCAGACGCCGAACACCACGCCGGCCGGGTCCCTGGCGATCACCATCGTGCCGAAGTCGCCGATCTGCGTCGGCCCCATGACCACTTCGCCGCCGTTGGCGCGGATCCGCGCCGCAGTGGCGGCCGCGTCCGGCGAGGCCAGGTACAGGCACCAGGCGGACTGAGCCTCCATGCCGGGCATCGGCGGCACGATCGCGGCGACCGCCTTGCCGCCCGAGTACGCCCGGGTGTAGTTGCCGAACTCCGACGAACTCTCACCGAAGGTCCAGCCCAGCACGTCACCGTAGAAGGCCTTCGCGCCCTCCAGATCGGCGAACATCGCGTCGGCCCAACAGGGTGTGCCCTCAGGTAGCGCAGCCATCTCTCTGCCCTCGCGTGTGGCGAAGTGCGCGCGCCGGAGGGCGCACGCCGGTCCCCGGTTCGCCAGCCTAGCCACGACGCGGCGCCCCCGCGCGGGATGGAGAAAAATGGACCCGCGCGGGGGCGCTCCGTCAGCGGCTCACTGCCGCGGCACCGTCCCGCCCGACGGCAGCCGCAACGAGGCCGTACCCAGGCCGGTCGGGCCGAGCGGCAGCACACCGGTCAGGACGGCCGGCGAGGGCTCAGGGGCCCGTTCGGGGCCGGGGACGGGCAACGGCGGCACCGCGGGGGCCGTCGGAGCCTCGGTGGCGGCCGCCGTGGCCGCCCGCCGGGCCTGCGAGGCCTCCGCCAGGTCCCGTCCCGCGCCGTAGTGCCGCTCCAGGTCGGCCGTCCCGTACCGAAGACAGCCCTCGTGCCAGCTCAGGATGCCCGCGAGCCAGTTCTCCAGTTCCCCCACGTACCCGTCGAGCAGCTCCCTGGCCGCCTGTTCCAGCCCGAAGTCCTCGTACATGACCGGGAGTTCCTTCTGCGCGACGTGCTGGAACTGGCCCAGCCGCGAGTGCATCAGGTCGTCGACGATCCGGACCGCCGACTCGTAGTCGCAGTTGAAGAAGTTCTGCACCACCAGGACGGCGTTGTGCAGCTCGCCCTCGTACTCGATCTCCTTCTGGTAGGAGAAGAGGTCGTTCATCATGCACGCGTAGTCCATCGCGGAGTTCTCCAGCGCGCGCATCGAGCCGTGGTCGTACACCTCCTGCGGCACGGTCTCCCCGTGGCCGAGCCGGGAGAGGCTCGTGGTGAGCTCGGAGCCGAAGGTGGAGCGGCGCATCTCCAGGTAGTCCACCGGGTCCGGGATGCGGTTCTGGATCTGGTTGCCCAGCTCCCAGATCCAGCTGTCCAGCATCGCCTCGACCGCCACCCGGAACCGGGTCCTGGCCTCGACGGTCATCGGGCCGGCGGTGCGCTCCCAGATGTCGGCGAGGCCGCGCTCCAGCGCGTTGACGGGTTCCGGTGCGGGGGTGCCGTCCACCGGCATGAACAGCGACAGCCGTGCGTTGGCGGCCTTGGCGCCGCCCAGGTCACGGGTGTGCCCGAAGGCCCGGGGGTAGTAGTCGTCGGCCCAGGTGCCCCAGAGCAACCAGGCCGACGCGATGTCGAGTTGGTCGGCCGTGGCGTCCGGGTGGATGCCGGCCGCGCAGAGCGGGAGGTCGTAGTCGCGCGCCGACTCGGCGTCCCAGATGCCGGACGCGGGAACGCCCGGCTCCACCGCCAGCAGTCCCATCCGCTCCGCCCACTCGACCACGCGCTCCCGGGCGCCGTCCAGGTGGGGGCTCAGCCGGAGTTCGTACGGCAGCTTGAACTCGGGCAGTCGGGAGGGCCCGACGACCTGGTACGGCACGTGGCTGTACGACCTCGCCCGCCGCCCCGCCGGGCCCGCCGCGCCCCCGGCCGCCGACGCCGCGCTCTCCACCGAGGCCGCCGAGGCCCCCGCGGCCGTGCTGCGCAGGATGTCCAGCGCCGAGGTGCCGATGCCGCCGATCGCGTACTGGTCCCACCAGTTACCGCCCCCGGACCCACCCGGCAGCCCCGGCAGCCCGGCCGGCGCGCCGCCCGAGCCGGGTGCCACCCCGCCGGAACCGCCCGAACCCGCCGCCGCCCCACCGCCGTTCATGTACCGGCTGGAGCGCAGGTGCCACTCGTGTCCGCCGGACTGCCAGTCCTGGAGGCCCTTGACGTACGCCATCACCCGGGCGCGGCCCGCCGGGTCGAGCCCGGTCTCCGCGAACAGCACGGGCAGTTCGGTGAACACGGTGTTCTCGAACTGCTGGAGCCGCGAGGTGAGCAGGTCGTTGACCGCCTCGGCGGCCTCCTGGGTGGAGCACTCCAGGAACCGCTCCAGCACCAGGATCCCGTTGCTCAGCTCGCCCTCGTCCTCCACCTCCCGCTGGTACGAGAAGATGTCGTTGCGCAGGTGCACCCCGTCGGAGAAGGCGTCCATCAGCACCCGCAGCGCCCGCGAACCCGACACCTCCTTGGGCACCTCGGCGTCGGCGGCATACTCGACCAACTGCGCGGACCAGGGCGCGCCGCCGACCTTGCGGCGCATCTCGATGTACTCGACCGGGTTGGCCACCCGGCCCTCGTTGATGTTCGCGAGCTCCCAGAGCGACTCGTTGAGCAGGTTCCGGGTGCTCTCGGCGAAGCGGACCCGCCAGTCCTCGCCCATCGCCGGCACGGTGCGCCGCCACAGGTCGGCCAGGCCCGCCTCGACCGGGTTCTCCGGCTCGGGCAGCTCGGCGGCCGGGTCGGCCGGCATGAACAGCGGCAGCCGGTCGAGGTGGGCCTTGCCCGCCTCGCGGTCGTTGGTGCGCTTGTACATGTCGAGGAAGTGGTCGTCGAAGAAGAAGACCCACACGTACCAGTCGGTGACCAGCGACAGCGCCTCGGCGGGTGCGTCGGGATGGGTGTACGCGCAGAGCAGGCCGTAGTCGTGGGCCTCCAGGTCGGCCTGATCCCAGATTCCGGAGCCCTCCAGCATCCCCATCTCCCGGGCCCAGGCGGTGGAATGGGCCCGCGCCTCGTCCAGATGGGGGTTGAGCCGCGCCGGGTGCGGCACGTAGAAGGACGGCAGTTCGAACGGCTGGGTCACGGCGGGCGGGCCTTTCTGGACGCGTCGATTGGACCAAGAATGACCCGACGTCAGCTCGCCGTACCGGCACAACAGAAACAGTCATATGAAATGACTCGCCGCCTCCGCGCAGAACCGCCCACCCGGCCGAGCGCTCCCCCACACCCCGCACGCCCCCACGCCCGCCCCCTGCACGCACCGAGGATCCGGAGGCCGCGGAGGCCGGGGTCCGGCCTCAGGACGCGAGGCCGAGGGCGAGGGAGGCGGCGACGGGGGCCAGGTAGAGGAGGGGGAAGGGGACGTGGGCGTAGGCGCGGGCGCGGACGACGGTGATGACGGCGCCGAGGAAGTAGAGGACCACGCCGACCGCGGCCGCGTAGCCGACGGCCGGGACGACGAGGCCGGCCAGCAGGCCGAGGGCGCCGGCCGCCTTGGCGACGCCGAGCCAGGTCCACCAGGCGCGCGGAACGCCGTAGTCGGCGAGGGGCTTCACGACGTACTCGGCGCCGGCGAGGACGGAGCAGGCCGAGAAGCCGACCATGAGGGCGCCGAGGACGGTGACGGCGGTGTGGGCGACGGACATTGGAGTGCTCCCCATTCGATGGCTGTTCGGTTCGACACTCCCCTGACCCGGGGCACCCGACGGATGTGACAGGCGCGGGCAAAAATTTGTCCGCAGCGACCCGTCGTCACCCCCGCCGACCCACTCCGCCAACGAACGATGCAGCTCAGACAAGGCGTTCAACAGACAAGACTTCCCCGACTACGGGCGTGTTGACCGCGTAGGCCTACGCCGCTTCCACCAGACTGGGCGCCGACCCGACGTCAACTCCGAGGAGGGCAAGCCCATGGACGCCACCGTTCGGCTAGCACAGCAGCCCGAGGCCGACGAACTGCTCGGACGGAGTGCGCTCGCCGCGCTCGTCGGCATGCTGCTGGACCAGCAGGTCCCGATGGAGTGGGCGTTCACCGGCCCGCTGACCATCGCCCAGCGCCTCGGCCACGACGATCTGGACGCCCACGAGATCGCCACCTACAACCCGGAGGAGTTCGTCGCGCTCCTCTCCGCGAAGCCCGCGGTCCACCGCTACCCGGCCGCGATGGCCAAACGGGTGCAGCAGCTCTGCCAGTTCCTCGTCGCGCAGTACGACGGCGACGCCGCCGCGCTGTGGAAGAACGTCCGCACCGGCAAGGAACTGCTCAGCCGGCTCAACGCCCTGCCCGGCTTCGGCAAGCAGAAGTCGCAGATCTTCCTGGCCCTGCTCGGCAAGCAGTACGGGGTACGGCCCGAGGGCTGGCGCGAGGCGGCCGGGGTGTACGGCGAGGAGGGCGCGCACCGCTCGGTCGCCGACATCACCGGCCCCGAATCCCTCATTCTGGTACGGGAGTTCAAGCAGGAGATGAAGCGCGCCGCGAAGGAGGCGAAGGCCGCCGCCAAGCCCCGCACCACCACCCGGACCGCCACCGCCGCGACCAGCGGAGCCCGCTGAGCCGGCGGGCGGACCCCGGCCGCGAAAACCGATTGCCCCGCCCCACCCCACCGGGTGACGCTTCCGGCATGACCGCAACCACCCCCGCCGCCCGCAGCGTGTCCGCCCTCTTCGCCCCCGACGGCCGCCTGATCGCCGTCCCCCGCAAGGCGGCCCGCCGGGAGCAGCTGCTGGCCCACCTCGCAGAGACCCTGTTCGAGCCGGGCCGCAGCTACACCGAGGCCGAGGTCAACGACACCCTGCGCACCGTGCACGACGACGTCCCGGCCCTGCGCCGCTACCTGGTCGAGGCCGGGCACCTGGCCCGCCCGAAGGACGGCAGCAGCTACCAGCGGGCCGGCACCCCCGCGTAGGCGTACCGCCCACGGACCGAGGGCCCCGGCCGCGCAGCGCGGCCAAGGCCCTCGACCACAGCAGGGACGTCAGACCAGGACAGCCTCGGACTCCCGCTCCGGTGCGGCGTCCTCGACCGCCGCCCCCCGCTTGCGCGGCAGCGCGAACATCAGCAGGAAGACCGCGAGCAGCACTCCCGCGACCCACCACATCGCGTGCACGAAGGCCCCGCCGAACGCCGCTCCGACCGCCTCCGGCGCGACCACGTCGTCCATCGCCCCGAAGAAGGCCACCGACACCAGGCCGAGCCCGAGCGCGTTGCCCACCTGCTGCACGGTGTTGATCAGCCCGGACGCCGAACCGGCGTGCTCACGCGGCACCTCCGACAGCACCGCGTCGGTGATCGGCGCGACGACCAGCCCCATCCCGAGGCCCATCACCACCAGCGGCAGTGCCATCTGCCAGGCCGTGATCGCCGTCCCGTACCGGTCCGCCTCCCAGATGTAGACGAGCACGCCCGCCGCCATCACCAGCGCGCCCGCCTGGAGCACCTTCCGTCCGAACCGCGGCACCAGCTTCTGCACCGACAGCCCGGCCGCCGTGGAGACCGCGATGGAGAACGGGATCCCGGTCGCACCGGCCTTGAGCGGGCTCCAGCCCAGCCCCACCTGCATGTAGAGGGTCCAGACCAGGAAGTAGATGCCGAGCGCCACACCGAAGGCCAGCTGCACGCAGATCCCGGCCGCGAAGGACTTCACCCGGAACAGCGCCAGCTCCACCAGCGGCGAGCCGTCCCGCCGCGTCTTGACCTTCTCGTACACCACGAACAGCGCGAACACCGGCAGGCTCCCGGCCATCGACAGGTAGCCCCACAGCGGCCAGCCGGCCTCCCGGCCGTGCGTCAGCGGGTAGATCAGCATCAGCAGCCCGAGGCTGGCCAGCGCCACGCCCGCCAGGTCCAGCTTCAGCGCCTGGTCGGCCTTCGACTCGTCGATGAAGCGGCGGCCGAGCAACAGCCCGGCGATGCCGACCGGCAGGTTGATCAGGAAGATCGGGCGCCAGGCCAGACCGAACAGGTCCCACTCGGTGAGCAGCGCACCGATCATCGGACCGGAGACCGCGCCCAGCCCGACCACCGCGCCGAACAGGCCGAACACCTTGCCGCGCTCCTCCGCCGGGAAGGTCGCGTGGATGATCGACAGCACCTGCGGCACCATCAGCGCAGCCGTCCCGCCCTGGAGCAGCCGGGTCGCGACCAGCATCTCCGGGCCGGAGGCCAGCCCGCACAGCGCCGAGGCCAGCGTGAAGCCGCCGATCCCGATCAGGAACACCCGCTTGCGGCCGTGGATGTCGCCCAGCCGACCGCCGGTGATCAGCCCGATCGCGAAGGCCAGCGCGTAGCCGCCGGTGACCCACTGGATGGCGCTGAACGAGGCGCCGGTGTCCTGTTGGATGCTCGGGATGGCGATGTTGACGATGGTGACGTCCACCAGGTCCATGAAGGAGGCGACCATCACGATCGTCAGCGCGATCCACCTCCGCCGGTCCGCTGCCGGGGTGCTCATTCCGTACTCCTCTTTCTTCTCCGCGTCCACGACGCTCTTCTCCACGTCCACGACGGTAACGGCCATGTAGGTCAGAACCTGTCCCAGTTGTTCCGGCATGCTGGGTGGCATGACCGACACCCCGGCCCGGCTGCTGAGCCTCCTGTCCCTGCTCCAGACGCCCCGCGAGTGGCCCGGCAGCGAGCTCGCCGAGCGGCTCGGCGTCAGCCCCCGCACCATCCGGCGCGACATCGACCGGCTGCGCGAGCTGGGATACCCGGTGCGGGCCAGCATGGGCGCGGTCGGCGGCTACCGGCTGGTCGCGGGCACGGCGATGCCCCCGCTGCTGCTGGACGACGAGGAGGCGGTGGCCATCGCGGTCGGGCTCCGCGCGGCGGCCGGGCACGCCGTGGTGGGCATCGAGGAGGCCTCGGTGCGGGCGCTCGGCAAGCTGCTCCAGGTGCTGCCGGGCCGGCTGCGGCAGCGGGTCGGGACGCTCAACTCCGCGACCGTGCCGCTGCTCACCGGGGACGGCCCGACCGTCGACCCGGAGGACCTCACCGTGCTCGCCAGTGCCGTCACCGCCCGGGAACGGCTGCGCTTCGGATACCGGGCGTACGACGGCGCCGAGAGCAGGCGGCAGGTCGAGCCCGAGCGGCTGGTCTCGGTCGGCCGCCGCTGGTACCTGGTCGGCTACGACCTGGACCGCGCGGACTGGCGGCTCTTCCGGGTCGACCGGCTGAGCGGTCCGGCCGCCACCGGCGTCCGCTTCACCCCGCGCCCGCTCCCCGCCGAGGACGCCGCCGCGTACGTGGCGGGCAAGCTGCGCCGCCCGTCACCGAGCGGCACCGTGGTCGCCACCGTGCACGCCCCGGCCGAGCGGGTCCGCCACGGCCTCTCCCCGGGCGACTCCGAGGTCACGCCGATCGACGCGCACAGCTGCCTCCTCCGCTCCCGCTCCGACTCCCTGGAGTGGACGGCGATGCGGCTGCTCTCGCTGGACTGCGCCTTCGAGGTGCACGAGCCGCCGGCACTGCGCGAGCACCTGCGCAGGCTCGCCGCCCGCGCCCACCACGCGGCGGGCCAGGAGGGTTAGGCCTCCACCCGGAACCAGCCGTTGCCGGACCGGAACCACAGCACGCCGTCCCGGCCGTACGCGCGCTCCCGGTCGAGGTCCCCGAGGACGCCCACCCGCTCGCGGCGCACCTCCCGCCAGCCCTTGCGGCTCTCCCGTTCGCACCGGATCAGCTCGCCGCCGGGCTGGAGGAACACGGCCCGGTCCCCGGCGATCGCGAAGCCCATCGGCTGCCGGGCCGGCAGCCGCATGACGACCGGCTTGGCCTCGGCGGGGTCGATCCCGGTGAGGTGGCTGCCGTCGCCGTACCAGGCCAGCCAGGCCCGCCGTCCCTCGGTGGCGGCGGCGAGCCCCTCCAGCGGGTGGTCGCCCAGGGTCTTGAAGTCCGGCCGCCAGACGATCCGCCCGGCGGTGTCCAGCCCGACCAGGCCGTACTGGCCGAGCGGGTTGTCGCCGTAGTTGCCCTCGTCCCCGAAGACCAGCCAGATCCGGCCGTCCCGGTCGGTGGTCAATGCCACGACGTCGTCGCCGAGTTGCAGCTCCCGGGTCAGCCGGCCGTCCGGCCCGAACACCTGGCCGTTGCGCTCCCAGCCGTCCGCCTGCTCGTCGGCCCGGCGTCCGGCCAGCAGCACCCGCCCGCCCGGCAGCAGCGCCAGGAGGTCCGGCGGGACCCCGGCCCCGGTGAGCGGAATCCGCCACTCGCCCTGCGGGTCGTGCACCACCACCTCGCCGTCGAACGGCAGCCGGGCGGGCGGCCACGAACCGGCCGGTGCCACGTACTGCTCCGGCACCACCAGGACGGCCAGCTCCCCGTCCGGCCCAACCGTCCAGGTCAGGGCCCGGCGACCGGCCTTCCACTCCCCTTCGGGCAGCCGCCAGACCTCGACCGGACGATCGGACACCGGCATTGCTCAGACCCCGTACTCGGCGGTCAGCAGCGCCCGGCCCAGAGCGTGGAAGGTGAGGTTGAAGCCCACCTGGGCCGGCGGGGTGTCGGCGGCGACGTCCAGCTTCTCCACGTCCAGCGCGTGCACCGCGAAGACGTAGCGGTGCGGGGCGCCGGGCGGCGGGGCGGCACCGTCGTACTGGTTGCCCGGGAAGTCGTTGCGGCCGTGGAAGGAGTCCTCGCCGGGCAGGCCGGCGTCCGAGGAGCCGGCGCCGCGCGGCAGTCCGGTGGTGTCGGCGGGCAGGTTGAGGGCGAGCCAGTGCCACCAGCCGGAGCCGGTCGGCGCGTCCGGGTCGTAACAGGTGACCGCGATGCTCCGGGTGCCCTCCGGCAGGCCCGACCAGGCCAGCTGCGGCGACAGGTTGCCGCCGGCGTGGATGTACTCCTGGCCCAGCTTGCCGCCTTCGGTGATGTCCTGGCTGCTCAGCGGGAAGGACGGCACCTGCGGCAGGAACTCGTACGGCAGCGGCGCGCGCTCACTCATGGGGTTGCCACCTCTCACGGTCGGAATGACACGGGTCACTGTAGTGGGGTGCACATCCGGTCCCGCCGCACGGTGACAGGCCCTACAGTCGAGACATGGCCGCCAAATTCGCCCAACTGTTCGCCGACTCCCGCCGCGCACTGGTCGCCATGCTCGGCATCCAGGCCGTCATCTGGTCCGTACAGGTGGTCAACTGGCTGGACGACTACGGGCTTTCGCGGGAGTTCGGCCTGCGCTCGGAGCAGGTCGGCGACCTGCCCGAGATGTTCACCATGCCGTTCCTGCACTTCAGTTGGAGCCACATCGAGGCCAACTCCTGGCCGCTGTTCGTGCTCGGCTTCCTGTCCGCCTACCGCGGCATGAAGAAGTTCCTGCTGGCCAGCCTGGTGATCCTGGTGTCCGGCGGGCTGCTGGTCTGGCTGCTGGAGAGCCCGAACACCGTGACGGCCGGTGCGAGCGGCATGGTCTACGGCTACCTCGGCTACGTGGTGCTGCGCGGGGTCCTGGACCGCAACGTGCTGGACGCGGTGGTCGGCCTCGTCATCGCGGTGGTCTACTCGACCATCCTGCTCGGGGTGCTGCCGCTCACCCCGGGCGTCAGCTGGCTGGGCCACCTCGGCGGGCTGATCGGCGGACTGGCCGCCGCCGCCCTGCTGCGCAACCGGCCGGCCGCGCAGCAGCCCCCGCAGCAGGCGAGCACCCCGAACAGCCCCGGCTCCGCCCTGCTCAAGCAGCTGGACGAGCTCGGCCTGTGAGGCCGACGCGCCGCCCGGGGCATCAGGTATAGACCAATCCCGCCCCTGCGGCTAGCGTGGGCCGCTCCCCCTCCCCCAGCCCCGGAGCCGCACCGTGGAGTCGTCCGTCCTCGCCTTCGCCACCGACCTGCTCGACGAGGGCGCCGACACCTTCTTCGGCAACCTCACCGACCGCGCCGGGGTCGGCGGCGTCACCCTCGCCTCCGTCTACCACGAGGCCCGCGACGTCTTCCCGCACAACCCCCGCCGGGTGGTCCGCTACCTGGAACCGGGCGCGGCGTACTTCCGCCCCGACCCGGCCGCCTGGCAGGGCCGTCGGCTGGCCCCGGCGCCGTCCACCGCGATCGGCGACCGCGACCCCTTCGCCGAGGCCGCCGCCGAGGCCCGCCGCCGAGGCCTGAAGCTGCATGCCTGGACGGTCTTCTGCCACAACGACCGGCTCGGCTTCGCCCACCCCGACTGCGCCCCGGCCAACGCCTTCGGCGACCGCCACCTCACCGAGCTCTGCCCGGCGAACCCGGAGGTCCGGGAGTACGCCCTGACCCTGGTCGCCGAACTGGCCCGGTACGGCGTGGACGCGATCCGCGCCGAGTCCCTGCACTTCCACGGGCTGCGCCACGGCTACCACCACGAGCGCTACTTCGAGGAGCTGGGCCCGACCGCCGAGGCCCTGCTCGGAGTCTGCTTCTGCCCGCACTGCCGCGCCGCCGCCTCCGGTGCCGGAGTCCCGGCCGAGGAGGTGGCCGAGGCGGTCCGCACCGAGCTGCGCCGCCGGCTGGCCGACGAGTCCGCCGCCGCCGAGCCCGCCGACCTGAGCGCCCTCGCCGACGGCGCCTTCGCCGCCTACGTGGACGCCTCCGCCGCCACCGTCACCTCCCTGGCCGCCGAGCTCTCCGAGCAGGCCCGCCGGCACGGCATGCGGCTGAGCTTCTTGGACGGCGGCGGCCCGGGCACGGGCTGGCTCTCCGGCATCGACCTGCCCGCCCTCGCCAGGGCCGCCGACCAGATCGAGACCCTCGGCTACGCGAAGACCCCGGAGGCGGTCCGGGAGAAGATCGCCGCCTTCGCTCTGCACGGCGTCCGCCCGCAGTCCATGGCGGTGATCCTGCGCCCGATGTCCTCCGACTGCGACGGCCCGGAGAATCTCTCCACCAAGATCATCACCCTTCGCGAACTCGGCGTCCCCGAGGTGGAGTTCTACCACTACGGCCTGATGCGGCTGTCCTCCCTGGACCGGATCGGTGCCGCGCTCTCCGGCTGACCGGTCAGCGCCGCCGCTCGGACGTCCCGAACGGGCAGCGGGAGCCCTCCTGCCCGAGCCGCCGCCCGCTTTGGTCCTGCCGTACCCCTCGGCGGCCTCCCGGACGGCCGAGGGGTGAGATCGGAGGACGGCGGCGCACTCTCCTGAGCGGATCGGAACGCTTCGGAACGCTTCGGCATCGGCGGAACCCGATCGGCGCCGGGGCGATGTTCGCGACATTTCCCATCAAACTGCCGTATTCGTCCACCCGCAGTTCACACCGGCGCGCGTGGCGGGGCCGTGGCTGCTGCGCCATCCGCCGCCCAAACGGTAGGCTTTCCGTGTGATCTTCAAGCGCATCGGCAATGGGCGGCCGTACCCGGATCACGGCCGGACGAGCACCCGCCAGTGGGCTGACGTCGCCCCACGCCCGGTGCGACTCGACCAGCTGGTGACCACCAAGGGGCAACTCGACCTCGAAACCCTTCTGGCCGAGGACTCGACGTTCTACGGGGACCTCTTCGCCCACGTGGTGAAGTGGCACGGCGACCTCTACCTGGAGGACGGCCTGCACCGGGCCGTCCGGGCCGCGTTGCAGCAGCGCCAGGTGCTGCACGCCCGCGTCCTCGAGATGGAGTGACGGGCCCCCGTCACAGGAACCGCCGGACCACCACGGGCTTTCCGGACCGCCCCCTCGCCATCCGGCGGAGGGCGGTCCGCACGTACCCCGGTACCCCCGTTCGGGTACCGGGGTACGCCAGATGATGATCGTTTAGTACCTTCGAAGCCGTACGGCACTACGCTGCTGACTACGGCCGCGACCAGGGGATTCCGCCCGCACCGGGGGAGGTCCCCACCCGGCCGATCCGTCATCCCGACCCCGCCCTGGCACGAGGGGGAGACAAACCGTGAGCATGTTGACTCCCCAAGGCCTCAAGGGGAAGCAGTACCGGGTCACCGGCAATACCTACCCGCGGTTGGGCCGGCCTCCGAAGAAGAGCCGCAAGGTGATCGGCGCGCTCGCCGGCCTGCTCGCCCTGGCCCTGATCACGCTCGGCGGCCTGCAGTTGTACGGCATCTTCAGCGGCAGGAACAAGGACGCCTCGGCGCAGGCCTGCGCGACCGCGTCCGGCAAGCCGCTGGCCGCCCCCGGCGACTCCGGTGCGCCCGCCGCCGCGCAGGACGACCCGCACGCGGTCCCGCAGCCCGCCGCGGTCACCGTGAACGTCTACAACGCCACCAGCAAGGCCGGTCTGGCCGGCCGGACGGCCGAGGAGCTCAAGAAGCGCGGCTTCGTCATCGGCAAGGTCGGCAACGCCCCGGCCGAGCTGGACAAGAAGGTGCCCGGCACCGCCCAGGTGATCGCCGGTCCGGCCGGCGCCGGCGCGGGCACCCTGGTCGGCTCGCAGATCGCCGGCGCCGCCGTCACCGCCGACGCCCGCACCGACGGCAGCGTGGACTTCGTGATCGGCGACAGCTACAACGCCCTGCTGGACGAGACCCAGGCGGCCGCGGCCCTCGCGCTGGCCACCAAGCCGACCCCGGCGCCGACCGCCACCAGCAGCTGCTGAGACCAGCTGCTGGGACACCGAACACCGAGAGCCCCCCGGCAGACGCAGTGCCGGGGGGCTCTCGGTGTTCGGTGGGTCGGGTGGGGAGGCTCAGCCGGCCGTGCCGTACAGCCGGTCGCCCGCGTCGCCGAGGCCGGGGACGATGTAGCCGTTCTCGTTGAGCCGCTCGTCCAGGGCGGCGGTGACCACGGTGACCGGCAGGTCCGCCAGCTCCCGCTGCATCACCTCGACGCCCTCGGGGGCGGCCAGCAGCACCACGGCGGTGACGTCGGTGGCACCGCGTTCGATCAGCATCTTGATCGCGGCGACCAGAGTGCCGCCGGTGGCCAGCATCGGGTCGAGCACGTAGACCTGGCGGCCGGAGAGGTCATCCGGCATCCGGGTGGCGTAGGTGGAGGCCTCCAGGGTCTCCTCGTTGCGGACCATGCCGAGGAAGCCCACCTCGGCGGTCGGCAGCAGTCGGGTCATCCCGTCCAGCATGCCGAGGCCGGCCCGCAGGATCGGGACCACCAGCGGGCGCGGGTAGCTGAGCCGGGTACCCAGCGTGACCGCCACGGGCGTGGTGATCTCCACCTCGTCGGTGCGGACGTCCCGGGTGGCCTCGTAGGCGAGGAGGGTCACCAGTTCGTCGGTCAGGCGACGGAAGGTCGGCGAGTCGGTGCGCTCGTCGCGCAGGGTGGAGAGCTTGTGGGCGACCAGGGGGTGGTCGACGACGTGGAGACGCATGTACCGAGGTTAGCCCGGTCCTGGACGGGTGTACGACTCGCCGTGCCCCACCGGGCGCCGGTCCGGGTGACGCCCTCGTGACACGGCGCGCCCCTTCGCGGATGTCCGGACGGATGTGCCCCCTGTGGTATCAACCGGGCCGTTCTGGGAATGTCACCTCTTGTGACGAGCAACCCGAACGCCGGGGACGGCTCGATGGACGAGCCCGTCGACGGGGCGGGCCCCAGCCCGGGCCCGCCGTACGACCACCCGGAGACCGAGGCGGAGCGCCGCAAGCGGCGGGCCGTCTTCCTGCGCGAGCTCACCGAGGCCCGCGAGCTGCGGGAGCGGGTCCAGCCCCGGCGGACCAAGGAGCGGCGGATGCGCGAGGCGATGCGGATGCGGACCTTCCGGATCTGACACGACCCGGAGCGGCCCGCACCACCCCGACGCGATCGCGGCACGCCTCCGGCGCGGCCCCCGGGCGAACCCGGGAAGGGGCCCGCGGCGGCCCCGGCGGGCGTTCGGAGCAAATTTCGACCGGCTTCGGACCGTCCGACACGGCTTTGCCGTCCGCCACCCGGTCCTTCCGACACGACCTGCAAAGACGCGCTGCCGAACACCCCCCGCGAGGGCGGCCTTTCTGTCACGATTCCGATGGGACGGTCCGAACAAGCGGACCGCCTCTGGCGCGGGGGCGGCCAGATTTTCGCGTTGCCCGTGCGCGCCGACAGCCGAGACCGACGATCTTGGGAGTGTCCCTGGTGGCGTACTTCGCTGCAGTGCTTGCTCGCACCGAGGACGGGTGGGATGTGAGCGAGACGGAGCTCGACGACGTCGAAACCCTGGCCGATCTGGCCGATCTGGCCCGCGACTCCACCCAGGACGACGACAGCGTCCTGATCTTCATCGAACAGGAGGACGCCTGGTTCGCCATCGTCCGTGTGGACGGGGAGGAGGACCCGCGGATCTTCGTGTCGGACGGCGCCGCCGCCGCCCGCAGCTCCTACGGCTCCGTCCTCACCGACGAGTTGGTCGACCAGGCCGGCGAGAGCGAGTTCGGCGACCTGGACCACCTGCTGGACGAGGCCGAGGAGGCGGAGGAGCAGGACGAGGAGGAGGCCGAAGCCCGCGGCGGCGTCCCGGTCGGCCCGCTCGGCGACGCCCACCTCCTCACCGAGTTCGGCCTCGCCTCCGACGAGCTGCTCGCACTCAGCGGCGAGGGCGCGGTGCCGGGCGACGCCCTGGAGGAGATCGCCGAGGCCCTGGGCTGCGGCGAGGTCCTGGAGGCCGTCCGGTAGCGCCGTCGGTCGTACCGGTGTCCACCACCGGATGCCCGACACTGGATGCCATGCAGCCCGCATCCACCTCGCTGACCGTCCCGCACGTCCCCTCGCTGCCCGCCCCCGTCCGCCCCGACCCGGTCCGCGACCGCTGGGCGGCGCCGATGCGCCTCGCCATGGCCGAGGCCGCGCTGGCGCCGGCCACCGGGGACGTACCGGTCGGGGCGCTCGTCCTGGGCCCGGACGGCGAGGTGATCGGACGCGGCCACAACGAGCGTGAGGCGGTCGGCGACCCGACCGCGCACGCCGAGGTGGTCGCGATCCGGCAGGCGGCCCGGAAGGCCGGGGAGTGGCGCCTGAGCGGCTGCACGCTGGTCGTCACGCTGGAGCCGTGCACCATGTGCGCCGGCGCCATCGTGCTGTCCCGGATCGACCGGGTGGTCTACGGCGCCCTCGACGAGAAGGCCGGCGCGGCCGGCTCGCTCTTCGACGTGATGCGCGACCGCCGGCTCAACCACCGCCCCGAGGTGATCTGGGGCGTCCTCGCCGAGGAGTGCGGCGAGCAGCTGCGCGCCTTCTTCGACACCCACCGCTGAGGGCCCGCCGACCGCCGCGGCGATACGGATTTCGTGACTGCGCCACCCCTCCGGTAGAGTTCCTCTCGGTAGCGTGTCCGAGCGGCCAAAGGAGCACGCCTCGAAAGCGTGTGTGGGGGCAACTCCACCGTGGGTTCGAATCCCACCGCTACCGCTCGAAAGCCCGAGGGCCCGTCCGATCCGGACGGGCCCTCGGCGTTTGTCCCACCGGCGTTCGTCCCTCCGCCGCGCACGAGGCCGGCGCGGGCACGGAAAAGGGCTCCGCACGCCGGGCCGGTGACCACCGGTGCCCGGTCCATGCGGAGCCTGGAGGGGGGAGCGGCTCGGGGGGACTGACCGCTCCCCCTGCGGAGTCCCACAACCGGTGCCGCACCGGGGGAAGCCGCGGCGACCGGTCCCACAGCGGGGAGCTCCGGATCCACGTACCGGGGATTCCTGCCAGATCCTCGGCACGTCTTCCATCCTGCCGCCCGGCCCGGGACCGGGAACCCGGAGAAAGGCCCCACTCGCGGGGACCTTCGTCCCGCCGGCCGAACGCGTCGCACACTTGATAGCCCGTCCGGGTGGATAAGCTGCCCCCTGCAGGCCGCTCGGGGACCGGATGACGGCGGCCCACAGCTGGGAGAAAGGTCACCCGATGGCGCAGGCGAAGAAGATCGGCATGGTCCTCCTGCTCGTCTTCGTGCTCTACTCGATCATCACCTCGCCCTCCCGGTCCGCCCAGCTGGTCCAGCTCGGGTTCGAGGGGATTTCGAACGCGGCCAAGGCGGTCGGCACCTTCATGACCGGTCTGATCAAGTGACGGGCGGTCCACGGCCGGGCCCCGCGCACCGGCTACGGTGAGCGGGACCCTCTGTCCCCGTCCGCGAGGAGCGGCAATCGTGATCCGGCACCTGGTCCTGTTCAAGCTCAACGAAGGCGTCAGCAAGGACGAAGAGCGCGTGCTCGCCGGCGCCAAGGCCTTCGACGCGCTCGGCTCGGCGATCCCCGAGCTGCGCGAGTGGGAGTGCGGCTGGAACACCACCGAGCGCGACATCGCGTACGACTACGCGATCAACAGCCTGGTCGAGGACCGGGACGCCCTCCGGGCCTACCTGACCCACCCGGACCACCAGGCCGCGGCCGGCCTCTGGCGCGAGTTCGCCACCTGGGTGATCGCCGACATCGAGGTCTGAGCACCCATCCGGCCCGAGCCCGTCCCGGGCCCTTCCCCCGGACGGACCGCGGCGCCCCGTCCGGCCTCCGGGCGGGGCGCCCTGCTCCGTTCCGGAGCGATCCTTGCCGCGCTTCGCAGGCCGGCCCGGGAAGGTTGAACACCCCACCAACACACCTCCGCCGGGTGCTTGCCCGACCTGTGCCCACCTTGTGATGCTATGACCGGTTTTGCCGGACATGGCGAGGTGGTGAACCAGCCGTGACACCCGCTCCGCAGGGCCCGCCGTTGACGACTTTGGGAGGGGTGAGGTGTCCGTGGACGAAGTGCTGGCTGCGATCACCAGCCCGGCCGGCGAGCTCCGCCCGGACCGGCTGCGCGGCCCCGGCGGCCGCCCCGTCGTGGACGTCCGGACGCTGACCCGGGTGCTGTTCGAGCGGCTCGCCGAGCTGCCCCCCGGCACTCCCGAGCGGGACCGGGTCCGGGCCGCCCTGATCGAGGTGAACATCCCGCTGGTCCGCTACGCGGCCACCCGCTTCCGCAGCCGCAGCGAGCCGATGGAGGACGTCGTCCAGGTCGGCACCATCGGCCTGATCAACGCGATCGACCGCTTCGACCCCGGCCGCGGCGTCCAGTTCCCCACCTACGCACTGCCGACGATCCTGGGCGAGATCAAGCGCTACTTCCGCGACAACGTCCGCACCATGCACGTCCCGCGCCGGCTCCAGGAGCTGTGGGTCCAGGTCAGCGGCGCCATGGAGGAGCTGACGGTGCTGCACGGACGGGCGCCCAAGGTGCCCGAGATCGCCGCCAGCCTGCGGATCCCCGAGGAGGACGTGCGGGCCTGCCTGGATGCCGGACGGGCCTACAACGCGGCCTCCCTGGAGGCCGCGCAGGAGCACGAGGGCGGGCTCGCCCTGCTCGACCGGCTCGGCTACGAGGACTCCGCGCTGGCCGAGGTCGAGCACCGGGACATGGTCCGCCACCTGCTGGTCCAGCTCCCCGAGCGGGAGCGACGGATCGTGATGCTGCGGTTCTTCGCCAATCTGACCCAGTCCCAGATCAGCACCGAGCTGGGGATGTCCCAGATGCACGTGTCCCGGCTGCTCTCACGGATCCTGACCAGGCTTCGGACCGGCAACTCCTGGGAAGAGTGAGATTGCAGCGAGTTACCCCGGCGTGACATCTTGCGACGTTCGGGTTTGCCGTGGACCGTGTTCCGGTATGGAGGGGGAAGGCCCTCGCCGGGAACCTCCGCGCGACGGCCCCCGTTCAACCGACAGTCACAAGGGGGTGGGTGCATGTCCGGAGAGCTGGGCACTGCGGAGATCCACGCTGGCCAGGCCAACGGCACGGCCGTCGTCGAGGACCTGGTTCCGCGGCAGCGGGTCGAACCGGCCCGGCCGCCCGGCCCCGACGCGGGACCCGAGACGCCGCCCGGCTCCGGGCTGGACACCCGGACGCTCTCCCGCTCGCTGTTCCTGCGGCTGGCCGCGCTGGACCCCGGCAGCGCCGAGCACACCTACGTCCGCGACACCCTGATCGAGCTCAACCTGCCGCTGGTCCGGTACGCCTCGGCGCGCTTCCGCAGCCGCAACGAGCCGATGGAGGACATCGTCCAGGTCGGCACCATCGGCCTGATCAAGGCGATCGACCGGTTCGACCCGGAGCGCGGGGTGGAGTTCCCGACCTTCGCGATGCCCACCGTGGTCGGCGAGATCAAGCGCTTCTTCCGGGACACCAGCTGGTCGGTGCGGGTGCCGCGGCGGCTCCAGGAGCTGCGGCTGGCGCTCACCAAGGCCGGCGACGAGCTCTCCCAGCGCCTGGACCGCTCCCCCACCGTCGCCGAGCTGGCGGCCTGCCTCGGGGTCAGCGAGGAGGACGTGGTCGAGGGCCTCGCGGTCGGCAACGCGTACACCGCCAGCTCGCTCGACTCCGGCGCCGGCGAGGAGGACAGCGACGGACCGCTGGCCGACCGGCTCGGCTACGAGGACCTCGCGCTGGAGGGCGTGGAGTACCGGGAGTCGCTCAAGCCACTGCTGGCCAAACTGCCGCCGCGCGAGCGCCGGATCATCATGCTGCGGTTCTTCGGCAACCTCACCCAGTCGCAGATCGGCGAGGAGATCGGGATCTCCCAGATGCACGTCTCCCGGCTGCTCACCCGGACGCTGACCCAGCTGCGCGAGGGGCTGATCAACGAGGGCTGAGCCGGCCGCCCGGGGCCGGGCCGCTGCGCTCGGCACCCGGGCCGTCCAGCAGGTTGGCCCGCAGCCCGGCGAGCACCTCGTCGTCCAGCCCGAGCCCGTCCCGCCAGTACGCGTCGAAGCCGCCCCAGCCGGCCTCGACCTCCGCGAAGGCCGCGCCCAGGTAGCCGTCGTCGGCCCGGAGGACCGGCAGGAGCAGGTCGGGCTCGCGCATCAGGCCGCGGGTGCCGAAGTCGTCCAGCACCCGCCGCACCACCGGGGCGGAGCGCTCGTTGGTGAGCAGGTAGTCGGCCAGGACGGTCCCGCGGTCCACCCCGAGGGCAGTCAGCAGGAGCGCGGCGGCCCAACCGGTGCGGTCCTTGCCCGCGGAGCAGTGGAACAGCAGTGGCGGCCCCTCCGGGGCGGCCAGCAGGCGCAGCAGGGTCGCGAAGCGCTCGCGCGCCACCGGCTCCGTGACGAACCAGCGGTAGAGGCCGGTCATCAGGGCGGCCGCCCGACCGTCGCCGAGCAGCGCCCGCTGGCGCTGCGGGCTGTGATCGGCCAGCGCGTCGCGGATCAGCAGGAAGATGTCGAAGTCGGCCGCCAGCAGCGGCAGGTGATGGAGCGTCACACCTCCGGGCAGGCGGTCCAGACCGGCTTCGCGGACCTCGTCCATGCTCCGCAGGTCCACCACGCTGCGCAGGCCGAGCGCGCCGAGCGGGCCGAGGTCCTCGGCGGTGACATGGTTCAGGCCATCGCTGCGCAGCGCCACCCCGCACCGGAGAATCCGCCCGTCAGCCGCCCGGTACCCGCCCAGATCCCGGGCATTCAGCGCGCCCCGCAAACCGAGACTGCGCCCGACCAGCGGCGTTCCGTCCGGCCCCGGTGACGCATTCCGCACGCCCCGGAATCCCCCGGCCTCGGTATGCTGATCGACCACGCGAGCGCCTCCATTGCATATTCGGACTGTCACATGGCACAACGGCGCCCGATATTGCATGAACCTGCCCAACGGGGCGGCGGGATGTGCAAGAGTGTCATGCGCAACAACGACAGTGTAGGTCTCCCGCCCGCCCCACCGAGCGGCACCGTCGGTAACCACGTGTAGCGCTCGGCTTCCGGTTTTTCATTTTCAATTCATTATTTGCGCCGACGGTGCGGTTCCGGTCACAATCAGCGCCTTCATGGCATCGCCATGAACGTTGGTAACAGGTTCGCTGCACTCTCGCCCAATTGGTCCCTCGCACCGCCGTCCCTCGACCAGGATGGGCCCGGGCAGCCTGCTGCCCGCGAACAGCTACACGGGCAGGCGAGCGCCGAGCAGCGCCGCCCGCCCCAAGGGGAGGATCACCATGGGTCGAGCGACCCGAAGAGTCGCCGCGTGCGCGGCGGCAGTCCTGCTGGCCAGCGGCTTGCAGACCACCCTGGCCCACGGCGACACCACGCCGCCCAGGATCGACCTCACCATCCTGGTCGTCGACGACGGCGGCCCGTCCGTCGCGGCCATCACCGCCGAGCTGAAGAGCCAGGGCACGCCCCACAAGGTCATCAGCCTCAATGACCCCAACCGTCCCGTCATCAACTCCGCTTTCCTGAGTGACACGGTGAACGGCCAGCCCCGGGGGAAGTTCCAGGGCATCGTGCTGCCCAACGAAAACCCCTTCCCCAACAGTGCCGCCGAGATGACCGCGATCGCGAGCTACGAAGCCGCATTCAACGTCCGCCAGATCGACGCGTACACGTGGGCCAATCCGGCGGTCGGCCTGAACTACGCCCAGAATCCCGGATTCGTGGGCACGCTGGACGGATTCCAGGGCGCCACCACCGCAGCCGGAACTTCGGGCCCGTTCGGGTACCTCAAGGGCAGCGTCCCGTTCGAGGACAACGACCCGAACGTCAGCGAGAGCTACGGCTACCTGGCCACTCCGCTCGCCAGCCTGCCGGCCGGCGCCTCGTTCGTCCCGCTGGTCGACGCGCCGATACCCAACACGACCGCGCGCGGTTCACTGGTCGGCGAGTACACCCACGACGGCCGCAAGGAACTGGTCGTCACGTTCGTCTACAACCAGTACCAGCAGCAGTACCGCCTGCTGGCCCGCGGCATGGTCGACTGGATCACCCAGGGCGTCCACCTCGGCTACGACCGCAACTACTTCGCCACCCACGTGGACGACGTCTTCCTGGCCGACGACCGCTGGGACACCGTGCTCAAGTGCACCCCCGGTGACGTCACCTGTCCGCCCGGCACCCCGGACACCGCCAACCCGATCCGGATGACCGTCGACGACGCCAACCACCTCAAGCAGTGGCAGGCCGCCAACAACTTCACCCTGGACATGGTGTTCAACGGTGGCGGCAGCGAGGACTGGAAGGCCGACCACCAGACCACGGTGGACCCCACGGCGAACCAGATGATCGCCGACCAGAACAGCTACCGGTGGGTCAACCACACCTACACCCACCCGTACCTGGGCTGCGAGCAGAACGTCACCGTGGTGCCGTGGGTCTGCGCCAAGAACGCCGCGGGCGCCACCGTCTGGGTCGACCAGAACACCATCTCCTCCCAGATCAAGAACAACGCCGACTGGGCCACTGCGAACGGCCTGGGCTTCGACCCGCAGTCCCTGGTCACCGGCGAGCACTCCGGCCTGCTGACCGCCCCGCAGGAGACCAGCGACAACCCGAACCTGGCGCCGGCGCTGGCCGCCAACGGCATCAGGTTCACCGCCAGCGACGCCTCCCGCGAGACCGGCCAGCGGCCCGTCGGCACGTCCACCCTGACCGTGCCGCGGTACCCGATGAACGTCTTCTACAACGCCGGTACGGCGAAGGAGGAGGCCGACGAGTACAACTGGATCTACACCAGCAAGGCCAACGGCGGCAGCGGCGTCTGCGAGAACAACGCCAACTCCACCTGCCTGCCCCAGCCGCTGGACACCACCACCGGCTACCAGTCGTACATCGTGCCGCTGGAGGCGCGGATCGACCTCGGCCACGTGCTGAACAACGACCCCCGGCCGCACTTCGTGCACCAGTCGAACCTGTCCGAGGACCGCATCCTGTACCCGGTGCTGGAGAAGATCCTCGGCACCTACCGCTCGCTGCACGCGGACAACGCCCCGATCGTGAACCTGAGCCAGCGCGAGATCGGCCAGGAGTTCCAGCGCCGCGCGGCCTGGAACACCGCCCTCGCCTCCGGCCAGGTCACCGCCTACCGGGTCGGCAGCACCATCACGGTGAACGCTCCGTCCGGCGTTCAGGTCCAGGCCACCATGCCGACCGGAACTGCTCAGAAGCTGGCCATCGGAACGACCGGGTTCGGTTCGTCCTACGCCGGTAGCCTCTCGGGTTGGGTGTCCCCGGGCGCGCTGCAGAGCAGCATCACCCTGCAGCTGCCGTCCGCGCCGACCGCCCCGGCCGCCGTCGCGCCGAGCGTCGCGGCCAAGTCCGTCCCGGCCCCGGTGCCGGCGGACAAGAAGGTCGTGCCGCAGGGCGTCGCCACCCCGGTTCCGGTGGGCCCGAGCGACACCACCCGCAAGCCCGCTCCGTCCCTCGTCCCGGGTAGCGGAACCCCGGTGCCAGGGAAGGACGTCACCGCTGGCAACATCGGTCAGGGCGGAAACGGCCACGGCGACAAGGCTGCGACGAAGAACGGCAAGGCCTCTGGGGGGACGGCCACGCCGAGCAGCACCACCGGACGCTCCGGCAACCGGTAACCGGCACCACCCGCTGATGGGGTCGGGCCGGTCGCCCGGCCCGGCCCCACCACGGCTCCCGTTCCGGTCATCCAGGCCGGAACCGACGCAAGAACAGGAGGGGGGACAGGAATGCGCGTCACCCTGCTCACCGAGGGGACGTATCCGCACCAGCACGGCGGCGTGAGCGTCTGGTGCGACCAGCTCGTTCAAGGCATGCCTGACGTCGAGTTCGACGTCATCGCCGTCACCGGAACCGGCCACGAACCACTGGCCTGGGAGCTGCCCGCCAACGTGCGGTCGGTCACCACCGCACCGCTGTGGGGGGCGGCCTCGGAAGGCCGGCCACCCCGCGGCAAGGAGATGCGGCGCTTCCTCAACGCGTACGAGCGCTTCCTGCACTCCATCCTCGATCCGGTCTACACCACCCACTTCGGCACCGAGCTGTACAACTTCGCCGACCTCGCCCGGCACGGGCTGCTCGGCCCGGCGCTGCGCAGCGAGCGAGCGCTGCGCACCCTCCAGCACGTGTGGACCCGCGACTACCTGCCGACCGCCGTGTCCCGGCCCACCCTGCACGACGCCCTGAACGCCACCGACCTGCTGGAGCACGCCCTGCGGCCGCTCTCGGTCGAGCCGCCCAAGGACGGCGTCGCGCACGCGGCCAGCGGCGGGCTCGCCACCCTGCCGGGCCTGATCGCCGCCCAGCAGTACGGCGTACCGTTTCTGCTCACCGAGCACGGCATCTACCTGCGCGAGCGCTACCTCGGCTACCGCACCGGCCCGTACCGCTGGCCGGTCAAGGCGCTGCTGCTCGGCTTCTACCGGATGCTCGCCGAGGAGAGCTACCGGCAGGCCGCGCTGGTCACCCCCGGCAACCGGTACAACCGGCGCTGGGAGGAGCGCGGCGGCACGCCGTCCTCGCACATCCGCACCGTCTACAACGGGGTGGACCCGGCGGCCTTCCCGCCGGCCGGCCCCGAGCCCGAGACGCCGACCCTCAGCTGGGCCGGCCGGGTCGACCCGATCAAGGACCTGGAGACGCTGATCCAGGCCTTCGCCATCGTCCAACGCGAGATCCCCGAGGCGCGGCTGCGGCTCTTCGGCGGCACTCCCAAGGGCGGCGAGGCGTACCGGGACCGCTGCATAGCCCTGGCCGCCGAGCTCGGCATAGCCGAGTCGGTGGCCTTCGAAGGCCGCGTCGCCGACATCACCGACGCGTACGCGGCGGGCAACGTGGTCATGCTCTCCAGCATCAGCGAGGGCTTCCCGTTCACCCTGATCGAGGCGATGTCCTGCGGCCGCGCGACCGTCTCCACCGACGTCGGCGGGGTCCGCGAGGCCGTCGGCGACACCGGGCTGGTCGTCCCACCGCGCGAGCCCGAGCCGATGGCGGCCGCCGCGATCGAGCTGCTGCGCGACGCCGAACGGCGTGCCCGGCTCGGCGAGGGCGCCCGGCTGCGAGTGATCGAGCAGTTCACCCTCCGCCAGAACATCGACGGCTTCCGCGGCATCTACACCGAACTCCTGGGCACCGCCCGCTGGATGCCCGGCGGCATGGTCGCCGTCACCGACCAGGTCCCCAGCCCCGACTGGGACCAGCAGCTGGCCGCCGCCCGACCCGAGCCGAGCGAGGTGGGCGCGTGAACGAGCGCAGCAAGAGAACGATCAAGAGGTGCGCGTCCCGCGAAGCGGCCGCCGAGCGCAGCGAGGTGGGTGCATGAACGAGCGCAGCAAGAGAACGATCAAGAGGTGCGCGTCCCGCGAAGCGGCCGCCGAGCGCAGCGAGGTGGGTGCATGAGCGGCCCCCTGCGCCTGGTGCCGGGCGAAGCCGGCCCCGAGCCCACCATGCAGCTGCGCACGCTGCCGCTCAAGCGCCGTCGCCCCGCCCCGCCGGAGCCGGAGCCCGAGGAGTCGCTCTACCTCTCCGCGGACCCGCTGGACGAACTCGCCGAGCGCCTGCGCGACGTCTGCGCCGACGCCGTCCACCCGTACGAGATCGCGGCCTTCCTGGAGTCCGACGGCCTCTCGGACGAGCAGGCCGCCCTGCTGTACGGCCGCCCCGACGCGTTCACCGTCGCCGAGGAGCTGTTCGAGAAGGTCGAACGCCGCTACCCCGGCCCGAGTTCCGAGTTCGCCAACCCCTGGCGGGCCGACCCCTGGCGCTGCGTGGTGCGCGGCCTGGTCTTCGCCCTGCCCGGGCTCGGCTACCTGTTGGGCGCCAACCTGTTCGCGACCACCCGGATGCGTTTCGGCCTGCCCTCGGGCATGCTCGCGCTGTCCGTCGCCACGCTGGTCAGCTGGGGCTTCAACCAGGCACTGGCGCACCGCTCCTACCGCTGGCTGGGCCGGCTGCGCCGCCGCGAGGCCGCGGTCTGCCTGGCCGTCGGCGCCCCGGTCGGCGCACTGGTCGCGGCGGCCGCCGCGTACGCGGTCGGCGGGCCGCTCGGCGCGCTGTGCTTCGCCGCCGGGCAGTCCTGCTACCTGGGCGCGGCCACCGTGCTGCTGGTGCTCGGGCGGGAGAAGTTCCTGCTGCTGGCGCTGGCCCCGGCCTCGGTCGGCGCCGGCGTGGTGCTGGCGGTGGACGTCCCGCAGCTGGTCCGTACGATCGTGCTGCTCGCCTCGCTGCTGCTGGCGGTCGGGCTGGCCGTCCGGGAGCTGCTGGTCTGCATCCGCGGCAGCGAACGCGAGTCCGTCGAGCTGAAGCTGCCGGTCCGCCAGGAGGTCCCGCACCTGCTGTTCGGCCTGGCCTGCGGCGCGCTCACGCTGATCGCCGGCCTCGGCGGGACCATCCACCAGGCCGTGCAGACCGGCGGCCACCCCGCGCAGGAGACGTCGACCACCCCGACCGGCCCGGCCATGATCGCGCTGACGCTCAGCCTGGGCCTCGCCGAGTGGCTGCTCTTCCGCTACCGGGCGCTGGCGGTGGCCGCGCTGCGCACCAGCCACACCAGCGGCCAGTTCTCCCGCCGCACCGGCGCGATCCTGCTCGGCTGCCTGTTCATCTACCTCACCACCGTGGCCGCGCTGGACGCAGCCGCGACCGTGCTGTGGCCCGGCGCCCCCGCGCTCGGTGTGCCGCAGCTCGGCGCGATGCTGCTCCTCGGCGGCTCGCTCTGGCTGGCGCTGCTGCTGAACGCCTTCGGGTTCAGCTGGAGCACCGCCCTCGTCTGTCTGGCCGCCGCGGTCGCCGAGAGCGCCGGGCTGCTGGCAGGTGCGGACCCGATCGTCCTGCAGCTGATCGGCTGCGGGGCGGCCGCCTTCGTCCTCACCGCACTCGCCGGGCCCGCGCTCGGCCGCACCACCCAGCACCGCTGACACATCGAATATCCCGCACGCCTCCATTCACGTGCACCGTCGTACCCGCTTCACCTGAGACACCCATCGGGCCACGGCGGTCGGCCGCCGCAGAGCGGCGGACCGCCCCGGCAGATCGAGAAAGCGAAATCCGTATGAGCAGCGTCGCGGTTACCGGAGCCGAGGGCTTCATCGGCTCCCACCTCGTCGAGACCCTGGTCGCCGACGGGCACCACGTCCGCGCGATGGTCCAGTACAACTCGTTCTCGTCCTTCGGCTGGCTGGAGACCCTGTCCCAGGAGGTGCTGGACTCGGTCGAGATCATCCTCGGCGACGTCCGGGACCCGGGCTCGGTCAACGGCCTGGTCAAGGGCACCGAGGCGGTCTACCACCTGGCCGCCCTGATCGCGATCCCGTACTCCTACCGCGCCCCCCACTCGTACGTGGACACCAACGTCACCGGCACCCTGAACGTGCTGGAGGCGGTGCGCCACCTGGAGATCCCCCGACTGGTGCACACCTCCACCAGCGAGACCTACGGCACCGCGCAGACCGTCCCGATCACCGAGGACCACCCGATCAACACCCAGTCCCCGTACGCCGCCTCCAAGGCCGGCGGGGACCGGCTGGCCGACAGCTACCACGCCAGCTTCGAGACCCCGGTCGTCACCCTGCGCCCGTTCAACACCTTCGGCCCGCGCCAGTCGATGCGCGCCGTCATCCCGACCGTGATCGCCCAGGTCGCGGCCGGCCAGACCGAGATCACCCTCGGCGACCTGCGCCCGACCCGCGACTTCATGTTCGTCAAGGACACCGCCAACGCCTTCCGCACGGTGGGCACCGCGCCCGCCGAGACGGTGGTCGGCCGGACCTTCAACGCCGGCACCGGCGGCGAGATCTCGGTCGGCGACCTGGTCACCCTGGTCGGCAAGCTGATGGGGGTGGACCTGGTGGTGAAGGAGGACGAGCAGCGCATCCGTCCGACCAACTCCGAGGTCATGCGCCTGGTGGCGGACGCGACCCGGCTGCGCGAGGCCACCGGCTGGGCGCCCGGCTTCAGCCTGGAGCAGGGCCTGGAGCAGACCATCGAGTTCTTCCGCGACCCGGCCAACCTGGCCCGCTACAAGACCGACATCTACAACGTCTGACCCGCCGTAACCGATCTTGCTCGTCCTGGTAACCAAGGTTCGTGTCCTGCACATCCTTTCCGTGGGGGAAACACCATGCACGCAGTGATCCTGGCCGGCGGTAAGGGCGTCCGTCTCCGCCCGTACACCACCGCGCTTCCCAAGCCGCTCGTTCCGATCGGCGACCAGCACGCGATCCTGGAGATCGTGATGCGCCAGCTCGCCGCCGCGGGCTTCCAGAGCGTCACCCTGGCCATCGGCCACCTCGGCCACATCATCCGCGCCTACGTCGGCAACGGCTCCCAGTGGGGCCTGCGGGTCGGCTACGCCGTCGAGGACAGCCCGCTCGGCACCATGGGCCCGCTGCTCACCATGCAGGAGCGCCTGCCCGAGCACTTCCTGGTGATGAACGGCGACATCCTGACCGACCTGGACTTCGCCGGGGTGCTCAAGCACCACGAGGCGTCCGGCGCGCCACTGACCATCGCCACCTACGCCCGCCAGGTCAAGATCGACTTCGGCGTGCTGACCGCCGACGAGGGCACCATCACCGGCTTCCAGGAGAAGCCCAGCATCGACTATCGCGTCTCGATGGGCGTGTACGGCGTCTCCCGCTCGGCGCTCGCCAAGTACACCCCCGGCCTGCCGCTGGGCTTCGACGAGCTGGTGCTGGACCTGCTGGCCGCCGGGACCCCGCCCTCCGCGTACGAGTTCGGCGGCTACTGGCTGGACATCGGCCGGCCCGACGACTACGACCGGGCCAACGCCGAGTTCTCCACCATCCGCCCGGCCCTGATGCCCTTCGAGTCGACCGGCGTCACGCCGGGCGTCGCGGAGCTGCCGATCCCGGCCGCCCGCACCGCCCCTGACGACGCGCCCGCCGAGCCCGCCGCCGCGGGCGTCGAGAGTGACGGACGGGCCGCGTGAGAATCCTGCTCCTCGGCGGCGACGGCTTCCTCGGCCGTCACGCCACAGCCGTCCTGCGGTCACTGCCCGGCACCATCGTGCTGACCGCGGGCCGGCGGCCCGACCACGACCTCCGGCTGGACCTGGCCACCGCCCAGGCCGGCCCGCTCGGCGAGGAACTGTCCGCGCTGGCCCCCGACACGGTGGTCAACTTCGCCGGCGCGGTGGCCGGCAGCGCGGTCAAGCTCGCCGAGGTGAACGCCCGCGGCCCGGCGGTGCTCTGCGAGGCGCTCTCCCTCGGCGCCCCGAAGGCCCGCCTGGTGCACATCGGTTCGGCCGGCGAGTACGGCGTCTGCGCGCAGGGCGAGTCGCTGTCCGAGGACGCCGACGCCCGCCCCGTCGGCGTGTACGGCGCGACCAAGCTGGCCGGCTCCCTCGCGGTGGCCGGCTCGCCGCTGGACGCCGTGGTGCTGCGGGTGTTCAACCCGGTCGGCCCCGGCGCCCCGGCGGGCTCGCTGCCCGGGCGGCTGGCCGCCGAACTGCGCCGGGTGGCGCCCGAGGGCGCCGACGGCGTGATCACGGTCGGCGACCTCTCCGCCTACCGCGACTTCGTCGACGCCCGGGACGTGGCGAAGGCGGTCGGCCTGGCCGTCACCGCCGACCGTCCGCTCCCCCGGGTGCTCAACCTGGCCTCCGGGCACGCCCGGCAGGTCCGGGCGATCGCCGACGGGCTGGTCGCCGCGGCCGGCTTCACCGGCCGGATCGACGAGAGCGGGGCGGGCTCCGAGCGCTCGGCCGCGGTCTCCTGGCAGCAGGCCGACGTGGCGGCCGCCGCCCGGGAACTCGGCTGGCGGCCGGAGACGGACCTCGCCGACACCCTGCGCGACCTGTGGCTCGGCACCGCCGGGCCCACGCCCGACCCGGTGGTCGCATGATCACCGGGCCCACCCCCGACGGCCGCCTGCTGGTGCCGCTGTACGTCCACCCCGCGGTGGACCCGGCGGCCTGGCAGGCGGTCGCCGCCGCCGACCCCGCCCGGATCGCCGCCGTCGTGCTCAACCTCGCCGACGGACCGGGCGAGGTCCCGGACAACGTCTTCGCCGAGGCGGCCGACGAACTCCGCGCCGCGGGCCTGCCGTTGGTCGGCTACACCGACACCGACTACGGTCGCCGGCCACACGCGGCCGTGGTGGCGGACATCCTGACGTACCGCCAGCGACACGGCATCACCGGTGTCTACCTCGACCAGGTGACCACCCACCCGGGCGCTCTGCCGCACTACCGGCGGCTGGCCACGGCCGCCCGCGCGGCCGGCTGCGGCACCGTGGTGTTCGGCCACGGCGAGCACCCGGACCCGGGCTACGCCGAGGTCGGCCTGGCCGACCTGCTGGTCACCTTCGAGGGCGACTGGGACGCCTACCGCGCCATGACGCTGCCGCTGTGGACCGGCCGGCACGCGGCGTCGCGCTTCTGCCACCTGGTCTACGACGTCCCCGTCGAGCACGCCCAGGACGCCGCCGCCCTGATCGCCGCCCGGCGAGCCGGCGTCGGCTGCGCCGTACCGGGAGCCGGGGAGAACCCCTGGCGCACCCTGCCGTACGGCCTGAACGCCGCTGAACTGACCTGACCCGATCCGGAGTCCGACTACCGTGAACCGTCGCAACCGGCTGCTTCCGGCCGCCCTGGCCCTCGCCACCGCCACCGCCCTGCTGGTCAGCTCGTGCAGCAGCTCGGGATCGGAGGACGACCAGGACTCGGCCGACGGCACCCCGAGCAACTCCCCCGCGGCCACCGCGCCGAGCACCCCCGGCACCCCCGACCCGACCACCACCGCCCCGGGCACCCCGGACACCCCCGGCACCACCGGACCGGCCCCGGGCACACCCGGCGGCAACACGCCGCCGGCCACCCCACCGGGGCCCGGCACCCCGCCGGGCAACCCCGCCCCGCAACCCGCCGGCGCCCGCTGGCAGCCCACGCCCGGCCTGGCCTGGCAGTGGCAGCTCGGCGGCGGTGTGGACCAGTCGGTGGACGTCCCGGTCTACGACATCGACGGCTTCGAGAACGACGCCTCGGTGGTGGCCGCGCTGCACGCCAAGGGCCGCAAGGTGATCTGCTACATCAACGCCGGATCCTGGGAGGACTTCCGCCCCGACTCCGCCGCCTTCGCCAAGACCCTCCAGGGCTCGGACACCGGCTGGAAGGGCGAGAAGTGGTTCGACATCCGCAAGCTCGACCAGCTCAGGCCGCTGATGGCCGCCCGCTTCGACATGTGCAAGAGCAAGGGCTTCGACGCCATCGAGCCGGACACCATCGAGGCCTACAACCAGAACAGCGGCTTCCCGCTGACCCCGGACGACCAGCTCAAGTACAACCGGATGCTGGCGCAGCTCGCCCACGAACGCGGCCTGGCCATCGGCCTGAAGAACGACCTGGACCAGATCCCGGCGCTCCTCCCGGACTTCGACTTCGCCGTCAACGAGGAGTGCGCGCAGTTCGACGAGTGCGACCGGGTCGCCCCCTTCGTCAAGGCGGGCAAGGCGGTCTTCCACGTCGAGTACAAACTCGACACGGGCCAGTTCTGCGGCAGGACCAAGTCGCTGGGCTTCAGCTCGATGCAGAAGAAGCTCGAACTGAACGCCTGGCGCAAGCCCTGCTGAGGCGTTCCCCTGCCGTCGCGCGGGTGACCCGGACGAGGGTCACCCGCGCGAGGGTCACTTGACCGCCAGCCAGATGACGCCGCCCAGGACGACCAGTGCGACGACGGCGATCAGCGCGATCACGCCGGTGCGGCTGCCGCTCTTGGTGCTGCCGTAGGTGGAAACGTTGCCGGGGGCCTGGGGCGCCGGGCTCTCGTCGACGAACGCCCGGAACATCTGGGTGCTGCCGGCGGGGTCGTAGTCGTTGTCAGCCATGGCACGGACTCTAACGAATCGGCCCACCTCAGGCACACCCCGGACCCCCGTCGTACGGGCCACACCACCCCCACGTGCGACAGCGGCGCGACGGGCTCGTGAAGACCGGGCGTTTCGCGGAATTCCCCACCCGCCATCCGGTTCACTGGGATCATGACCGGAACCCACAGCCGGGTGAGCCTCGGCACCTCCGACCTGTCCGTCTTCCCGCTCGCCCTCGGCGGCAACGTCTTCGGCTGGACGGCCGACGAGCAGCAGTCCTTCGCCGTCCTGGACGCCTACGCGGCGGCCGGCGGCAACTTCGTCGACACCGCCGACGTCTACTCCGCCTGGGCCCCGGGCAACACCGGCGGCGAGTCCGAGACCGTCATCGGCAACTGGCTGCGCAGCCGCGGCAACCGCGAGGACATCGTGATCGCCACCAAGGTCGGCATGCACGCCGAGCGCAAGGGTCTGGGCGCCGCCACCATCAAGGCCGCGGCCGAGGACTCGCTGCGCCGCCTGGGCATCGAGCGGATCGACCTCTACTACACCCACCGGGACGACGACACCCCGGTCGAGGAGTTCGTCACCGCGCTGGACGAGCTGGTCCGCGAGGGCAAGGTCCGGGCGGTCGCCGCCTCCAACATCTCCGCCGAGCGGCTCGCCGAGGCGCTGGCCTTCGCCGAGCGCGAGGGCCTGGCGAAGTACGTCGCCGTCCAGCCGCACTACAACCTGGTCTCGCGCAGCACCTTCGAGGGCCCGCTGGCCGACGTGGTCGCCGAGCACGGTCTGGCCACCGTCCCGTACTACGCGCTGGCCTCCGGCTTCCTGACCGGCAAGTACCGTCCGGGCGGCGCGGGAGTGGACAGCGCCCGCGCCGAGGGCGCCGCCCGCTACCTGGCCGAGCCGCGCGGCCCCAAGGTGCTGGAGGCGCTGGACGCCGTCGCCGCCGAGCAGGGGGTGGAGCCCGCCTCCGTCGCCCTGGCCTGGCTCGCCGCCCGTCCGACGGTCGCCGCCCCGATCGCCAGTGCCCGCACCGTCGAGCAGCTCCCGCCGCTGCTGGCCGGCGCCGCCCTGAAGCTCACCCCGGCGCAGACCGCCCTGCTGGACGCCGCCTCCGCCTGAGCCCGCCCGGCACCACCCCGGCCCCGCAGGCCGCGAACCCGCCCCGCCCTGGGCGCAGTTCGCGGCCTGCGGCGTTCCGGGAGGCATCCGGCACCGTCGACGGGATCAAGGGCAACTCCCGCACCGTCGACGAGAACGCCCGGGAGAAGGAGGCCCTGCGCACCTTCGCCGCCCGCTCCGCCCAGCGCCACGGCTGCTCCGCCCCGCAGCTGCCCTGAACGCGGTCCGGGCCCCGGCCGCGGCGCGCCGTCGGGGCCCGGCACGGCTTCGCGGCTACGGCCGCCCGAAGTGGGTCGGGTAGTAGCCCGAGCTGAGGGTCGAGATCCGGACGGTCGTGCCCGGCCGCGGCGCTTCCACGAACTTGCCACCGCCCAGGTATATCCCCACGTGGTGGATCCCCGAGGCCCGGCCGCTGTCGGACCAGAACACCAGGTCGCCGCGGCGCAGCTGCCCGGCGCTGATCGGCGTGGTCGCCGCGTACTGGTCGTCGGCCACCCGCGGCAGGGTTGTCCCCGCGCGCCGGTAGGCCTGCTGGACCAGCCCGGAGCAGTCGTAGCCGGACGGGCCGTTGCCGCCCCAGACGTACGGCTTGCCCAGCTGGGCGAGCGCGTAGTCGATGGCCGATTCCGTGCTCCCGGAGGCCGGCGCGGGGCTGGCCGCCGAACGGCTCGCGGGGAGCGCGGGGGCCGGGGCCGGACCGCCGCCGGACTGCCCGGTGCGGCTCGCGTAGACGTCGTAGTGGCTGGTCCAACGCCACTCGCCGCTGCCGTTCTTGAACCAGTACTTCGACCCGTCCCAGCCCTGGCGCATCCCGGTGGAGGAGGCCGGGCCGTTGGAGACGGCCCGGGCGGTGGGGCCGGCCGAGCCGCCGGACTGCCCGGCGCGGCTCGCGTAGACGTCGTAGTGGCTGGTCCAACGCCACTCGCCGGAGCCGTTCTTGAACCAGTACTTCGACCCGTCCCAGCCCTGCTTCCCGGCCGCGGCGTGCGCGGATCCGGCGCCGGCCGTCAGACCGACGACGCCGGCGCCCGCCAGCACGGTGGTGGCCAGGCAGGTGCTTCGCACGGCCCGGTGTATTCGGCCGCCGCCGGCCGCCACCGCGGAGCGGGCGGTGCGCGGCCGGACGGCGCAGTTCGGGCAGTCGCAGCCCGCGATCGCGGGGATGCTGCCGAGGCGTTCCTCGAAACCGATCAGACCGGGATCACCGTCGGGGCCGCCTGAGCCGATGGTGATGGCGGGTTCGGCGTACGCGCCGGTGGCTATCCTCATGCGGGTCGTCCTTCCTTCCGCCCGGCCCGGGAGGCCGGGGACGGTACCGAGGCGGCCACTCCGGCCGGGGCGACGAAGGCGACCAGCAGCTGTTCCATCAGCGCGCTGCGAGCGGCCTCGTCCAGTTCGTGCGCGGTGGCCCGCTCCAGACGGCGGACGGCGAGCGCCGCCGCCTCCACCGCGTCGTCCACCAGCACCGTGCGCAGGCCCGCGTCCAGGTCGGCCAGCCGGCGCCGGCGCATCGACTCGGCCACCTCGGGTGCGTAGTCCAGGGCCAGCGGTTGCACCGAGTAGACCTCCAGGCCGGCCGGGGCGACCTCGGCGGCCAGCGCTCTGGTCAACTCGTCGGCGAACCACTGCCCGTCGCGCAGCGCGGGGCCGGGCGCCGCGTTGCTGTCGCAGGGCAGGATGGACGCGGTGCGGGTGAGCACCGCCTGGACCTGCTCGCGCAGGTAGCTCTCGTGGTCCTCGATCGCCAGCAGCGCCCGAGCTGTGTCCTTGACCCGCCAGACGATCAGCAGCCGGACCACGATCGGCGTGCCGGTGCGGTCCACCACCCTGACCGACTCGCTGCGCCAGTGCCGCAGCCGCACGTCCACCCGCCGGCGGCGCAGCAGCGGGTTGACCCAGACCAGGCCGGTCCGGCGGACGGTGCCCCGGTAGCGGCCCCAGCGGGTCAGCACCCGGGTCTCGCCGCCCGCGTTGGCCAGCAGACCGGCGAGCGTCAACACCACCAGCAGGCCGGCCGCGGCCGCCGCGGCGATCGACTGCGCGTCCACCTCCACCCGGCCGCTCTCCTGCGCGGCGCTGTCGCGCAGGTCGGGCAGTACGTCCCAGTGCGGGAGGACACCGGTGCGCAGCAGCACGAGCAGCACGCCGGCCACGCCGATCAGCACCGCCAGCAGGGCGATCCAGCCGGGCAGCGCGGTGGCGCGGTGCTCCCGCAGTGTCTGGTCGGCGCGCGGCGGGCGCCGGGTGGTGGTGGCGGCGGTCGGGGCCCCGGCCACAGTGGTGCCCAGGAGTGCGACGGTCTCCGGCGCGGCTGTCTCCAGCGGGTCGCGCAGGTCCACCGGTTCGGCCGGCGACGGGCTCGGGACGACGGCCAGCGGGGTGGTCGCCGGGCCGCCGTCGGCCGGTCCGCCCTGCTTGACGGTCTTGACGGCCGTGGCGCTGGCCAGCGGGCCGGGACCGGAGACGGAACGTTCCGGCAGGGCTGGCGGGAGCGTCTTGGGCAGGTTGTCGGGTCGCAGCGAAGAATCGCGGGTGACGTCCATGCACGGATCCTCTGGGTCGGTGTGTCGCGCAACGGGCGGCCCGGATCTGACGGGCAGTGCCATGGTCAGGCTAAGTTCATACGTCATCAAATGCGACATTTGAACCGAGGTGTGTCGACATTTACTGACGAATCATCCAAAGCCGACCTGACGCGCAGACACATGAATGGATGGTCGGACGGTTCGGCGCAGGTCAGCGCCGAGGAACACCGGCCCTGCGGGCGAACACCCGACGGGTGATCAGTCCGAGGCCGGTGAGCACCAGCAGGACTCCGGCGAGTCCACCGCGCCGGCCGGCTCCCCCGGGGCGGCCGGCCGTGCCGACGGCTCCCACCGGCGATGGCGCGGACTCCACCGCGGCGACGGCTGTCGGCAAGGCGCCGAAGCCGATGGCCGGGGCCGGGGCCGGGGCCGGGGCCGGGGAAACGGTCGCAGTGATCGACGGAGTCGGGACGACGGGCCCGGTGGGAGCGGCGGGCGCGGTGATCACGGCGGTCGCCGCCGAAGCCGACCCACTCGGGCCCGGGTCGGCGGGGATCGACGACACCGCCGACACACCGGACGCCGGCTCGGCGATCTCCGGCCGGGCGGCGCCGACGACCAGCTCGATCCGCCGGTCACCGACCGCGGCCGGGGCGGTGCGCCGGTGGAAGCGGCCGATCTCGGCCTCGGCGGGGAAGGCGATCGACGGGTCGGCGCCCCGGTACTCGCCGCGGCCGGGCTGGGGCCTGGGCCGCGGGCCGGCGAACGGGCCGCGCAGGCCCGCCCCGCAATCGAGCCGGACCAGCGGCCCGTCGTCCGGCCCGGCGGTGACGCCCGTTCCCGGGGCGGCGTCGAAATCGACCCGGGCCGAAAGCCCTGAGGGCAGCGCCGCCCGCCTGGCGGACCGGGTGCCGGGGGATTGCCGGGCCACCGAGAGCGGGGCACTCCACGTGGTCGGCAGCCCGCTCGCGAGGACGGCCAGGGCGACAGCCGTACGGGGAAACTGTCGGCTCATCCGGCTCTCCTTCGCGGTCGGCTGCCGGGGCGGTGGGCAGTCTGCACAAGATCCGACGAAAAGGAATCACGATCCTGGGCCGGTCATACTGCGACACCTGTGCTTTTGGCCGTGTCCCACCCGTTTGGCGGTCATCCGGGCGACAGGACGGGATGTACCCGAAACGACTGCATTTCATCCATTAGGCGACAATCGACACCACCCGAACGGACGCGGGAATGGGACGTCCGGGCCCATCCGGTGGCCACCACCCTCCTGGGCGGGACCATCCACCGGGAAACCCTGTTCGAATCGTCCGCCGGGAACCCCGGAGAAACGGGAGAAGCCCCCGGCCGGTGGCCGGGGGCTTCTCGATGGTGCGCTCAGCAGGATTCGAACCTGCAACCTCTTGATCCGTAGTCAAGTGCTCTATCCGTTGAGCTATGAGCGCAAGGAACGGGCGAACCCGATCTTGCGGTGGTTGGTGCGCTCAGCAGGATTCGAACCTGCAACCTCTTGATCCGTAGTCAAGTGCTCTATCCGTTGAGCTATGAGCGCTCGCCCTGGTGAACGGTGCCTCCGGGGCGTTGCGGGGACAACATTACATGACCTGCGGCGCAGGACGAAATCGATTGCCCCGACCCCCGCCCGACCCCGCCCGGCCCCCTCCGGCGCCGCCGCGCCCCGGACCACTCCGGGAACGCGAAGAGCCCCCGCCGACAAGATCGTCGACGGGGGCTCCCGACTGGCGGAGGCTGAGGGATTTGAACCCTCGATCAGGAATAACCCCGAAACCGCATTAGCAGTGCGGCGCCATAGACCGGACTAGGCGAAGCCTCCCCACATGGAGCGTACCCGCGTGAGCGGACCCGTTCCGTGTGTCAGTGATGATGCCACAACCGTGGGGCTCGGCACCAACCACCGCCAACGTTACTAGGCGGGTCGTCCCCGCCGCAAAGAAGAATGAGATACTGCCGTCTCCGGAGGAGCTGCCCCGAGCCGAGGAGACCTGTCGACGTGAGCAGCAGGCCGATCCGAGGCGCTGCTCGCCTCGCCGCCATACTCGACGCCCTGCCCGACGCGTTGCTGCTGGTGAACAGCAACGGCACCGTCGTGGACGCCAACAGCGCGGCGGTCCAGGCGTTGCAGGCGCCGGGCACCTCACTGGTCGGCATGGGCGTGCTGGGTCTGCTGCCCGAGTTCGACCCCAGCCGCATCCCCGGCTCGATGCGCCCGGCCACCCGCGACGGCGACGCCCTCGACCGCCCGGTCCGGATGACCGCCCACCGCACCGACGGCACCACCTTCCCGGTCGAGGTCTCCGGCAACGACTTCGCCGACGACGGCGACGGCCGCGGCTACGCGCGCTCCCCGTACGACTCGTACCGCGAGAACTCGCCCTCCTCCTCCGACCTGCTCCTGCTGCTGGTCCGCGACCTCTCGGGCCGGCTCGGCGTCGAGGCCGAGCTGCGCCGCCAGCACAAGCAGACCGAGATGATCCTGCGCGCCGCCGCCGAGGGCGTGCTCGGCGTGGACCTCGAAGGCCGCTGCGTGCTGGTCAACCCGGCCGCCGCGCACATCCTGGAGTACCGGGCGAGCGAGCTGGGCGGGCGCGAGCTGCACCCGCTGATCCAGCACTCCCGGGCCGACGGCACCCCGCTGGCGCTGGAGGAGTCGGCGCTGATGGACACCCTGACCTCCGGGCGCAAGCACCGGGTGCGCGGCACCGTGCTGTGGCGCAAGGACGGCCGGCCGGTCACCGTCGACCTCACCACCGCCCCGGTCCGGGACGGCGACCAGCTGGTCGGCGCGGTGATGACCTTCACCGACCGCAGCCGCGAACTCGCCCTGGTCGCCCGCAACGAGCACCTCACCGCCGTCCTGGAGAGCGAGCTGGGCGGCGCGCTGAACGCGCTGAACCAGCGGCTCGACGCGCTCGCCGCCGACCCGGCCGGCCAGCTCTGGCCGGAGGCGAACTGGACGCTGCGCCGACTGGCCGCCGAGTGCCGCCGGTTCGGGAAGCTGATCGACGGGGTGCTCGACCACCAGCGCTGCGAGGCCGGCGAGAGCAGCGGCACCGAGGCCAAGGACGGCAAGGAACCCAAGGCCGGCAAGGACGGCAAGGACGGGCGGAAGGCCGCGTCCCGGGTGCCGGTGGGCCTGGACAAGGTGATCCGGCGGGCCGTCGAGGAGGCCGGCGAGCTGGTCGGCCCCGGCCGGGTGCGGTTCTCGGTGCACGCCGCCGCGGTCGAGGTGATCGCCGACGAGCGGCGGCTGGCCCAGGCGCTGGCCCACCTGGTCGCCGACGTCAGCGGCGTCGTGCTGGCCCTGGACGACCCGGTCGCTCCCTCCCCCGGCCTGGCCGTGCCCGGGCTGAACGGCGCCGCCGCGCCCACGCTGACGCCCGCCCCCGAGCCGCCGACCGTCGTGCTGGCCGCCGCCCAGCGCAGCGAGGTCGCCCGGGTCGAGATCCGCGGACCCGGGGTCGGTGGCAGCCCCGTCCACCTGCCGATAGCCCGCGCGGTGGTCGAGCGCCACGGCGGCGTGCTCCAGCCGCACGAGCTGCCCGGCAAGGCCGGCACCACGTACGTCGTCGAGCTGCCGCTGGACCCGGCCGCCGCGAAGGCCGCCGCCGAGCGCGCCGCCGCCGAAGGCCGCTCCGACCGGCCCAAGGAGAGCGACAGCGCCGTCCTGCCCGAGCTTCCGGGCATTCCCCAGCTGCCCAGCAGTGGCGAGACCGCCGAGCCCACGGCCGCCGGGGAGCAGCCAGTCCCCGAGGCCCCCGCCGCGGAGCAGGCGCCCGCCGAGGAGCCCCCCGCCGAGCGGCGCGGCCGCCGAGGCCGCCCGGCCGCCGAGACCCCGGAGTCCGGCACCCCCGGCGACCCCGACATTCCGGCCGACCAGTGGCCGAACGCCCCCGCCCGGGTCGAGCGGGCCGTCCCCGAGCAGTGGAACGGCACCGGCAACGACCCCGCGTACGGCCGCCAGGGCCTGGCCGGACCGGACGGCGCCCAGAGCGACCCGTGGGGCAAGGACGACGGCCGCTCCGGCCCCGCCTACGCCGTACCCGTCGAGGGCAACCGGCCCCAGCCGAACCGCCCCGGCGGACGCGAGCCGCTCGCGATCGGCCCGGCCCCCGCGCCCGCCGCCCCGGACGGCACCCCGCCCGGCGGCACCCCGACCGCCGAGGCCGCCCAGGAGCAGGCCCCGGGTGAGACCAAGCACCGGCGCCGCCGCGCGCTGCCCTCGGCCGAGGAGCCCTCCGGCGGCTTCGCCCTGCCCGGGGCGGCCGACGCCCCGGTCTACCCCGGTCTGGAACACGCCCTGCCGGCCGGCCCCGCGCCCGCGCTGCCCGAACCGGCCGCCGCCGCGCCGACCGGGCGCCGCCGCCGGCTGGCCGTCCCGCCGGGGCCCGGCCCGGACGCCCTGGTGAACGCCTCCGGCCCGGCCGTCCCGGCCCAGCCCTCCCCCGGCACCGCGCTGGCGCCCGCCCGGGCCGCGCTGCCCGCGGCCGAGGAGCCGTCCGGCCCGCGCCCGGTCGGCACCGGCCTGGGCGAGCTCGCCCCGCCGCGCCCGCTCGGCCCGGCACCGGTGCCCGCCGCCGCGCCGCAGCCGCCCGTCCCGGCCGACGCCGCCCGCACCGCGCCGCGCCCGATGGCCGAGCTCCCGGCCGCCGACCACCGGCCCGCCGCCGAGCAGCCGTCGGCCCCGGCCGGCGAGCTGGCCAACACCCGCCGGCTGCTGGTCTGGCCCGAGCCCGACCCGGCCACCAAGCAGGCCCTCCAGGCGCGCGGCTACCTGCCGGTGATCGTCCGCTCCCGCGAGGAGGTGGACGCCCAGGTCCCCGGCTTCCCCGCCGCCCTCTTCGTCGACCCGCTGACCGGACCGATCACCCGCACCGCGCTCCAGTCGCTGCGTACCGCGGCGCTCAACCGCCGGGTCCCGGTGCTGGTCACCGCCGGCCTCGGCCAGGCCACCCGGGACGCCGCGTACGGGGCCGACCCGGCCGTCCTGCTGCGCGCCCTCGCCCCGCGCGACGGCGAGCACCACGCCCCGCGGGTGCTGCTGGTCGAGGGCGACCCGGACATCGCCGCCGCCATGATCAGCAGCCTGGAACGGCGCGGCATGCACGTCGAGCACGCGGTGGACGAGAACGACGCGGTCGCCCGGGCCAGCAGCGTGCAGCCCAACCTGGTGGTGATGGACCTGCTGCAGATCCGCCGCCGCCGGGTCGGCCTGCTGGACTGGCTGCGCGCCAACGACCGGCTGCACCGCACCCCGCTGGTGGTCTACACCTCGGTGGACCTCGACCCGCGCGAACTGCCCCGGCTGCGCACCGGCGAGACGGTGCTGTTCCTCGCCGAGCGCTCGACCAGCGAGGACGTCCAGTCCCGGATCGTCGACCTGCTCGGGCGGATCGGCGCGATGGGCGAGGCGGGCGTCGCCGCCGCGGGCTGACGCACGTGGCAGGGCCGGCCGCCCCCGTTCCGTACGGGAGCGGCCGGCCCTCTCCGCGGTCTCACTCCTTGCCGAGCACCGTCACGTCCAGTTCCTGCGCCGCGTAGCCGGCCCGGATCACCTTCTTGTCGAACTTGCCGACCGAGGTCTTCGGCACCGACTCCACGATCGACCAGCGCTCCGGCAGCTGCCAGGAGGCTATCCGCTCGCCCAGGAAGGCCCGCAGCTCCTTCAGCCCGGCGGTCGCGCCCGGGCGCAGCACCACGGTGGCCAGCGGGCGTTCGCCCCACTTCTCGTCCGGGACGGCGACCACGGCGGCCTCCGCCACGTCGGGGTGGGCCATCAGGGCGTTCTCCAGCTCGACCGAGGAGATCCACTCGCCGCCGGACTTGATGACGTCCTTGGCCCGGTCGGTGAGGGTCAGGTAGCCGTCGGCGGTGATGGTGCCGACGTCGCCGGTGCGCAGCCAGCCGTCCTCGGAGAACTTGTCGTCCGGGCGGACCGGGTCCTGGCCGGCGCCGCCGTAGTACGCCCCGGCGATCCACGGGCCGCGCACCTCCAGCTCGCCCGCCGAGACGCCGTCGTGCGGCATCCGCTCGCCGCCGGGGCCGATCAGCCGGGCCTGGACCGAAGCCGGGAAGAGGCCCTGGGTGATCCGGTACGGCCACCCCTGCTCGGGGGTCAGGCCGCCCGGCGGCTGGGCGAAGGAGCCGAGCGGGGAGGTCTCGGTCATGCCCCAGGCGTGCAGCACCCGGATGCCGTGGCGCTCCTCGTAGGCCTTCATCAGCGACGGCGGGCAGGCGCTGCCGCCGATGACCACCATCCGCAGGCTGGAGGTGTCGTAGTCACCCGCGTCGAGCTCGTCCAGCAGACCGGCCCAGATGGTGGGGACCGCGGCGCTGACGGTCGGGCGGACGGCGGCGATCATCTCGGCCATCGGCTTCGGCTGGAGGAAACGATCCGGCATGAGCAGGTTGGCGCCGGACATGAAGGCCGCGTGCGGGATGCCCCAGGCCTGGACGTGGAACATCGGCACCACCGGCAGCGCGGTGTCGCGCGGGGTGAAGGCGAAGTTGTCGCCGGTGTTGACCTGGAGGCAGTGCAGGTAGACCGAGCGGTGGCTGTAGAGCACGCCCTTCGGGTCCCCGGTGGTACCGGAGGTGTAGCAGAGCACGGCGGCCTGCCGCTCGTCCATGTCGTGCTGCCACGGGTACTCGGCGGGCCGGCCGGCGATCAGCTCCTCGTAGTCGTGCACGCCGCCCGCGAAGCCGGCCAGCACCGAGCGGTCGCCGGGGCCGCTCACCACGATGTGCCTGAGGGTCGGTGCGAGGTCCGGGAGGACGGCGGCGAGCAGCGGCAGGACGGTGCCGTTGACGATGATCACGCGGTCGGCGGCGTGGTTGATGATGAACGACAGCTGCTGGGCGGGCAGGCGCAGGTTCAGCGTGTGCAGCACGGATCCCATCGAGGGGACCGCGAGGTACGCCTCCAGGTGCTCGGTGTTGTTCCACATCAGGGTGGCGACCCGGTCGTCCCCGCTCACCCCCAGCTCGTCGCGCAGCGCGCAGGCGAGCTGCGCGGCCCGTGCGCCGACCTCGGCGTAACTGCGGACGACCGGCCCGGTGCCGTCCCAGGTGGTCACGGTCGAGCGGCCGTGGATCGTGGACCCGTGCTCCAGGATTCGGGCGACGGTGAGCGGTACGTCCTGCATCGTGCTGAACACGGGTCCTCCTTGACCTGGCGGCACTGGCGGCTGCGCCTGCGGCACCTACCGGGCGGTAATGCGCGCGGACGTGCCCGATTGTGCCGCCCCCACCCCCCGCTGTCAGTATCCCGGCCCCGTTGCACTGATCACGGATTCGTCCCGGTTCGGCCCTCCAGCCCCTCCCGAAGCCAGAGGGGCAGCGCGGCCCGCACGTCCGCCGGAACGCCCGAATACTCCGCGACGGCCAGGGTCCGGCTCCGCCACACCCCGCCGGCACCCGCCTCGACCACCCGCACCGCGGCCACGCGTCCACCCGTCCACCCCGCCGCATCGCCCTCAACCCGCTAGGCATCGGGCACTGTCGGCGTCGGCCCCGGGGAAGGGGGCCGCACCGGCGCACCGGCCTTCGCCACCGGCCCGCGGCCGAAGGCCTCCCCAATCCTGTTCGACAACCCGATCCCCCCGATCCCGGATCCGCTCCGCCCGACGAACATATACGGGGCGTCACCAGTGGACCGGCGGATCGCCAGACGGGCTGTCAGGTTCTGATACTCCCCGTCGGAAGGCGGCAATGGGGCACTCGGTGGGGACGGCCGCAGCTCAGGGGCGGCCGGGGCGGCAGAGGCGGAGGGAGTTGGCCGGGTCGGGGGTGTAGGCGGGGTCGAGGGTCCAGCCCTGTTCGGCGGCGATGCGGAGGGCCTGGTGGGCGCCGGCGCCGCGGTAGGTGGCGCGGTTGAGCCGGATGCGGTGCACGAGGGTGCCGTCGGGGGTGCGGGCGGCGGTGTCGGTGGTGGTGCGCTTGGTGTCGCGCTGGAGGATGCGGCGGATGTGGCGGTCCCAGGCGGCGGGACTGTTGGTGAACTCGGCGCGGAAGGCGCGCGGGCCGACGGTCCAGCGGGCGCCCCAGCGGTCCCAGTGGTCGGGTTCGGGGTGGTTCACCCAGAAGGTGAGCAGACCGTACACCGGGACGTAGACGATCTGGAGCAGGAAGACGAACGGCAGCAGCGGCGCAAAGCGGACCGGCTGCGGGCCCCACGGGGTGCCGGGGGCGGCGGGCGGGTCCTGCGGGGAGGGGGCGTTCAGGGTGGCCGGGGCGGGGAAGTGGCGGGCGAGCCGGACGTGCCCGGCGTCGGTCCCGGACGCCACGCCGTACCAGCCGTGCTTCTCGGCGAGCTGCACCACACCGGCCGCGCCGAGGCCGCGGTAGAGCCGCAGCGCGAGCCCGGTCTGCACCACCCGGCCGAGGTCGGCCTGCACCTCGCCGCCGCCGGCCGCGTGCGTCGCCTCGGCGGCGGCGATCCGGCGCGCCAGGATCGGGGCGACGTAGCGCTCCCAGTGCTCCGGCCGGCCGGTGAGCTCGGCCCGCAGTCGGCGCGGCGGAATGAAGCTGCGGTTGACCTTCAGCCAGCCGTCCGAACTGGGGCCTCCCCCGCTGTAGTCCGCGAAGATCAGGACGATGAAGAGGAGCACCAGGCCGAGGATCCAGAGCGGCGCGTAGATCCACTGGAGGAGGAACTGGACCAGTACGGCCACGCGGTTGCGGCGCGGCGCGGGGCCGGGGAAGCCGCCGGGGCGGCCGACTCCGCACTGCGGGGTGGCTCCGAACCCGGCGGCGGCGTGGGGCTGTTGGGGATCGGGGTGAGCCTGCCGCGGCGGGACGGGCTGCGGCTGCCGGGGCGGGTAGAGCTGCTGCGGCGGGTACGGCTGCTGCTGTGGCGGCACCGGCTGCGCGTACGGGTTCTGGGCGTAGGGGTTCTGCGCGTACGGCGCCTGCCCGTACGGGTTCTGGGGCGGCGGCCCGCCGTACCCGTCGGTGCCGCCGCGCCCCTGGCCGTTCACCATGCCGTTCCCCCCGTGCTCGATCGGGGGCCACCCTATCTGCGGGTCTCAGTCGGCGGTCGGGCCGTCCACGTGGTTGCGGTCGACGGTGAGGGTCGCGCCGCCGAAGGTCTCCTGGACGTTGCCGTGGTACTGGTGGACGCGCTGGTGGAGGCTCCAGAGGTCGGGGGCGATACCGCCGGAGCCGGTCGTGTCGGCCTGGTCGTCCCAGCGGGCGTACCAGAGCGCGTCGGGCATCGGGGAGCTGCCGGCCCGGGCGGCGGCGGCGAGGTCCGCGATGCCGGAGTCGAGGCTGGAGTAGAAGCCGGATCGGTAGTCGGCGGCGTGCAGGCCGGCCGTCCAGCCGAGGGTGAAGTCGACCACGGCCTGGCCGCAGGCCGGGTCGCGCATCGGGTAGGCCTCGATGTCCAGGTAGACCGGGCTGCCCTGGGCCAGCCCGAGCGAACGCAGGGCCTGGGCGGCCTCACCCGCCTCCTCCAGGCCCTGCTCGACGGCCCTCGCCGGGTCGATCCGCTTGGGCTTGTGGCTCAGGTCGGCGCACGGCGCCTGCAACCCGACGTGCACCGGCAGGAACCGCCAGCCCAGCTCCCTCGCCTGGCGCACCCACTCGGCGGTGAGCCTCGACTGGCTGCAGCCGCGCTGGGAGCCACTGGTGTAGATGCCGACCGCCCCGTACGGGGAGGTGCCGCGCCAGGCCCGCAGGGTGTCGAGCGGCGGTGCGGTGCAGGCGTCGAAGGCGGGACCGTTCCAGGTGTCACGGAGCCGGGGCGGGCCGGATCGGTCGGGCAGCGTGACGGCCCGGATGCGGGGGACGGCGACGGCGGCCGGGACGGCGGCTTCGGCGCGCACGCCCGTCCCGCCGGTGGCCAGCGGGAGAACGAGGGCGGCGGCGAGGAGGGCGACGGAGCGGAGATGGCGCACCCCGCCTTGATACTGACGAGCCGTCGGACGATCGCGGCAACCACGCCGCAAGCCCCGCGCGGGCCCACCCTTTCGGACGCACCCGTCCGCATCCGTCCCGATTTTTGTAACGAGCTTGCCGGTTTGTCACTCCTTACGGCAAACTCACGGATATGCCCACCTCCCATACCAGCGAAACCCCCGCAGCCTCGTCGTCGGCCGCCGCCGTCGCCGAGGCCCTTGCCATGCCGCCCGCCCCCAAGGGCGAGCCTGCCGGCGAGCGGGGAAGCTGGCGACGAGGTGGGGCGTCCGGCCCCGCGGCGCCACCCGAAGTCCACCCCGGTCGGTCCACCGGCCGGTTCGGCAAGGTCCTGCGGCGCCCGGAGAGGATCCCGGCGCCGCTTCTCTGTCTGACCGCGATGTTCCTGGTGCAGACCGGCATCGCGCTGTCCAAGCCCCTGTTCGGCCCGCTCGGCGTCAGCGGCACGACCTTCCTGCGGCTCGGCTTCGCCGCCGTCATCCTGCTCGCCGTCACCCGGCCGAAGCTGCGCGACAAGCGCCCGCGCGACCTCGCCGCGGCCGCGCTGCTCGGCATGGCCTCGGCCGGGATGACCTTCCTGTTCGCCGGGGCGATCGACCGGCTGCCGATGGGCACCGCCGCGACCATCGAGTTCCTCGGCCCGCTCGCGGTCGCGCTGGTCTTCGCCCGGCGCGCCAGCCACCTGCTCTGGGCGCTGCTCGCGGCCGCGGGCGTGGTGCTGCTGACCCTGCTCGGCAAGGGGGACGGCGGCGGGTCGCTCGACCCGGTCGGCCTGCTGTACGCGTTCGGGGCGGCCGCCTGCTACGCCGCGTACATCCTGTTCACCGACAAGGTCGGCGCGGCCTTCCAGGGGTTCCAGGGCCTGGCGGTGTCGATGACGGTCGGCGCACTGACGCTGGCACCGTTCGGGCTCGGCCAGGCCTGGCACGGGCTCACCGCGCCCGGCGCCTCACCGACGGCGCTGCTCGCCGCGGTGGCCGGGGTGTCGCTGCTGCTGCCGGTGATCCCGTACGCGCTGGAGATGACCGCGCTGCGACGGATGCCGCAGCGGGTGTTCAGCGTGCTGGTCAGCCTGGAGCCGGCGGTCAGCGCTCTGGTCGGGCTGGTGGTGCTGGGCCAGTTGCTGGGCGTACCGCAGCTGGCCGGGATCGGCTGCGTGGTCGCGGCCAGCGTGGGCGCCACGCTGACCGGCCGGCGGTGACGGGCCTGTCGGTCCACGGGCCCGTGAGCCGCCCGGCCGCCCACGGCTCAGCGACTCACGGCTCAGCGGCTCAGCGGCTCAGCGGCTCAGCGGCTCACGGCCAGATCAGGGTGCGTGACCACTCCGGGGAGCTGACCGGGCCGGTGCGGGTATAGCGCAGCCGGATGTGCCGGCGCTGGGCGTCGCCCTGCCAGAACTCCACCTCGTGCGCCCACAGGGTGTAGACCGCGTGCCCGGGCGGGACCGCGTCCGGGTGCGCCTCCAGCCGACGACGGGCGACCGCCACCGCCTCGTCGTACTCGGCGAACGAGCCCAGCGGCTCGCTCTGCTGTCCGACCAGCGCGTGGACCCGGGCGGCGGGCGAGCGGGTGGCGAACTCGGCGGCGGCGACCAGGTCGGCGGCCCGTTCGACGGTGCCGCGCACCCGGACCTGGCGGCCCAGCTGCGGCCAGTAGACGGTCAGCGCGGCGGCGGGGTGGCCGGCGAGCTGACGGCCCTTGGGGCTGTCGGCGTCCGCGGAGAAGTTCCAGCCGGTGCCGGCCGCGTCGACGTCCCGCAGCACCAGCACCCGGGCGTCCGGCATGCCGTCGGCGTCCACGGTCGAGAGGGTGAAGGCCTGCGGGTCCAGCACACCGGCGTGCAGCGCGGTGGCGAGCCAGTCCACGAACAGCGGGCCGGGCTCGGCGGGGGCGGCCTCATGGTCGAAGGACGGCAGCGGGCGGGCCATCGGCGGGCGGCCGAGCAGCAGTTCGGGGACGGACCTGGGCCCGGACCGGTGCTCGTGGACCGGATCGGCCGTCGGCTCCGGGCGCGCCTCCGCCGCCGGTTCCGACCCGGGCTCCGGTGCGGGCCTGGCCTCGTCGGGGCCGATCAGGCCCTCCTCCTCCGCCGCCATCGCGCACCCTTCCTTCCGATTGCCGCGGTCGCCACCCCGGCCGGGCCGGTCCTTCCGGGCCCCGGCACCTGGGTGCGCTGTCGGAGCGCAACCGTACCGCCGTACGCCGACGGCTCCGGGCGCGGGCCCTCGGTGGACGGATCCGGGCCGGTCGGCGGGGGATTCCGGTCCGGTCGGGCGGGGAGTCCGGGTGCCCCGGACACACTCGTGGGCGGTGCCGATGGCGGCACCGCCCACGAGGCCGGTTTCGCGGTGACCCTTTCCGCCGGCCGGTCGAATGCGCTGTTCCCTCTGGTGTGATGCGTTGGTACCTCGGTGTCCGTTCCGGCCGTTCCGTTCCGGTCCGGGCCCGTCCGCGGCTGCTCAGCTCACCCGCGGCCACCCACGTCCGGCGCCCCCGCCTTCCGTGGTGCCCGGTGCCGTCACTCGGCCAGGCGGTCGGTCAGCCGATGGTGTCGGAGAACACACCGGCACCGGCACCGGCACCGGCACAGGCCGGCAGCAGGCCGGCGGCGAGCGGGCCGGCGCGCAGGATTTCGGCCACCCGACGGGTGTGGATGCGAGCCATGAATGCCTCCGAGAAGCTGTTAATCGTGCAATGGTCGATCAAGGTGCGCAAGGTTCGCCGGTCAGACGAACACCTGCGGGCTGCGACGCCGGAAGACAGCCTTCCGCAACAAATCGACAAAGCACTAGCCCGCAACGCGGATTTCGCCCGTTAGCGTGATATCCACCCGACCCGCGCATAACGGCTGGGAAAGCGGACAGCGCGCCGACGCACCCCGGCCGACCTGGGAGGTCACCCGGGCAGACGCCGACGGAGGCGCCCCGGAGGGCGGCGCAGCAGCATCACGCGATCCGCTGGGCGCGCCACCCCGGCGCACACGAACCACAAACGCGCCCCTAAAAAGTTCGGTCACCCTCCCATGTCGACTTTCCCAGCCATTCACAGACCGTCGGAAAGTCACACCATGGCGGCGGGGGTGCGGCCACAGAAGATCCGTCCAGGTGCGCGGACATCAGATCATCTTGCCGGGATTCAGAATGCCCAGCGGATCGAAGACCGCCTTCAACTGCCGCTGCAGGTCCAACGCCACCGGGCCCAGCTCACGGGCCAGCCAGTCCCGCTTCAGCAGCCCCACTCCGTGCTCCCCGGTGATCGTGCCGCCCAATTCCAGCCCGAGCGCCATGATCTCGTCGAAGGAGCGCTGGGCGCGGGCCGTCTGCTCCCCGTCCGAGGCGTCGAAGATGACGATCGGGTGGGTGTTGCCGTCCCCGGCGTGACTGACCACCCCGATGGTCAGCCCGTGCCGCTCCGCGATCGCCGCGACACCGTTCAGCATCTCCGCCAGCCGGGAACGCGGCACCGCCACGTCGTCGATCATCGTGGTGCCCAGCCGGTCCAGCGCGGGCAGCGCCATCCGCCGGGCGGCCAGCAGCAGATCGGACTCCGCCTGGTCCTCGGCCGGCACCACCTCGGTCGCCCCGGCCTCCCGGCACAGCTGCGCGACCCGCGCCAGCTCGGCCACCCGGTCCGGCCCGTCGAAGGCCACCAGCAGCAGCGCCTGGGTGGACTCGGGCAGCCCCATCCGCCCCAACTCGTTGACGGCCCGCACCGAGACCGCGTCCATCAGCTCCATCAGCGACGGCGTCAGACCGCGCGCCATCACCTCGCAGACCGCCGCCCCGGCCGCGTCCGCGCTCGGGAACTCCGCCGCCAACGCCAGCTGCGGGGCCGGCGCCGGCCGCAGCGCCAGCACCGCCCGGACCACCACGCCGAGCGTCCCCTCCGAGCCGACGAACAGCCTGGTCAGGTCGTACCCGGCCACGCCCTTCGCCGTCCGGCGTCCGGTGGACAGCAGCCGCCCGTCCGCCAGCACCACGTCCAGTCCGAGCACGTACTCACTGGTGACGCCGTACTTCACGCAGCAGAGACCGCCCGCACCGGTGCCGATGTTGCCGCCGATCGTGCAGGACTCCCAGCTGGACGGGTCCGGCGGGTAGGAGAGACCCGACTCCTCGGCAGCGCGGGAGAGTTCGGCGTTCACCACGCCGGGCTCGACCACCGCGATCCGGTTCACCGGGTCGATCTCCAGGATCCGGTTCAGCTTCACCAGCGACAGCACGACGCAGCCGTCCACCGCGTTCGCCGCACCCGACAGCCCGGTCCGGGCGCCCTGCGGCACCACGGGGACGCGCAGCTCGGCCGCGGTCCGCAGCACGTGCTGCACCTGCTCGACCGTCTCCGGGAACACCACCACGGCGGGCTGCCCGGCCGCGCAGAAGCCCGCCATGTCGTGGCGGTACGCGGCGGTCACGTCCGGGTCCACCACCAGGGCCCCGTCCGGGAGGCCCTGTGCCAGTCGGTCCGTCAGATCACTCATCGCCGCCTCCGCTCGCCGCCCGCCCGCCCCCACCTCCGCACTCTGCCCGGACGGCAGGGGCCGGGCAAGTGGGCAGCGGAGCGGTCGGGCAGGCAGTCGCGACGCGAAGCCTCCGGACGTGGGCGGCGGCCCGGGGTGCCGACCGGAAGGGCGACCGCGCGACTCAGGCCCGGCGGAGGGTCGGGGTGGCCAGGGCGGTGAGGCCGGCGGCAGCCGTGGCGAGGGCGCAGAGGACGGTCGGCAGGGCGGCACCCACCGCGTCCGAGAGCAGGCCCAGCAGGGCGTTCGAGAGCACCAGGGCCAGGCTCTGCACGAGCGTCAGCAGGGCCTGGACGCGCGAGAGATGGGTCTGCGGCGCGCCGGTCAGCACCAGCGGGCCGACGTGGCAGGCGAAGAGCCCCGAGCCGAGGCCCGCCACCGTACTGCCGGCCACCGCCGCCACCGGTCCCGCGGCCAGTGCGAGCAGCGCGACCCCCGCCGACGCCGTACAGAGCCCGGCCGCCGTCCCCACCCCGGCCCGGGGAAGCGTGCCCCGCCGGGCGGCCAGGCCGGCCACCGCCAGCACCCCGGCCGCCTGCCCGGCGCTCACCAGTCCCGCCGTTCCGGCCGCCCAGCCGTGCGCCCGGGCGAGCAGCGGACCGAGCAGTGACACCACCGGCAGCAGTGCCCCGGCCGCCACCGCGGTGAGCAGCAGCGCGGCCCGCAGCAGCGGGTCCGCCAGGGCGAACCGGACGCCGGACGCCGCGTCGCGCAGCAGGCCGGCCCGTGGACCGGACGGCCCGTCCGCCCGGGGGCGCACCCGCCGCAGGACCAGCAGCACGACCCCGAAGCTCGCCGCGTCCGCCAGCGCCACGCCGAACAGTCCGCCGCCCGCGACCAGCAGGCCGCCCAGCGGTGCCCCGAGCAGGACGGCGGTCTGCCCGCCGGCCTGCCGCAGGGCGAGTGCCCGGGGCAGCCGGTCGGCGGGTACCAGCCGGCGCGGCATCGATCCGCTCGCCGGGAGGTGGAAGGCGTCGACCGTCCCGATCACGGCGGCCGCCGCGACCAGCAGCCACAGCGGCGTCCCCCGGTCGGCCGTCACCAGCGCCAGCGCGACGGTCGCGGCCAGCATCACCGTGTCCCCGACGACCATCACCCGACGGGCGCCGAACCGGTCCGCGACCGCGCCGCCCAGCAGGACCAGCGCGGTGCGCGGCACCGTGATCGCCGTCAGGACCAGCCCGGCCGCTCCGCCGCCGTGCGCGGAGGCGGCCCAGCCGAGGCCGAAGTACAGCGCGGCGTCGCCCAGCAGTCCGGCCTGGACACCGGCCAGCCAGAGCAGGTACGTCCGGGGCAGCGCAGCCCGCGGCGACGGGCCGGAACCGGTGCCGGCGGTGGAGGCGGTGGTCATGCCGGGCGACGCTAGGGCCCTCGACCTGGTCGAGGGCAAACGCCGCTACCGGCGGACCACCGGTTCCTGGAGCTCGGTGACCCATCCGGCCCGGTCCTCCGGGCACTCCAGGTACAGCTCCCGGGCGTAGCCGGCCGAGCGGTAGCCGTTCTCCTCGATGAAGCGGGCCAGTTCCTGGCCCGTGCCCAGCACCTCGTCCATCGGACCGCGGTGCACGATCGTCGCCGCCTCCTCGATCGGCGGCAGGTCGAGCACCTCGAAGTCGTGCGCGTCCGGCCGCACCGACGGGCCGACCGGGACGGCGACCAGGACCAGCACCGAGCCGTTGCCCTCCGGCGCGTCCTGGTAGCGGGCGACGGACGGGCCGGTCGCCTCGATCCCGGCCCCGGCCAGCCGCCGGCACAGCTCGGCGAACAGCGGCCCGATCACCGGTCCGATGTCCTCCGGCTCGTAACTCTGGGCCACACCGGCCAGTTGGGCCACCCGGACGGACGGCACCTGCTTCACCACGACATCGTGCGTGGACATGGTCCCCTCGCTCTCGATCGTCCGGAGCCTCGCCTCCACCCGGGCCATCCGCAGCTCGTCGGCCGCGATCGCCGCGGCGAGCTGGGCCCGCCGCAACCGCAGCATCCCGCGCAGTTCGGCCGCGTCCACCTGCTCGTCCAGGACGGCGCGCACCTGCTGCAACGTGAAGCCGAGCTCCTTGAGCGCGATCACCCGGTTGAGCCGGGCGAGTTGGGACGCCTCGTAGAAGCGGTACCCGCTGACCGGGTCCACCCGGGCGGGCCGCAGCAGCCCGATCGCGTCGTAGTGGCGCAGCATCCGCACCGACACCCGGCCGTGGCTGGCGAAGTCTCCGATGTTCAACATGATGCGACCACTCCACCCCCTGCCACCGTGTCAGGGTCAATCCGGCCGCCCGCATCCGTTCCCCGGCCGCTCCGCAGCCGGCGCCGCGGCCGCCGGGGAAGCACCGAGGGCGGGTGCCGAGTGGTCTCGGCACCCGCCCTGAGCAGGTGGTTCTCCTACCGGCGGAGAGCGTGGGATTCGAACCCACGGTGACGGGTCACGCCACGACAGTTTTCAAGACTGTTCCCTTAGGCCGCTCGGGCAGCTCTCCAGGCGGAGGTCAGCCTAACGGGTCCGGCGGGGTTCGGCGCACACCTTTCGGCGCGGGCGGGGGTCACTGGTCGCCCTCGCGCTGGCCGAGGGTGACCTTGGTGTTGAAGGTCTGGCCGTTGCGGGTGTACTCGACGTCGACGGTCTCACCGGGCTTGTGCGTCCAGATCCGGCTGACCAGGGCGGGGCCGTTGTCGATCGGGACGCCGCCGAGCTTGGTGATGACGTCGCCCGGCTTGAGGCCGGCCTTGTCGGCCGCACCGCCGGGGGTGACGGCGGGCTGGCCCTGGATGTCCTTGGTCTGGATCTGCGCGCCGTCGCCCTTGTAGTCGTCGTTGCGCAGCACGTCGAGCTTGGCGTAGACCGGCTTGCCGGTCTTGATCAGGGTGTCCGCGACCCACTTGGCCTGGTTGATCGGGATGGCGAAGCCCAGGCCGATGCTGCCGGCCCGGCCGTTGGCGGAAGCGTTGGACTGGATCGCCGAGTTGATGCCGATCACCGCGCCGCCGGAGTCGAGCAGCGGGCCGCCGGAGTTGCCGGGGTTGATCGAGGCGTCGGTCTGGAGGGCGTTCATGTACGAGGCCTGCGAGCCGGTCTCGTCGCCGGAGGCCACCGGGCGGTCCTTGGCGCTGATGATGCCGCTGGTGACGGTGGACTCCAGGCCGTACGGCGCACCGATCGCGATGGTGGCGTCGCCGACGTTGACCTTGTCGGAGTCGGCCAGCGGCAGCGGGGCCAGCTTGCTCTTGGGCGGGTTGTCGATCTTGACCACGGCGACGTCGTAACCCTCGGCGTGGCCCAGCACCGAGGCGCTGTAGGAGGTGCCGTCGGCGAACTTGACGGTCAGTTTGCCGCCGTTGAGGGTCGGCGCCACCACGTGGTTGTTGGTGAGGATGTGGCCCTCGGTGTCGAAGACGAAGCCGGTGCCGGTGCCCGACTCGCCGTTGCCCTGCGCCTTGATGGTGACGACGCTGGGCAGCGCCTTCTGCGCGATGGCGGCGATCGAGCCGGGGGCGGGCTCGTTCTTCTGGGTGTCGCTGGCCTGGACGGTGGTGCTGCGGTGGTCGTTCGGGGAGCTGCTGCTGTCGGCGCGGTTGGCGACGGTCACGCCGAGCGTGCCGCCGGCCACACCGGCGACCAGCGCGACGGCCGCGATCAGGGCGACCAGGCCGCCGCGCTTCTTGCGCACGCCGGGGCCGGCCGGACCGCCGGGGTAGTCCACCGGGTAGCCGAGCGGGCCCGCCGGGCCGCCGGGGTGGCCCGCGCCGCCGGAGGTGGAGTCGTGGGTGGGGCCCCAGCCACCGAGCGGCTGGCCGGCCCCGAAGGGGTGGTGGCCGTGCGCGGCGGGGGCGGCGGGAACAGCCGGAGCGGCGCCGTACCCCTCGTGCGCGCCGGCGGCGGGGACGCCGTGGGTCGGGGTGGCGTACGGGTTGCCGGCCGGCGGCAGGGCCGGGGCGGCCGGGGCCTGCGGGGCGGGCGGCAGGACGGGCGGCGGCGCGTCGATGTAGCCGGTGGCCGGGTCGACGGCAGGCTCCGCGGCGGCGGGCGCCACGGGCGCGGCGGGGGCCTCCGGTGCGGGCACCTTGGTGAAGGCGACGGTCGGCTTGTGCCCGCCCTCGGCCGCAGTGGCGTCGACCGGGCCCTGCGCGGCCTCGACGGTGCCGGTCTCGACGGCAGCGGCCTCCGGCTCGGGCACCCGCCGGAAGGCCATCGTCGGCTGGTGCCCGCCCTGAGCGGGGCCCTCGGAAGCGGACTCGGCCACTCCCTGGCCGGCGGGCTGCTCCCCCTGCGGCCCGGTGGGCCCAACCTCGCGCTCGGTGCTCACGGACGACCTCCATAGCTGGCAGAACCAAGGACCATAGTTTTTCGCACTGTCGATTCGATTGCCGTAAGGACCCCTCTGAAGAACTCATAAGAATCCTTAGCCGGCACCGACGCCGGTACCGACGGCCGAGGCTCCCCTCCCCCGCCGGACGTCCCGCGATGGACCGCGACTCCCTCGGCCTTGGGCGTTCGCCCCCGTGCCGGTTAGCCTGTCGCTCCAAACTGACACGCGGGAGCTTGGACCCACCAGGCTGAGAGTGCGCATGTCGACCGTACGCCACACCAGTGGCGGACGTTCGAGGGGGCGCTGACCGCCGGAACCTGTCCGGGTAATGCCGGCGTAGGGAGTATCGGCCATGCCGCCTGCTTCGCCATCCTCTTCTTCGGGCGCGAACGCCCCCTCTTCGAGTGCGACCGCCGTCCTGGAGCGCCCCGAGGCCCCCCTGGTCCTGGACACCGAGCCGCCGCGCACGCTGCGCTTCCGGGACCACTTCGCGCTCTGGATGAACCTGGGTGTCAGCCTGATCGGCTTCTCCACCGCCGCCACCGTGCTCGGCGCCCCCGGCAGTGAGCTGTCGCTGGCCGCCGCGGTGACCGCGATCGCGATCGGTACGGCGGTCGGCACCGCGATGCTCGGCGTGGCCGCACTGATCGGCGCCCGCACCGGCGCCCCCGCGATGGCGAACCTGCGCGGGCTGTTCGGCACCCGGCTGTCCTACCTGCCGACGGTGCTGAACATCGTGCAGTGCATCGGCTGGGGCGTGTTCGAGCTGCTGACCATCTCGGCGGGCGCGCAGACCGTCGCGCACACCACCGGCTACCGCTGGCTGTTCGTCCTGCTCGCCGGCGCGCTGACCACCGCGCTGACCATCTGGCCGCTGGGCTCGATCGCGGTGCTGCGCCGCTTCGTGGCCGGGGCGGTCGCGGTGGCGATGGTGTACTTCACCGTCCAGCTGGGCCGCCAGGGCGTGCCGGACCCGGGCGCGGGCAACTGGCACGGCTTCCTGGGCGCCACCGACGCGATGATCGCGGTGTCGGTCTCCTTCGTCCCGCTGGCCGCCGACTACACCCGGCACTCGCGCACCCCGCGCTCGGCGTTCTGGGGCAGCTTCTCCGGCTACACGATCGCCCAGGTCTGGTGCTACGTGCTCGGCCTGATGGCACTGCTGCAGTCGGACGGCGACCCGAACCGGATCTTCGACTCCTTCCTCGGGGTCTGGGCGGGCTGGCTGTTCCTGCTGGTGCTGGTGCTGCGCGAGACCGACCAGTCCTTCGCCAACGTGTACTCGACCGCGATGTCGGTGCAGAACCTGCTGCCGAAGGTGGACCGCAGGGTGCTCTCCGGCGCGATCGGCGCGCTGACCACCGTGCTGGCGCTGCAGATCGACGAGTTCACCGACACCTACTACGGCTTCCTCGGCCTGATCGGCTCGGTGTTCGTGCCGCTGCTGGCGGTGCTCGCGGTGGACTACTTCCTCGGCGCCGGCCGGCACGGCTGGAACCTCTCCGCCGACGCACCGTCCCGCTGGCCGATGCTGCTGCCGTGGGCGCTGGGCTTCGCGGTCTACCAGTTCATCGCGCCGACCAAGGTGGCCGGCTGGTGGACGGACTTCTGGACCTCCGCCCAGGAGGCGCTGCACTTCACCCCGCAGGAGTGGACCTCCGCCTCGCTGTTCGCCTTCCTGGTGCCCGCCCTGGCCACCTGGGCGCTCACCCCGCTCGGCCGCCGCGCCGGCCGCCGCTGAGGAAGCCGGGGAAGCGCGGGCGCAGACGGCCCCACGGGTTGAGGCCGTCTTTGTCCGCGCTTCACTTCCGCCGCCTATCGTTGGCCCTGTGACCAGCCCAGACCTGTCCTCGACGACGGCGCGCACCGTGCCCTCCGTCCAGGTGATCGCCCACCGCGGTTCCTCCCACGCCCTGCCCGAGCACACCCTCGCGGCCTACCGGCGCGCGCTCGACGAGGGCGCGGACGCGCTGGAGTGCGACGTCCGGGTCACCGCCGACGGCGCGCTGGTCTGCGTGCACGACCGCCGGATCGGCCGGGTCTCCGACGGCCGCGGCACCGTCTCGGCCATGACCCTCGCCGAGCTGGAGGCGTACGACTTCGGCGCCTGGAAGACCGGCCGTCCCAGCACCGACCCGGAGCTGCGCGGAGTGCTGCGGCTGGAGCGGCTGCTGGAGCTGGTGGTGGAGTGCGGCCGCCCGGTGGACCTGGCGATCGAGACCAAGCACCCGGTGCGCTTCCGGGGCCGGGTGGAGGCCGAGCTGCTGCGGACGCTGGAGCGGTTCGAGATCGGCGCGACCCGGGAGGGCGACCGCCCGTCCGCCCGGATCATGAGCTTCTCCTCGCTCGCGCTGAACCGGGTGGCCGCCGCCGCGCCGGAGTACCGGCAGGTCTTCCTGTTCGAGCGGACCCTGCCGCTGCTCGGCCGCCTGCGCGCCGGCTCGCCGCTGCCGGGCGGGGCGCGGATCGCCGGCCCGGGCATCGAGCTGGTGCGGGCCCGCCCGCAGCTGGTGACCCGGCTGCGCGAGCTGGGTCACGAGGTGCACGTGTGGACGGTGGACGAGCCGGCCGACGTCGAGCTCTGCCTGGAGCTCGGAGTGTCGGCGATCATCACCAACCGGCCCGCGGAGGTGCTGGCGCAGCTCGGACGGTGATCCGCCGACGCACCGAAGGCCATACCGTCCGATCCGATCACGCTGGTCGGCAGTCAAACCTTCCTTGCACGAAATTGCCGGAATTCTTGCATCCGGGCGACAGAGGGTGAGCACGGAATGACCTGATGTCCACCCTCGGTCGCCGCACTCGAAATGGGCTCGCGGGATCGTCCGGTGCTCGTTTCCGACGCATTACCAAGGGGCATCTCTCCCTCGGCATACGCTGAAGGAGGTCCGGGGGTGGCGTTGATGGTGGCGCGTACTGTGCCCACAGGAGTTGGGCCGACCTCATCGACCATGGCAGTGCCGCACGGCCCAGCGAGTGTCGGGGTCGCACGGCGCCGACTGCGTCGAGATCTGGGTGACCGGCAGATACCGGAACCGGTCATCGATGATGCTGTTCTGATCCTTTCCGAGCTGTTGAGCAATGCCTGTCGGTACGCCCGTCCGCTCGGCCCGCTGCCGGCGCTGGGCCGCAGCGCCCGGGCCGAGGTGCTCGGGCAGGTGCTGGTCGGCCTCCCGTCCGGGGCGCACTCCGCGCAGGGCCGGGAGTCCGCCGAGGGCTCGGACGAACCGCACGGCGGGGTGCTGATCCGCTGGCAGATGCACGCCGACGGGGTGCTCACCCTGGAGGTCACGGACGGCGGGGCGGCCACCCGGCCGCTGCCCGCGAGTCCCTCGCTGACCTCCCGCGGCGGCCGCGGCCTGAGCATCGTGGACCAGCTGGCCAGCGACTGGGGCGTGCGCGACGCCCCGGGCGAGGTCACGGTCTGGGCGGCGCTGCCCGCCCGGGCCCGGCACGCCCGGCACACCGGGGGCGATGCCCGTAGCGCGTGAGCCGGGCCCGGGGAATGTGTCGTTAGGCTTCCCGGAACACAGAACCACCGTTCCCGGGAGAGCCGCAGCATGGGCAAGAAGGCCGCCAAGAAGGCGCCGCAGCGCCAGTCCACCACCGCCGTCACGGGCGAGATCCCCGTGGTCGGGGCCCGCGAGGACTGCCCCTGCGGCTCGGGCCGCCGGTACAAGGCGTGTCACGGTCGGGAGGCCTCGCACGCGGTGCAGGAGCTGGTGCACCGCCCGTTCGAGGGCCTGCCGGGCGAGGCCGACTGGGTGGCGCTGCGCGAGCTGGTGCCCGCTGCCACGGTGCCGCTGACGCTGGCCGCCGAGGTGGCCGAGGGCGCGACCGGCGACGTCCCGTCGGTGACCCTGGCCACCGTGCTGCCGCTGGCCTGGCCGGCCCTGCGCCGCCAGGACGGCTCGATCCTGCTCGGTCTGCAGACCCAGTCCTCCTCCGGCGACCTCAGCCGCGACCTCGCGGACGCCCTGGAGCTGGCCCTGGCCACCGAGCCGGGCAGCCCGGTGCCGGCCCGCCGGACCGTCCCGGGCGGGCGCCGCCTGCAGGACCTGCTGGACACCACCGCCGCGTTCACGCCCACCGTGCACACCGGCTTCGAGTTCTGGCTGGAGGACGCCGAGTCCGCCACCGGCGAGGTCGCCGCCTCCCTGGAGCGCGCCAACGCCTCGGCCATCCCGACCGAGAAGCTCGCCGGCGTGGACTCCGCCTACTGGTGCGGCACCCCGGACAAGAACCACCTGCGCTGGGTGATGACCGTGCCCGAGGAGCAGCTGCTGGACGCACTGGCCCGGCTGAACGCGGCCGGCGAGGCCTCGCTCGGCGCGGACACCCGTCTGGTCGGCTCCTTCCGCGCGCACGGCCTGACCGTCCCGGTGTGGGACCTCCCGCTCGCGATGTCCGCCGCCGACTGCGAGAAGCCGGCCGCCGAGTTCGCCGAGCGGCTCGCCGCCGTGCTCGCCGACGCGACCCCGCTGACCGCCGAGGAGCGGCGTGCCCGTGCGAACCTGGTGAACCGTCAGGTCACCTTGAACTAAAGCGCACCGGGATCCGCGTGATACGCGTCACATTGTCACGGTGAACGCGCAATTTCCGGGCGTGGAGGGCGTCTTGGAAATTGGCGCGGGCGCGGATCCTTGTTACTGTCTAAAGAGTCCGGCCGCTGGTGCATCCCCCGTCGCCAGCGGCCGGATCTTTTGTTTTTCCGGAACGCCCCGGCGGACGGCCCCGATGCCCCGCCCGGCCCCGGTGATCCTCAGTAGGCCGAACGTCCGCTGTCCAGCCGGACCGTCGCCTCCACCAACTCCCCCAGCAGCGGCCCGACCTGCGGCAGCCAGACCCCGCCGCCGACACCCCGTCGCGGCGCGAGCACCCAGCGCACCCTCCCCCGGCCTCCGGCCGGGGGGACCCCCACGGCCGCGCCGCCGGGCGGCAGCGGCAGGAAGCCGCCCGGCCCGTGATAGCGCAACGATCCCGGCACCCAGGGGAGTTGGGCGAGCATCTCACCGAGCACGTCCAGCGAGTACGGTGCCACCAGCAGCGCGTAGCGGCCCGGCATCGCCAGCACCGGTCCGAGCGGCAGCCGCAGCGCGCCCAGGTAGGCCAGCGCCCGGGCGCCGGCCGCCGCGGGCAGGCTGACCGCCGAGACCGTGGAGCCGGTCGCGGCCAGCACCGGCGCGTCCGGGCTCTGCCACTCCCACCACCAGCGCACCATCCGGGCGTCCGTGGTCGCGGCCAGCAGCGAGGGGTCGTGCGGGTGTGCGCCGGGAACGGTGCAGTCCAGGTCGCCGCAGGAGCAGCAGCCGTCGCGCAGCACGGCGCCCGGCACCACGGGCCAGCGGTGGTCGACGGCGGCCGTCAGGGCCGCGGCCAGTCGGGCGGCACGCTCCTCCGACCGGCCCTTCGGGTTCTCACGCATGGCGCTCGTTCCTTTCCCTGACCGCTCGGTTCGCTCCGCCCCGCCGGCGTCCGTCGGGATCCTCCGCGCGGGCCGGCCGCGGCACGGCCCGGGCGGCACTGAGCGGGGCGGGCGGCAACGAGGACGGCGCGGCTACGACGTGGAGCGGGTGTGGAGCACGACATGAAGGGCCGCGCACCGGCACAGCCCTTGGAACGAGAATCCCGTACGCGACCGGATGGACGCCGCCCGGGCGCGCTTGGTTCCACCGTACGAGTGAGAGAGTTCCGGCCAGCCCGGCTCGCGGGCGGCGCGGACATACGATCCGGACGGCCGCCCGGGCCGTCCTCCCGGTTCTGCCCGTTCGCGGCCCGCTCCATGCCTCCGGTCCGCCCGGCGCGCACGCGAGCCCTGCGCGCCCCCGACCGGGTCGCGATGGATGTGGAACCTGCCACCGCGTCGTCCTGGATCTGGACATGCCCCGAATGGCCTGTGTAGAAGTGGTGGCATTGCTGTCGATCAATGACGAGTAGTAGCGAATCGAGGCGAAACACGCCCATTGGCCGTGCTCGCTCCACATTGGCCGTACCTGGGGGTTTCGCATGGCACGTAGCACCGCGTCAGGAGTGGCGGCATGAACGAGTCCCACCCGTCGACGGCCCTCCCGTCGACGACGACCGCCGAGCCGGGCGAACCCGGCTGCGCAGGCGGGCTCACCGTCCTCGACCCGCCGGACCTGCCCGGCCAGGTCGACGTCCCGGACGGCACGGCGGACGACCGCACGGCGCCGTCCGTTGCGGTGCAGGACCGTTTGGCCGGACGCCTGTCCGATATCACCAGCCTGCACGAACACACCGAGCGGCTCGCCCGCACCCGGGGCCTGGCCGCCACCCTGGACACCGTCCTCGCCTCCGGAGCCGCCCTGCTCGGCGCCCGGCGCGGCGTGCTGGTCACCAGGCTGCCCGGCGGCGGACCCGGCCAGCCCGTCGGCTTCGGCCTCGACCGCGCCAGCCTCGGCGCCCTGGAGACCGTCCCGACCGAGCAGAGCCTGCTGGCCAGGCTGCTGCGCGAACGGGACCGGCCCGCGCAGCTGCACTCCCGCGACCTCGCCGAGGACCCGGCCATCGGCGACCGGCTGCGCGAACTCGCCGTCCACCTCGGCCTCGGCGGCGCCTTCGGCCTGCCGCTCGCCACCCCCGAGGACGGACCGCTCGCCGCCGCCGTCTGGTTCTGGGACGAGCCCGCCGAACCGACCGGATGCCGGCGCGAACTGGCCCGCCACTACTGCGAGATCGCCGCCCCGCTGCTCGCCAAGCAGCTGGAGTCGGACCGGATCTCGCGCACCACCGAGGCACTGCGCCGCGGCCTGCTGCCGGACCGGCTCCCCCAGGCCGCCGGACTGCGGCTGGCCGCCCGGCTCGTCCCGGCCGGGCTGGAGCGCTCCTGCGGCAGCGACTGGTACGACGCGATCCCGCTGCCGGACGGCACCATCGGCCTCACCGTCGGCTCCGTCTCCGGCGACGGCCCCGGTGCGGGCCCGGGCTCCGCCCCCGGCGCGGCCGCCGCGATGGGCCGGGTCCGGTCCGCGCTGCGGGCCTACGCGGTGCTGGAGGGCGAGGACCCGGTCTCCGTCCTGGGGGACCTGGAGCTGCTGCTCAAGACCACCGAGCCGGCCCGCACCGCCACCGCCGTCTACGCCTGGGTCGAGCCCGAGGAGCGCCGGATCACCCTGGCCGGCGCCGGGCACTGCCCACCGGTCCTGGTCGGCCGGCACGGCGCCGAGTTCGTGGAGACCTCGCTCTCCGCCCCGCTCGGCATGCTGGCCTGCTGGGAGGCCCCCGGGGTGGAGTTCACCGCGGAGCGCGGCGACACCCTGCTGCTCTACACCGAAGGGCTGGCCCGCCGCTGCGGCCCGACCCTGCACGCCGGGCAGGCCAACCTGCGCCGGGCCGCCGCCGACGCCCCGCGCGACGTGCGGACCGACCCGGACCGGCTCTGCGCCCATCTGCTGGCCGTCTGCCCGGACCCGGAGGCCGCGAGCACGGCCACCGACGACCTGATGCTGCTGGCGGCCCGCTTCGAGTAATCGAGAAACGGTTCGGGTCCTGGGGGTCCCCCGGCCGAAGGCTGGGGGAGGGCGGGCGGCCGTACGTCCGTACCATGGACGCACGGCCGCCCGCGCGTGTCGCGATCCGACACCTCCCCCGAGGGGCGGCGGTACCACCCCCAAGGAGGCGTTGCACGTGACCGAGGACCGCACCCCCGCGGTGGCCGAGAACCCCGAGGCCGAGGGCGGCGAGGAGCCGGAGCAGCACAAGGGCCGCAAGAACGGCCTCTACGGCGAGGTCTCCGACGAGCTGGCCGCCTCGATGAAGTCCGGCTGGGCCGACACCGAGCTGCACGGCCTCGCCCCCGTCGCCCAGGCCCCGTACGCGGCCGAGCGCCGCGCCAAGCTGTCCGCCGCCTTCCCCGGCGAGCGCCTGGTCGTCCCGGCCGGCAACCTGCGGGTGCGCTCCAACGACACCGACTACGCGTTCCGCGCCTCCAGCGAGTACGTCCACCTCACCGGTGACCAGACCGAGGACGCGGTGCTGGTCGGCGAGCCGACCGGCGCGGCCGGCCACGAGTTCGTGCTCTACCTGCTGCCCCGCTCGAACCGCGAGAACGGCGAGTTCTGGCTGGACGGCTACGGCGAGCTGTGGGTCGGCCGCCGGCACAGCCTGAGCGAGCAGGAGCAGCTGCTCGGCCTGCCCGCCCGCGACGTGCGCAAGGCCGCCGAGGAGCTGGCCGCGAAGGCCAAGGACTCCGCCGTGCCGACCCGGATCGTCCGCGGCTACGACGCCGGCCTGGAGGCCGCGCTCGCCGACGCCCTGGACGCCGACAAGGACGCCGGGTTCAAGGAGTTCCTGAGCGGCCTGCGGCTGGTCAAGGACGAGTGGGAGATCGGCGAGCTGCGCGCCGCCTGCGACGCCACCGTCAAGGGCTTCACCGACGTGGTCCGCGAGCTGGGCCAGGCCGTCGCCACCTCGGAGCGCTGGATCGAGGGCACCTTCTGGCGCCGCGCCCGGGTCGAGGGCAACGACGTCGGCTACGGCACCATCGCCGCGGCCGGCCCGCACGCCACCACCCTGCACTGGGTGCGCAACGACGGCGACGTGCGCCCCGGCGAGCTGCTGCTGCTGGACGCCGGCGTGGAGACCAGCACCCTCTACACCGCCGACGTCACCCGCAGCCTGCCGATCAACGGCCGCTTCACCGAGCTCCAGCGCCGGATCTACGACGCCGTGTACGACGCCCAGGAGGCCGGCATCGCCGCGGTGAAGCCCGGCGCCCGGTTCCGCGACTTCCACGAGGCCTCGCAGCGCGTCCTCGCCGAGCGACTGCTCGCCTGGGGCCTGCTGGACGCCTCGGTGTACGACGTCGAGAAGGTCCTGGAGCTCGGCCTCCAGCGCCGCTGGACCCTGCACGGCACCGGCCACATGCTCGGCCTGGACGTCCACGACTGCGCCCACTCGCGCCGCGAGGAGCACGTCGACGCGCTGCTGGTGCCCGGCATGGTGCTGACCGTCGAGCCCGGCCTGTACTTCCAGCAGGACGACCTGACCGTGCCGGAGGAGTACCGCGGCATCGGCGTCCGGATCGAGGACGACATCCTGGTCACCGCCGACGGCAACGAGAACCTCTCGGCCGGCCTGCCCCGCCGCGCCGACGAGGTCGAGGGCTGGATGGACTCCCTGGCCTGAGCCCCCGCGCTCCGCGTGCCGGAGGGCCCGGCCCCCGTTGGTGGGGGCCGGGCCCTCCGGCACGGAGCGGTCAGTTGCGCCCGAAGACGGACCGCAGGGCGGCCTGGTGGCCGTAGGACTCCGCGCCCACCCGGATGTCCACGTCACCGCCGTCCTTCGGGGTCTTCTTGAACGTGACCCGGAGGGTGTACTCGACCGCGTCCCCGTCCCGCACGCCCGGCGTGCCCGTGGCGACCGCGACCGGGCCGTCGCAGCCCTCCCGCACGTCGACCGGCTTCCACTCCTCGCCGACCTTCGCCTCCACCGTGAAGTCGTCGGCGGTCACGTTGTCGCGGGGGTCCGTCACGGTCACCAGGGGGCGCAGGTCCGCGGTGCCGTCCGGCGAGGAGACCCGGTAGCCGAACGTCATCGGGAACGTCCCGATGACACCCTTGGCCGGCGGCATCACCGAGAGCACCTCCGGGCTGTGGCGGTCGACCACCGAGACGTGCACCACGGCCTTCGCCATGTCCCCGAAGTCCGTGGAGTTCGGCACGGGTGCGTCCGCCTCGATCGCCAGCCGGCCCGGACGGTTGGCCGAGGACAGCCGCATCCGGTACTCGATGGTCCGGCTCTCACCGGGGGCGAGCGTGAAGGCCGCGTCGTTCCGGCCCGTCGCGTAGTCCATCCCGGTGCCCTGGCTGAGCCCCGGCAGGGTCTTCCAGCCCGAGGCGTCCTTGCGCTCCAGAGTGCCTTCCGCCATCGCGACGACCCGCCCGCACAGCGCGCCCTCGTACTGCTGCGTCGCCACCACCGGGGCCACGCTGCGGGTGCCGGTGGCGTCGTTGTTCTTCCAGGTGACGGAGAAGGACACCAGGTCGTTCAGCTCGATCCGCCCGCCCTCGTCCAGGCCGCCGAAGGTGATGTCGATCCCGCTTCCGCCGGACTGGGCGGGGGCTGCCTTCGGGGCGACGGGCTTGGCGGGAGCCGCCTTGGCCGGGGCCTTCGCGGCGGGCTTGGCCCCGCTCTTGGCGGCCGCGGCCGCGGGGGTCCCGGCGGCGGGCGGCGCCGACTCGCTGATCGGCGCGGCCGGGGCGGCGGCGGCCGGCGTGGTGGGGGCCGGTGTGAGGGGGGCCGGAACGGCGCCCGCGCCGGGCGTGGCCGACGAGGCGACCGCGGGGGTGGAGGCGGGAGCAGAGGCGGCGACGGACGCCCCGCCGTTCGTCGGGCCACAGGCCGCGACACCGACGGCGGCGACGACGGCCAGCGGAACGATCTTCGCAATACGGGCGATAACGGACGCGTTCATGTGACAGTCCCCCCGAAGGACATGGTGATGGTGGTGATCGGATGAACGGGCGCCCACTGTCGCGCCCTGAGGAGCCGGCCCGAGGAGCCGGCCCGAGCCCCGGCCCCGCCGGCTCGCTCTCCCCGCCTCTCACCCTGATAGACGTCCATCCCGCCGGGGGGTTGCAGCCGGGTCCGAAGTTTTTCCGTGGGTTCTCCCCCGAACACCGAAAGGCGCCGTGACCAGGGGAAACCCCGGCCACGGCGCCTCGCCGGCCCGCGCGGGACGACTACTTCACGACCGTCACCGGGACGGTCTGCTCGTTCAGGACGGTCAGCGGCGAGCCGCCGGTGTACGGCATCGTCGCCTGGACGGCCACCGGCATCGTCCCGGGCCCGTCCGCCGGGCCCAGGGCCATCCGGTAGGTCACCTTCTTGGACTCACCCGGCGCGAGCGAGAACCAGGCCTTCTCGTTCACCATCGCGTAGTCCATGCCGGTCCCCATCGAGAGCGGGATCTGCACCCAGACGCCGCCGTCCTGGCGCTCCAGTGTGCCCGCGTTGATCAGGAGCCCATCGCTCGGCGGCGTCCCGGCGTAATCCTTCGTGTACACCAGTGGCTGGACCTTCTCGAAGCTCTTCTGGCCGGTGTTCCGGTAGGTCACCGTGAACGTCACCGGGGTGCCGCCGGTGGACACCTTCTGCCCGGCGCCGATGCCGCCGTCGACCGTGACGGCGATGTCCTTGCCGTTCGGCACGGTCGAGCCCGGCGGCTTGTGGCCGCTCACGTCCAGGCTGTTGACGATCGACGTCAGGCCCGCCTGGTAGTCGCTCTTGAGCCCGTTCGCCACCACGAAGACCTGGTCCGAACTCATGCCCCACATCTGGCCGGTGAAGGTGTCCCCGGGCTTGCAGGTGACGGTCCACTGGGTCTTGTCGATCGTCTTGCCGGCCACGGTGGGCTTGGTCCGCACGGGGGCGCCGACCGAGGAGTATCCGTTTCCGGGGAAGTAGGGCCGGCCCCAGATCGGGCAGTTCGGTTGGTGGCCCCAGCCGCTGTCGGCGGCGAGGTCGGCCATCGTCGGCCAGGCGCCGCCGTCGATCTCGTCCGGGGTGTTGTAGGCCACGACCAAAACGCCGTACGGCTCGCACATCGCCGCCGCCCAGTCCTGCTGCGTGTCCGTCGGCGCGCCCGGGCTCAGCACGCAGACCCGGTCGGCCGAGACCGGCACGGCCTTCCAGCCCGCCGGAACCTTGAACCTGACGCCCCGGAGGGTGTACGAACTCGCTACGCCGGTCACGGTGTTGGTGGTGGAGGCGGTGGAGGCGGCGGAGGACGGGGTGCCGTCGGCGAGCGGGGCCTCGGTCTCGGCCCCGCCCGTGGGGGTGCCCGGGTCGGTGGGAGCGGCCGTCGGGCTGGGGGCGTCGGTCGGGTCGGGCGTCGGGCTCGGCGCGCTGGTCAGGGTGGCGGCCGGGGGCGGGGCCTCGTCCTGGGCGACCGGCTCGCCGTGGAAGGTGAGCACGCCGATCGCCATGGCGGCGGCCAGGCCGAGCGGCAGGGTGACGGCGTACACCGGGCGCAGTCGGCGGATCCGGCTCTTCGGGGGCGCTGCCGGGCGCAGGCCGGCCGCCGTGACCATGGAGGCCCGGGCCGTCATCGCCTCGCGGAGCAGCCGTTCCGTCGGGGTCTCGGCCGGCCCGTCGCCGTCGCCGCCGGTGCGGCGGGGGAGTTTGTCGGTCATCGAACCTTCTCCAGGTGCTTTTCCAAGGCGTCCAGAGCGCGGCTGGCGGTGGACTTCACGGCACCCCGGGACAGTCCCAGGGTCTCGGCAATCTGCGCCTCCGACAGGTCGGACCAGTAGCGCAGCACCAGCACCTCACGCTGGCGGGGAGTCAACTCCTGCAGGGCCACCAGCACCCGGCGGTGCTCGTCGTTGAGCACCGCGTGGTCCTCGGCGGACGGGGCGTCGGCCACGTGCGGCGGCACGTACTCGCGGGCGGTCCTGCGGCGGCGCAGCATCGAGCGGGCGCCGTTGACCACCGAGGTGCGCAGGTAGCCGAGCGCGTTGTCGAGGTCGTCCAGTTCCTCGCCGTAGCGCTGGTAGAGCTGGGTGAAGGCGTCCTGGACGACGTCCTCGGCCAGGTCCTGGTGGTCGACCAGCAGGATCGCCGTCCGGACCAGACCGAGCCGGTGGGCGTGGTACAGGTCGGTCAGGGTGGGCCGGTCCTCGGCCGGCTTGCGGCCGCCCCGCAGCAGCCGGAAGCCGGAACGGCGCTGCTTCGCCTCCTGCTCGGTGCCGACGCCGGCGAGCGGCTCGCCGGCCTCCTGCGCACCGAACAGCGCGGTGACCACCCCTCGGATGGAGAAGCCGCGCCCCCCTGCCTGCACGGCGGTCGGCCCGATGGCCATGGACATGTGCGATTCCGCTTTCCCCCGGGACGGTGACGGCGCCGGCCGTTCCGTCAGGTCACCTGATCAAGATCGTGATCGGGGGAATCGTTCCAGCCGCCCTCTGCCGGGATCCCTCCGCCCCCGCACCAAAGGACGTGTGGCGGAGGTGAAGGTTGCAGGTGGGTTCGAAGAGAATTCCGAAGGGGCCGGGACGGCTACACTCACCGGCATTCCGCCACCCGTGAGCAGGGGGTTCGCATGGCCGAGCAGAACGTCGACGGCCCGGTCGGTGCCGGAACCGGTACGGCTGCGGAGAGTGCTGCGGCCGTCGATCCGGCCGTGGGTACGGCTGCGGTCACCGGGACCGCCGTCGGGTCACGGCCGGTGGCCGTCACCATCGGCCGGTGCCCGGAGCCCGTGCACGACGTCGCGGTGTACGCCTTTCCGGGCATGGCGCCGTTCGAGCTCGGCGTGGTGGTCGAGGTGTTCGGGCTGGCGCGGCCCGAGCTGATCGGCCTGCTGGCGGCGCCCTGGTACGGGCTGAAGGTGTGCGCCGACCGCCCAGGGACGCCGCTGGACGCGGTGGGCGGCTTCGCGCTGACCGCCCGGCACGGGCTGGACGAGCTGGCGGCGGCCGACACCGTGGTGGTCCCCGGGGTGCCGAACGTGTTCGGCGGCGTGGGGGCTCCTCCCGGCCGCCAGGCTGGGGACGTCTCCCCCGCCCTGGTCGAGGCGCTGCGCACCGCGCACGGGCGTGGCGCCCGGATCGTGTCGATCTGCTCGGGCGCCTTCGCACTGGCCGCCGCCGGGCTGCTGGACGGCCGGAAGGCGACCACCCACTGGCGGTACGCCGAGCTGCTCCAGCAGCGGTACCCGGCGGTGCGGGTCGACCCGGACGTGCTGTACGTGGACAACGGCGACGTGCTGACCAGCGCGGGCAGCGCGGCCGGCATCGACCTCTGCCTCCACCTGGTCCGCCGGGACCACGGCGCCAAGGTCGCCAACACGGTGGCCCGCCGCTTCGTGGTGGCACCGCACCGGGACGGCGGGCAGGCCCAGCTCGTCGAGGCGGCCGTCCGCCCGGTCGAGGCCGAGGACGACGGGATCGCCCGCAGCATGCAGTGGGCGCTGGACCACCTGTCGTCTCCGCTGGCCGTCTCGCAGCTGGCCCGCGCCGCCCGGATGTCGGACCGCTCGTACCTGCGGCACTTCACCGCCCGCAACGGGACCAGCCCGATGCGCTGGGTCGTCACCCAGCGCATCGCGGCCAGTCTGGCGCTGCTGGAGTCCCCGGAGGGGACGGTGGAGGAGATCGCCGCGGCGGTCGGCTTCGAGAACGCCGCGGCCTTCCGCCACCACTTCGGCCGGGTGATGCGCACCTCCCCGACCGCCTACCGGCGCTCCTTCGGGCGCGGAGTGGCCTGAGCGCGCGGCCTACTCCCCGTCGTGCTTCTCCTCGCGTCGGTCCGCGTTGACGAGCATGGCGTCGTGCAGCCACTGCGCCAGGCCCGGCACGATCTTCTCGTAGGCATCGGTCCAGCGCGGGTCGGAGACGTACAGCCCGGCCAGGCCTCGGTGGATGGTGTACGTGCAGTCGTAGAAGTTCCGGCAGATGTGCTGCCGGTGCTCCTCGGCGAGGTCCGTGGCCACCGTGCCGTCGGCGGGCTCGCCGGCGGTGATCGCCTCGGCCAGGCGGTTGTTGAGTTCGGTCATCTCGGCCTGGATGCGCTGCCAGTCGGCCTTGGAGTAGCCGCCGGTGCGGCGCTGCGACTCGGCCCAGGCCTCGGTGTCGCCCCAGCGCTGCTCGGCCTCCTGCTCCCACTCCTCCTGGTAGCCCTCGCCGAAGATCTCGAACTTCTCCTCCGGGGTCAGCTGAATGCCCATTCTCCGTGCCTCCATGGCGTGTTCGACGGCTGTGGCGAGCTCCTGGAGGTGACTGATCCGGTCGGTGAGCAGCCGGTGCTGCCGCCGGAGGTGTTCGGTCGGGCTGACCGATTCGTCGTCCAGGATCGCCGCGATCTCCTCCAGGGGGAACCCGAGTTCTCGGTAGAAGAGGATCTGCTGCAGCCGGTCGAGGTCGGCGTCCGCGTACCGGCGGTAGCCGGACCGGGTACGGCCGGCCGGGGACAGCAGGCCGATCTCGTCGTAGTGGTGCAGGGTGCGGACGGTCACCTTGGCGAGCTTCGCCACGGCGCCGACCGAGTAGCCCTCACTGGTCATCGGAGTCCCTCCCTGGTGCTGACCACCACCCTCGGCTCTCACGTCGCGTGAGGGTCAAGCGGTGGGACCGGCGCGGGCGCGCCGGCCCGCTTCAGACCCCGGCGCCGGCCAGCGCCCGCTCGCGCCGTCGGCCGCCCCGGCGGCCGTGGCCGCCGGCCCCGCCGTCGCCGTCACCCGGTGCGCCGGGCCGCCGCCGACGGGACTGCTGGGTGGGCCAGAACAGCACGTACGCGGCGGAGACCACCACGAAGGCGAGCCGGACGAAGCCGCGGGCCGCGTCGGACGGCAGGAGCAGCGTGCCGCCGTACAGCGCGGCCAGCGCGATCCAGCTCCACCACGGGACGAGCCGCTTCTGCCCGACCGCGTCCCAGAGCAGGGTGCCGAGCAGGATCGAGGCCGTGTAGTACGTGTAGACGCTCGGGTCGAGCAGGATGCGGGCGTCCGCGCCCAGCAGCACCACGGCCGGCCAGCGCCCGCGCCAGACGGCGACGCAGCCGAGCCCGATGCCGAGCGCGAACTGGGTCGGGCGGTCCCACCAGGGGGTGGACGGGTCGGTGACCCCGAACCAGCGCAGTGCGGAGGCGGGCTGGTTCGGGATGGTGAACTTGGCGGCCGCCATGGTGTCCAGGTTGCCCAGGTAGAACGGCAGCCAGGCGATCGCCACCAGGGCGCAGAACCAGAGCGCGGTGCGCAGCCAGGCGGGCCGGGGCAGCGCCAGGATCAGCGGGGCGAAGGCGATCGCCCAGGGCTTGGAGTCCACCGCCAGCGCCAGGAAGACCGCGACCTGGGTGGGCTTGCCGCGGGCCAGGGCGTGCGCGGCGAGGGTGGTGAAGAACAGCGCGAGGACGTCGTCCAGGTGCGCGAAGCGGACGGAGACCTCGACCCACATCGGGATGAACGCCAGCCCGGCGATCAGCAGCCGCTGCTGGAGCCGCCGGTGGTTGGTCCCGGTGCCGAGGTAGTACAGGGCGGCGGTGCGGCCGACCACGACCAGCATCACCAGGCCCAGCCCGGCGCTCACCGCCTCGGCGATCAGCTCGCCGGTGTGCGGTGCGAACGGGGCGGTGAGGCGGGCCGCGGCCAGGCTGACCGGGCCGATCTGGAGCTCCGGGTGGCGGGCGTAGAGCGACAGGCCGCCGTCGGGCTGACCACTGAAGAGCAGCTGCTCGCCCTGGCGCAGGTAGTGCCAGGAGAAGCCACCGCTGGGCTCGACCAGGAAGAACCAGAGCACCGTCCAGGCTGTCAGCAGGACGTGGTGTTTCCGGAGCGGCAGTCCGGCGATCCGCCCGGTCGCCGCTTCGTAGTCGGTCGTGGCCCGTGCCGTGCGTGCTTCCCGCACCTGTCCTCTCCCGCCGTTCCGCCCCCTCCGGCCGGACATCCTATGTGACGGATGAGAACCGCCGGTGCCGCTCGCACATCCGTCCGACGGGACGGTGCGGGCGGTACGGGGCGATCCGGGAGCGACGCGGGGGCCGGGCCGGCATCAGCCGTGGCCCGGCCCCCGCGGGGAGCGCCCTCCAGGTCGGCGCGCTTCGGCTCAGCGCGCTCCGGGTCAGCCCTGCTGGGCGGCCTTGCGGCGGCGCAGCACCACGAGGGTGCCGACACCGGCCACCAGGACGGCGCCGCCGGTGGCCGCGATGGCGGTGGTGTGGTCACCGCCACCGGTCTGGGCCAGGGCCTTGTCGTTGCCGTCCGCGGCGGCCTTGGCCTTGTCGACGGCGGCCGGGGTCAGCGGCGGCGGGGTGATCACCGGGGGCTCCACCGGGAAGTCGATCGGGCCCGAGGTGTCGCCGCTGCTCTCGGCCGGGGCCGGGGCGGTGGCCGAGCCGGAGGGCTCACCGGTGGCCGGGGTGGTCGGCTTCTCGGTGGGCTTCTCGGTCGGGGTCTCGGTGGGCTTCTCGGTCGGGGTCTCGGTGGGCTTCTCGGTCGGCTTCTCCGTCGGCGTGGCGGTCGCGGTGGCCGACGGGGAACCGCTCGCGGTCGGGCTGGGCTTGCCCGTCTGGGTCGGGGTCGGCGTCGGGCTGGGCTTGCCGGTGTGCGACGAGGTGGGCGTCGGCTTGCCGCCGGGCGCCTTGATGACGAAGCCCACGCCGCCGTCGCAGCTGAGGTGGCCGTTGTCGACCGGCTGGTGGCTGGAGTCGTCGAGCTGGGCGGCGAAGACGACCGGGACGACGCCGGCCCGGCCGAGCGGGGCACCGTCGGCGAAGGAGGCCCGGACCTTGATCGGGACGTTCTTGCCGCGGTTCACCCCGAGCAGGTCGTCGGCGACCGGGTTGCCGTCCGGGCCGAGGGTGCCGAGCAGCATCAGGACGGAGTCGTTCTTCTCCCCGCTCTTGTCGGGGGCGGCCACGGCGGTCTGCCACTCGCCCCCGGGGAGCCGGTACTGGACCTTGAGGTCCTTCGCCTGGAGCGAGCCCGCCTTGTTCTTGAACTTGAGCAGCGGGATGAAGACGAAGTCGTGCTTCGTCCGGTTGTCGATCTTGAAGGTGAACTCGCGGGCGTCACCGCCGGCGATGAAGGTGCCGGGCACGCCGTTCAGCGAGAGGTCGAGGCTCGCGTGCGACGCCTTGTCGGCCTGCGGCGCGACGGCGGACGGGGTGCCGGGGGTGCCGGGGGTGCCGACGGCCATGGCGCCCTGGGCGCCGGCCAGCACGAGCGAGGACGCGAGCGCGGCGGCGCCGGCAAGGGCAAGACTGCGACGTATGGACAAGGAAGACCTCACGGAAGTGTCCGGGCGAGGCCCGGGCGCGAGGGGGCGGCCGCAGACGCCGCGTAACCCCCCGCGAAGCTGAAAGTCCGACGGAGAGTACCGAACGACCCGACCGGTCCGGAAGTCGGGTGGCACGCTACGGTCCGGGCTCGGGGAAGTGATGCCCGAATCATCCAACTCTGGACATCCGTAAGGCTTTTGTACCGCGCTGAGGAATGACCGCCAGGTGACGGGTACACGTCCGAAGGGCGGTGCCGCACGGCCCCCGGCGTCGGCCCGGAGAGATCGGCCCCCGGCGTCGGCCCGGGGAGATCAGCCCGCGGGGTCGGCCCGGAAGATCAGCCCGCGAAGAAGGACTTGGCCGCGATCACCGCCCGCTCGTCGCCCAGCACGTCGCCCGGGCGGGTCCCATTGCCGAGCAGCACCCCGCCCCAGCGCATCCCCATGTACTCGGCGGTCAGCCGGAGGGTGCCGATCAGCGGCTCCGCCTTGTCGTCCTCGGTGGCGAGGGCGGTGACGCCCCAGAGCGTGCCGCCGCCCAGCCGGGCGCGGAAGTCCGCCCCGGGCACCCGCATCCAGGCCGACCAGCGGTCGAGGTAGAGCTTGGCGCTGGCCGGCAGCGAGTACCAGTACAGCGGCGCGACGAAGACCAGGTCGGTGGCCGCCAGGGTGGCGTCCAGCAGCGTCCGCTCGTGGCCGGCCGGCTCGGGGTAGCTGCCGTCGCCGGTGTGCCGTAGGTCCCGGAAGGGCGGCAGCGGGTGCTCGTCCAGCCGCAGCCAGCGCTGCTCGGCGCCGGCCGGCAGGCTCGACTCGGCGGCCAGCCGGGCGAGTCGGGCCGAGTTGCCGTCGGCCCGCGCGCTGGCGTCGAGGAACAGGAACCGGCGCGGTGCCTCGGCGCCGGGCTGCTGATCGGCCATCAGGACTCCTCCGTCGTGCGTACGGTGCGGACGCACGAGGGAACAGCCGTCGAACGCCGGTTGTTCCGTGCCCGGGCCGGCCCCCGGACCGGAATCCGGGGGCGGCCGGCCGACGGTCAGTCGGGCAGTCCGGCCCGGCGGCGGGCGACGGCGGCGACCGCCGCCCAGTCCTTGTCCCCGTCGCCGTGGGCCAGCGCGTCCAGGAAGGCGTCCCGCAGGATGCTGCCGAACGGCAGCGGGACGTTGCGCGCGGCCCCCGCCTCCAGCGCGAGGCCGACGTCCTTGAGCCCGAGCGGCAGCCTGAACCCGGCCGGCTCGTAGCGGCGCTCGGCCACCATCGCGCCGTAGCCGGTGTGGATCGGCCCGGGGAAGAGCGTGCCGGTGAGCATCTCGACCAGGTCGGTCGGCCGGACGCCGTGCGCCTCGGCCAGGCTGCACGCCTCGGCCATCGACTCGATCGCGCAGGCGATCAGGAAGTTGGCGCTGATCTTGGCCGTGTTGGCCTGCCGGGGGCTCTCGCCGAAGTGCCAGGTGCGCTCGCCCATCGCGGCGAACAGCGGCTCGGCCCGCTCCAGCAGCCCGGGCTCGCCCGCGACCAGGATGTTCAGCCGCCCCGCCGCCGCGACCGGCGGCCGGCCGAGGACGGGGGCGGCGACGTAGCCGATGCCGTGCTCGGCGTGCAGTGCCTCGGCCCGCTCGGCGAGGGCGAGCGAGACGGTGGCCATGTTGACGTGCAGGGTCGCCGCGGCGCCGGCCAGCAGCGCGGGGTCGAGCAGCAGCTGCTCGACCGCCGTGTCGTTGGCGAGCATGGAGACCACCGTGTCGGCGGCGAAGACCTCGGCGAGCGAGTCGGCCGCCTCCGCGCCCTCGGCCACCATGGCGGCCACCGGCTCGGGCGAGCGGTTCCAGACCCGTACGGTGTGGCCGGCCCGCAACAGGCTGCCGGCCATGCCGCGCCCCATCGCCCCCAGCCCCACGAAACCGATCGTCTGCCCGGGCATCCGCGCACTCCTCTCGCCGCCACTGCTCGTGTGCGACCGACTGTACGTCAGGAGGCCTGCGGACAGGCCTGCGGACCCGCGGCCGGGCGGCGGCTCACGCGCAGGCGGGCAGCCGGGTGCGGTCGGCGGCCGAGCCGCGCTCCAGCTCTGCGGCCACCCGGCTGCGCAGCAGCTCGTACTGGGCCTGGAGCCGGCCGGGACGGGCCGGGCGGGCGACCGGACGGCCGGGGCCGACCAACTCGTCCGGCCCGAACTGCTCGCGGGTGAGGTCGATCTCGAAGCCGGTGGCGAAACGGTTCCACCAGTGGAGGTCCGTCCGCACCCCGTCGACGTACACCTCGCCCATCATGAGCTCGCCGCCGAGCAGGTCGTGCACCACCATCGCCGTCACCCCGCACTGGCCGCGGGCGGGATTGTCGGGACGCCAGTGGGCCAGATCCTCGGGCGCACAGGTGTCGACGCCCCAGGAGGAGCGGATCGCACGTTCGATGTCGTTGAGGGTCCACGCCGTCATACCGGGAAGCCTGCCACGCGCCACTGACAGTGGCACCGGCTTTTCGAAGGGTCATCCCGTGTTCTGCGGCGACCCTCCCGGCGTTCACCCGAAGGAGGCAATGGCCCGGCCGGCCCGGCCCTTGCGCGGGGCGGGCCGGCCGGGCTGCCGTCACTCCGCCCGGGCGGCGGTGCGGCGGAAAGACGTCCGGGAAGACGTCCGGGAAGCTGTCCCGGGAGACGCCCCGGGGGGTGTCACTTCGCCAGCTCGGCGACACCGGCCTGCGCGAACTGCTCGTCCAGGTCACCGCTGGGAGCACCCGCGACACCGACGGCCGCGATCGGAGCGCCCTTGGACTGGATCGGGGCACCGCCGGCCAGGAACAGGGTGCCCGGGATGTCCTTCAGGTTCGGGGCCTGGGCCAGGCGCTTGGCCAGCTCCGAGGTCGGGGCGTTCCAGGACACCGCGGTGAAGGCCTTGCGCTCGGCCGAGACCGGGGCCTGCGGGCCCGCGCCGTCGCCCTTCAGCAGCACCCGGGTGACGCCGTCACGGTCGACGACCGCGACCGACACGTGCTGGCCGGCCTTGGTGGCGGCGTCCAGGGCGGCCTGGGCAGCGCGGGTGGCGGCGTCGATGGTCAGACCGCTGCTCGCGGCCAGGTTCTTGTTCTGGGTGTCGGCCTTCGCCGCGGCCGGGACGGCCGGGGTGTCGGTGGACTCGGCGCTGGCCGAGACGGCGCCCACGGTGGCGGCGGCGAGCGCGGCGGCGACGACGGTGCCGGTCAGCACCCGGGTGCGCACGGAGGTCTTCTTCATGGTGCGGCTCCTCAGCGGATCTGCGGGGTGGACTGGGGTGGGGGTCGGGAGCCGCCGGACCGTTGGGGGGATCGCCCGGCGGCGTGCTCCGATCCTCCGCCCGGGGACGGGGCCGCCACATCGACGGTCCGGCGCGGGCGTCCGGGAATGACGGTGGACGGCGGCGTCAACCGATCGGCTGATGCGGACCCGGGCCGGACGGGTCACCATCGAGGGATCGATGCAGGTCGGTGCGGATCGGGACGGACCGGGACCGGCACCGACCGTGCACGCACCACCCGTTCAGCCAGGAGCCACCCGTGCAGCAGCCCCGCCCGACCGCCGGCCGCGCTGCGGACCGTACCGGTGCCGGCCCTCGCGGCGTCCTCGGCCACGACGCCGGCGATCCGGACGCGGGCCGGCTGGCGCTGCTGCTGGACTCCGCCTTCCTGCTGCTGCTCGCCGCCTCGCTCAACCGCTACCTCACCCACCACTCCGGCAGTGCGCAGGCGCCCTGGGTGATCGGGCTGAGCGCGGCCCTCGCGGTCGCCCAGCCGGCCGGCTCCTGGCTCGACCACCACCGTCCGCCCGCCCCGGGCCGGCGCCGCCGGTGGCCGTCGGCCCTGGTCGTGGTGCTCTGGGTGGTGCTGGTGCTGCTCGCGCCGAGCTTCGCCTGGTGCGCCGTCCCGCTGATCTACACCGCGCTGCGGGCACTGCCCGCGAAGGCGGCCATCCCGCTGGTCGGCGCGCTGACCCTGCTGGTGGTGATCGCCGAGATCCGGCTGCCCGGCGGCGTCGACGCCACGCTCGTCCTGCTGCCGCCCGCGGTGGCCGGGCTCGCCACCGGCGTCTTCCTGTTCATGGCCCGGCAGGCCGCCCGGCAGCGCGCGCTGATCGCCGACCTGGTCCGCACCCGGCGCGAACTCGCCGCCACCGAGCGGCGGGAGGGCACCCTGGCCGAGCGCGAGCGGCTGGCGATGGAGATCCACGACACCCTGGCGCAAGGCCTGTCCAGCCAGCAGATGCTGCTCCAGGCCGCCGAGCGCACCTGGGACACCCACCCGGCGACCGCCCGCACCCACGTCCGCACCGCCGCCGAGGTGGCCGCCCGGAACCTGGCCGAGGCCCGCCGCTTCGTCCACGACCTCGCCCCGGTGGAGCTCTCCGACGGCCGCACCCTCGACCGGGCGCTGCGGGCGCTGGCCGAGCGGGAGTCCGCCGAGAGCGGGCTGCCGGTCCGCTTCCACCTGGACGGCACGCCGGCGCCGCTGCCCGCCGCCGCACAGTCCGCGCTGCTGCGGATCGCCCAGGGCGCGCTGGCCAACGTCCGCGAGCACGCCGGGGCGTCGGCCGCCGCGATCACGCTCTCGTTCCTCGGCGACCAAGCCGTGCTGGACATCGCCGACGACGGACAGGGCTTCGACCCGGACGCGGCCGGCACCGGGGGCGGGCGCGGGTACGGTCTGCCGGCGATGCGGGCCCGGCTGCGGCAGCTGGGTGGCAGGCTGACCGTGGAGAGCACGCCCGGCGAGGGCACCGTCGTCTCCGCCGCAATCCCCCTGGGGCACCGATGAGCCTGGAGCAGTGATGAGCACGACCCCCGCCCGCACGACTCCCGCCCCGACGGCTCCCGTCCGGCTGCTGGTCTGCGACGACCACGCCGTGGTGCGGGCCGGACTGCTCGCGCTGCTGGCGAGCGCCGGCGACATCGAGGTGGTCGGCGAGGCGAGCACCGGGGAGGAGGCCGTCGCGCTGGCGGCCCGGCTGGCGCCGCAGGTCGTGCTGATGGACCTCCAGCTCGGCGACGGCATGGACGGGGTGGAGGCCACCCGGCGGATCACCGCCGTCCCGGGCGGGCCACACGTCCTGGTGCTCACCACCTACGACACCGACGCCGACATCACCCGGGCCATCGCCGCCGGCGCCACCGGCTACCTGCTGAAGGCCGAACGGCCGGAGGAGCTGTTCGCCGCCGTGCACGCGGCCGCGCAGGGCCGGACGGTGCTCTCGCCGCCGGTCGCCTCCAGGGTGATGGCGCACATGCGGGCGCCCGCGCCGCAGCTCACCGAGCGCGAGCAGGACATCCTCGGACAGTTGGCGCAGGGGCTGGGCAACCGGGAGATCGCCCGGGCACTGTTCATCAGCGAGGCCACGGTGAAGACGCACCTCGGCCGGATCTACGACAAGTTGGGCGTGGACACCCGGGCGGGCGCGGTCGCGGTGGCGAAGGAACGCCGGCTGCTGCGCTGAGCCCGTCCGTCCTCCTCCCCGGCTGCGCTCGGCGCTCGACCGGTGTCACTGCGTGCTGCCATGATGCTCGGAATGTCGGATTCCGGGCCGGTGCCCGCCTCCGCCCGCCCTCGCCCGGCGCGGGCGGCTCGGCGAGCGGTCACCCTGACGGTGCCACAAATCCCTGGTCGGTGGCCTTTCGGGCACTTCGGGAGCGCCCGTCACAATGTGGATGTTTCGTGGATTTCGCTATTGACAAACCAACCACGCGGTTTGTTAGTTTGAGATCAACGACGTCCCCGGAGGTGGGGGCTCGCCGGGGCCTGTGCGGACCGCTCTCGCCGGAGGGTGTGGCCAGGGGGGAACGGCGGGTTTGCCGGGGTGTCGGGGGGAGCGGCAGCGCCGAAGCCGCGCGACGAGGCGGCGTGGAGCGAGTCCGGGGGGACTCGCTCCACGCCTCCCCCGGTCCTCCCCCGCGCCAGGCCTTCGACTACGCCAGCGCGCTCCAGTACGGACAGCACACGTACGGCAGCGGCGGCGCGCAGCGGTCGACGCTTCCGGACAGCACCGGGCCCCGCTCCGAGCGGGCCACTCCGGGTGAGCCCGCGGTCAGTCCGGCCTCACCCGACTCGCCGAAGCTCAGCGCCAGCCGGTAGCCGTCCGGGGTGGCCGCGGCGACGCCCGGGCGGTCCCGGTCGACGTTCAGCGAGGTGATCGTCCAGCCGCGCCGCCGCCAGTGCCGCTCCACCACGTCCACCAGCACCGCCCGCCGGGGCAGCGAGATGACGGTGAGGAGGTCCCGGCCCCGGGTGACGTACCAGAGCAGATCCGACCCACGCCCCGGCAGCGGCAGCCGCGCCCCCGCCCGCGCGGGCGCCCCCTGCCAGGCCGGCGCCGGACGGACGGCGTCCAGGGTGTCCTGGAGCAGCGTCTCGCAGCGTTCGGCGGCGTCCAGTTGATCGACCGCCACTCCCGAACCCGACCCGGACCCCGGCCGCCGGACCGGCGCGACCCGCGCACCTCCGGGGCCGCCCGGGCATCCGACGTTCAGTTCGGCACCACCTGACTGCACAGGGCCCTCCGTACTCCTCCCGGCGTTCAACCCGGGCAGGCATTCCGTCACTGCTTGGACGGCGGGCGGGTACGGGCAGTTCCCCTCCCGGCCCCGCCCCTCACCGTTCCCACACTTCCACATTGCACTGCACGGTGTAGTTGAATCACTGATCTGCACTGTGTAGTTTACTTCCCATGCCGGCCGGCCGCGCCGGACCCACCGGCCGGCCGCCCCCAGCACGCCTTCTGACCCACCGTCGAGAGGATCCGCCATGCCCGTCATCACCGTCGGCACCGCCCGCATCCCGTACCGCATGGTCGGCGAGGGCCCCGACACGCTCGTCCTGGTGCACGGCACCGGCCCCGGCTCCGCCATGTGGGACGGCCTGCTGGATTCCTTCACCGACCGCTACACCGTGCTGCTGCCCGACCTCTCCGGCAGCGAGGCCGCCGAGGACGACGGCGCTCCGCTCACCCTGGAGGCCATGGCCGCCCAGGTCGCCGCCGTGATCGACGACACCGGCCGCGGCCCCGCCGACGTCCTCGGCTTCTCGCTCGGCGCCGTCGTCGCCACCGCGACCGCCGCCCTGCACCCCGAACGGGTCCGCCGCCTGGTCGCCGCCGCCGGCTGGATCAGCGCGGAACAGGACGAGTACCTGCGGCTCTCCATGGCCACCTGGCTCTCGCTCGCCGACCGCCCCGCCGCGTTCGGCGGCTACGCCACCCTCACCGCCTTCAGCCGCGACTTCCTCAACCGGATCGGGCGCGCCGCCGTCCAGGCCAACACCGCCTACATGCAGCCGACTCCGGGCACCCTGCGGCACATCGCCCTCGACCTCGGCCTGGATCTCGGCCCGCTGCTCCCGCACGTCCAGGCCCCCGCCCTGGTGATCGGCTGCACCCAGGACGCCACCGTCCCGGTGGAGAACACCCGCCGGCTGCACGCCGCCCTGCCCGGCAGCACCTACGCCGAGTTCGACACCGGCCACATCGTGCTCGCCGAGCAGACCGAGGCGTTCACCGCCACCGTCCGGGACTTCCTCCTTGCCGCCGCCTGACCTCGGCCGCGGCGCGTAGAGCACACCGCCGCCCGGGAGGCAAGCCCCGCTCCAGAAAGGCTGATTACCGCGCATGGTGACCCAAATCAAATTGACTGAACGTCAACTCTAAAGGTGAGACTGCCTTGTTGGCGACATTCGCAAGGAGACGACCATGCGCATACTTTTCACCGGCCCCGCCGCGGCCGGTCACCTCTACCCGATGGTGCCCACCGCTCAGGCGCTGCGCGCCGCCGGGCACGAGGTCCTGTTCGCCACCGGGCAGCCGGTCGACCTGATCCGGCCCGCGGGCTTCCCGGTCGTCGAGATCGGTGACGGCCGGGGCCTGCGGGAGATCATCGAGGAGCGCCTCGGCGGCAAGGTCCAGTACGTCAACCACGACAGGACCCAGGAAGAGATCTTCGACATGGCGGCCGCGATGTTCGCGCACGCCTCCCGTACCGGCGTGGACGGCCTGCTGGCGGCCGCCACCGACTGGGGCGCCGACCTGCTCGTCCACGACTCCTTCCACGCCGCTCCCCCGCTGGTCGCCGCCCGGCTCAAGATCCCGTCGGTGGTGCACAACTTCGGCGCCAGCCCCGGCCGTTCCATGACCGAGCTGGTGGCCTCGCACGTATCGGACCTGTACGAGGAGTGGGGCCTGTCCGGCCCGGTCGTCACCGCTGCGCTCAACGTCGGCCCGCTCGGCGGCGACCCGGACGGCCTGGCGATGCGCTACGTCCCGTACAACGGCGGCGGCATCGTCCCGACCGAGTTCCTCCGCAAGCCCGAGCGCCCCCGGGCGGTCGTCACCCTGGGCACCGTGCTCGCCGAACTCGACGGCGTCCGCGCGGTGGTCCGCCTGGTCGAGGCGGCTGCCGAGGTCGACGCCGACTTCCTGCTTGCGGTCGGCGGCGCCGACCTCGCCCCGCTCGGCACCCTGCCCGCCAACGTCCGCGGCCTGCCCTGGGTCCCGCTCAACGAACTGCTCGGCCGCGCCGACGCGCTGATCCACCACGGCGGCTCGGGCACCATGCTGACCGCTCTCCAGGCCGGCCTGCCCCAGCTGCTGCTCCCGCAGGGCGCGGACCACTTCGTCAACGCCGACGCCCTCACCGCCACCGGCGCCGCCCTGAGCTCCGCCTCCGACGCCGTCGACGCCCCGCTGCTCACCCGCCTCCTCACCGACACCGCGCTGCACGACGCCGCCCACCGTCTGCGGGCCGACAACACCGCTCTGCCCACCCCGACCGCCCTGGTCCCCGCCCTGGAGGACCTCGCCGCCCGCCGCTGATCCCCACCGCCGCCTCGGGCACAGCGGACGACCCGCGACAGCCGCAGGCCGGCCGGCCTGCGGCTGTCGGCGGTACGGGCGACGACGGGCGCTCCTCATGACGTCGAGGCCCGGAGCAGGGCGCGCAGCCCGGCGGTGTCGACGACGTGGGCCCGGGACGGGAGGACCCGGTGGAGCAGGACGTCGTGGACTCCGGGGTCCGGGTCGGCGACGCCGTCGGACAGGACGTGGAGCCGGTAGTCACGGTCGGCCGCGTCGACGACGGTGGACAGGACCGCGCCGCTGGTGCTGAGGCCGGAGACGACCAGGGTGGTGATGCCGCGCTCGCGCAGCTGCCGGTCGAGGTCGGTGGTGGACATGGCGCCGTAGCGGGTCTTGCGCACGACGATGTCCCCGTCCCGGGGCGCCAGACGCTCGTGGACGGCGGCGGCGGGGTCCTCGTGGTGCATGGCGCGGTGCCGGGCCAGCGGGGCGAAGGACCTGTTGGCGGCCGGGACCGCGTCCCAGTCGGCCTCGGTGAAGCCGACGCGCACGTGGGCGATGGTGCCGCCCTCGGCGCGGACGTCGGCGATGGCGCCTGCCAGGCGGCCGAGCAGGGCCTCGCGGTCCCCGTCCTCGGGCAGCGCGGCCAGGATCGCGGGCTGGCAGTCCAGGACGAGAAGAGCGGTGTGCGCGGGGTCGAGGGCAGGGCCGAGTGCGGGATGGGTGCTCATGCGGATGTCCTCCGTGCTGATGACGTACCTGGTACGGCGTCCGGTCGCGTTCGGTCGGGCCGCGTCCGGGCGGATCGCGTCCGGACGGTTCGGGGAAGCAGGAGCGGGGTGGCCAGGATGAGCAACCCCGCGACCGTGATGGCGGTGCGCGGACCGGTGGCGTCGGCGAGCAGCCCGCCGAGCGCGGTGCAGACGGCGATGGACGCCTGCTGCCCGATCGACCAGGCCGACAGGGTGCGCGCGACCAGGTGCTTGGGCGTGCGTTCGAGCCGGTAGGTGGAGAGCACCGGGTTGAACAGGCTCATGTTGACGATGATCGCCAGCTCGACGGCCATCACGGTGACGAGGCCGACCACGCCGGGGCGGACGAAGGCCAGGCCGATCAGCCAGACGGCGCGCAGGGTGCCGACGGTCCGGAAGACCCGGTCCCGGCCGTAGCGCGCCACGACCCGCCGGGCCAGCCGGGAGCCGATGAGTCCGCCCAGGCAGGGGGCGGCGAAGGCGAGGCCGTACTGCCAAGGGGCAAAGCCGAGTTGGCGCAGCAGGAGGACGGCGAGCATCGGCTCGGTGGCCATGATCAGGCCGGACACGAGCATGTTGTTGAGGTAGAGCGCCCGCAGACCTGGGTCGCCCATGATGTGGCGCCAGCCGTCGAGCACCGCGCCGGCCCGGACCGGGTTACCGCCGGAAGGCCGCGGGGCCTCCTCCCGGCCGCGGATCGCGACGATGCAGAGCGCGGAGAGCAGGTAGCTGAGCGCGTCGGCCACCACGGTGGTGACCGGCCCGAACCGGCCGATCGCCGCCCCGCCCAGCGGCGGCCCGACCGCGATGGAGCTCCAGTTCGTGGACTCGAACCGCGCGTTGGCCACGAGCAGGTCCTCCGGCCGGACGAGGGCCTTGAGGTAGGCACCGCTGGCCGCGCCGAACGCGATCTTGGCCGCGGCGACCACGACCGAGACCACGAGCAGCTGGACGAAACCGAGCCATCCGAAGACGTAGGCGACCGGGATCGTCGCCATGGCCGCGAACCGGATCAGATCCATCGCGACCATGACCGGACGCTTGCGCCGGAACTCCACCCACGGCGCGAGCGGCACTGCGACCAGCGCGCCCACCGCGGGCCCCACCGCGGACAGCGCGGACACCTCGACGGGGCCGGCGTCCAGCGCCAGCACGGCGATCAGCGGCAGCGCCCCGAACCCCAGCCCGGACCCGTACGCGCTCACCGCGTACGCCGCCCACAGCCAGCCGAACCGCCTGCCCAACTGTTTCCTGCCCACCATGCCCGGTGCGCTCCCCTCGACGTCCCGATCCCGACCGAACAAACCGAAGTTGACCGGTGCGAGCTAACCGGGCGGCGCAACAGCCGGTCAAACAACCGATTCGCCCACCAGACACAACCACGGGTTGTTCACTAGGGTGGATCAGCGTGGATCTCGAAGCAGTTCGCACCTTCGCCGCCATCGCGGAGGCCGGCCAGTTCCAGAAGGCCGCCGTCGACCTGGCGATCACCCAACAGGCCGTCTCCAAGCGCGTCGCCGCACTGGAGCGCGACCTCGGCGTACGGCTGTTCACCCGCACCCCGCGCGGCGCCGAACTCACCATCGACGGGCAGGCGTTCCTGCCCCACGCCCGCGAGCTGCTGCGCGCCGCCGAGCGCGCGGTCGCGTCCGTGCGCACCGGCCGCCGCCCGCTGCGCGTCGACGTGATCGCCTCGCGCGGCGCGGCCTCGGGCCTGATGCGCGGCTTCCACCACGCCCACCCCGAGATCGACCTCGACGTGCTGATGCTGCTCGAGATCGAGACCGCCGTCGCCGCCATCCGCTCCGGCACGATCGACGCGTCCTTCCGCGCCGTCGCCATGCCCGGCCGGCCACTGCCCGAGGACATCGAGTCCGTCCGGGTGCTCGACGAACCGCTCCAACTCCTCACCGGCCCCGCCCACGCACTGGCGGGCGCCAAGTCGGTGACCGTCGCCGAGCTGGTCGGCCACCGGATCTGGATGCCCGGCATCATCCCCGGCAGCGAATGGGGTGCCTACTACGACGACCTCGTCGCCGAGTTCGGCCTCACCATCGAGGCCACCGGCCCCAACTTCGGCTCCGACGCGCTCCTCGACACCGTCGCCGACACCCCGGCCCTGGCCACCTTCATGAGCGAGCAGACCCGCCTCGTCTGGCCCGCCGGCCACGGCCTGCGCCGCATCCCGGTGACCGACCCGACGCCCGTCTACCCCCACTCACTCCTCTGGCACCGCGACAACCCCCACCCCGCCCTGCCCACCCTCCGCGCCCACCTCGCCACCACCGCGCCCACCCCCGGCACCCCCGGAACCTGGGCACCCGCCTGGACCCTCCCCCGCTGACCAACCCCACGGTGCGCCTCAGGGCCGGGCTGACGTGACCGGCAGTGGGCACGATGGCACGACGCAGCTGGACCGCGTCGGCGAGGAGGGCTTCCTGCCGGAGAACATCCGGCCCCCTCACGCTCCAAGATCACCCGCGCACTCGACAGCTGAGCACGCCGCAGCTGCCGTGGGACGACCCTCACCTCCTGCGGCAGGGCCGGGGAGCAGCGAGCGGGGAGGTCCCCGAATCAGAGGGTGGGCGTCGGCGCCGAGGCAGGAACGGCGCTCCTCCCCTCGGTGACTGCCTGGACGACCCGCGGGCCCGCCGGATGACCGGCGGGCCGCCGCGCTCACCCGGCAGGTAGCGCTGGGCGATCCGGACGCCGTGCGACTGCGGCAGGCGCAGCGGCAGC